>JAZNZX010000074.1:0-117928 GCA_045595185.1 Candidatus Fimenecus sp. | reverse complement strand
CCACGGATAGGCTGATGAGGTTGCTTCTTGCTTCATATCACCATATCCAGAGATTGTAAGCGTACCATTTGTAAAATTCCACGAGAGATTACCATGTGTTCCGCTTGCTGCTTGCACCGTGATATGCATACAGGCAAATATCGTCACAATCATACAGAATGTTAATACGATAGAGCAAAGCTTTTTAATCATTGTGTTCATTTGTTTTCTTCCTTTCTGTCTATAAAATAAAAAGTGCGCCAACCGAAGTCAGCGCACAAAAAACGCAAACTCCGATAGTCGCCAAACTAACTTTATGTGAACAGGTGTAACCACAATTACATAAATGGAATCTGCATTTTTAACAAATTCAATAATGTAATTGTGATTAAAAATAGGTATAATTATTCCATAAATAAAAAAATACACCCAATTTCACATTATTCAGTTAGTTTGGCATTTTTAATTGTATCATAGAAAATTTGAAAAAACAAGAATATTTTTGAATCCCTCCGTCAAAACATCGTTTTGACACCTCCTTTTGACAAGGAAGGCTTAATTCTGTAATACTTGAAATACAAATCGTTTGGTGATACAATAAGCACAGAATACTTGAAAGGTTTCGTTATTTATGAAAAAAACTACTTCATTAGTTTTTACCGGTGATATTGGGTTTGACCGATATATGTATGGTAAATGGGATGATGAAAACTTAATATCACAGGATATACTTGACTTTCTTCACAGTGCTGACCATGTTATTACAAATGTTGAAGGTCCTGTTGCTGTTGCTGAACAAAATACAACTCAAAGCGGTGTTCAGCAGTTATTACATACCATTGACCCTGCTGCTGTGAAGGTTCTTAATAATATGAAATCGGATATTTGGAATATCTGTAACAATCACATTATGGATGCAGGCCCTTATGGTATTGAAAGTACATTGAAAATTGCAAAAGAAAACAATGTACAGACAATTGGTGCAGGTATGAACATTGACGAGGCAAGAAAGCCTGTTATTCTTAATGAAGCAGGTGGAATCGGTATGTTTGGCGTTGGTTATCAACGAGCTTGTCGTAAGGCTGATGTGGATAAACCCGGTTGTTACAGTTGGAGCGACCTTGACGAAATACAAAAATCAATTGATGAGATTAAAAAGACTTGTCGTTGGTGCATTGTTGTAGCTCACGCAGGTGAAGAATTCACTCCACTACCCTCTCCATACACTCGTGAAAGATACCACAAATATCTTGAAATGGGTGCTGATATTGTTGTTGCACATCATCCACATGTTCCAATGAATTATGAAACTGTCGGTGATAAAATAATTTTCTATTCACTCGGCAACTTCATTTTTGATACTGATTATCAACGCTCACAGTTCAATACTGATATCGGATTACTTATCAAACTGAATTTTACTGAAACTGAATTCACATATGAGCCTATGGGACTTAGAATTGTTCGTGGAGAAGAAAAAATTGTAAAAGACAAATTACCACGAATATTTGTTGATGTTCAAGAGGACGAATATAACCTTTTAGCACCATTATCGGCAAAGATGCTTATTTCTGCAACAAAACGACAAATGACATATTTAAAACCCGAAGAATTTAAAGGTGCAAGTGAAGAAAAATGGAAAGAGCATTTTGCCGAACCATTAAGAACAGGTCGTGTCCCCGGTGAAACACTTGATTTTCATATCATTTGTCCCCTAGCAGAAAAAGCAGAAGAAGGCAAATGGAAAGAAAGCAAATTGGAAGATGTTAAACAATACATTTTAGAACAAATATAGTAAAAAAGGATTGGAAATTAACTCCAATCCTTTTAGTTTTACCAAGTATTAACTTTTTCAATATGCACAGGACTTAATGAATTGTATCTGTAACTATCAAGTCGTCGCATATATGAGTCAACTGTATGTGCACAAATAAGAATTTCACCATCTGTGTCAAATCCTGTTACGACAAGAGTATGATAAAGTCTTTGACCGTTATTTAAAAAGATTACATCACCAAGTTGAATTTCATTAAATTCTGCGTCTCTGCCGACAGGTCCTACACTTTCATTTGTTGTTAAAAATCTGTATAAATATTCTACGCCTGACCATGCTGCTGAACGGTCATCAGGAGATATATAATACCAGCCGTAATCCTTGGTATAATTCATTACTCCCGCACCTGCATAGATACATTGTGATGCATAATTAGTACAGTCCCCTCCTATATCGTGAAAATCATAATATCTTGGGTTCCTCGATAACGCCCATCTTTTAGCATATTCAACCGCATTGTTTCGGTTGTAATCAAAACTACGCAAAAAATCACCCTCTACATTATATGTAAAGGAAGAAAAATGATTAAAAGAAAAACGGTATCGAATGATACCGTTTTTTGGCGGAGAGCAAGGGATTCGAACCCTCGAAACCGTTTTAGCAGTTTACACGATTTCCAATCGTGCTCCTTCGACCAGCTCGGACAACTCTCCGTGTCAACAGTTCAATATTATATAAGAAAGAAAAAATAAAATCAAGAGTTTTTATAAAAAATGTGGGGTCATCATCGACAACCCCACAAGATTTAGTTATTCAATAGTAACTGTTCCGTCTTCATAAACTGTGATTTTATCACCTGTTTTAACTGTGTTGAGGAACTCTTCACCAAGACAGTCAACTGTTGGCATTGGTGTATCAGTCCAAACTGAACCGATAATAGCACCTGCTGCTGCAAGTGAGTCAATATGCTCTGAGAAAAGCATACATGCAGGACAACGCTCCATAACCTTTGCACAATAAAGAACAAGTCCACCTGTTGTTGAACCGATTGTCTGCGGAAGACAAAGTGCTGTTCCTACCATTGGCTTTTCATAAATGTCTGTGTTATTCTGGTCACCACATTTTGCCTGTTTGTCACCGAACTGTAATGCACCCTGAAAAGAAGCAAGAGTATTGAAACCACCGTGTGAAACAAGAGCTGTTGCTGTTGCTTTGCCCGGTACTACGGGACGACCTTTAAATGTTTTCATTTTATTTTGCCTCCTTTGTGATAATGTCAAGAATTTCTTCGCTTGTATAATAACGAGATGTTGTATATGTACGAAGTTTATTTGAGTTTGTAATTACAGGCATCTTCTTTGCAAGTGGGTTATTCATATACATAAGAGGACAAATGTAACTAAGAACTACACCTGTTGACTGAAGTTTTGTATATTCAGCAGTCTTCTTAAATGCATCACAAACTGCAGGAGGAGCTGTGAAAACAGTAGGAATAGAAACCTTACTTCTACCGTTCTTTTTAAGTCCTTCGTAAACATCGTTAGTCCATTCCTTAAGCTGTGCCATAGTCATATGAGGACAACCAACAAAGCAAAGTTTTGGAGTTGCATCAGGATTTTTCCACATAACAGGATATGATTTCTTTACTCTTTCAAGTTCAGCATCATCAATTACATAAACCTGTGCATTTTCTGCGACGATTGAGTCACCCATTTCAACAGCTTCAGGAGTAAGACCGGCAATATGGAAAAGTCCAACAGCACCGTTTGATGCACAAGCAGCACCAAAGTCCTTAAGGTATGCCTTGTTATCGTCAGTAAGTTCAGTACCAAGCCATTCATTCATACCCTTAACATAAGGTACATCTTCCATAACCTTCATACCGATTGCAGAACCGAGAATCTGTGCTTCAGGCTTCTTTGTACATTTAACTTCAACAACCCAAGTAGCTTTTCTGCCTTCATCAGTAAGAAGACCGAAATAAGGAACAAAACCTGCGATAGAACCCATCATTTCGATAATACCTGAGTTACGGTTACAACGAGCACCGATAACAGAGTTTGCGTATGCAACAGCACTTGATTCAGCCCATGAAAGAATGTCACCTTTTTTAGGTGTATTTCCTACTTCATCAAGATAGCATGCGCAAGTGTAAGCATCGTCATTAAGAAGACCCATTTTACGAAGCTGTTCGTTATATGAATCCTGCTTTGAATACATAAACTTTTTGAAAACAAAGTTCTTAAGAAAATCCGAAGGAACATTTGGGTCAAACGGTTTTGGGTCAACTGAGAACTTCTGTTGTGATACAACACCTGCATTCAAAAGCTGGTCCATCAAATCAAAAACAGGAGTCATCATTTTAAGACCAAAACTTGTAACAAGATGTCCTTTGTCACTTGTAACAGGAACCATTTTTTCTGCACCGAATGTTTCACCGTACATAACAAGTGTTTTCATAACTTTAGCCATTACTTCGCCCTTTTCGCCATTGAGCAAAGCCTGTTGTTCGGCTGTAAGCTGCATTGCCATGTTAAAGCACCTCTTTAATAAAATATTAACATTTATAGTTTACTCTTTATATTCAAATGTGTCAATGAGAATTTGTTAAATTTTTGACTAATTTACTTTATTATATTGTTTTTGTTATTTCTTGTGTTATAATCTGTTTGTATGAATTTAGGAGGTGTTATAATGAACAGAAAAATCGACGGTACATTTTTCGAGTTCAAACACCACAACACTGCCGAAGGAAAGTACTGGAATCCTCAGCTTGAATGCTTTATTGCAGAAAACTGGCGTGAAAAGGTTCGCGAAATTTCTGCAACAGGTATGGAATACATTGTTATAATGGCAACTGCATTATATGAAAAATGCTATTTTAAATCGTCTGTTTTTCCATTTGCAGATATCCCCTGCTCTGACCCGATTGAAGAAGTATTATGTGAAGCCGACAAATGCAATTTAAAAGTATTTTTAGGTAATGGATTTTACGGTGATTGGCGAAAGGCCAATTATAATATAAAATCAAAGGAAGTAATTGACCTTTCATTTAAAGCAATGGAAGAATTAGCAATGCTTTATGGTCATCACAAGAGCTTTTACGGTTGGTATTTTCCTGATGAAACCTGTATCATATTTAATTATTCAAAGGACTTTGTAAAATATGTTAATATGTGTTCAAAAAAATGCTATGAACTAACGCCCGAAAAGAAAACACTGATTGCACCATATGGAACTAATCTTGTATTTGCAAATAAAAAGTTTGTTGATACTCTTGCCAATTTAGATGTTGACTTTGTTGCATATCAGGATGAAGTAGGTGTACGAAAAACACCTGTTGAAAGAACACAAAAACTTTTTGAAAAACTTAAAAAAGCACACGATAAAGCAGGTCGTTCAAAGCTATGGGCCGATATTGAATTGTTTGATTTTGAGGGTCTTGTATATCAAAGTACTTTAATACCTGCAAAAATCGAACGAATAAAGAAACAAATTGAAAACGTCAGTCCTTATGCAGATAAAATATTATGTTATCAGTATTTAGGTATAATGAATCCCCAAACCTCAAATTCATTTGCAGGACATCCGGATTCTATTAAACTTTATAACGATTATATAAACTCATTAAAGGAGGATAAACAACTGTGATTTACCCTATTCCACAAAAAAACGAACTTAATGGTAAAGAAATCTATGTAACATCTGTTTCTGTTTTAGGTGATTTTAAAGAAGTTGCAGAAAAAATTTTTAATGATTATTCTATACCATACGATGGTGGTTTTAATATTATTTTTAAATATGAAAACAGTAAAGAAACTACATACTGTGAAGAAACAGCACGACTTACAGACGAAAAATTCATAATCAATGCATCAGAAAATCAGGTTGTTGTCAAGGCATCTTGCGAAAAAGGTGCTTTCAGGGCTGCACATACTCTTGCAAAGCTCATTAAAAACAACGAATTAAAAGAAGGAACACTTACAGACTTTCCTCTTTTCAGAAGACGCGGATATATTGAAGGCTTTTACGGTCCCACATGGGAAAACAGCAAAAGACTTTCTGTTATAAAGCTTATGGCATCATACGGAATGAATACCTTTTTCTATGCACCGAAAGACGATATATACCACAGAGCAAAGTGGCGTGAACTTTATCCTGAAAACGAGCTTATTCAGTTAAAAAAACTTTTTGATGTTGCTTGTGAAAACCATTTTGATTTTCATTGGACAATCGGACCGGGTCTGACATACAAATACACTTCAGACGAAGATTTCAAATTACTTATCAACAAGATTAAGAGTATATATGATATTGGTGTTCACAACTTTGGACTTTTGCTTGATGATATTCCATGGGATTTCCAATATGAAGAGGATGAAAAAGCATTCGATTCAATTGTTGAAGCTCACATTGACCTTGTTAATAAAACCTATACTGCTCTTAAGGAAATTGATACTTCAATTAACCTGACAGTATGTCCTACTGAATACAGTGGCAACTGTAATGAATATTATATTTCAAAATTCGGTTGTAATATTCCTTCGGATGTTGACCTTTTCTGGACCGGTGCTGAAATCTGTTCTCGTGTTCTTACTGTAAGAGAAGCAGACGAATTTACAGTTGCTACAAAGCACCAACCGTTTTATTGGGACAATTTCCCTGTAAACGACTGTGAAATGTTTCAGGAAATGCACCTTGGTGCATTGATTGGAAGAGATAAAGAGCTATATAAGCATTGTGAAGGTCTTATTTCAAACGTTATGGAATTTGCAGAATGCTCAAAAATTCCGCTTATGACAATTGCCGATTATTTGTGGAATCCACTCACCTACAACCCTGATGAATCATTAAAAAATGCTCATAATGAAATGTTAGGCGAGGATGCAGACAGTTTCTTCTATTTTGCTGACCATCTTGGTGTTTCTTGCCTTACAAGGTATAGTTCCTCTTATATGGGACAAGTGTTATCAAAGGTGTCTTTCCTTGAAGCAAGTGACAAAAAAGACGAAGCACTTAAGCTTTTAGGCTCATATATTACAGAAATGAGAAAATGCTTAACCCTTATCAGCGACACAAGTGTACCTCTTTTTGAGGAATTACAAAAATGGGTCAGAAAGTTCTCTATGTGCTGTGATTTGCTTGATTATATATACACTGCAAAAGAAAATCCGTCACAGGAAAACATTGATAAACTTTCAACAGAACTTGAAAAATATAATGGTGACGGTACAATACTTACAGGCTTCTGCTTAAGAGAAATGGCTGAAAAAACAATAAAGAACATATAAAACAAAATGCAACCCTATAAAGCAATATGCTGAATAGAGTTGCATTTATTATTTTTATCTCATTTTATTTTTACAATTTTTCATACAATGCTTATCAAAGCTTGGATTGAAGGCATAGAAGTTATTCTTATCCAATTTATCGGTCACAAGCTGTAAGCCTTCACCAAATCTTTGATAATGAACAATTTCTCTTTCACGCAGGAATTTTATCGGGTCGCGAACATCAGGGTCATCAACAAGTCGTAAGATATTATCATATGTTGTTCTCGCCTTTTGTTCCGCTGCAAGGTCTTCGTGAAGGTCGGTTATTACATCACCTTTTGATTGGAAGTACATTGCCGAAAACGGAGTACCGCTTGCAGCAACAGTATAAAGCCCTGTTGTATGGTCAACAAAATATTTATCAAAGCCGGACTTCTTTATTTCATCGATTGTAAGATTTCGTGTCAATTGATATACAATTGCACCTACCATCTCAAGGTGAGAAAGCTCTTCAGTAGCAATATCCGTCAACAGTCCTTTAAGCTCAGGTAACGGCATACCGTATCTTTGAGAAAAATATCGCATTGATGCAGCCAATTCACCATCAGGCCCACCAAACTGTGAAATAATGATTTGTGCAAGTTTTGGATTAGGATTTTTAATTTTTACAGGATACTGTAATTTCTTTTCATATTGAAACATCAGCAACCACACTCCTTATATTCCCAAGGCCAAGGGTCCTTTACCCATTCACAACCGCTTCCTGATTTATGTGTCAAAGGACCGAAGCATTCTTCATATTCTTCTGTAAGTTCTTTTGCTCGTTCACTGTATTTTTTATGCATTTCCAACGCTTTTTCATCACAAGGATGTGTATCAAGATATAGGTGAAGCTCCCATGCAGCAAACTTCACTGCAGAAATTTCACGCATTAATTTACACTTATCCACAGCATTTACCTCCATAGAATTTTTTATTTAATTCAGGAAATAATGTTCCGTTACATAATGCTTCTTCGCTTGTGTATGTCACTAGCTCTGTCTGAAACGGTACATATGCCATAGCAACTACTGTATCATCAGGCAGATGATACATTTTTTTACAAACACATTTGCATTTATTCTGTTCCATCTGTTTTTCTCCTTATATTTTCTTGAGTTATCACTCAAAACATTATATTCAGAACAATTAATGAATGTTAAAATATTGAAATAACATATAAAAAATGATAAAATGACATATGTGAGGTGTTATTATGAATGAACAACAAAATGATAATGCAAAATCATACAAAAAACTTGAAAAATTGATTAAATTACTTTCAGTTCTTCTTGTATTTTTCTGTTTATTGTCAGTTTTTCTACTTGTTAAAATGTATAAAATGGACAACACTCTTAACCGTCTATCATACATAATCAGTAATGAAACAGAAGAATTTGAAAATAAAGATGTTATCGATGTTTTTGTTGAGGAATCGGATGTTCCCGAAACACTTCTTCCGTTATATGACGAGATAAGTTCACAACAAAATGAAGAAAATGAAACAAAAGATAATAAAAACAATACAAATTCAGTTACTGACAATACAGAAATAAATTCAGATACAGAACATACTTCGGATAAAGTCGAAGACACGACCAATAATGATGATAATTCGGGAAAAATTACTTATATCATCAACATCAACAGTAAAAAAATACACTATTCTGACTGTTCGTTCGTAAACAGAATGAAAGAAGAAAACAAACAAACTATTAAACTTAGCAAAAGTGAACTTAAAGAATATTTAAATAACGGCTATACATTTTGTAGCACTTGCGGAGGTTAAAAATATGAATATCAATGAAATTTTATCAAAGGTTGACCACACTCTTTTATCACAGAATGCAACATGGAATGAAATTAAAGCAATCTGTGATGATGGTATTAAATATAATACAGCATCAGTATGTATTCCTGCTTCTTTCGTGGCTCAAGCAAAGGAATATGTCGGTGAAAAGCTCGCAATCTGCACTGTTATTGGTTTTCCAAACGGATACTCAACCACAGCTACAAAAGTTTATGAAACGGCAGATGCAGTAAAAAACGGTGCTGACGAAATTGATATGGTAATCAATGTAGGTTGGTTAAAAGACAAAAAATATGATTGTATTTTAAATGAAATAAATGCAATAAAGGATGCTTGTAACGGTAAAATATTAAAGGTAATTATTGAAACCTGTCTTCTGACTGACGAAGAAAAAATCAAAATGTGCGAAATTGTCAGCAATTCAAATGCGGATTTTATTAAGACATCAACAGGTTTTTCAACAGCAGGTGCCACAAAAGAAGATATTAAGCTTTTTGCCGAACATACTACAAACGGCAAAAAAATTAAAGCAGCAGGCGGAATTGCATCAATTGAGGATGCAGAAGAATTTATTAATCTCGGTGCAGCTCGTATCGGTACAAGCAGAATCGTTAAAATCGTTAAAAACGAACAAGGTAGTGGATATTGATGAAATATAAACGAATATTTCTTATAATTCTTGATAGCTTTGGAATAGGCAATGCACCTGATGCTGACAAATTCGGTGATGAAGGTGCAAATACACTTAAAAGCATTTCAAATTCATCAAAATTTAATATTCCAAATTTAAAGAGACTCGGACTTTGTAATATTGATGGTGTTGAGCTTGAAAAATCAGACTCACCTATCGGTAATTTCGGTGCATTACAGGAATTGTCAAAAGGCAAGGATACAACTATCGGTCACTTTGAAATTGCAGGAATTATTTCAGAAAAGCCTATGCCGACATATCCAAACGGTTTTCCAAAAGAAATAATCAATGAATTTGAAAAGCAAACAGGCTGTGGTACTCTTTGTAACAAAACCTATTCAGGTACACAGGTTATTGCAGATTACGGTGAAGCGCATATTAAAACAGGTAAATTGATTGTTTACACTTCTGCTGACAGCGTTTTTCAGATTGCAGCACATACAGATGTTGTTCCTATTGAAAAGCTCTATGAATATTGCAGAATTGCGAGAAATATTCTCACAGGTGAAAACGCTGTCGGTCGAGTAATTGCCAGACCGTTTAACGGTGAATATCCGTTTACAAGAACAGCGGACAGACACGATTTTTCAGTTGAACCGCCTGAAGACACAATGCTTGATAAGTTAAAAGCAAATGGTTTTGATGTTATTTCTGTTGGTAAAATTGCTGATATCTTTGCAAACCGAGGAATTACAGAAAGTTATTATACGCACTCAAATGATGAAGGTATGGCAAAAACTCTTGAATTGGCTGACAAAGATTTTAATGGGCTTGTGTTTACAAATCTTGTTGATTTTGATATGAAATACGGTCACAGACGAGATGCCCAAGGCTATGCAAATGCTATTAGTGAATTTGATAATTGGTTGAATAGTTTTTTACCAAAAATGAAAAATAATGACTTGCTTATTATAACGGCAGACCATGGTTGTGACCCCGCATTTAAAGGTACAGACCATACAAGAGAGCAAGTACCGTTAATTATGTATTCAAATGATATTAAGCCTGAAAATCTTGGTACAATAAAGGGATATAATTATATCAGCAAGATTATTTTAGATAATTTTGATATTAGGTGATTTTATGGATAAAAAAGACCTTTTCATTTTAGCAAATGATGCGATGAAAAACTCCTATGCACCATATTCAAACTACAATGTCGGTGCAGTTTTACTTACTAAAAACGGTAATATTTATAAAGGCAGTAATGTTGAAAACGCGTCATATTCACTTACAAACTGCGCTGAAAGAACTGCAATTTTTTCTGCTGTTGCAAGTGGTGAAAAAGAATTTGAGGCAATTTGCATTGTTGGTGGTAAAAACGGTGTAATTATAGATTATGCTATGCCTTGTGGTGCATGTCGTCAGGTATTATCTGAATTTTGTGATGCAGAATTCAAGGTGTATGTTGGTACAGATGAAAACAATATTAAAGAGTTTAAATTAGGTGAACTTCTCCCCTTTTCTTTCAACAAATCAAAATTAGGTGACTAATATGAGAATTTATGACATAATTGAAAAAAAGCGTGACGGACAAAAACTATCAAAAGATGAAATTGACTTTTTTGTAAGAGAATATACAAACGGAAATATTGAAGACTATCAGGCATCTGCACTTCTTATGGCTATTTTCATCAATGGTATGGATGAAGAAGAAACAGTAAATCTTACTGAAAGTATGGCAAAATCCGGTGATATGCTTGATTTATCAGCTATTGACGGAATAACTGCTGACAAACATTCCACAGGTGGTGTCGGTGATAAAACATCACTTGTTGTAGCACCTATTTGTGCATCCCTTGGAATTAAAATGGCTAAAATGAGTGGTCGTGGACTTGGTCATACAGGTGGTACAATTGACAAGCTTGAAAGTATTAAAGGCTTTAATGTTTCATTGGAAACTGAAGACTTTTTCAAGCAGGTTAATGAAATCGGTGTTTCAATTATCGGACAAACAGGAAATTTAGCCCCTGCCGATAAAAAGATTTATGCCTTGCGTGATGTTACTGCCACCGTTGGCAATATTTCTCTTATTGCGTCAAGTATTATGAGCAAGAAAATTGCAGCAGGTGCTAAAAACATTGTGCTTGATGTTAAATGCGGTAGCGGTGCTTTTATGAAGGATGAAGAAAATGCTACACTACTTGCTGAAACAATGGTTAAAATCGGTAAAAAGTGCGGTAGAAATATGGCTGCAGTTATTACAAACATGGATATTCCACTTGGCTCAAATGTTGGAAATGCACTTGAAATCAATGAAGTTATTGATATTCTAAATAACAAAGGTGATGAACAGCTACGAGAGCTTTGTCTTGTACTTTCAGCAACAATTTTAAGTATTTCTTATGATTGGGACTACAATGAATCGTATAAAAAAGCTGAACAGACAATAATTGACGGTTCAGCATATAAAAAGTTTATTGAATTTGTTACTGCTCAAAGCGGAAATGATGAAATAAGTATTGCACCTATATCATCAAAATCGCTTGAAATTAAGGCAAATAAAGACGGTTACATTGCAAGCATTGACTCACTGATTGTTGGTGAAAGTGCTGTTTTGCTTGGTGCCGGTCGCGAAAAGAAAACAGACACCATCGACTATGGTGCAGGCATTGTGCTTTATAAAAAAACTGGTGAAAAAGTTTCAGTTGGTGACACAATTGCAATTCTATATGCAGAAAGTGATGAAAAACTTAAAAACGGTGAAAAGCTTTTCAATACATCATTTGTAATTGATGATAAAAAGCCTGAAACAATGCCTTTGATTTATAAGACAATAAGATAAGGAGGTAAAATCACAGATGATTAGAAAAGCTAACTCAACAGATTATGTTGAATTACAAAAATTATCCTTTGAAGATTTAGGATATGAATGTGATGCTGAGCTTGTAAAAAGCAGATTGGAAACCCTTGACCCAAACAACGAGTGTGTTTTTGTTGCGGAGGCCAACAACAAGGTTGTTGGTTATGTTCATATTATAAAATTCAACACGTTGTATTATAAGAGTATGGCGAATATTCAGGGTATGGTTGTTGCAAAAGAGCACCAAAGAAAAGGATATGGCAAAGAACTTATGAAATCTGCAGAAAACTGGGCAAGAGAAAAAGATATTAAAATGATAAGACTCAACTCCGGATTTGTCCGACCTGAAGCTCATGAATTTTACCGTGCTATCGGTTACAGTAACGAAAAAGAACAAATTAGATTTATGAAAGAATTATAAAAATTATATTGTGACAAAATCAGTAATTATTAGCACACTTAAGGGCAGGCACAGAGACCTGCCCCTACAAGGTTAAATTTTTAATAAAAAGATTAAGGAAAGATATGAGTTTTCATACCTTTCCTTTTTTTGTTTATATATCTATTTCGGTAAAGAAATATTTTAATGTATCAACTAATTTATTTTGTTCAAACAGTTCCAAAATCTGACTTTTATTCATCCAAACAATTTGTTCAACTTCATCAGTTGTTGCGTTATTTAGTATAACATCACCGTCATATTGAAACAACCAAACATCAACAATGTCGTTAAATCTTTTGCCATCTATAATTTTTCTTGCTTTTGAAAAAACAATTTTTCCATTGTCAGGTGATAAATCAACACCGACTTCTTCTTTGGCTTCTCGTATTGCACCTTGAATACTCGATTCCCCTTTTAACACAGAACCACCTACACATTCCCACATTAAAGGAAAGGTTGGTCTGTTGGCAGAGCGTTGAGAAATAAGATATTCCCCTTTATTGTTTCTTATCCATACATGAACAACAAGATGATAAAGATTTTCAGGCAATTTTTCGCCTCTGATATGCTCTTTTCCTGTTAATTCTCTATCTTCTGTGTATAAATCCCAAAGTTCCATATTTACCTCTGTAATTAAATATTTTCAAGACATTTTTGTTATATATGGTCTTATTTTGTATGCTGAAATTGATGATAAAATTATACAAATTATTTCTTTTGGTAGGAATGGCAGGAATACTGTCTGAATAAACCAAATTGCAGAATAATCACCTTTATTGTAAACATTTGTTATAAATGCAAAATACAAAATACCGATTATGTAGATTACAGTAATACCGAGTAAGGAAATGACGATATATTGCCATAATTTGCGATTTTGAAGCTTTTGTGTAATAACGCTAATTATTACTGTTGCAATCAAAAAACCGATTATAAAGCCGAAATTCGGCATTATAATATAGCCTACTCCCCCACCACCTGAAAAGATTGGCAAACCGATAAGTCCTAATGCAATATATGTGATGATTGCAAGAACAGATGCTTTTATCGGCAGAACAAGTGCTGTCAACAATACGAAAAATGTCTGTAATGTGACAGGCATCATATTAGGCATTGGGATTCGTATAAATGAGCCGATTATTATCAATGTGCAGAACAATGATGATAATGTTAATGTAACAATTAGGTTTTTTCTTTTCATACGAGCCTCACAGTAACATCACCTGACGAAATTTCTTCGATTTCGTCATTTTCATTTTTCACAAGCAAATGACAATTATCTGTAATGTCGATTACCGTTGCAGGTCGAGTTGTGCCCCCTGAAATTATATTGATATTTTTGCCTGTAAGATACGAATATTCTTTGTATCTTCTTACATAATCCGTATCGTTTCCGTTGTACATATCAAAGAACTTATTTACAACATCTGCCACAATTATTTCTTTGATATAATCCTGTGTTTTTCCCGGGAAAATGGCAGTTGCAATATTCTTTATATCATCAGGAAAACCATTTTCAGGTGCTACAACATTTATACCGATACCAACAACAGCATAATCTAACATTTTATCGGAATTTATTGAGCCTTCCGTAAGTATTCCGCAGACCTTTTTACCGTCAATATATATATCATTTACCCATTTGATTTTAACATCATTTAAATTATATTTCATAACTGTTTCAGCAACAGAAACAGCAGCCATAACTGTCAAAAAAAGTGATTTTTCGGCAGAAAATTTCGGATGCAAAAGTAAAGAAAAGTAGATTCCTGTACCATTTGGAGAATAAAAAGCACGACCCATTCTACCCCTGCCCACAGTCTGACTAAGAGCTATAACGAGTTGATTTTCTTTTTCTCCACTTGAACCGACTTTCTTTAAATAAGTGTTAGTTGAATCAAGCTCGTTGAAAATCTCAATATTCAGTTTTGGGTTTAAATATTGCTCTAATATTTTCTTATCCAAAATTATTCTCTCTCATTCGATATAATATGCACAATTTCTTTCGGCATAGTTTTTAAATATTCTTTCATAAACGTAGGATATGCAACATATTTATCCAAATCATCAATTGGTATCCAATGGACAGTTTCCTTGTATCCGCCATTTGTGTAACTATTACTATTTAATTCCTTTGTACCTCTTGGCTTCATTAAATAATAAAATGCTACTTCATGGCAAAGTCTGTCAGGATGCAGTGCATTTCCAAAGAAAAAATTTTCATGAATAACTGCTAATCGGTCAATTTCATAATGAACACCTGTTTCTTCAAAAACTTCTCTTTTTACGGCATCTTTAGATGATTCATTTATATGAACTCCGCCACCTATAGAATAAAAATAATCATCCACTTCATTTCCTGCAAACAAAACACAGTTATCTTCAACTATAATTGCTGCTGCACGATAACGAAACCAATGATTTTCTTTGGTTATTCCACAATCAAAATCCATATAAACACCACCCATAAATATAATTACCCTATTATATATTGAAATTAAAAAATATGCAACAAAAAAGGACTCAAAAGAGTCCTTTATAAATGCCAAATATCCTTTGCATATTCTTTAATTGTTCTGTCTGATGAGAATTTACCTGCATTACACATATTTATCCAACATTTTTTGTAAAATTCCTTTTTATTTTTATAATCAGAATTTACTCGCTTCTTTGTTTCAACATAATCATTGAAATCAAGAAGAAGATAGTAATGGTCAGGCTTATGCCACGATGCACCCTTAAGAACTGAATCGTAAAGTTCCTTGAATATCTTTGTTTTTCCGTCATTCAATGTACCGTCAACAAGAGCATCAAGAACTCGTTTTATTTTTTCGTCATTTTCGTAAAGGTCTTTTGAACAATATGTTTCTTTTATTTCTTCAATATCTTCTACACGAGCACCGAAAATATAGTTATTCTCTTCCCCTGCTTCTTCAACGATTTCAATATTAGCACCGTCATAAGTTCCAAGAGTTACTGCACCATTGAGCATAAGCTTCATATTGCCTGTACCACTCGCCTCTGTACCTGCTGTTGAAATCTGTTCACTTACATCACAAGCAGCAACAAGCTTTTCAGCATAAGAAACATTGTAATTCTTAACGAAGACAACTTTGATATATTTTGAAACTTCCTTATCGTTTTCGATAAGTTTAGCAATTTCATTTATAAGCTTGATAATACCCTTTGCACGAGCATATCCCGGTGCTGACTTTGCACCGAAAATAAAGGTTGTAGGAACAAAATCCTTTAATGTACCGTCTTTAATTTCAAAGTAAAGTTCAAGGATTGCAAGTGCATTGAGTAACTGTCGCTTATACTCGTGAAGTCGTTTAATCTGAATATCAAAAATTGAATTTTCGTCAATTTCAACACCATCGTGAACTCTGATATATTCAACCAACTGTTTTTTCTTTTCTTCTTTGATAGCTATAAATCTGTTCAAAACATTTTCATCATCAGCATATTTTTCAAGTTCTTTCAGTTTATCAAGGTCTGTAACCCAATCATTATTACCGAGAAGCTCTGAAATAAGTGCTGATAATTCTTGATTACAAAGTAATAACCATCTTCTTTGTGTAATACCGTTAGTTTTATTCTGGAATTTTTCAGGATATAATTCATACCAATCTTTCAACACATCAGTTTTGAGAATATCGGTATGAATACGAGCAACACCATTTACATATCTTGAACAGAAGATTGCAAGATATGCCATGTGAACGCGTTTTTCCTGAATAATCTGCATTTTTGATGCTTTTTCTTTCGGGACGTTTTTGTTTTTCAGATCTGTTTTGAGCATTTTATCAAGTTGTTTGATAATATCAAGCACCTGTGGAATAGTATTACGGATAAGCTTTAAATCCCATTTTTCGAGTGCTTCCTGCATAATTGTATGATTTGTATAATTAAATACATTTTTACAAATTTCTACTGCGTCATCAAACTTTACATTTTCATTTACAGTTAAAAGTCTGATAAGCTCTGGAATAGAAATCACAGGATGAGTGTCGTTAAGCTGAATTGTGATATAATCAGCAAATTTAGTGAAATCATTACCATGGATATTTTTAAATTTTCTGATAATATCCTGTAAAGATGCGCTTGAGAAGAAATATTGCTGTTTAAGTCTTAACTTTTTACCCTCATCATTATCATCATTAGGATAAAGTACGCGAGAAATGTCCTCTGCTCTGTTCTTTAGTGCAACAGATTTATCATATTTCTGTGCATTGAACAAATCAAAATCAAAGGGCACAAGCGATTCTGACTGCCACAATCTCAATGTGCCTATATTTGATGTTCCGTAACCGATAATAGGCATATCGTAAGGAACTGCCTTTACTGACATATCCTTAAACTCAACAGTTACAGCTTCATTTTCGTTTCGTATTGACCAAGGGTCACCGAATTGTGTCCAAGCATCTGCTGTTTCTGTCTGGAAACCATTTTCGATATTTTGTTTGAATAAACCATATTTATAACGGATACCGTAGCCATCAAGCGGTACATCAAGAGTTGCAGCACTATCAAGGAAACAAGCTGCAAGACGACCTAAGCCACCGTTACCGAGTGCAGCATCTTCAACATCTTCCATAGCCTTTAATGATACACCAAGCTTATTGAGCTCATCTTCGACTTCATTGTAAATTTCTTTTGAAACAAGGTTGTTGTAAACTGCACGACCAACAAGAAATTCAGCGGAAAAATAAAAAGCAGTTCTGTTTTTTATTCTGTAATCCTTACTGTTTTTCCAATCGTCAGCGATATATGACATTACAGCAGTAGAGATAACATTGTGCAATTCATTGGAATTTAATTCTTTTATATCTTTGAAATATTTATTTTTTGCAATTTTTATTGCTTCATTAACAATCTGTGACATTTATTTTACTCTTTTCTTTTTTGGTATTCTTTGATAAAGACATGTATAATACAAAAGCTTTCCTTCAAGTTCTTTTGAAATATAGTCATCAGTTGCACGCCATTGCCAATTTCCAACAACCGTTGACGGATAATTCATTCTTGCTTCATTTCCAAGTCCTAACAAATCCTGCATTGTAATAATCGCAGTATCAGAATTACTTGATAAAACTGCTTTAATAAATCCCCAATTAAAACCTTCTTTTCTTGACAGTCGAAGATATTCTTTTGCTCTTTTACGAGTTTTTCTTGATGCAGTTTTTGTCATAAAACCGATTACTGTATCATTATCATGCGTACCTGTATATGCAACTGAATTCTTTGTGAAATTATGAAGTAAATAGTCATTATCACTATCTGTATCAAATGCAAACTGAAGAACTTTCATTCCCGGATATTTGCTTTGACGAAGCATTTTCTTAACAGCAGGTGTTAAATAACCTAAGTCTTCTGCAATAATATCTTTCTTACCTAAATCACGCTGAATTTCTTTAAAAAATTCAATGCCGGGTCCTTTTCTCCATTCACCGATTTTAGCAGTTTTTGAATCAGCAGGAATACAGTAATATGACTCAAAGCCTCTGAAATGGTCAATTCGAATAACATCACACATATTGCAAAGGTGTTCAATTCTCTTTTTCCACCAAGAGTAGCCATCTTTTTTCATATAACCCCAATTATATAAAGGATTTCCCCATAACTGACCTTCGTCGGAAAAAGCATCAGGAGGACATCCTGCAACCTCAATAGGATTGCAGTCTTTATCCAACAAAAACTGTTTTGGATTTGACCATACATCAGCACTATCTCCTGCTACATAAATAGGAATATCACCAATTATTTTTATTCCGTTATTGTTTGCATATTCCTTAAGCTTTTCCCATTGTGAAAAGAAAAAAAACTGAACCGTTTTATAAAACTCTATATCATTTTTTAATTTAATTTTAAGTTCATCAAGAACATCTTTTTTTCTTAAAATTGCTTCCTTATCCCATTGACTCCATTCTTTTCCGTTATAAGTGTCTTTTATAGACATATAAAGAGCAAAATCATCAAGCCAAAAGGAATTTTTATTACAGAAGTTTTTATAAATCTCGTCAGGAATAAAGTTTTTAAATGCTTTTCTTAATACATTCAATCTGTTAGCAGACAACTTGTTATAATCAACTTTTGAAGCATCTTTTCCCCAATTTATTTTATTATAATCTGATTTTTTTAGCAGATTCTGTTCACACAACATATCAAAATCAATAAAATATGGGTTACCTGCAAAGGTTGAGAATGATTGATACGGTGAATCACCATAGCTTGTCGGACATAAAGGTAAAACCTGCCAATATGTCTGTCCACTATTTTTTAAAAAATCAACGAATTTATATGCCTCTTTTCCGAGCGTACCGATACCTGTTTTACCCGGTAAAGAAGATATATGCATTAAAACGCCACTTGCTCTCATAAAATCACCTGACAAAAATATATAATTTTTCAGTAAAAATGTCAATCACATATAAGTCTTTCATTGATTTTATCAAAGATATGAATTCTGTCAACATCAAATTTCAATTTATATTTTTTATCACTCATAATATTTTGATTTGAAGATACATTTGCAATAAATTTCTCGTCATTCATTTTTCCGTACAAATAATAGTCAGCACCTGTCATTTCTGCAATATCCACATATAATTCAATAACATTTTCTCTATCATTTTTTGTGGCAATAGAAATATTTTCAGGTCTTATACCAAGAACAACGTTCTTGTTTTCATATAACAATAAATGGTCGTTCATTCTGTCAGGTAATTTTATACTGTAATCTGAAAATTCTGCAAAATATTTTTCACTTTTCTTTTTTATTATACAATCTATAAAATTCATCTGAGGCGAACCAATAAATCCTGCCACAAACATATTTTTAGGATGATTATATAACATTTGTGGTGTATCAAATTGTTGAATAACACCATCCTTCATTACAACAATTCTGTCACCCATTGTCATAGCTTCCGTCTGGTCATGAGTTACATACACAAATGTTGTTTCAAGCTGTTTATGAAGAAGTGAAATTCTGCTTCTCATTTCTGTACGAAGCTTTGCATCAAGATTTGACAAGGGCTCATCAAGTAAAAATACAGCAGGTTCACGAACCATTGCTCTTCCTAAAGCCACTCTTTGACGCTGACCGCCTGACAATGCACGCGGTTTTCTGTGAAGGTAATCTTCAATATCAAGCATTTTTGCTGCTGATTTGACTTTTTTATCAATTTCATCCTTTGGTACTTTTCTGTTTTTTAGTCCAAAAGCCATATTTTTATATACGCTCATATGCGGATATAAGGCATAGCTTTGAAAAACCATCGCTATATCTCTGTCCTTTGGTGATACATTATTTACAAGCTTATCACCTATATATAATTCACCGCCTGAAATTTCTTCAAGACCTGCAATCATTCTGAGAGTAGTTGATTTTCCGCAACCTGACGGACCAACAAGGATAATAAATTCTTTATCCTTTATTTCAAGATTCATATTTTCAATTACCGTGACACCGTCTTCATAGGTTTTTCTTATTTTTTTAAGTTGTATTGAAGCCATAAATTCATTATCCTTTCACCGCGCCGTCAACAACACCTTTGATAATGTATTTTTGACAGAATAAATAGAAAATTATAATCGGAATAACAGCTAGGACAAGCATTGCCATAAAACCGCCCCAATCAATTGCACCGTATGCTCCCTGCATTGTCAATTGAATTGCTACTGAAAGAGTTTTGTTTTTTGAGCCTAACAGCAGATACGGTAACAAAAAGTCGTTCCATATCCACATAGCATTTAAAATTGCAACTGTAATTGCTGTCGGTTTAAGAATCGGAAATACAACATAAAAAAATGTTTTTATCGGTCCGCAACCGTCTATCATAGCCGCTTCTTCAATTTCTGTCGGCATACCTTTAACAAAACCACTGAACATAAAAACAGAAAGGCCTGAACCAAAACCAAGATAAACAGGAATTATACCTAAAACACTGTCAAGTCCTAATTTCACACATATTGAAACCATAGTGTACATTACCATCTGAAACGGGACTATCATACTGAAAAGAAATAAATAATAGATTAATTTATTTACCTTAGATTTTGTTCTTGTTATATACCAGGCAGTCATTGATGTCAAAATTACAATTGCCAATACCGAACCGACCGTAATAATCAATGTTCTCATAAATGAACTGACAATATCTGCAGATTGAATTCCGTTTATATAGTTTTCAAGACCAGCAAAAGTTTCTTCATTTGGAAATGAAAAAGGTTCACCAATTATATTGAATTTCGATTTAAAGGAGTTAATCACTACAAGATAAATCGGAAATATAAAAACAAATGATAAAAACAAAAGAAATGAAAAGGACAATTTATCTATAATTCTACTTTTCATCATTGTTCAACCTCTTTTCTTCCTGTAATTTTCAACTGAACAAAAGCAATTATAGCTACAATTAAAAAGAACACTACTGCTTTTGCCTGACCTACACCTTGCCAACCGATTCTACCATAGAATGTGTTATAAATATCAAGTGCCAACATTGCTGTTTCTCTTGCAGGTGCACCACCTGTCAACGCAAGATTCTGGTCAAAAAGTTTAAAAGAATTAGTCAATGTTAGAAACAAGCAGATTGTAACAGCAGGCATAACCATAGGAAGAGTTATATTCCTTAAAACAGAAACGGAAGATGCACCATCTATCATTGCAGCTTCTTTTAATTCTTTTGGGATATTCTGTAAACCTGCAATATAAATTACCATCATATACCCGATTAACTGCCAATTAAGAAGAAAAACAAGTCCCCAAAAACCAAAGGTTGCATCATATGTTATATCAAGACCAAAAGCACCAAGAATTGCGTTAATTAACAAGTTCCAAATGTAACCAAGTATAATACCACCAATTAAATTTGGCATAAAAAACACAGTTCTGAAGAAATTCGTTCCCTTTAAGGCTTTAGTCAGCAACAATGCAAGGAAAAAAGATATTATATTTATGGTTATTACTGATACGATAGTGAATTTTACTGTAAACCATAATGCGTTCTTGAAATTCTCATCAAGTGTAAATGCTTTTATATAATTTTCAATTCCTACCCATTGTGCGTTGTCAACAGTTGTAAATTCTGTAAAGGACAGATAAATTCCTAAGAAAAACGGAATAAGAAATACAACTGTAAAAGAAATAAAGGTAGGCAATACAAATACGGGAAAATACTTTTTCATATTCTTTTCCATAAAACTTATCCGTCCTTATAACAACAGGTTTATATCAATTATTTGCTTTCGCTTTTCCAACGATTTGTAAATACTGTTTTTACTTCATTCCAATTCTTTGTACCTTGAGCATATTGCAAAAGTGCTGAACCGAAGTCGCTTTTAAAGGTCTGGCTTGGGAATACAGTAAAATTCCAAGGTATAATATTTATATTTTCCTTATTCATCCAAGTAATAATTTCCTGTGCAAGAGGGTCTTCGGGAACTTCATCCTTTCCAAATGAATCAAATGGTGTAATTAGTTCAAGGTCATTTTTAACGAAATTCTTGCCTGTTTCACTTGTAAACAACCAATAAATAAAATCTTCAGCTGCCTTTTGTTCTTCTTCAGTTGATTTTGAATTTATAGCAAAAAAGTTTTCTGTTCCGATACACAAACCCTGATTTTCTTCACCTTCAATACCCATATAAATCGGCAAATACTTTACATTTTCTGCCTTAACAACATTTCCTTTGACATTCTTTATCTGTCCCCATGCCCAGTTACCATTCTGTACCATGGCACATTGACCTAATGCAAATTCACTCATTGATTCATCAACAATCTTTGAACCAAGAACCTTTTTATCGCTTACTGAATTATTTATATATAAGTCAAAAATGTTCTTAAAGTTTTCTGAATATTTAAATTCAATATTAGCTGTTTCGTCTGTTGATAAATCTACATTTTTTTCTTCGAATTCATAATAAACAGGAATGTTGGCAAGATGTGTATGCCATCTCCAATCTTCACCGGTTTTCATTGATGTCGATGCAAAAACACCTTTTATTCCAAGCTTTTCGGCATTTTTCTGCATATCCTCTACTACTGCTTTTAGGGTAGAATAGTTTTTTACCTCATCCATTGATTTAACATCTGTTGCTCTGTTTTCAAGTGCAAAATATTTATCGGTAATTTCCTTGTTATATATTATTCCGTAACCTTCTACCACATAAGGAATACCATATACTTTTCCATCTACCGTTACTGCCAAATCTTTATCAGTCAGACGACTGTATAATTTTGAATCTGACAAATCAGCACAATAATTCTTCCAGTTTGCATATCCCTTTGGTCCGTTTATCTGAAACAAGGTCGGTGCTTCGTCAGTTCCCATTTTTGCTGTTAATGTCTGCTCATAGTTTCCGCTTGCTGCCGTTTCGACCTCAAGCTTTATCCCCTTTTCCTGTTCATATGCATTTGCAATTTCCTCATAAATATTTGCCACTTCAGGTTTAAAGTTTAAGAATCTTACAGTAGTAATTTTTTGTGTCGGATTTTCATTGTTATTGCTTCTGTTACATCCTACAAATGAACAGAGCAAAAAAGATAATGATAAAATAATTGATAATACTTTTTTCATATTATCCTCCTGTAAAAATAATCATTATTAAACAATCATTAAATCGACTGTTCTTTTTATGTATTTTTAACAAATAATTATGAAAAAATTCCACGAATTACAATGTTAAAAAATATTGTAATTTTTGACAAAATATCTTATAATATATCCAAATGATTTAAAGAAGTTGATATTGTGCAATTTATGGAAGATAGAATTATTAAAGACGGAAAAGTATTTCCGGGTAATGTGCTTAAGGTTGACAGTTTTTTGAATCATCAGATTGATGTTGAGCTTTTGGATAAGATGGGACAAGAAGTAAAAGAACTTTTTAAAGATGATGGTATTACAAAAGTTCTTACAATTGAAGCATCAGGTATTGGTGTCGGTTGTATGGTTGCAAAGCATTTTGAATGTCCCTTACTTTTTGCTAAAAAAACTAAAACATTAAATATCAAAGGTGATATTTACACAAGTAAGGTTGAATCCTTTACTCATCAATGTACATATGACATTATTGTTTCAAAAGATTTTCTTAATGAAAATGATACAGTGCTTATAGTTGACGACTTTCTTGCCAAAGGAAATGCTTTGATTGGTCTTATTGATATTGTTAACCAATCAGGAGCAAAACTTGCCGGTTGCAGTATTGCAATTGAAAAAGGTTATCAAGGTGGCGGTGATAACTTAAGAGCACAAGGTGTTCGCGTTGAATCAATGGCAATTATTGATGATATGGATGATAAAACTGGTAAAATTGTTTTTCGCAAATAGGTAATTACAGCTTAAAGCTGTTAAATATTACAATAAGAAAAAAGGAGAGAAAAAATCATGAAAAATCTCAAAAAAATCCTTGCGGTAGTTATTGCACTCGTTATGATTGTTGGTACATTTGCTGCTTGTGGTGGAAACGAAAACAAGGACAATGAAGAAAAGTTAAAGGTTGCTCTTATTTGCTTACACGGTGACTCATCAACTTATGACAAAAACTTCATTGATGCTTTCAAGGCAGCTTGTGCAAACAAAGGACTTACAGCTGACGATTACACAATCGTTACTGACATTCCTGAAGGTACTGAATGTTATGACCAGGCAGCTGACTTGGCAGAGTCTTATGACCTTATCTTTGCTGACTCATTTGGCCATGAACCATACATGATTAAAGCTGCTAAAGAATTCCCTGAAGTTGAATTCTGTCATGCAACAGGTACACAGGCTCATACAGCAAATCTTGCTAACTTCCACAATGCATTTGCTTCAATCTATGAAGGCAGATACCTTGCAGGTGTTGCAGCTGGTTTAAAGCTTGTTGAACTTTACGGCGATGCTGAAGGTAAAGTTTCTGATGAAAATGCGAAAATCGGTTATGTTGGTGCTTGGCCTTATGCTGAAGTAATCTCAGGCTACACATCATTCTACCTTGGTGCTAAATCAGTTGTTGAAAACGCAACAATGGAAGTTCGTTATACAAACTCTTGGTACGATGAAGCAGCTGAAAAGACAACAGCTCTTGCACTCATCGACAATGGTTGTAAATTGATTTCTCAGCACGCTGACTCTTGGGGTGCTCCAACAGCCTGTGAAGAAAGAAACATTCCTAATGTTTCCTACAACGGCTCAACTGAAGAAAAATGTCCAAACACATTTATCATCGCTTCAAGAATCAACTGGACTCCATACTTTGAATACATCATTGATTGTGTTCAGAACGACAAGGCTATTGATACTGACTGGACAGGTACACTTGAAACAGGTTCTGTAGAAATCACAACTCTCGGTACTGCTGCTGCAGAAGGCACACAGGAAAAGCTTGACGCTGTTATGGCAGGACTTAAAGACGGTTCAATCAAGGTGTTCGATTGCTCAACATTCACTGTTGACGGAAAACCATTAACATCATTTGTGGCTGACGTTGACGATGCCGGTGACTATGTTCCTGAAACAGAGGTTGTTGAAACATCAGGCAATATTACATTCATAAACGAAAGTGCAAAGCGTTCAGCTCCATACTTCAATCTTATTATTGACGGTATTACAGCTATTACAGAATAATTTATTCTTAAATATTTTAAAATTTAATTAACCCGGAAAGGCGAAGTTACTACGCTTCGCCTTTTTTGAGTAATTAGCAAAAATTTAAATCCTTTAATTTAAGGAGTTTCTTATGGAAAAAACTGTTATTCTACAATTAAAAAATATTACAAAAAAATTTGGTGCTAAGGTTATTGCAAACAACAATGTCAGCTTAGATGTATATAAAGGCGAGATTCTTTCTATTCTTGGTGAAAACGGTTGCGGTAAAACAACACTTATGAATATGGTTGCAGGGATATACTATCCTGATTCCGGCAAAATTTTAATAAATGGCGAAGAAGTAGTTATTCGCTCTCCTCGTGATGCTTTTGAACATAAAATAGGAATGATTCATCAGCACTTTAAATTAATTGATATCTTTAGTGCAGCACAAAATGTTGCTTTAGGTATTGAAGGTGAAAAATTTAATCTTAAAGAAGTAAATAACCGTATTAAGGAAATGGCAAAAAAGTACGGATTTAATATAAATCTTGATAAGAAAATCTATGAAATGTCTGTTTCTGAAAAGCAAACTGTTGAAATCTTAAAGGTTTTATACAGAGGCGCAGATATTCTTATATTAGACGAACCAACAGCAGTTTTAACTCCACAGGAAATTAAAAGTTTATTTAAAGTTTTAAAAGCTATGAGAAATGATGGTAAATCTATCATAATCATTACACACAAATTAAATGAGGTTATGGAAATCTCTGACAGAGTAACTGTTTTGCGTAAGGGTGATCACATTGCTACAGTAAACACATCAGAAACCAATGAGAAAGAGCTTACGGAAATGATGGTAGGCGAAAAGGTTGACCTGAATATTAACCGTACACAGCCTGTTGACAGCAAATTACGACTTTCTGTTTCAAACTTAACGGTTAAAAACCCAGATGGTTATAATGTGGTTGACAATGTATCTTTTGAGGCTTTTGGCGGAGAAATTCTCGGTATTGCCGGTATTGCCGGTAGCGGTCAGAAGGAATTGCTTGAAGCAATAGCAGGACTCAATGATTATGAAAGCGGAACACTGATTTATTATCATCCTAAGAAGAATAAGCCTGTTTCATTCTTCCATAAAACATACAAACGTGTTATGGAGCTTGCCAACGAAAATGCCTTTATGGATGAAAAGGGAAACGATATTGATTTTTCAAAGTTATCTAAAAAAGAAATTAAAGAACTTGTAAACAATGAAAGAATCATCTTTAAAAAAGATGAAGTCATCAACTTAAAAAATAAATCCCCGAGAGAAATCCGTGAGCTTGGTATTCGCCTTTCGTTTGTCCCCGAAGACCGACTTGGTATGGGTCTTGTCGGCAATATGGATATTGTTGATAATATGATGCTTCGTAGCTACCGTAAGGGTAAGTCAATGTTTCTTGACAGAAAACGACCTCAGGACCTTGCCGATAAAATTATCAGCGATTTAAAGGTAAACACGCCTGATTCACATACTGCTGTAAGAAAATTATCAGGCGGTAATGTTCAAAAAGTACTTGTTGGTCGTGAAATTGCTGCAGCTCCTGCAATTTTAATGACCGCCTACCCTGTTCGAGGTCTTGATATTAATTCATCATACACTATATATAACCTTCTAAATGAGCAGAAACAAAAAGGTGTTTCAGTAATTTTTGTTGGTGAAGACTTGGATGTATTAATGGCACTCAGCGACAGGATATTAGTATTAAGTGGCGGTAAAATCTCAGGTATTGTCGATGCCAGAACAACCACAAAGGATGAAATCGGTCTTTTAATGGTTCAATCTGATAAGAACGAGGTGGCAGAATGAAAAAGAATAAAAACAACTTGAAAGAACCTTTTGTTCGTATTGTCAAACGCGACAATATTAAAATTCAAAATATAATTTGTATTTATGCTATCGCCATCGTTATAGGACTGCTTTTAAGCGGAATAATTTCTGTAATGTTTTCTCATAAAGGATTAGGAGATTTCTTTGAGTCTTTATTTACAGGTGCGTTAGGCAGCGAGCGTAAAATATGGCTTTTACTTCAGGATACTTCTCTCCTTCTCGGCACATCAATGGCGTTGCTTCCTGCATTCAAAATGAAGTTTTGGAATTTAGGCGGAAACGGTCAGATTCTTGTTGGTTGCCTTTCAGCAATCGCCTGTATGTTTTATCTTGGTGGTAAAGTAGATGATTCTATCATAATTCCTATCATGCTCTTAGCAAGTGTAGTATCCGGTGCTGTTTGGGCAGCTATTCCTGCTATATTCAGAGCAAAATTTAACACTAACGAATCACTTTTTACTCTTATGATGAATTATATTGCTCAAGGTCTTGTATCTTTGTGTATTACAATTTGGGTAAAATCAGGTTCAGGTGTTTTATCCCCTATTTCTTACGGGAATATTCCTGATATAGGCAACAAATACTTATTACCGATTATCATGTTTGTAGGTATCACAATTTTAATGTACATTTATCTTCGTTCATCAAAACACGGTTACGAAATTTCCGTTGTCGGTGAAAGTATCAACACAGCAAAATATGTAGGAATTAAGGTTGATAAAGTCATTATCAGAACAATGTTATTATCAGGAGCAATTGCAGGTCTTGTCGGTTTTATTCTTGCAGGTTCAATTAACCATACAATCAGTACAGCCTCTGCTAACAATATGGGCTTTACAGGTATTATGACTACCTGGCTTGCTGCATTTAATCCGTTGATTATTATTCTTACAAGCTTTTTCATTACCTTTATTTCAAAAGGTATGGTAGAAGTAAGAAAAACATTTATGTTCACAAATGATTCAATATCAAATATCGTTGTTGGCATTATATATTTTGCAGTTATTATTTGTTCATTCTTTATTAACTATAAGCTTGTTTTCAGAAAAAAAGAAAAGGAGGAAATTAAGAAATGATAGTAACATTCTTAATAAGTGCTATTGCAATCGGCACGGTTCTTCTTTTTGGATGTGTTGGTGAAACAATCACAGAAAAAGCAGGTCACCTTAATCTTGGTATTCCCGGTATTATGTGTACAGGTACTGTTGGTGGATGTCTTTTTGTAAGTTTATATATGAGCAGCCTTGAAACAGTAGAAAATGCATCTTGGCTAATGCTGATTTTATCATCTCTTTTCGGTGCATTTCTTTTTGCGTCTCTTACAGGTGCAATATATGCTGTTATGACAATTACATTTCGCTGTAATCAAAACATCACAGGACTTGCAATTACAATTTTCGGTAACGGTTTAACACAATTCTTAATGCATTCATATGTAGATAAAAGTGCTTTTTCAACTGCAGGAAAAATCATTTCTAAATGCTTACCGTTTGCCGAAAACTCAGACGGTATTGTTAAAGTTCTTTTCGGTCACGGATTTTACGTTTATTTTGCAATTATAATTGCTTTAATCACAACATTTATTTTTAACAGAACTAAGGTTGGACTTAATCTTCGTGCAATCGGCGAAAATACTGCAACTGCTGATGCAATGGGTGTTAATATCACATTGTATAAATATGTTGCAATTTTAGTTGGTAGTGGTATTGCCGGCTTCGGTGGCTTGTTCTATATTATGGATTATGTTAAAGGAAGCTGGGAAAACGCATCAACCATCGAGGCATTTGGTTGGCTTGCAATCGCACTTGTAATTTTCACATTGTGGAAGCCTAATATTTCAATAATTGGTTCATATCTTTTCGGTGCATTATATATTGCTGCTTTTGTCTTTGGTAATATTTCATTCTCAGAACGCGAAATATTAAAGATGTTGCCTTATATAATCACAATTATTGTTTTAATTGTTACAAGTATGATGAACAAAAAAGAAAATCAACCACCTGCTTCACTTGGATTATCATATTTCAGAGAAGACAGATAAGAGGTAATATTTTATGAATAACAAATATGATGTAATCATAATCGGTGCAGGACCGTCAGGTATTTTTTGTGCGTACGAACTGTTAGCTAAAAAGCCTGACATAAATATTCTTATGATTGAAAAAGGTCGTTCTATCGAAAAAAGAATGTGCCCGAAAAGAACAACTAAAAAATGTGTCGGTTGCAAGCCTTGTTCAATTACAACGGGTTTTGCAGGTGCCGGTGCATTTTCAGACGGTAAGTTATCCCTTTCACCTGATGTTGGCGGTACACTTCCCGATATTCTCGGTTATGAAAAAACAATGGAGCTTCTTAAAGAGGCAGACAATGTTTACCTTGAGTTTGGTGCAGACAAGAATGTTTACGGTATCGACAAGCAGAAAGAAATTGAAGAAATCAGAAGAAAAGCTATCAATGCTAATCTAAAATTGATTGAATGTCCTATTCGTCATCTTGGTACTGAAGAAGGATATAAGATTTATGGCAGACTTCAAAAGCACCTTGAAGACAATGGTTGTAACATCCTCTTTAACACAATGGTTGAGGATATAATTATTGAGGATAATTATGTTAAAGGTGTTAAGGCAAATGGAAACACATATTATTCTGACAAGATTGTTGCTGCTGTTGGGCGTGAAGGTGCAGAATGGTTAAGCCATATATGTAAAGACCACAATATTGAAACTCAGGTAGGTACTGTAGATGTAGGTGTCAGAGTTGAAGTTCGTGACGAGGTTATGGAATTCCTTAATAAAAATCTCTACGAAGCAAAGCTTGTTTACTACTCACCTACTTTTGACGATAAAGTAAGAACTTTCTGTTCAAATCCTTCAGGCGAAGTTGCAACAGAATATTATGACAACGGTCTTGCTGTTGTTAATGGTCACGCATATAAATCAGCAGAATACAAAACAAATAATACTAACTTTGCATTACTTGTTTCTAAAAATTTTACAAAGCCGTTTAAATCTCCGATTGAATACGGTAAACATATTGCACAATTAAGTAATATGCTTTGTGATGGTAAAATTCTTGTACAGACATACGGTGACTTTAAACGAGGAAGAAGAACAACTGCAGAAAGACTTTGCAGAAACAATCTTATTCCAACACTTAAAGATGCTGTACCAGGTGACTTGTCCCTTGTATTCCCTCATAGAATTATGGTGGATATTGCAGAAATGCTTGAAGCACTTGATAAAGTGACTCCGGGTATCGCAAGTGATGAAACACTTCTTTATGGTGTTGAGGTTAAATTTTATTCTAACAAGGTTGTAGTTGATACAAACTTTGAAACAAGTGTAAAAGGTCTTCATGCAATTGGTGACGGTGCATCTGTTACTCGCGGACTTATGCAGGCATCATCAAATGGTATAAGCGTTGCAAGAAGTATTCTTGAAACAATTTAAAAATTCAAGGGACTGATTTTCAGTCCCTTATTTTGGGTGACAATATGGTTAAAGATATGACACAGGGAAATCCTGCTAAAATACTGATTAAGTTTTCAATACCTTTACTTATAAGTGTATGTTTTCAACAATTATACAATATTGCTGACAGTATTATTGCGGGAAATTTTCTTGGTGGAGAAGCATTGGCTTCAATTGGAATTTCATATACGGTTACAATGATATATATGGCTGTTGCAAACGGGTCAAATATAGGTTGTTGCGTTGTTATATCACAGTTTTTCGGTAATAAAAAGTTCCGTCAGCTTAAAACCTGTGTCAGCACGTCCTTGATTTCACTTACAATTTTAAGTCTTATTTTAACCCTTTTGGGACTACTTTTTTCTGATATACTGCTTCAAATTTTAAATACACCTGAATCATTACATAAAGATGCAGCATTATATCTTGATATTTATACAGCAGGACTTTTATTCTTATTTATATATAATGTATGCAACGGAATCTTTACTGCCTTGGGAGATTCAAAAACACCTTTGTTTTTCTTGATATTTTCTTCAGTATTTAATGTTATACTTGACTATATCTTTGTAAAATACACAAGCTTCGGTGTTGCAGGTGTTGCTGTTGCAACCTTTATTGCACAAGGTCTTGCCACAATTCTTTCCCTGATTTTTCTGTTATCGAGAATAAGACAGCTTAACTGTGAAAAATCAAAATTATTTTCTTTCAACATTTTTAAAAAGATTATGTTTGTAGCTATTCCGAGCATATTGCAGCAAAGCTTTGTTTCTGTCGGTAATATCTTCATACAAGGACTTGTAAACACCTTTGGTGAGTTTGTTGTAGCAGGATTTTCGGCTGCAGGAAAGCTCAACACATTTACAATTACATCGTTAACATCGCTTGGTAACAGTATGTCAAGCTATACTGCACAAAACATTGGTGCAAACAGAGTTGACCGAATCAAAAAAGGTGTAACATCGCTTTATTTCATTTCATTTATTATAACTGTTCCGTTATTTATACTGTTTTTCTTCTTTCCTGAAAATATGATTAAAATTTTCGTTAGTGAAAATGACATAGGAATAATAAATTCAGGTGTTGCATTTTTAAAAACTGTATCTCCTTTTTATTTATTCATTTCTATCAAACTGATAATCGATGGTGTTCTGCGTGGTAGCGGAGTTATGAAGATGTTTATGGTTTCCACCTTTGCAGATTTACTTATTCGTGTTATACTGTGCTATACGCTTACAAATTGGCTTAATGAGTATGGTATCTATATATCGTGGCCGATTGGTTGGGTTATTGCAACACTCATTTCCTGTATCTTCTATTTCACAGGAATATGGAAAAATAAAATAAACAATCTTGCTTCAAAATAAAGGATAAAATATGCTGATTTCACTTAATAATGTCAATAAGAGTTTTTTAGACAAAAAAGTATTAAATAATATTACTCTCGCTGTTAATGATAAAGACAGAATTGGTCTTTTGGGTATTAACGGTGTTGGTAAATCTACCCTTCTTAACATTATTTCAGGTGTACTTGAAGCTGACGACGGAATAATTTCCGTAAAATCTGATTTGAGAATCGGATATCTTAAACAAAACGAAGCTCTTAATACATCGAATACATTAAAAGAAGAAATCGAAGATTCATTAAAACTTGTATTTGAAACAAGACAAAAAATAAATGACATTTCACTTAGAATGTCACAAACAACAGGCAAAGAATATGATGCTTTATCCGAAGAATACGAAAAATTGACTAATATTTATAATGCCGCTGACGGACATAACGCAGAAGTCAGAATAAATACCGTACTCAATGGTATGGGTTTTGGTAATTTCGATATGAGCACCAGCGTCAAGGTTCTTTCAGGTGGTGAAAAAACAAGATTTGCTCTTGCTAAGATTCTTGCAGAAAATCCGAATCTTCTTATTCTTGACGAACCGACCAATCACCTTGATTTCAGTATGCTTAACTGGCTTGAAAGCTATCTTAAGGAATATAAAGGTGCTGTTATTATTGTATCCCACGACAGATATTTTCTTGATTCGGTTGCATCAGATATATGTGAAATTGAAAATGGTGAATTAGTCCGTTATAAAGGAGGATATTCTTCATTTTTAAAACAAAAGGAAGAACGAATTAAAACACTGACAAAAGAATATGAAAAGCAACAAAGAGAAATTGCCGAATTGAGAGATTATGTAAGAAAAAACCTTGCAAAATCAAGCAGTATTAACAGTGTTGGTTCAAGAGTTAAGGCACTTGAAAAAATGGAATTACAAGCAAAGCCTAATCCACAAGTCAAGGATTTGCACATATCATTTCCATTTGATATTGAACCGCATAAACTCATTGTTGAGTGTAAAGGTTTAAAAGTAAGTGTTGGCAAAGCAGAAAACAAAAAGCTTCTTTTTGAAAACTTTAACCTTGAAGTTTTAAGAAATGAAAAAGTTGCTTTTGTCGGTAAAAACGGTGTCGGTAAATCGTCACTTTTAAAGGCTATTCAGAAGAAAATTCCGTTTGAAGGCTCAGTTCGTTGGGGCGGTAATATAAAAATATCATATTTTGACCAGGAGTTATCCTCTCTTGACCTGAATATGACTGCATTGGAATCCGTTCACAGAAAATTCCCGACCAAAACAGAATATGAAATTAGAAGTATGCTTGCTCGATTTCTTATTGAAGATGAGGATGTTTTCAAGCGAATTAAGGAATTAAGCGGTGCAAACAGAGCAAAGGTTGCATTGTGTATTATTGTATTTGAACGCTCAAATGTGCTTATTCTTGACGAGCCTACAAATCACCTTGATTACAAGGCAAAGGAAGCTTTGGATATTGCTTTGAGCCAATATGAAGGCACAATAATTATGGTTTCTCATGACAGATATTTGCTTAATTCAGTTCCGACAAAAATTATTGAAATGAAAAATGATGAAATTATCATTTATAACGGTAATTACGATTATTATAAGGAACATTCACAAGCAGAAATCAAGGAGAAAGAAACAAGAAATGAAGTAAAAAGCGAGTCTGCAATAAAATATACTGAAGACAGAAAAAATAAAGCACAGGACAGAAAAAGACGAGCTAAACTTTTAAATACAGAAAAAGAAATCGAGGCATTACAGCAACAAATTAACGTACTCAAAAATATGATTGAACAACCTGAAATTGCAAGTGATTATGAAAAGCTTTCTGAAATTCTTGATGAAATAAAATTAAAAGAAGAAGCTCTTGAAGAACTTGAAACACAATGGTTAGAATTGGCATAAAAAAGGAGATAGACCTAATTGTCTATCTCCTTTTTTTATTTAAGAGTTACAGTTGAAATAATTGGAAAATGGTCACTTGTGTAATCTCCGTCATATGTATCTGTTATTACCTTATATGAAGAAACATCAAAATCGCCTTGTGAAACCAAAATATAGTCAATACAATTTCTGTCAAGCTCTGTTCCCCAATTCTGGAATGTACAGCTTGTCATTGTATTTTCTGTCTGATACTTAACATCATCAAAATTGACTGTTGCACTTCTGTATGTTTCACTATCTTCTTCGGCATTAAGGTCACCCATAAGAATTGCAGGAATTGAACCGAAATCCTTAATTTTATCAAGAACTACCTGAATACCGTTTATTCTTGCCTCATCACTTACATGGTCAAGATGTGCATTGAATACAACAAATTCTTTTTCGGTTGCATTATCCTTAAGTATTGCATAACTGCATATTCTGTAACATGCTGCTCCCCAGTCCTTACTCATTACATCAGGTGTTTCGGAAAGCCAGAATGAACCTTTATCAACCAATGTGTATAAGTCAGTTCTGTAAAAAACAGGACAGCCCTCAGAATAAACAGGAATATTATCGCGGTATGTTATAATTGAATCATACACAGGCATTGATTCGCAAAGATACTCATACTGCCAACTGTTTGTTTCCTGGAAGCCGATAATTCCCGGTTGTGCTTTTTCAATTGTATCAACAACTAAATTTGCACGGTAAAACCAGTTTTTATGACCTAAATCATCAGGAGCATGGCAACGGATATTATAACTCATAACCTTGATTTCATTACCGGTTACTTCATTCATTTCAATCTGACGCTTGTTTTTAGCATAATGCGGATAATAAACATAAACGACACCTAACCAACCAATCAGAAATGCTAAAAGCAAAGAAAAAAATGTAAGCAAGACTTTTTTAATTATTTTTTTCATATGTAATCACCTCTTTTAATATTTTAACACATACATATTCATAAGGTAAAGTAAAATTTTTAAATTACTTGAAAATTAAGACATAATATGTTATTATTATCAAAAACATGTCGGGGTATGGCGCAGCTGGGAGCGCGCTTGACTGGGGGTCAAGAGGCCGCAGGTTCAAGTCCTGTTACTCCGACCATTTTTTAAAATAAAGAAATGAGGAATTTGAAATGAAAAAATTTTTAGCTTTATTATTAGCTACTGTTACTTGCCTTTCACTTGTGGCTTGTAACAATGACAAACCATCAGAAGACCCAAGTGAAAACACAAATAAAACAGATGTTGTTACACTTGGTGAAGTAAAGATTACTGCTGACAACTTTGAAACTTATTTTGAATTTATCGAAGAATCATTTTTTACAAAAAATGCTGACGGCGAAGTAAATGCTTTACGCTACAGACATTACTATAAGTTAAAAGATAATTATAATATTGATGTTGCAAAATCATCAATTACTCTTGATTATGGTTACTCATACTCAACAAGAAAAGTTGACATTGATTTTGATAATGAAAAGTTCACTCTAGGTGACCAAATTGGTGACAAGAGTACAATTGAAAGCTATAAAATCAACAAAATCAGCAAACAGACATATAAAGATTACGCAATTTTCCTTTTACAGCCTGACCACGCTTCAAAGGGTGACAAGGAAATTATGTACTTCTCTGATTTTAAAATCAACAGCGTTGAAGGTACAATCTATCTGATTGAACCTAATGTTAATGTTGAACATGAACATACACACTAAAAAAATTAAGGTACTCATTTGAGTACCTTTTTTAAATATTTTGATGCTCTTAACAAACGGAAAACCTTACCTGATAAAAATGTTTCAAGAATAATTGTCATTTCTTTTTCCGACATTTCACTATTGTTTCTTGCATAATATGTCAAAAAGTGTGTTAAAGCACCTGATAACAAAACAATATAATACGAAAAATGAGGTTGATTAGAAAAATTAGGAACAAACTTATTAAGAAAACGAGTTAAAGATTGAAATATTTCATCGGAAACAATATTTCCCATATTGTTTTTTACAATTGCAGAAACTAACCTACGGTTTTCTTTTGCTGTGTTAACGAAGATTGAAATAGCTTCATTTGAGCTTGGGATTGTATCAAGTGAAAGAAGCTGTTCTTCATAAGTGCTTCTCAATAAAAACCTAAACAATTCATCTTTAGATTCAAAATAATTGTAAAATGTTTGTCTTGATAAATCAGCCTTTTTGCATATATCCATAATTGATATTTCTGCATAAGGCTTTTCTTCCATCAACACAAGAAGATTTTCTGTTAACCATTGTTGTGATTTTAATGCTGTGGGATTATTTCCGTCATACATTGACAATTCTCCTTTTAATGTACAAGTTTTTTATGTATTGTTGACTTTTTATTAAAAATTTGTTAATATTAAAAAAATAATTTACATCTGTCAAATTAGATGGATGTAAATACACTAATGACAAAGAGAGGTTACGACATATGGCTAAGAAACATATCAATGCCGGTAACGCAAACATTCCTGATTATCAAACTCTTAAAGAGATTATCGTAGTAGGTGCTCAAAAGGGTCAGGACAAAAGACAATTTGTATTTCTTGATAAAGATAAGAACGAATGTGAAAGAAGCTTTAACCAGACATGGAACGAAATTGCTGCACTTGGTACATTCTTCTATTTAAAAGGTCTTAACGGTAAAAAGAAAATCGCTATCATCGGTGAAAACTGTTTTGAATGGATGATTACATACTACGCAACAATTTGTGGTTGTAACATTACTGTTCCTATGGATGCAAAGCTTCCATATGCTGACCTTGCTGACCAGCTTATTCGTTGTGATTGCGATGCTTTGGTTTATACTCCAAAATTCAACAAAGCTGTTGAAGAGTTTAAAGTTAATCCTGAAATGCCTGATATGCAATATTTCTGTACTGAAAATTATAACAGTTTTCTTAAAGAAGGTCAAGAAGCATTAGATGCAGGTAACAAGGAATTTATTGATGCTGAAGTTAAGCCCGACGACCTTGCTTGTATTGCTTATACATCAGGTACAACTGCAAAAAGTAAAGGCGTTATGCTTTCTCACTATAACATTGCAAGTAACTGTACTGCATCCTGTCGCGCTCTTAACGGCAGACACGCAATCGGTTTCTTACCTCTTAACCACACATATGCTTGGGTTAGCGGTCTTTTCTCATCATACCTTCTTACTGAATGGGGTTACCTTTGTGACGGTATCAAGAACATTCAGGGTGATATGAAAAAATATCAGCCATATAACATCTGCGGTGTTCCGCTTGTTGTTAATACAATCTATAACAGAATTTGGAAAACTGCAAGAAAAACAGGCAGAGAAGATGTACTTAAAAAAGGTATCAAAATCAGTAACACTCTTATGAAATTCGGTATTGATAAGAGAGCAAAGATTTTTAAAACAATTATTGATAATCTTGGTGGCAACCTTAATATGATTGTCTGCGGTGCTGCTAACCTTGACCCGAAAGTTGAAAAAGGTATGCACGATTTCGGTATTGATATTTATAACGGATACGGACTTACAGAATGTTCCCCTGCTGTTACCTGTAACAAACCGGGCAAATTCAAATTCGGCAGCGTGGGTACTCCACTTGATTGCTGTGAAATCAAGATTGTAAATCCTGATGATGAGGGTGTTGGTGAAATCTATGTAAGAGGTACTAATGTTATGCAGGGTTACTATAAAGACCCTGAAGCGACTGCAGCGACATTTGACGGTGAATGGTTGATTACAGGTGACCACGGTAGAATTGACGAAGATGGTTTCTTATTTATGGTCGGAAGAAAGAAAAACCTTATTTGTCTTGCTAACGGTAAGAATGTTTCTCCTGAAGAAATCGAAGACAAGCTTTCAAGAATTGAATATGTTGAAGAAGTTCTCGTATATCAGGAAGACGAAAAAATTGTTGCTGAATTCTATCTTAACGAAAAAGAATATCCTGATGCTCGCGACAGAATTGATGATGATGTTGCACAGTATAATCGAGAAAACCCTATTTTCAAAAATGTTGCTAAAATCAAGATTCGTGATAACGAATTTAAGAAAACAACTACAATGAAAATCGCAAGAAATCAGAAAGACTAAAAGCTATTTGACCTATGCAAAACTATTTTGCATAGGTCTTTTAAATAAAAAAATATAAAATATAGTATTAAATACTTGATTTAATCATTAAAATTTAATATTATATTTAAGATTAGATTTTCATTTGGAGGTTACATAATGAAAGAGGAAAACAGAAAATATGGTCAATTGGCTTATGACCTTGTAAAAGACGCTGAAAATTTCGGCTCTCGCCTTCCCGGTTCAGAAGGTGAAAGAAAATATGCTGATTTTATGGGTAAAAAACTTGAAGAAATCGGTATTGAAGCTAAAAAAGAAGAATTTGCCGTTTCACCACGCTCAGGTATTGGCGGACTCCCGTATGCTGGTTGGGTTGGTATTATATTAAGTGCTCTTACATATTTTGCACTTAACAATTTCCATATGTGGTTTGCAATGGCTGCAATAGGTATTGCTATGGTTATCTGGCTTGTTTGCAGTTGTTTCCTTTATAAGCCTTGGTTTGATATGTTCTTTAAGCAGAAAATTTCACAGAATGTTTACGGTGAATTAACACCTGAAGACGGAAAATATGATTATACAATCATTCTTTCAGGTCATACAGATACAAGCTGGAACTGGAAGCACTCAGAAAATGCTTCTAAGTATCCTGAAAAACCAATTTATGGTCTTATCACAACTTATGGTAAAGTTGGTTTTGGTGCTGTTTGCGTGTTCTTTATGGTTGGTGTTTCTGTTGCAATGGCAATTATTTATGGCGGTATTATTTTTAAAGCAAATTGGGCTGCTGAAATTGCCGCAAGTTATTCAATGGACATCTTCTATAAATTATTAAACTTTATTCCTGTAATTACTGCTATCGGTAGTGCGTTTGTTGCTATGTGGAATGACCCATCTGAAGAAAATGCATCTAAAGGTGCTATGGATAATGCAACAGGTTGTGCTCTAAGCTACGCAGTTATCAAATATTTTAAGGAAAATCCTGAAAAGATGCCTAAAAATTGTCGTATCGTTGATTGTAATGTGGGTTCCGAAGAAGCAGGTCTTCGCGGTTCAATGGCATTTGTTCATAAACACAGAAATGACGATTTGACACAGAACGCTTGGAACATCAACATTGACTCTGTTGCTGACAAGGAATACTTTGAAGTTGTTATTAAAGATGACTGGCAGGGTTGCAGATTTGACACTGACCTTGAAAAAATGTTCAAGGATACTTTTGAAGAAATGGGTATTGAAAGCAAAACAAACGGATGTATTCATAATCCTGTTGGCGGTTGCGACAGTACACCAATGACAAGAGGCGGAATTAAATCAGTTACTTTTGCTGCACAGAATCCTATGCTTACATGGTATTATCACACATTCCATGACAGAGCAGAACGATTTGAAATGGAAACTGTTGGTCAGGGATTTGATGTTGTTCTCAGTGTTATTGATAAAATTGCAAAATTCCAAGAAGAAAACGGATATAACGGTCCACAAAAGAAATAATTAAATTGTAAAAGGTATGGCTTTTGTCATACCTTTTATTCATATTTCGTTAAAAAATTTGTAAAAATAATTGACTTATTTAATAATTTGGTGTATATTTACTTTATCCATTTAAAGAGATACACAACTATTGTAGTTGTGTGAAAAATTAAGGAGGAATTTCTTATGAAAAACTTAAAGAAAGTTCTCGCTGTGCTCGTAGCATTAACACTTGTTGTTACTTGCTTTGCAGCTTGTGGCGATAACGAAAAACCAAATGAAGATGCTAATGTTCTTAAAATCGGCTTCAGCGGACCTCTTACAGGTGACTATGCACAGTACGGTAACGGTGTTAAGAACGGTGCTCAGCTTGCAATTGATGAAATCAATGCTGCAGGCGGTATCAACGGTATGAAGCTCGAACTCAATGGACAGGACGACGAAGGCGACCCAGAAAAAGCGGTTAACGCTTACAACACACTTGTTGGTTGGGGTATGCAGTTATCTCTCGGTACTGTTACTTCAGGTGCTTGTATTGCATTCCAGGGTGAAGCTAAGAACGAAAATATGTTTGTACTTACTCCATCAGCAACAGCTGTTGAGGCTATTGATGGTGACAACGCATTCCGTGTTTGCTTCTCTGACCCTAACCAGGGTATTGCTTCTGCTGACTACATTGCTGACAACAAGGTTGCAGAAAAAGTTGCAGTTATCTATGAATCATCAAATGCATATTCAGCAGGTATCTATGACAAATTTGCTGCACAGGCAAAAGCAAAGAACCTTAATGTAGTTGAAGTTCAGTCATTCACTAGCGATACAAAAACAGACTTCTCAGCTCAGCTTCAGGCTATCAAGTCATCAGGTGCTGACCTTGTATTCCTTCCAATTTACTACAGCGAAGCTCAGCTTATCTTAACTCAGGCTAAGGCTGCTGGACTTAATGTTAAGTTCTTTGGTTGTGACGGTCTTGACGGTATCCTTACAATCCCTAACTTTGACACATCACTTTGTGAAGGCGTAATGCTCCTTACTCCATTTGCTGCTGACGCAACAGATAAGTACACAGTTAACTTCGTTACAAAGTATAAGGAAGCATATGGTGTTGACACAATGAACCAGTTTGCTGCTGACGCTTATGATGCAATTTACATCATCAAGGCTGCTATTGAAAAGGCAGGCGTTACAGCTGATATGGACGCATCAGTTATCTGTGATGCACTTAAAGTTGCTATGACAGAAATCACAGTTGACGGTGTTACAGGTACAGGTATTACTTGGACAGCAGACGGTGAACCTTCAAAGGCTCCTAAAGCTGTTATTATCGAAAACGGTGCTTACAAAGCTCTTTAATCTTAACTATAAAACAGATTATAAATAATTTGGTATGCCGTATGGTATTTTTCCATACGGCATACTTTGAGTTATATATATGAACTTTTAAAAGAATCATAAATTTATGTTTTTTCTAAAAATTCATATTTGGAGGAGAATATATGGAATTTTTATCATATCTTGTTTCCGGTATAAGCCTTGGTAGTATCTATGCTCTTATTGCACTTGGATATACAATGGTTTACGGAATCGCAAAAATGCTGAACTTTGCCCATGGTGACGTAATCATGGTTGGTGGTTTTGCAATTTACACATTAAGTACATCTTTAGGACTCCCACCTATTGCAGGTGTAATTGGTTCAATTATTATTTGTACTGTTCTTGGTGTTACTATTGAGAAGGTTGCATACAGCCCACTCAGAAAGGCATCTTCACTTGCTGTTCTTATTACTGCAATTGGTGTAAGCTATCTTTTACAAAACTCTGCACTTCTCATTTTCGGTTCAGGTACAAAGAGCTTTACTTCAGTTGTAAATCTTGACCCAATTGTTTTATTTAATGGTGAACTTGTTATTTCAGGTGAAACAATTGCAACTATTGTGATTTCTGTTATCATAATGATTTGTCTTACAATTTTCATCAACAAATCAAAACCTGGTCGTGCTATGCTTGCTGTTTCTGAAGACCGAGGTGCTGCACAGCTTATGGGTATCAATGTAAACAGTACAATTTCTCTTACATTTGCAATCGGTTCTGCTTTGGCGGCAGTTGCAGGTGCGCTTCTTTGTTCTGCATATCCTGCCCTTTCACCTACTACAGGTGCTATGCCTGGTATTAAGGCATTTACTGCTGCCGTATTCGGTGGTATCGGTTCAATTCCAGGTGCTATGATTGGTGGCATTGTTCTTGGTGTAATCGAGAACTTGAGCAAAGGTTATATCTCTACTCAGCTTTCAGATGCTATTGTTTTCTCTGTTTTAATTATTGTTCTTCTTGTAAAGCCTACTGGCTTGCTTGGCAAGAAAATCAGCGAGAAAGTGTGAGGTGGCTAATATGAGTAAACAAAAGAACAAACTTAACAATACAACAAAAAACAACCTCACAACATATGCTATTCTTATCGGATTATTTGCATTTTCATTTATAATGTCTGAAACAGGCAATATGTCAAGACTTCTTCAGGGTCTTCTTGTACCACTTTGCACATATTCAATCCTTGCTGTTTCATTAAACCTTGTTGTTGGTATTCTTGGTGACTTGTCATTAGGTCACGCAGGATTTATGTGTGTTGGTGCATATGCAAGTGCTTTCTTCTCTGTTGTTACAGAAGATATGATTGAGCAAGGCTGGTTAAGATTCTTAATTGCACTTGTATTAGGCGGTATTTCAGCAGGTATATTTGGTCTTATTATCGGAATTCCTGTTCTTCGTCTTAAGGGCGACTACCTTGCAATCGTTACGTTGGCATTTGGTGAAATTATAAAGAATATTGTTAATCTTCTTTATGTTGGTGTTGACTCAAACGGTTTCCACATTTCAATTAAGAGTGCGAACGATTTAGGTCTTGAGCCTGACGGTAAAATGCTTATTAAAGGCGCTCTCGGTATTACCGGAACACCAAAGGATTCAAACTTTGTAATTGGTTTTATCTTACTTTTAATTACAGTTATCGTTTCACTTAACCTTATCAACTCAAGAACAGGTCGTGCTGTAATGTCAATTCGTGATAACAGAATTGCTGCACAGTCAATCGGTATCAATGTAACAAAGTATAAGCTTATTATCTTTACAATTTCTGCATTCTTTGCAGGCATTGCAGGTGTATTATATGCACATAACCTTAACTCACTTGCTGCTACAACTAAAAACTTTGGATATAATATGTCTATTCTTATTCTTGTTTTCGTTGTTCTTGGCGGTATCGGCAGTATCAGAGGTTCATTTATCGCTGCAATTATTCTTACAGCACTTCCTGAACTTTTAAGAGGTGTCGGCGAATACAGAATGCTCTTCTATGCAATTCTTCTTATTGTAATGATGATTGTTAATAATAACGAAAAATTTAAAGGTATTACAAATAAAATCTTACCTAAAAAGTTGACTAAAAACAGACAAGGAGGTAACATCTGATGGCATTACTTGAAGTAAAAGGTTTAGGTATTGTTTTCGGTGGTCTCCATGCTGTTGAAAACTTCAGCCTCTCTCTTGAAAAAGGAAATCTTTATGGTCTTATCGGACCAAACGGTGCAGGTAAAACTACTGTTTTTAACCTTCTTACAGGTGTTTATAAACCAACAACAGGTAACTTTTTCCTTGAAGGTAAAAAGCTTAACGGTAAATCCCCTGTTGAAATCAGTAAAGCCGGTATTGCTCGTACTTTCCAGAATATCAGACTTTTCAAAAATCTTTCTGTAATTGATAATGTAAAACTTGGTCTTCATAATCAGGTTAAGTATTCTACAATTGAAGGCATTTTTCGTCTTCCGAGATACTTTTCATCTGAAAAGAAAATGGATAAAAAAGCAATGGAATTACTTCAGGTTTTCGGTCTTGAAAACGAGGCTGATACATTGGCTGATAATCTCCCGTACGGTAAGCAGAGAAAGCTTGAAATTGCTCGTGCACTTGCTACTAACCCAAAGCTTTTGCTCCTTGACGAACCTGCTGCAGGTATGAACCCAAGCGAAACACAGGAGCTTATGGATACAATCCGTTTTGTTCGTGATGAATTTGATATGACAATTCTTCTTATTGAACACGATATGAAGCTTGTCAGCGGTATCTGTGAAGAAGTTACTGTTCTTAATTTCGGTCAGGAATTGGCTAAGGGTAAAACAAGTGAAGTTCTTAATAACCCTGAAGTTATCAAGGCATATTTAGGTGATTAAGGAGGAATAGGCATGGCACCACTTTTAAAAGTAGATAATATCGAAGTATATTACGGTATGATTAAGGCTTTAAAAGGTGTTTCTTTTGAAGTTAATAAAGGTGAAATTGTTGCTCTTATCGGTGCAAACGGTGCAGGTAAAACAACTATTCTTCACACAGTCACAGGTCTTTTAAAACCAAAAACAGGTACAATCATTTATAATGATAATGACATTACAAAAGTTCCTGCTCACAAAATCGTTTCAATGGGTATGGCTCACGTACCTGAAGGAAGAAGAATATTCCAGCAGCTTACAGTTCTTGATAACATTAAGCTTGGTGCTTTTACCCGTAAGGATAAAAACGAGATTGAAGAAACACTGAATTATGTTTATGAAAGATTTCCTCGTCTTAAGGAAAGAAAAAATCAGATTGCAGGTACTCTTTCCGGTGGTGAACAGCAAATGCTTGCTATGGGTCGTGCATTGATGTCAAAACCTGATTTCATTTTGATGGACGAACCTTCAATGGGTCTTTCTCCTCTTTTGGTTTCCGAAATTTTTGATATTATCAAGGCTATCAATGACAACGGAACTACTGTTCTTCTTGTTGAACAGAATGCAAAAAAAGCGCTTTCTATTGCTGACAGAGCTTATGTTCTTGAAACAGGTTCAATCGTTCTTTCAGGTGATGCAAAAGAACTTATGAATGATGAATCAGTTAAAAAAGCTTATCTTAGTGAATAATCGCTGAAAGGTGGTCAAATTATGGATAAAAAAATCGTTATAACTATCGCTCGTGGTTACGGTAGTGGTGGTAAAACAATCGGTAAAATGCTTTCAAAAGAATTGAATATTCCCTTCTATGACCGCGAAATTCTTTATATGGCTTCTGATGATAGTGGTATCAACCTAAACCTTTTTCAGAAGCATGATGAAGAAATCAACATTGGATTGTTTGATTCATCAACAAAAAAATATAGTGGCAATATTATTCCACCTGAAGATAGTAAATTCACATCAAAAGAAAATCTTTTTAACTATCAGGCAAAGATTATTAAATCTCTTGCTGAAAAAGAATCCTGCATTATTGTTGGCAGATGTGCAGATTACATCTTAAAGGACTACGATAATGTTATAAAGGTATTTATCTGGGCACCACATGAGGTTTGCGTAAATACAATCAGCGATATGTTTGCTATGAGTGAAAAGGATGCAGACAAGAAAATTCGCAAAATAGACAAGCACCGTAGTGAATTTTATCATTACTATACTTGCCGTGATTGGGATAACGCAAGAAACTATGACCTTTGTCTTAATAGTGCAGATTTAGGTTTTGAGGGTTGTGTTGAAGCAATTAAGGCATACATTGAAGTTTTGAAAAAGTTTAAATAATATGTAATTTTGGCTACCTATTCAGGTAGCCTTATTTTTGCTTATAAACGGTTTTTATCATGAAACACATTGTGAGATGCTATTTTATTGTTAAAACGCTTTACACGGCAAATTAGAAAGAAATATCCCACTATCCGATTGGATAGTGGGACTTAAACTATATTATATTACTAAATTATGCTTTCTTCTTTATAACTGCTTTAATAACAAGAAGAATTACAACAAGAACAGCTATTGAAACAGGAAGAACAACAAGTGCATTTGGAACGAAACCAGCAAGCAAGTAACCTACAAATGAAACTGCTGCAACTGTCAATGCATAAGGTAACTGTGTTGAAACGTGGTTAACGTGGTCACACTGTCCACCAGTTGATGCCATAATTGTTGTATCTGAAATTGGTGAGCAATGGTCACCACAAACAGCACCAGCAAGACAAGCTGCGATACATACAACAAGAGATGGGTCTGTTGTTGCGAAAAGTGGAACGATAATAGGAATAAGAATACCGAATGTACCCCATGATGTACCTGTTGCAAAAGCAAGAAGCAAGCCAACAAGGAAAAGAATTGCAGGTAAGAAGTATGCAAGTTTACCAGCTGTTGCATCAACAAGACTTTCAACAAATACATCTGCACCAAGGTTGTTTGTCATAGCACTAAGTGTCCATGCAAATGTGAGAATAAGAATTGCAGGAACCATTGCCTTGAAGCCTTCAGGAATTGCTTCCATACAATCCTTGAAAGAAAGAACTCGTCTAATCATAAAGTAAACAATGTTTACAATAAGTGCAATAATTGAACCGAGTGCAAGACCATAAGCTGCATCGCAGTTTGCAAATGCATTGATAAAGCTTTCACCTGAGAAGAATCCACCTGTGTAAACCATACCAAGGATACAAAGTGCAATAAGAATTACAACAGGAAGTACAAGGTCAATAACCTTACCTCTTGTTGAAACAGGAGTTTCATCAACATTTGCATAAGGACGAGCATCTGTTGTGTAAAGGTCTCCGTCAGCAGCATTCTTTTCATGCTTTCTCATAGGACCAAAATCAATATCAAGTGCTGAAATCATTACAACCATTACAATTGTAAGTAATGCATAAAGGTTAAATGGAATTGTCTTAATAAAAAGTTCAAGACCATCTGTGCCTTCAACAACACCACTAACTGCTGCTGCCCATGAAGAAATTGGAGCAATAATACAAACAGGTGCTGCAGTAGCATCAATAATGTATGAAAGCTTAGCACGAGAAATCTTATGTGAGTCTGTTACAGGTCGCATAACGCTACCAACTGTAAGACAGTTAAAATAGTCATCAACGAAAATCAATGCACCAAGACCAAATGTTGCAAGAAGTGCACCTTTTCTTGACTTGATTTTATTTTTTGCCCATTCACCATAAGCACGGCTACCACCTGCTTTGTTCATAAGAACAACGATAACACCAAGTACAACAAGGAAAATGATAATACCCATATTCCATGTGTCAGCAAGTTTGCCGATAAAACCATCCGTCATAATTGTGTTGAACATTGTTTCGATGCTGAATCCATCATTACTAAATGCATAGAGTCCGCCACCTACTAAAATACCAACAAAGAGTGATGAATAAACTTCTTTTGTGATAAGCGCAAGTGCAATTGCAATTACAGGTGGAAGAAGTGAGAAAATTGTTGAATAGAATCTGCTTGAATATTCAGCTGCCTCACCATCACCGTTTGCAAAAGCAATTACTGACATTGACATAATAAGAATAACTGAAACAGCCATTACTGCCAATGTTTTAAAATTGAATTTGCCTTTCATTTTTTACATCTCCTTTTTTGCATACTTTATAAGGACATAAAGTACACTAAATATACAAAGAAAAGATACCACATTTAAGGCATTTTGTCAATGAATAAATCATTTTGTCGAATACATATAATCATTTTGTCGAATACATATGATTTATTTACAAATAATAAAAAATATGGTAATATAGTTTCAAAGGAGATGTTATGAAAATGATTAGAAATGAAGCAATGTTTAAATTAAGCTATGGTTTATTTGTTTTAACTGCATCAGAAGACGGCAAAGATAACGGTTGTATCATAAATACAGCATCACAGGTTACTGACAATCCGAAAAAAATAACAATTGCTGTTAATAAAAACAACTACACCTGCGGTATGATTGAAAGAACAAAGAAGTTTACAGTTTCTGTTCTTGCACAGGATGTTACCTTCGATATGATTAAACGCTTTGGCTTCGTAAGTGGCAAGGATACCGATAAATTTTCAGGTTATAATGACCATTACAGAACAGAAAACGGAACATTTTTTATTTGTGAAGGAACAAATGCTTATATTTCCTGCACCGTTCTTGAAATGATTGATTGCGGTTCACATATTCTGTTTATTTCTGAAGTTACAAAAGCAGAAACATTGTCTGATGTACCGTCAGTGACATATCAGTATTATTTTGATAACATTAAGCCAAAGCCTGAAGCACCAAAGAAAAAAGGTTACGTATGTAAAATTTGTGGATACGTTTATGAAGGCGAAGAATTACCGGAAGATTTTATATGTCCACTCTGCAAACACGGTGCAGATGACTTTGAACCAATAAAATAGCAAAAACGAGGTAGTTTAGATGCTACCTCGTTTTTTTAGTGTTTTGATTTGATTTTCTGTAAGAAAACCCTTGCTAATCAGATGTTCAAGAATTCTCTTTTTTTCCTGTTCATTTATGTATTTTTTCTCCAAAACTATCACCGCTATATTATTATGCGGTAATATCAGAATTATGCCTTTTTCTTTTTAATTGCAACAGCAACTCCAAAACAAATAAATGCAAGACCCAATAAAGCAAAAACAATTACAAATGTATAGTCATTACCCTTTTTATTATCATCATTACTGTCGATTTCCGTGTCATTTGTTGATTGTGATTCAGTTTCAGATATATCATCTGTAACAGGTTCTGTGGATTCCGTTTCCGACTCACTTGGTGTTTCAGTCGGAATTTCATTTATTATTGTTATTGTTGAATTACAAACGGTATAAGGTATTTTCTCAAGATTATCAGACACAAAATCAGCAGGACTCGGTATTGAAATCTTCAAATCAGTTTTACCGTTTGCTGTTTCAAGCACCTTAAAGGTCACAGAAAAAAGAATACCTTCCGATGTAATGCTTGAAGCATTTGACATATAAGCAAATCTTACATAAGAACTATCCTTATTTATATTACGGATGCTGATTGTAGCCTTTGTGTCAAGAATTGCACCTTCTTTTGCAGATACAAACTCTAATTTTGTCTTATCGTAATTTATATCAATGACAGCACCACTTATTTTTGAGTTATCACTTACAAAAAGATTTACTGTAAACTCGTCACCTGCATATACTGTTTCATTCTGTAATGATAATGTAACAGGGTCAGTTGCAAAGCAAGTTATGGAAAAAGATAAAAGAATTATAAAGGCTGAAAGTATAACCGCTATTGTTTTTTTCATATTCATCACCAATTACATATTAACACAAAAATTATACAAATACAAGAAAAAATCCTCCGTAAAAACGGAGGAATAAATTTAATCTTTTAATGATGAATTTAAGAACTCTTTAAGTCTTTCGCTCTTTGGTGCTTCAAAAAGCTCAGTAGGTGTTCCCTCTTCTTCAATAATACCGTCAGCCATAAAAATTACTTTGTCAGAAACATTTTTTGCAAAGTTCATTTCGTGAGTAACAATAATCATTGTTGTATTACCATCGCGAAGCTCACGGATAACACGAAGAACTTCACCTGTAAGCTCAGGGTCAAGAGCACTTGTAGGCTCATCAAAACAAAGAATTTTTGGTGACAGCATCAAAGCTCTTGCAATTGCAACTCGTTGTTGCTGACCACCTGAAAGCTGACAAGGATAAGCGTCAACTTTATCCTCGAGACCAACTCTCTTAAGCAAATCCAATGCTCTTTGATTGATTTCTTTGATTTTTTCCTTATCCTTTTTCTTAACTCCTTCAAGCAACTCAACTGCAAGAGTAAGATTTTTTAAAATACTGTACTGCGGAAAAAGATTAAAAGATTGGAAAACGAGTCCGAAATTCAATCTTTTCTGACGAAGTGCAGATTCGTTTTGCTTGTCGTGTAATGCAAAATCAACAAGCAATTCATCATCAACGATAATCTTACCGTTTTCAGCAAATTCAAGGAAATTAAGGCATCTTAACAGCGTTGTTTTACCACTACCTGATGAACCGATAATTGATAAAACTTCACCCTTGTTAAGTGAAAAACTGATATTCTTTAAAACTTCGACATTACCGAAGCTTTTCTTTATATTTTCTACTTGTAATATAGACATAATTAACCTCGATAATAATCAAATTTCTTTTCAATAAAGTTAAACAACAATGTAAGTCCACCACAGAATGCAAGGAAGAACAAAGCAGTATAGAATAATGGCCAAATAAGACCATCCTTTGTAAAATCAGTTGCTTTCATAATAATTTCATAAATTGCAATTGAACGAGCAAGGGATGTGTCCTTTACAAGAGTAATAATTTCATTACTCATTGGCGGAATTATTCTTTTAATTACCTGCATCAATACAACCTTGAAAAAGATTTGTGATTTTGTCATACCGAGAACCTGACCGGCCTCATACTGACCCTTTGAAATTGACTCAATACCACCTCTGTATATTTCTGAAAAATATGCTGAATAGTTAATTACAAAAGCAATCAAAGCGGCAGTCATTCGTGATTTCATAGGTGTATTAAATACAAGTCCGGGTACATAAAAGACCACAAAAAGCTGGAGCATCAGAGGCGTACCTCTGATGACCCAGACAAATGTTTTCGTTATGTACTTAATAATTTTAAATTTTGACATTGAACCCATTGAAATTACAAGTCCAAGGGGTAATGAAAATAATAATGTTGCACCAAATAAGTAGCAATTCTCTAAAAAGCCTTCTAATAATTGAAGACTAATTTGTACAAACGACATCAATTAAACTCCTAAATTAGTCAGCCTTAACAACAACTGCCTGTTTATTTTCCATATAAGGAATTGAAATCTGCATATTTTCTGCTCTTTCTTCTGTAATTGTCATACCGTTCCAGATACAGTCAATATTTTTACTTTCAAGCTCAACTTCTTTTGAATTCCATTCAATAACCTGGAATTTAATTTCAATACCAAGCTTTTCACCAACTGCCTTAGCAAACTCTGTTTCAAAGCCGATAAGCTCACCGTTTTCATCATTATAGTTCATTGGTGCAAAGAGAGTAATACCAACAATAAGTTCACCCTTCTTCTGAATGTATTCCCAGTCAGACTCTTCAGCAGTTACTTCTTCATATGTACCGTCACCAAGAAGAAGGTCCTGAAGCTTATATTTCTTTGCGATTTCATCAAGTGTTCCGTCAGCTTTAAGTTCGTTGATAGCCTTATTTACATAGTTAACAGCGTCTGAACCCTTTCTGAAAGCAATACCATATTCTTCAGGTGCAAATGAAACATCTTCAACAAGCTTAAGGTCAGCATAGTCTGTACCTTCACCGATTGAACCGATTGACATAACATAGTCAATAACAGCCATATCAGCAGTTCCTGATTTAACTTCTGTAAGAGCTGTTGCCTGTGCATCAACAGGTGTCTTTGTGTAATCAGCAAAGTAAGCGTCACTATTCATAACTTCTTCACCGGCTGAACCTGCTTCAGCAACAACAACCTTTGCATCGTTTCCGCCACAAGCTGAGAAGCAAAGAGCAACCATAAGTACTGCCATAAGGACAGCAAGAATTTTTTTCATTTTCATAATAATAACTCCTTTTTAATATATTAAAGTGTTAATGCATTATTATAATACAATAATAAAACTTTTTTGTCAATGATTATTGAATTTCATCAATCAGTTTTTTAAATAATATTTCTGCTTTTGAGCATTCTACCTGTGTTTCTTTTGATTTCTTGAAAACTAAAATTGATGATAATGCAATTATTACACTCATACCCATTGATGTAATTTTTTGCATAGCACCGTTTTTATAAAGATAATAGAGATATGCGATAATTGCACAGACAGCAAGAATATATACAAGTCTTATGAGTGGGTCAAAGAGCTTATCATAAACCATAGCATACTCAACGAATGTACCGTTACTGTCTTCACCGATATCAACAAGATAATGGTATCTGTCGAAGGTCTGTGGCTGAAGCTGATTATTACGAGTATAAATATATTTTACCTTATACATTTTATCAAGTTTATTATACTTACCGAAAATGCCTGTCATATCATCTTCGGATGTCGGTGTTTTAAATGCCATATTTAGCTTTTCACGGATTTCAACCGTTGACATATTAACATAAATCTTTTCAGGTTCTTTTAACACTTTATAATGCAATTTATTTATTTCCATATTTATCACCTTTCATTATTCTATAACAATTTCATTTAACATTCAAGTTGAAATACAAATTTAGTTGTGGTATATTAAATTGTAATGATTTGAGGTGTAAAAATGAAAAGTTTTACAATAAACAAAAATGATGCAGACCAGCGACTTGACAAGTTTATTACTAAAAGTGTTCCCCTGCTCCCAAAAACACTTTTGTATAAATATATCCGTATAAAAAGAATTAAAGTCAACGGAAAAAGAGCTGAAATATCAACAAGACTCAATGTTGGTGATGTTGTTGATATGTATATCAATGATGAGTTCTTTCAGAAAGCACCTGAAAAATACGATTTTCTTAAAGCATCAAAGACTTTAAATATTATTTATGAGGATGAAAACATCATTCTTTGCGATAAAAAGGTTGGAGTACTCTCCCACCCTGACGATAACGAGTACATTGACACTTTAATTGGCAGAATAAAGCGTTATCTTTACGAAAAGGGCGAATACAAGCCTGACGATGAAAATTCCTTTGTTCCGTCACTTGTAAACAGAATTGACAGAAACACAGGCGGTATTGTTATTGCTGCAAAAAATGCCGAAACCCTTCGTATTCTTAATCAGAAAATGAAAAACCGTGAATTACATAAATTTTATCTTTGCATTATTCACGGTAAAATAAAAGATAAAAGCGGACTTCTTGAAGGTTATCTTGTAAAGGATGAAAACAAAAACAAGGTCACTGTTTCTAAAAAGAAAACTACTGATGCAAAAGAAATCAGAACAAAATACAGTGTTATTGACACAATTGACGATTTAAGTCTTGTTGAGGTTGAGCTTTTAACAGGAAGAACACATCAAATAAGAGCACATTTTGCATCAATCGGTCATCCACTTTTAGGTGATGGAAAATATGGTACAAACGCACAAAACAAGAAGTATGGTTATAAGAAACAGTTTTTATATTCATATAAGCTTGTATTCGATTTCACAACAGATGCAGGAATACTTGATTACTTAAATCACAAAGAATTCGCAGTAGATGATGTGTGGTTTAAAAATGAATTTTATAACAAGGGACTATAAATTATGGATAATTTAATCTTAACAGTCGAAAAGAAATTTAACACAAAAATTAAAAATGTATTTCCCTGTGGTGAAGGTGCAACTGCATCCTGTTATTTTGTTGAAACTACTGATTATCCATATAATCTTGTTGTTAAATCAAGCTTGCATTATGATTTAATGCATGAAGAAATGCAGATGAACAAATTTTTAAAAGAAAGAGTCAGTTTTAAAATACCTGAAATGTATTTTTTAGAAAAATGTGATAATAAGACATATCTTGGTATGGAATATATTCAAGGAATCAGTGGCAGAGAGTTAAGATTATATCAGATTAAAAACAAAAAGCATCTTTGTGATAATATTTTGAAATGTTTTATGAATATGCAAGATGTGCACAATGATAAGTTCGGACCATATAACAATGCTGTATATTCAAGCTGGAATGAATATTATTGGAACTTTTTTAGAATAATTTACGAATTTGCACACAAGAAATACAGAAATAAAGAGTTAGATAAAACAACTATTGATGCACTTGCATATATAAAAGTAAACTTTTATGAAATTTTTGCAGACACAGGTAATGTAGCATCAATTTCACATGGTGATTTTTGGACACCGAATATGATTTTTGATATTGAAAAGTCAGAACTTGCAGGTGTTGTTGACCCATTCAACACAAGATTTGTTGAGCCTGAATATGAATTATTCTGTTTAACATTAGGTCTTGGCAAAAAACTGAATCTTTATAAAAAATACAAAAAGATAAATCAGGTTTCAAAATACTGTGACTTAAAGGTTGAGCTTTATGCTCTTTGCAACGAGCTTGATTGGTGGATGCGTTTAGGTAAAATTGATACCATCGGTTACATAAAAATGCATTCAAAAAGACTTATAAGACAAATGAAAAAGCATAAATTAAAGAGGTAGTTTCCTACCTCTTTTTTTATTATAAGCCTTCTAGACCTGCTACATAACGAAGAATCTTTCTTGCGTCTGTTGCTGTGACTTTACTGTTTCCGTCAACATTAGCAGCTTTTAATTGATTACTGTTTAATGTCTCTAACCCTGCAACATATCTCAATACCTTACGAGCATCCGATGCATTAACCTTTTTATTGCTGTCAACATCACCTAACAAAAATTTTGATGATGTATTTCCTGTGGAATTATCAGGCTCTGTGTCAGATTCAGTTGCAGAAGATATTTTAGGGACTACCTTTTCTTCCCTGTAATCACAATTAAAGTTATTACAAGTGCGAACTTCAAGACCTTCTTTGTCTTTTGTTGCCTTAACCTCAACATTCCAATCACCCATTGAATGACCCGTTGACTTTACGATTTCTTCTTTTGTATAGTCACAATATTCACATTTGAATAATTGTTTTCCGTCTTCTGTACAGGTTTCAGCTTTTAACGTTTGGGAAAATACCATACTATGTGAGCATTTTTCAACTGTATAATTAAAATTACACAATACAAAGCCATTTTCAGCAACAGCACTGATTGTGCATTCACCTGACTTTAATGGTGTTATTTTAGCAGTTACTTCGTATTTACCTGAAGAATTTCCTTGTGGAGCACCATCAACTTTTATGACAGTTTTATCAGATACTTTCAGTTCAAACGGAACCTTTGAGGAATAACTTAATTCATCTTCTTGTGATAAATTAATGGTATAGTCCTTATCGTCATCTTTACAAACAACAATTTTATTCAGTTGCTCTTTACTATTTCCTTCAAGAATTATTTTATTCCATTGTTCTTTACTGCCATTATAATAAATGCGAAGTTGTTCTGAACAACCATCTATACCATATTGCTCGATTTTCTCTAATTTTGAAGACAAAATAATTGAATTTAATTTTTCGCAATTCACAAATGAATACATTGTAATTGCTTTTAAATTATCTGACAGTTCAACATTTTCTAAAAAAGCACATTTAGAGAAAGCATTCATACTTATTGTTTCAACAGAATCAGGCATTATATATGTTGAACCACTTTTTTGAGCAGGATAACAAATTATTTGAGTTTTGTTTTTGTTAAACAACACATTATCTTTAACTGAATATGTGTTATTATCATTTGAAACAACAATTGATTTTAATGATGTACAATTTGAAAACGCACCATCACCTATTGATTTGATATGTTTACCAATCACTATTTTTTCAATATCAAAGCAACGGGAAAATGCCATAAAATCAATAGATGTCACAAAATAATCATCAATAGTATCCGGAATAGTTACTTCCTTTTCGTTTCCATTATATTTTGTAATTTTTATTGTACCATCTGATAGTTCAGAGTAAGTGAAAACATTTTCATCACTTGCTGATGAATTAAAATAAAAAATTGTAAAAACAGAAATTAAACATAATACAAGTGATATAACCTTTTTCATAATTCTCATTTTTCCACATCCCAATTTTTTTGAAAATTATTTTATCATTTCAGCAAACTGTTTCTCATTGATAATTGTTACACCTAAATCATTTGCTTTCTGAAGCTTTGAGCCTGCTGCTTCACCAGCTAAAACATAAGTTGTTTTCTTTGAAACTGATGAAGATGCTTTGCCACCGAAGGATTCAATGATTTCTTGTGCTTCTTTTCTGCCATATGTTGACAGTGTGCCTGTAAGGACAAAAGTCATACCCTCAAAACGATTATCCCTAATTTCACGCTTATTTTCCATATTAAGTCCTGATAATTTCAAATCCTCAATCATTTGTTTAGTCTGTTCAAGTGAGAAGAAATCAACGACTGAATCTGCCATTATTTCTCCAAAACCTTCAATATTAAGGATTTGTTCTTTCGTGGCTGTAACAATATTATCCATTGTTAAAAAGCTATCTGAAAGCAATTTTGATGCCTTTTGACCTATATGACGAATACCAAATGCGAATATAAGCTTTGAAAGGTCATTTTCCTTTGAAAACTCAACTGCTTTACGCATATTGTCGGCACTCTTTTTACCCATACCCTCAAGCTCGGCTATTTTATCATAATCAATATGATAAATGTCGGAAATTTTACTTATCAAGCCTTCATTCAACAATGTTTCAAGAACAGCGTCACCGAGACCCTCAATATTCATTGCGTCACGAGAACAGAAATGAATAAGCACACGCAACAACTGTGCAGGGCAGTCAGGATTATCGCAACGAATTGCCGATTCGCCTTCTTCACGATGCACAGGTGAATTACATGACGGACATAATGACGGCATTTCATAAGGAACTGCATTTTCTTCGTGTTCCTTTACAGAAACTACCTCAGGGATAATGTCACCTGCTTTACGAATTATAACTGTGTCCCCTATTCTTATGCCTTTTTCCCTGATGAAATCCTGATTGTGAAGTGTTGCACGACTGACAGTTGAACCTGCAACAAGAACAGGCTCAAATACTGCTGTCGGTGTTAAAACACCTGTTCTGCCAACATTTATTTCAATATCAATAAGCTTTGTCGTCTTTTCTTCAGGCGGATATTTATAAGCCAATGCCCATTTAGGGAATTTTGCAGTACTGCCGATAACTTCTCGCATTGAAAAATCATCAGTCTTGATTACAGCACCGTCAATATCAAATGGTAATGTATATCTTATTTCACCTATTCTTTCAATTTCCTTGATTGTTTCATCAATATTATTGAATTTGTTATAAAAAGGAATTGTTTTAAAGCCAAGCTCTTTTAAGAACTCAAGTGATTCATAATGACCTTTTATTTCGACACCATCAATCTGCTGAATATTAAAAACATAAATATCAAGGTTTCTTTGTGCAGTAATTTTAGGGTTCTTCTGTCTTAAGCTACCTGCGGCAGCATTTCTTGGGTTTTTAAAAGGTTTTTCACCATTAAGCTCCTGTTTTTCAACTATTTTAAGAAAAACCTCACGAGGCATATAAACCTCACCACGAACCTCAATAAAAGGAATATTCTTTTTGAGTCTTAACGGAATTGACTTTACTGTACGAAGATTTGCAGTTATATCTTCTCCCTGTACACCGTCACCACGAGTTGAACCTCTTGTGAAGACACCGTTTGTATATTCGAGAGAAACTGAAAGTCCGTCAATTTTTGGTTCAACAACATACTCTGCGTCTGAAAAATATTCCTTGACCCTCTTATCAAAATCTCTTACTTCACTATGATTAAACGCATCCTGAAGGCTTTCCATTTTAACAGTATGAACTACTGTTTCAAAAAGAGTATCAGCCTGTCCACCTACTCTGTGTGTTGGTGAGTCAGGTGCTAATAATTCAGGATATTCATTTTCAATCGAATCAAGCTCACGCATAAGCATATCATATTCGTAATCTTCGATGTCGTTTTCATTCTCAACATAGTATCTGTAAATATGATGATTAAGCTCCTTGCGAAGCTGTTCGGCTCTTAATTTTTTCTGTTCAAAATCGGTCATATGATTCACCTTAAAAAGTATAATAATGATATATTCCCCAAAATATAATTATAATTTCAGGGAATAATGTTTGATGGTGATAATGTGAAAGTTTCAGAGAAGTGTATATTTTTGTTTATAATTGGTGGAATCGGATACGGCTTATTAGAAATCGCATTCAGGGGTTTTACACATTGGTCTATGGTAATAACAGGTGGTTCAGCTTTTGTGTCCCTATATCTCATATATCGTACATTTCCAAACGCATCGATATTATCAAAAGCACTTGCAGGTTGCATGGTGATAACCTTACTTGAATTTACTGTCGGACTAATCGTCAACAAGTATTTTTCATTCGGTGTATGGGATTATACAGGCTCACCTGCAAATATTTTGGGAATCATCTCTCTTAAATTTTCACTTTGTTGGTTTGCAATATCGTTTTTTATGATTGCAATTTTCATAACTCTGCGAAGAATTATAAGTTGGCAGAAATACTGAATACCTTTACACCGTGAGGCTCAACAGTTGCTGTAAGATTATCAGATACAATAGTTTCTGTTTTATCCCAGAGTTCTTTGCAAATATAACTGTTGTTATCAGGTAATGTTACACTGATAACATTTTTTATATCTTTAAATGAACAAGTCATTTCTGTTTTCTTATTTGATTTATTGAAGAAACAAACTGCAACCTCATTGTTTTCAAGTGGCTTAACAAGAATATCCTTCAAGCCTGTTTTAATTCGTTTACATTGAATTCCGAGTTTATCCTGATTTATTGCAATTACATCCTTGTTTGTAAGAATCTGTAGAACTTTATTATCAGTATCAACTGTACCGTCAGGCTTAATAAAGTTACGGATGTCATTACCCAAAATCAACGGTGCAGCCATCATTGACCACAATGTAAAATGAGATTTGTTTTCTTCATATGTTAAATTACCATTGCCCACTTCAAGCATATCAGGGTCATTGAATGCACCGGGTCTTGCATATTCATCAAGTCTTACATTAACTTCATAAATACCGACAACAGATGCCCAATGTGGTTGAATATCAGGTGTTGTTCTCCAAATATTACCTGCTTTTCCGCCCCATTTCCAAGGTCTGTTCCAGCCCCATTCACAAATTGAATAGAGAATTTTCTTTTCGAGGCAATTGTTTTCTTCTGCATATTTTTTTGTTGCTCTTACAAGCTCTTTACCCATATTTTCATATTGCACAGCGGCACTATCCATAGGTGAAGCCACAGGATTAGTAATTGAAATTTTATTTAATCCTGCTTTAAGTTTAATTTTAATTTGTCGTCTTCCTTCTCTTGAAAAAGCCTTCTGTTCGGCAATAAGGAAGTCATATTTATCAGTTTCGTTTACTGTAACAACGCAAAATTGACCTTTACAAGTGTTTTTACGCATAATAAGAGTGAAAACATATTCATCATCTTCCGGTACTTCTATATTATTAAATTCAAGTGTACCAAGACCACTGCAAAGACCTTTTACATAACTTTTGCCGTTTTCTTCATCAACAACCTTTGCATCACCTTTTAAAACTGCATCCTTTGCATTGAATACAATTTCATTATTAAGAGAATTACCGATAATTGAAATACTGTCGATATATGGTGCGTCAGTCGGAATTAGAATATGATGACAATAGTCATATTTAAAATATTCGATACCCCATTCTGCAAATGTTTCGGCATCTACTCTTTCGTTGTAAAGTGATGCAGGTAAATCTTCACAGGTAAGTGTACCGTTTGAGGAATAAATACCGACCTTTAATCCTAATTCGTTTATCTGTTCTACAAGCCATTTAATTCCATGTGGAAAAGTTGAAAAATCCCCTTGCATTCTTCCATTATCATCACGCATTGAGGACTGCCAACAGTCATCAAGATTGATATAAACATATCCTGCATCAGCAAGTCCTGATTTTTTTACAGCTTCTGCAATTTCAAGAATAACATTTTCGTTTATATTATGACGGAAAATATTCCAGCTTGACCAACCCATTGGTGGTGTAAGACCGGCACCGTTATTATACATTTCATCCTTTGTATAATGAATCTGTGTTTTTGCAAGTGCTTTTTTTATCTCACATTTTGGGCATATGTCTTTTTTCTTAAAATATAATATACTGCTACCAATCGCTGTACCAACTGCAGCAAGTCCTGATAAAACAGATAAACTCTTTTTCATAATGAATTCCTCACAATGCAAAACAGGTCAGATGGTGTTTTTTGCATCATCTGACCTGTAATATTTAATGTTACGGCCTAAATGCCGAATATATTATTCCTCAACAGGAGCTTCTTCAACAACTTCAGGAGCTGTTTCTTCAGTAGGAGCTTCCTCAACAGGAGCTTCTTCAGCTACCGGTGGTTCAAGAAGTGCTTTGATTGAAAGGCTGACTCTCTTCTTATCGAAGTCGATTTCCATAATCTTTGCCTTAACAACTTCACCAACCTTAAGAACTTCAGCAGGTGTGCCGATATGCTTATAAGCAATCTGTGAAATGTGGATAAGACCATCAACACCAGGAATAATCTGTGCAAAAGCACCGAATGATGTAAGGCTTACAATCTTGCATTCAACTTCGCTGTCAACAGGATAATCACGCTTAAGGATTTCCCATGGATTATCTTCAACCTTCTTATAGCCTAAAGAAATCTTCTTGTTTTCAGCGTCAAGTTCCTTAACATATACTTCAACAGTATCGCCAACCTTAACGATTTCTGATGGGTGCTTGATTCTCTGCCATGAAAGTTCTGAGATATGTACCATACCGTCAACACCACCAAGGTCAACGAATGCACCGTAGTTTGTAAGACTTCTTACTGTACCTGTGTAAACTGCACCTTCACTAACATTTGCCCAGAATGCATCTTCGATTTCCTTTTTCTTAGCAGCAGCAACCTCACGGATTGAACCTACTACCTTTCTTCTCATCTTGTTAACTTCGATGATTTTGTATTCAACTGTTGTCTTAACAAGTTCTTCAAGAGAATCGTTTCTTCTAAGCTTTGCAAGAGACGCAGGAACAAATACCTTAATAGCACCGTCCTGAACAAATACACCCTTGTTATCGCCAACGATACCTGTTACAACACCTGTGTGAATTGTATCGTCCGCTTCAAGGTTATCCCAAATTGCGCCACGGTCATAAAGACGCTTTGAAAGCTTGATTGTGCCTTCAACATCATTTGTCTTCATAATGCGAAGCTTGATTTCGTCGCCAACCTTAAGCTCTGCTTTTGGGTCAGCTGATGGATCATCACTATATTCATCAAAAGACACATAGCCTGTATGCTTTCTGCCTGCGATTTCAACCTGAATTTCAGTTGCAGTAAAGCCAACAACTGTACCGATAACATTCTGGTCAGAACTCATAGTGCTGAGTGATTCCTCAAGCATCTGCTCAAAGCCTGCTGTCTCCTCCTTAATAATTGTGTTTGCGTTTTCAAAATTCTCGGACATAGTTTTTAGTACCTCCTTAATTATACTGTCGGGAGTTGATGCACCCGCAGTAACGCCTATTGACTGAACATCACAGAGAGCTATGTCCAAAAGCTCATCTGCCGTTTCAATCAAATAAGTCGGGCAGTTGGGTTCGCAGACTGCTTTTAACTTTGCAGTATTTGAACTTGCCCTTCCACCTATTATTATCATAGCGTCATTTTTCTTTGATAACAATGATGCTTCTGCCTGTCTTTCTTCGGTCGCACTACATATTGTATCAAAAATAATTGCGTTTGTATAGTACAAATTTACAATTTTAATACATTTTTTCCATTCTTTTATGCTAAAAGTTGTCTGTGAAACAACAATAAAAGGGTTTGTAGGATTAAATGTGTTGTTTTTCAGAATTATTTCAAGTTCTTCTGCAGAATTAAATATATAACATTCACCGTTGCAATAACTTTTTATACCAATGACTTCAGGGTGTTTACTGTCCCCCGCAATAAGCACAGGTAAATCTGCTGTTGAAATTTTTTCAACAATTTTGTGAATTTTTTTGACAAAAGGACATGTTGCATCAATATAATTCACAGAATTTTCTATACAGAAATCAAGTGCGGATTTCTCAACACCATGAGTACGAATAACAACTTTTTTATCAGATGAAACAGATTTAATATCGTCAATGATATTTACACCTTTTGATGACAAGTCACTAATAACCTGCGGATTATGTATTATAGGTCCAAGAGTACAGATATTTTCGCCTTTATCCACAAGGTCATACAGCATTGTAACAGCTCTGTTTACACCGAAACAGAAACCTGCAGTTTTTGCAAGAGTTATTTGGACTTGCATTTCTTTCTAAGCTCCCTCCAGAGAAGAACAATTCTGTCCATAACCATATTTGCGACTTCTTTGTTTTCCTTTGTGCCACCTTCATCAGTAAAGTTCATTTCTTCATACTTGATTGCTTCACCGAATTTAACGAAAACCTTTGAGCCGAATTTTCCTCTTTCTTCAACACAGATTGCAGCAGGAACAACATCACACTGTGCATTTCTTGCGATAAGTCCTACACCTGATTTTGCCTTTTTAGGATAACCGTCTCTTGAACGAGTACCTTCAGGGAAAATGCAAAGAATTTTACCTTTTTTTACAAGGTCACTTGCGTAATTGATTGCCTGCATATCACCTTTACCACGAACAATCGGAAAAGCATTACAGCTTGTAAGCACTTTACGAGCAATAGGATTTTTAAAAGCTTCATATTTTGCTACAAAGTGGAACAATTTATCCTTACATGCAGTCTGAATAAATACTGGGTCATAAATGATTGAATGGTTTGCTGCAATAACAAAGCCATCCTCACGGTCAAGATTTTCAAGACCTTCTACTTCCAATTTAACGCGTGTTTTACAACAAAAGTTACACCAAGGTCTGAACACATCAAAGCCTTTATGTGTTTCATAGTTACTAAAATCGAAATACTTCTTCTCTGACATTACATTTTCTCCTTAATTGTATCTATAATTTTATTGATTGACTCTTCAAGAGCATATCCAGTTGTGTTGACTATAACTGAATCTTCTGCCGGTTTTAACGGTGCTATTTCACGATGTGAGTCGTTATAATCGCGAACCTTAAGGTCATCAAGAACTTCCTGATAGGTTACATTACTACCCTTTTCTTCCAGCTCCTTAAATCTTCTCATAGCTCTTTCTTCAGGGTCAGCAGTTAAAAAGATTTTAACCTGTGCATTCGGAAGAACAACTGTACCTATATCTCTACCGTCCATAATGCAGTTATTCTTTGATGCAATATCCCTTTGTAAATCAAAAAGAAATGCTCTGACAGACGGAATAGCAGAAACATTAGATGCTGCCATTGAAGCCTCAGGCAATCTTATTTCTGTTGAAACATCATCGTCATTAAGATATACATGCTGTACTCCATCAATAAATTTAAGTTCTACATTAATTTCACCAAGAACAGAACTAACACTGTCAGCATCAGTTGTTGTAATCCCCTTACGAAGGCAATAAACACCAACTGCTCTGTACAATGCACCGGTATCAACATAAATGAAACCAAGTTCCTTTGCTGCCGCACGAGCTATTGTGCTTTTTCCTGCACCTGCAGGACCGTCAATTGCTACATTAATCATAATTTCCCCTCACTCTATATTACTTGCAGAAATTCCTGCAAGATGTCCTGTTGAAAATGCTATCTGCAGATTAAATCCGCCTGTATATCCGTCGCAGTCAATAACCTCTCCTGCAAAATATAAGCCTTTACAAATCTTACTTTCCATCGTTTTCGGATTAATTTCGTTAATTTTAATACCACCTGATGTAACTATTGCCTCAGAAATATCATTAAAGTCCATTACCGTCAGCTTTAAGCCCTTGACTGTATCAATGAGATTTTTTCGCATTTCTTTTGTAATTTGGTTGATTTTTTCTGATGGTTTAATATGAGATAATCTTAATATTGGTGATATAAGTGATTTTGGTAACAATAAAGCCATAACATTTGAAATCGATTTATTACTGTTGTCGGCAAAATCACGAAGAATTCTTGCATCAAGCTTTTCTTCTGACAAGGCAGGTTTTAAATCAATATAAATCTCATATCGTTCTTTTTCCATTTCTCTCATATGGGCACTGGCTGACAAAATCATTGGTCCCGATACACCAAAATGAGTGAAAAGCATTTCACCGAAATCATCATAGATTTCCTTTTTCTTTTTGGTATCAAAAACCTTTATTCCTACATTCTTAAGCGAAAGTCCCATACAGTCACTACAAATTCCCTCACGACAAACCAAAGCAGATAAGGACGGTCTTAATTGAGTAACAGTATGTCCTACACTTTCTGCCAATTTATATCCGTCACCACTTGAGCCTGTTTTTGGATACGAAAGACCGCCTGTTGCGATAATAACCGACTCTGCATAGTATTCGTTGCCTAAATCAGTAACTACACCTTTAACCGTTTCATTTTCAGTTAAGATACTGACAACTCGTTCAGTTTTTCTTATAACACCCATATCGGTTATATAACGATTAAGTGCGTCAACAATGTCAACAGCCTTATCACTTGCAGGGAATACACGATTACCTCGTTCAACCTTTAACTGAACACCATAGTCCTCAAAGAAATACATAACATCCTGTGAATTAAAAGCCGAATATGCACCATAAAGGAATCTACCGTTTCCGGGAATATTAGAAATAAATTTTTGAACATCATCACCGATGTCGTTTGTAACATTACATCTGCCCTTGCCTGTAATCATTACTTTTCTACCGATTTTATCGTTTCTTTCTAAAATTAAAACATCAGCACCATTTTCAGCAGCAGCTCCTGCTGCCATTGTTCCGGCAGCACCTGCACCAATTACTATTACACTATTACTCATTTTCGCCACCGTCAGGTTTGTCATACACCTGATATTCATCCCAAATTCCTTCAAGCTTATTAAAATTGTCATACACTTCTTTTCTACGACTGAAGGTTAAAGCAACAATAAGTGCATTTATAAGACTTAAAGGTGCAACGAGAGAGTCAACAACAGATACAATGTCACTTTTTGCAACAAGCAAGGTGTTTGAAAATTCTGCAATCGGAGAAATAGCAGAATCTGTAATTGATATAATCTTTGTTCCTCTGTCACTTATAAATCTTAAAGCATTGATTGTCTGTTTTGAATATCGTGGAAAACTGATTGCAACGCAGACGTCCTCCTCATTAATTCTGAACATCTGTTCAAACATCTCACTACCGCTTGATGTATCAACCAAAACAACATTTTCAAATACAAGGTTAAGATAAAAATACAAAAAGCTTGCAAGGGCTGCTGAACTTCTTACACCAAGAATATAAATTTTTCTTGCATTGTTAATTGTTTCAACTGCCTTTTTAAATTCTGTGTCACTAACTATTTCAAGAGTACTTCTTATAAGTTCAATATCACCGTTGAGAACTTTTTTGATTGCGTTTTCATCACCGATAAGGTTGCTTGAAACCTCCATACGCTGAACTGCAGTCAACTTTGACTTAATCATCTGCTGAAGTTCTTTCTGAAGTTCAGGATAGCCTTTAAATCCCATTTCAGTAGCAAAACGAACAACAGTTGATTCACTTACACCAACTTTTTCACCTAATTTGGATGCTGTCATAAATGCAGCCTTATCATAATTGGTTGAAATATATTGTACAAGTTTTTTGTGACCTTTTGAAAGTTTTTTATTATTCAAATCTATCTTTGAAAAAATCAATGATTTCATACTGACAATACCTCATGTCAAATAATCAAATTTCTATTTATTATACAATATATTCAACTATAATTGCAATATAATTTGCAGGATTTCTTGCAAATTATAGCTTTATAGGAGAAAAAGTTTTTTCTTTTGAACAAACTCCTGAATTGTTAAGAACTAAATTGTAAAAATCTGTGGATTTTTCTTCATAATTGAAAATTTTATCAACTGCATCATTATTAAGTTTTAGAATATCCGAGTATCTCACTACAAATGGTAAATTACAATTATTTGCTAAATATCCAAGTATGTCAATACTGTTTTTATTAAAACCAAGAAGTCTGCAATATGGTACTTCAGCTGTTAAATCATCATTTTTTACATCAAACTGACGACAAAGAACTGCTCGTCTTATCCTTGAATGTGTGTATCTTTTTGTTTTTGCTTTGTCGTAGATTTCATCTAAACAAATGCTATTGCGAACAGCATCGTCAATTCTGTTTTCAAGGCCTTCAGCCATATTACCGATATTTTCGGAGTTTTCATAAATTTTTGAACGCAACAAGGACAAAGAAGCTAAATTATATTTTTCTTTTGAAGTGAAATCTCCTTTTTCAATTAAATCATTATATAAATCAACAATATTTTCAGGAACAAATTTTTCAAAGGATTTACCTTCATAAATAAGTGAACGAATATGAGTTGCAGATGCAAAATTGTTAATTGCAAAATCGTCGTTATAATCAGCACCAACACGATTTATACAAATCGGAACAATCTTTGAATTAAGTTTTTTTATTGCCTTAAGATACTCAACTGCAAGGATATTATTCGGTAATGATATATCACAATCATTTACAATTGAATTAAGGGCATTTTGGCGTGCTGTCGGGTAGCTTACACCTAAATCAAGATGTTTTCTTAATTCATAATCAAATTTTTCATTCGATAAAACATCAACAATTCTGTTCAGTTTTTCTATTGTTGTATTCTCTGTTCCGAAGGTAATTTTATCACAACCGAATGAATCCAAAATTTTAACTGCATTATATGCAAAAGTTTCAGCAGATGCTGTCGCATATAGAAAAGGTAATTCAAGGACAATGTCTGCACCGTTCATAAGTGCCGCCTTTACTCGTATATCTTTAGGAAAAATTGCAGGTTCTCCCCTTTGGACAATGTTTCCGCTCATTACACATACAACAACATCACCCTGTTGTTTTACAGAGTCAATTAAGTATTTATGACCATTGTGAAAGGGATTGAACTCGCAAACTATTCCGATTACAGACATATTTTTCTCCTTTTTAGAAAATATTGGCAAAAGAAATCTTGAAATTATACAAATATAAGTATATAATAATACAGGTTTGATATTACTTCAAGAAAAATTTATAAACGGAGATGTTAAAAATGAAAGTTCTTGTTATTAACGCAGGTAGTTCATCACTTAAATATCAGCTTATTGATATGGCTGACGAAAGTGTAATCGCAAAAGGTATTTGCGAAAGAGTTGGTACTCCTGAAGCATGTATCAGCTTTAAAACTCCTGACGGTCAGAAAATCGAATACAATGCTCCTATGAGCAATCATACTGAAGCATTTGCTGCTGTTAAGGCTGCACTTACTGAAGGTGAATACAAGGTAATTGATGATATCAGCGAAATTACTGCTGTTGGTCATCGTGTTGTTCAGGGCGGTTCACTCTTCAACAAGAGTGTTCTTATCAATGATGAAGTAATCGCAGGTATTGAAGGCCTTAATGACCTTGCACCGCTTCACAACCCAGCAAACATTATGGGTATCAATGCAAGTATTGAACTTTTTGGTAAAGATGTTCCTCAGGTTGCTGTTTTTGATAATGCATTCCACAGCACAATGCCTGCTGAAGCATACACATTCCCTATTCCATGTGAATTGGCAAATAAATATTCAATTCGCCGCTATGGTTTCCACGGTACATCTCATAAATTCGTAAGTGCAAGATGCGCAGAAGTTATGGGCAAGAACATTGAAGACCTTAAGATTGTAACTTGTCACCTTGGTAACGGTTCATCAATCACAGCTGTTAAGAACGGTAAGGTTATTGATACAACAATGGGACTTACTCCACTTGATGGTCTTGAAATGGGTACACGTTGCGGTGCTATTGACCCATCAGTTGTTCTTTTCCTTATGGAAAAAGAAAACCTTTCAGTTAAAGAAATGGATACACTTCTTAACAAGAAGTCAGGTCTTCTTGGTGTTTCCGGTCTTTCTTCTGATGACAGAGACCTTAAGGCTGCTGCAGCAGAGGGAAATGAACAGTGCGCAACCGCAAGAAACATTCTTGCATATCAGATTAAGAAATATATCGGTGCATTTGCTGCTGCTATGAACGGTATCGACGCTATCGTATTCACAGGCGGTATTGGTGAAAATGCTGACGATATCCGTGATAAGGTTTGTAACGAAATTTCATACCTTGGTGTTGAAATCGATAACGAAATCGGTAAGACACTTGTTAAGGGCAAGGAAGGCGAGCTTTCAACTGAAAATTCAAAGGTTAAGGTTTATGTTCTTCCTACAAATGAAGAACTTGCAATTGCAAGAGATACAAGAGATATCGTTAACGCTCTTTAATTCTAAATAGCAAAAAATATTAAGCCGTGCTTTTCAGCACGGCTTTTTTCGTGATTTCATTTACTCAATTTTTGTTAATTCACACAAGTCAATTCTTATTATTTCATTATAATGGTCACGTTTTTCATCTTTACGAATTGCAATACAATCCTTTCCAATAAAAATTTCAGGGTAGAGTCTTAAAAACTCTACCCCTTTTTTGTCAGGATGCGGTTTTCAGTTGTTCTGTGCTGATTGTATCCTGATTGTTGGAGGTTTCTAACATTCTTTCTGCAAAAATTGCATAGCCTTGTTTAGGGTTATTGACAAAAACATGTGTTACTGCTCCTACGAGTTTTCCGTCCTGAATTATAGGACTTCCACTCATACCCTGCACTATACCACCAGTTATATTTAAAAGTTTTTCATCAGTTACTTTAATTATCATATCTTTATTTACCGATGATGAATTTGAATAAATTTTTGTTATTTCAATATCATAATACTGTGGTTCTGCATTTTGAACCGTACACCTGATTTGAGCCTTTCCCTCTTTGATTTCCTGTTTTACTGCCACAGGAAGTGAATCTGCTCGTTCTGTTATTGAATATCCGTAAATTCCTGTTTCGTCGTTAAGACACAAAATTCCGTTGTTTTGTCCTGACATTCTGCCACATAACTCGCCAACATTACCGAAGGTGCTTTTCGTGAGTCCTGTCAATGTTACATCTGCCATTACACCTGTTTTTACAGGCATTATTTCGTTTGTGTCAACATCATATATGGGATGTCCCAATCCTGCAAAGGTGTTATTTGTCTTATTATAAAATGTTACGGTTCCAAGTCCTGCTGTACTATCTCTTACCCATAAACCTGCTTTATAAATACCACTATCTTTTTCCTTAACTGTTCTGAATAACAATTTAACCGTTTTACTCTTTCTTAATACTGTAATTTCTATTTCTTGTCCTTTGCTTTCCTGCAATATTTTTGAAAAATGTGCTGATGATGTGACTTCTGTACCATTTACAGATTTTACAATATCTCCGATTTTTATATCGGCTGTTTTTCCGGGACAAACTAAACCTGACTCTGTTTCAATTTCTTCTAAATCCACAATAATAACACCATCGGTATAAAGTTTTATTCCAAACAGTTCACCACCGGGCACAACATACTGTCTTTTTGAGTTAGTTATTATAGTGTTTTTTACAGGAATAATATTTAAAAGCTTGATTTCTGTGGGAGTTGGTGAAGCCTTGACAGTTTCAAGCACAACTCCTGCCTCCTCATCTGTATCAATGCTATATAATTTAATTCCTAAAACATTTGGTATATTATAATCTTCATTTTCGATTACTGTTATTTTATCAGGTATTGTTCTTTCACCTAAAAATATTATTGAATAAATCAACAAGCAAAAGATTGAACATATAACTGAAAAAAATTTTAAAAAACTATGCAAATTATCACCTCCGTGCGACTTTTTATCGCAATAATAATTTGCCTTAATTTTTTTAAATTAGTAAAGGAAATAAAAACGCCTTACGGTGAATTTTCACTAAAAATGAAATTACCGTAAGGCGATTAATTATTTAAGTATATTGCAGATTTTTTCAACAGTTTCTTCCACATTGGAATTGTTTAAATCAAGAACATAATCAGCATATTTTATATACAAAGGATAACGCTGATTAAATATGTCATCAATGGTCTGTGATTTTTCAGCAGCAACACCGCGTGTACTTATATTATCAAGTCTGTTTTTGATTTCAGGAAGTGAAACATTAAGGAAGAAGATTTTACCATTTTCTTTAAGATGTTTCATTGAATCTTCTCTGAAAACAACACTGCCACCTGTTGCTACAACTGAGTTTTCACAGTCCATAGATTTGACTGCCAAGGCTTCACAATCAAGAAATTTTTCAATTCCGTCATTGTCAATTATTTCCTGTAGCAGTCTTTTTTCACGCTGTTGAATAATCAAATCAGTATCAAAAAAGCCGATACCAAGGGTTTTAGCCAGTATAACACCGACTGTACTTTTACCGCAACCGGGCATACCAATAAGAACTATATTTGACATAATTTAGATTGAAATTTCGTGAGCAATCTTATACATATTAAGGTCAAGTGACTTTTTCATATTAAGTGCTTCGAAAATGTCATAGTCAACAATTTCGTCATGCTGCATAGCTATAACTCTGTTACCGATACCTTCCTTAAGAAGTTCAACAGCCTTATGACCCATAAGAGATGCTGTTACTCGGTCACGAACTGTTGGATGACCACCACGCTGAACATGACCAAGAATTGTTGCACGGGTTTCAACACCTGTTTCGTTTTCAATTCTCTTTGCCATTTCTTCAACGCCACCGATACCCTCAGCAACGATAATGATGAAATGCTTTTTGCCTGTAAGCTGAGTTCTCTTCATTCTGTCGATAACATCACGCTGGAAGTCATATTCAACTTCAGGAATAAGGATTGATGTTGCACCACAAGCAATACCCGCATTAAGTGCAATATAACCTGCGCGTCTGCCCATTACCTCAACAACTGTGCAACGGTCGTGTGATTCAGATGTATCACGAAGTCTGTCAACCATTTCAAGAACAGTATTAAGAGATGTATCATAACCGATTGTATAGTCACTACAAGCAATATCGTTATCAATTGTGCCGGGAATACCAACACAAGGAAGTCCGCGAAGAGACAAGTCACGAGCACCTCTGAATGAACCGTCACCACCGATTACAACGATACCGTCAAGTCCAACATCTTTTGCTACTTTAAGTGCTTTCTGAAGACCTTCTTCTGTTTTGAATTCAGGACTTCTTGCAGAATAGAGGAATGTACCGCCACGGTTGATAATGTTTGATACTGAACGAAGATTCATTTCGTACATATCACCCTGCATAAGACCGTTATATCCTCTTCTGATACCCATTACTCGCATACCGTTTTCGCATGCTGAACGAACAACTGAACGAATAGCAGCATTCATGCCCGGTGCGTCGCCACCACTTGTAAGAACACCTATAGTTTTCATTTTATCACCCTTTATTAGTATTTGCTAAATATTTCCACATTGAGAGTTTATAATAACATAAGAAACAATAAATTGCAAGTAATATGTCAATTATATTTGTAATATGACATTTTGCTCACCGGCAATTTCTTTCAAATTGTACAAAAGATTGTCATCAACAGATATTTTTTTACACGGAAAATATTTTTTGCTGTTTGCGAAATAAAAATACAATGGTACATTTCCCTGTTCCGCATCTGAAACGATTTCATTACATCTTGTATAAATTGATGATGTTTCACTTTCAACTCTTATAAAAAGACCAGTTTTTTTGCTTTGATTACTCTTGACATTTTCTGCAGTTTCTGCAAAATCAAGAATAATCTTTGGACTTTCTTCCTCTTTAACAGAAAGACGACCACCAACCATAAGCACATTACCATTATATAAAATATTCGAATATTTTGTAAAAAGTTTAGGGAATATAATAATCTCAACAGAACCGTTGACATCCTCAAGCGTTACAAAAGCCATTGTATCTCCTGCTTTTGTCTGTTTTCGTGTTATACCACTTATTATGCCCATAATTTTAACAGAAAAAGAATCAACATATTTTGAATTATAGTCGTTATCTGCGTTTATAATATCAGCGATTGCATCACATTTCATTTTTGATGACAATTCTTTATATTGCTCCATAGGATGAGAAGAAATATAAAGTCCTGTTGTTTCTTTTTCCATCATAAGAAGTGTATGTGATGGAAATTCATCCATTTTTTTCATAACAAATTCTGTTGATGAACTGTCGCTGCTCATAAGGTCAAAAAAGCCAATCTGACCCTCAATGTTTCTTCTTCGCGAGCTGTCAAGGTCGTCAATGACAAACGGAAGGTTTATAAGCATTTCCTGACGGTTACTGCCCAGTCCGTCAAGAGCACCGCTTTTAATAAGACCTTCAACAGCACGACGGTTAAAGCCTTTACCGTGAACGCGTTTACAGAATGAGTAAAAAGATGTGAATTTTCCGTTAAGTCTTCTTTCATTGATGATTGTATCGATGAAATCGTGACCAAGATTTTTTATAGCAAGAAGACCGAACATTACAGTTTTATTATCCTCACCTACCGTAAATGTTTTATTACTTACATTCACATTCGGAGGAAGAATACTTAAACCACTCTTTTTACAAGCATCAATATAATCGGCAATTTTAGTTGAATTATCAAGCACACTTGTAAGAAGTGAAGCCATAAATTCACAAGGATAATAGCATTTAAGATATGCTGTTCTGTATGCCACCACAGCATAAGCGGCAGCGTGAGATTTATTGAATGCATATGAAGCAAATGACGACATATCATCAAAAATTTCATTAGCAATCTTATTTTCAATTCCATTTTTAAGGCAACCTTCACAGAAGAATGTTCTTTCTTCTTCCATTACCTTATGCTTTTTTTTTGACATAGCACGACGAACAATATCAGCTCTGCCAAGAGAATACCCTGCCAATGAACGGAAAATTTGCATTACCTGTTCCTGATAGACCATACAACCATATGTGACATCAAGAATATCGCGAAGCATAGGTGTTTTGTATCTGATATATTCAGGATTATGTCTGTTCTGTATATACGAATCAATTGAATCCATCGGTCCAGGTCGGTAAAGAGAAATAACAGCGATAATATCTTCAAGATTTGTCGGTTTAAGTCGCGTAAATACGCTTCTCATACCATTTGATTCGCATTGAAAAACACCGTCAGTCTGTCCGCTTGTAAAAAGAGAATATACATTCTTATCATCGTAAGGAATTTTTTCAATATCGAACTGAGGATTATTCTTTTTAACCATTTTTACACAGTCATTGATAACAGTTAATGTACGTAGACCCAAGAAATCCATTTTAAGAAGTCCAAGCTCTTCGATAGTTGTCATTGTAAACTGTGTTACAACAGATTCATCATTTTTTGCAAGCGGAACATAATCACTTACAGGCTTGTCGGTAATAACAATACCTGCTGCGTGAGTTGATGAGTTTCTTGGCATACCCTCAACACTTTTTGCTGTGTCAATAAGCTCTTTGATTTGCTCATCACCATTATATAACGCTTTAAGTTCTTCACTTTCAGCGAGTGCTTTTTCAATTGTTATACCAAGTGTTCGTGGAATTTTTTTCGCAACATTATCGACAGTTGCATATGGCATTCCCATTGCTCTGCCAACATCACGGATAGCTGCACGAGCTGCCATTGTACCAAATGTTATAATCTGTGCCACATGGTCGGAGCCATATTTGTCGATAACATAGTCAATAACCTCTTGTCGTCTTTCGTAGCAAAAGTCAACATCAATATCAGGCATACTGACTCTGTCAGGGTTTAAAAATCGTTCAAAAATAAGGTTATATTTAATAGGGTCAATATTTGTAATACCCATACAGTATGCACAGATACTGCCGGCACCTGAGCCACGACCGGGACCAACGGGAATACCGTGGTCGCGAGCATACTGAATGAAGTCGGCTACGATTAAAAAGTAGTCAACATAGCCCATATTACTTATAACTGAAAGTTCGTATTCAAGTCTTTCAATATATAAATTATCAGGATTATCACCGTATCTTTGCTTTAAGCCTGCATAACATTTTTCTCTGAAATAATCGTAATGAGAATATCCGTCAGGCACTGTGAAATTAGGCAATTTTGTATTACCGAATTCGAAATCAAAATTACACATATCGGCAATTTTTTGTGTATTGTCAATTGCTTCTTGTGTCTTTGGAAATAAGGCTCTCATTTCATCTTCGGATTTAAGATAGAAATTATCACTTGTAAATTCAAGGGAATTTTCTTCGTCAACCGTATGGTTAGTTGCGATACAAATAAGAATTTTTTGAATATGTGAGTCTTCCCTGTTGACATAGTGAACATCATTTGTTGCAACAAGAGGAATTCCTGTTTCATTTGAAAGTCGGATAATACCCTCATTTACTGCGATTTGTTCAGGAATACCGTGATTTTGCATTTCAAGGTAATAATTGCCTTCACCGAAAAGATTCTGATACCACAATGCAGTTTCTTTTGCCTTTAAATATTCATTATTGACAATCAATTTAGGAATTTCACCTGCAAGGCAAGCAGAAAGAGCAATAAGTCCCTCGTGATGTTTCTCTAAAAGTTCACGGTCAATTCGTGGCTTTGTATAGAATCCGTCAACCCACGCTGATGAAACAAGCTTTATAAGATTCTGATATCCTATTTCATTTTTGCAAAGCAGTACAAGGTGGTGACGATTTGAGTCAATACCATGCACCTTATCAAATCGTGAACGGGAAGCAACATAAACCTCGCAACCGATAATGGGCTTCATTCCGTGTTTTTTTGCTGCTCGGTAAAAATCAACTGCACCGAATAGATTACCGTGGTCAGTAATTGCAAGAGCAGTTTGTCCTCGTTCTTTTGCAACGGAACAAAGCCTGTCTAAACGACAAGCTCCGTCAAGCAAGCTGTATTCAGTATGCACATGCAAATGAACAAAGGACATAATTTAACCTCTATTATTCAGTAACTTTTTTGTAAAAATCAAAGCAATCGAATGTTGCGAAATAGTCAGCAGGAGTTTCTGCACGACGAATCATCTGGAAGCTTCCGTCTTCTTTAAGGAGAATTTCTGCTGATTTAAGTTTACCATTATAGTTATAACCCATAGCAAATCCATGAGCACCTGTATCGTGGATAAAGAGCAAGTCGCCCATATCAATTTTTGGCAACATTCTGTCGATAGCAAATTTATCATTATTTTCGCAAAGTGAACCTGTTACATCATATTTATAGTCGCAAGGCTCATTTTCCTTACCCATAACTGTAATATGATGATATGCACCGTAAATTGCAGGACGCATAAGGTTAACTGCACAAGCATCAACACCGATATATTCCTTATGTGTATGCTTTTCGTTAATAGCTCGAGTTACAAGTGCACCGTATGGAGCTAACATAAATCTGCCAAGCTCAGTATAAATTGCAACATCATCCATTCCTGCAGGAACAAGAACTTCGTTATATACCTTTTCAACACCTGCACCGATTTCGAAGATGTCATTTCCTTCCTGGTCAGGACGATAAGGGATACCGATACCACCTGAAAGGTTAATGAATTTGATATGAGCACCTGTTTCTTCTTTAAGCTTTACTGCAACTTCAAAGAGAGTTTTAGCAAGTGTCGGATAATATTCGTTTGTAACTGTGTTACTTGCAAGGAATGCGTGAATACCAAACTCCTCAACGCCCTTTGACTTCATAATTTTGAATGCTTCAAAAAGCTGTTCAGTTGTCATACCATATTTTGCGTCGCCAGGGTTGTCCATAATGTTATTAGCAATTGAGAAGTATCCACCCGGATTGTATCGACATGAAAGCTTCTTCGGAAGATAACCCAATGTCTTTTCAAGAATGTCGATATGAGTAATATCATCAAGGTTGATAATTGCACCTAAATCATCTGCATACTTAAATTCTTCAGGTGGTGTATCGTTTGATGAGAACATAATGTCATCACCTACTGCACCGATTGCCTTTGAAAGCATAAGCTCAGTTTTTGATGAACAGTCACAACCACAACCGTATTCTCTTAAAATGTTAATAAGGAATGGGTTTGGAGTTGCCTTTACTGCGAAATATTCTTTAAAGCCTTTATTCCACGCAAATGCTTTTTTAAGGTTTTCTGCATTCTTGCGGATTCCTGCTTCATCGTAAAGATGAAAAGGTGTCGGATGCACTTTTGCAATTTCTTCAAGTTTATCTTTTGTTGTAAATGGTACTTTGCTCATTTTTATTCTCCTAAATATTCTTCAATATATTTTTTTACTATGTCAAGACCTTGTCCGTTTTCAGATGAGAACGGAATAATTCGTTCTTCAGGCACAAAGCTCATTTCCTTTTTTGAGCTTTCAAGTCGTTCGTTATAATCCTTTTTCTTCTTAAGCTTATCAGCCTTTGTCATAACAACAATAAACTCATAACCCGTTGCCTGTAGAAACTCCATCATCATCAGGTCATCCTTTGTCGGTGGATGACGCATATCAACAAGCTGAACAACAAGCTTGATATTACGGTCGGAATTAAAGTATCCTTCCATCATTTCTGCCCAACGGTCTTTTTCGGTTTTTGCAACCTTGGCATAGCCATAACCCGGTAAGTCAACAAAATTATATTCATCAACCTGATAAAAGTTTATTGTGATTGTTTTACCCGGTACTGAGCTTACTCTTGCAAGGTTTTTTCTTTGAAAAAGTTTATTGAGTAATGAACTTTTACCCACATTTGAACGACCTGCAAAAGCAATTTCAGGTAAGTCACTATCAGGTAACTGACCGAATGTGCCGTATGCGGCTTTAAATTCTGCTTTATCGTATCTCATAATTACCTCTTTTATACTAATGCTACTTTAAGGACATCGTCCCCTGTTCTTGCAAAAACAAAATTGATTTTCTCTTTAACCTTTTCATCTATCTTCTGAAGGTCACTTCTGTTTGCTTCAGGAACAACAACTGTTTTAATACCCTCAACATATGCTGCCATTGTTTTTTCACGAAGTCCGCCAATCGGAAGAACACGACCTGTAACAGTAATTTCACCTGTCATAGCGACACTTGACTTAACCTTACAGCCTGAAAGTGCAGAAACGAGAGCTGTAAAAATCGTAACACCTGCTGATGGGCCATCCTTCGGAACAGCACCCTCAGGGAAATGGATATGAATGTCCTTGTTCTGATAAAAGTCTTTATCAATTCTGTATTTATCAGCGTTTGTTCTGATATAGCTTATTGCTGCTTTTGCAGATTCCTTAATAACATCACCTAATGAACCAGTAAGCTCAATGTTGCCCTTACCGTCCATAACAGCAACCTCAACTGTAAGCATTGTGCCACCGACTGATGTATATGCAAGACCGTTTACAACACCAATCTGGTCATTTTTTGAGCTTTCATCAGGTTTGAATTTAACAGCACCAAGATAGCCTTCTAAATCTGTATCCTTCACTGTTATTTTACCTTCAAAGCCTTTTGCATATTCCACAGCAATCTTTCGAAGCACCATTGCAATTGTTCTTTCAAGAACACGAACACCTGCTTCTTTTGTATAGCCACTGATAATTGCTTTCAATGCTTTATCAGTAAACTTAACATAAGACTTTTTAAGACCGTTTGCCGTTATCTGTTTTGGAACAAGATGTTTCTTTACAATATTGAATTTTTCCTCGTATGTATAACCGGGAATATCAATAATTTCCATTCTGTCAAGTAACGGCGCAGGTATTCTGCTTTTATCATTTGCAGTTGTGATAAACAAAACCTTACTTAAATCGTATGGAATTTCAAGATAATGGTCAACAAATGAATTATTTTGTTCAGCATCAAGAACTTCCAAAAGTGCTGATGACGGGTCACCACGATGGTCAGAACCTAACTTATCAACCTCGTCAAGAAGAATAAGAGGATTTGAGCTTTTTGCATTTTCGATAGCCTCAATAATTCTACCGGGCATTGAACCGATATATGTTTTTCTGTGACCTCTTATATCAGCCTCATCACGGACACCACCAAGGGAAATTCTTGCATAGCTTCTGCCGATTGCATTTGCAAGTGAACGAGCTATTGATGTTTTACCAACACCGGGAGGTCCTGCAAGACAGATAATCTGTCCTTTAACATCAGGATTGATTTTTCTGACAGCAAGGAACTCAATAATTCGCTCTTTTACATCCGAGAGACCGTAATGGTCATTATTAAGAATTTCTTCTGCGTGTTCTATATCAAGATTTTCTTCCGTACAATATCCCCAAGGAAGAGAAATTATTTTATCAAGATAATTTCTTATTACAGCTGATTCAGGACTTGAAGACTGCATTTTCATAAGTCTGTCACATTCACGAATAAGCTTTCTTTCGGTGTCTTCATTAAAACCGATTGCACGGATTTGCTCTTTATATTCCTCTGCTTCGGAAATTGCTCCGTCACCGTCATTAAGCTCTTCGGAAATTGCTTTAATCTGTTCACGGAGATAATATTCGCGCTGATTTTCTTCCATCTGTTCCTGAACCTTATCATTGATTTCTTCCTCAATGGCTAAAAGTTCAATTTCTCTTTTTAAAACAAGACAAAGTGACTCTGCTCTTTTCAAAGGATTAAGTTCTTCAAGAAGACTCTGTTTAACAGCAAAGTCCAAAGGAATATTTGAAAGAATGAAGTCTGTTATCTCACCTGCTTCTTTGCGAACAGAAACACCGATAACAATGTCAGACGGTAATTTAGGAACATAATACGAATAGTCCTCAAAAATACCGATAAGACTGCGAACAAGTGCTTCCTCGTATTTTGCATCAACAGGATTTACATTTTCTGTTTCAATACGACGAACAACAGCAGATAAATACGGATTATATGTATTTATATTTAAAAGTTCAGCACGATAAAGACCATAAACCACGACACGCAATGTATCTGTTCCCGGTAATTTCATAACCTGCTTTATTTCACAGACAACACCTGAACGGTAAATATCGTCACTTCTCGGGTCATCGCATTCAAGGTCAATTTGTGTTGAAAGGAAAATATTTGTTTTCTTTTCCATAGCACTTCTGATTGCCTTTATTGACTTTGGTCTTCCCACATCAAAATGTAATGTCATTTCAGGAAAAACAACAAGTCCGCGCAATGCAACCATAGGCATTGAAAATGATTTTCCTTTGAATTCATTGAATAAATTATTTGTATTTTCCATTTTTGTACATATCACTCCTATTATGAACTTATATTATATAATAAAATACAAATTACTGCAAGAAATACTGTAAAAAATTTTGATATTTTAGAATTTGACTTAAGTTTGTTAAAAATATTAACAAGTTTTTTGCTTTTGTAAAGAAAATTATAAAAAAGATTGTTATTTTTATGTCAATCTATTGACTTTTTAATATTATATTTGCTATAATTTGAACAATGTTTTGATTTTTAACAAAATAAATTACAATTTTTACTTTTTGGAGGTAATTATTATGGCAAGAGTTTATAATTTTTCAGCAGGTCCTTCAATGCTTCCTGAAGAAGTTTTGAAAAAAGCTGCTGCAGAAATGCTTGATTATGAAGGCAGCGGTCAGTCAGTTATGGAAATGAGTCACCGTTCAAAGGTTTATGACTCAATCATCAAAGGCGCTGAACAGCTTCTTCGCGAACTTTATAATATTCCTGAAAATTATAAGGTTCTTTTCTTACAGGGCGGTGCTTCAACACAGTTTGCAGCAATTCCTCTTAACTTTATGAACAAAAACGGTAAGGCTGACTTTGTAATCACAGGTCAGTGGGCTAAAAAGGCTTATCAGGAGGCACAGAAATACGGTGAATGTAAAGCAGTTGCTTCATCAGCTGACAAGACATTCTCATACATTCCGAAGCTTGATAAGAATGAGTTTACAAAGGATGCTGACTACTTCTACATCTGTATGAACAACACAATTTACGGTACAGTTTATCACGAGCTTCCTGACACAGGTGATGTTCCGCTTATTGCTGACGTTTCATCATGCTTCCTTTCAGAGCCACTTGATATTTCAAAATTTGCAATGGTATATGGCGGTGCACAGAAGAATGTTGCTCCTGCAGGTCTTACAATCTGTATTATCCGTGAGGATATGCTCGGTAATGCAAGAGACATTACACCGACAATGCTCAACTATCAGATTATGGCTGATAACGATTCACTTTACAATACACCACCTTGCTATACAATTTATATTTGTAAGCTTGTTCTTGAATGGCTCAAGGAAATGGGCGGACTTGAAGCTATTAAGGAAAGAAATGTAAAGAAGGCTAAGATTCTTTATGATTTCCTTGATAACAGCAAGATGTTCAAGGGTACTGTTGTTCCTGAAGACCGTTCACTTATGAATGTTCCTTTCGTTACAGACAGTGAAGAACTTAATGCAAAGTTCATTAAGGAAGCAACTGAAGCAGGTTTTGTTAACCTTAAGGGTCACCGTTCAGTTGGTGGTATGAGAGCATCTATCTACAACGCAATGCCTGTTGAAGGTGTAGAAAAGCTTGTTGAATTTATGGCTGAATTTGAAAAAGCAAATTCATAAGGAGAATATAGTATGTATAACATTTTAACTTTAAATAAAATTTCTGAAACAGGTCTTTGCCGTTTCAGTGATGAATACACATGTGCTACTGATGCTAAGAATCCTGATGCTATTCTTGTTCGTTCAGCATCAATGCACGATATGGAATTTGAGGCAAATACACTTGCTATTGCACGTGCAGGTGCAGGTGTTAACAATATTCCTATTGACAAATGTAGTGAAGCAGGTATTGTTGTTTTCAACACACCCGGTGCTAACGCAAATGCTGTTAAGGAGCTTGTTCTTACAGGTCTTTTCCTTTCATCAAGAAAGGTTATTCCTGCAATTGAATGGGCAAAAACATTAAAGGGTAATGGTGACACAGTTCCAAAGGATGTTGAAAAAGGCAAGAGTGCTTTTGCCGGTCCTGAAATCAAGGGTAAGACTCTTGGTGTTATCGGTCTTGGTGCTATCGGTATTCTTGTTGCTAATGCTGCTGCAGCACTCGGTATGAGCGTTATCGGTTACGACCCATACCTTTCAGTTACACAGAGTATTACACTTAATCACCATGTTAAGCTTACTGATAACCTTAACACAATTTATGCAGAAAGTGATTACATTACACTTCATTTACCTCTCAACGATTCAACAAGAGGTCTTATCAATGCTGATACAATTGCTACAATGAAGGATGAAGTAAGAATTCTCAATTTTGCACGTGGTGAGCTTGTTGATACAGAAAGCATCCTTTCTGCTCTTGAAAATGGTAAGGTTGCAGCATATGTTACTGACTTTCCTAACGATGCAGTAATCGGTGCAACAGGTGTTATTGCAATTCCTCACCTTGGTGCATCAACTCCTGAATCAGAAGACAACTGTGCAGTTATGGCTGTTGAACAGGTTGCTGATTACCTTGAAAACGGTTCAATCATCAATTCTGTTAACTACCCTGCTGTTTCAATCGGTAAATGTGACAAGCACAGAATCACAATTATGCACAAGAATATTTCAGGTATTGTTAGCAAAATCACATCTGCATTTGCTAATGAAGAAGTTAACATCGATAATATGGTTAACAAATCAAAGGGTGAATACGCTTACACAGTAATTGATTCTGACACAAAAGCATCACCTGAAGCTATTGAAGCATTGAAGAAGATTAACGGTATTATCCGTATCAGAGTTATTAAATAATTTATAATAACAAATTTATACAGCAAAATCCCTGTAACCAAACGGTTACAGGGATTTTTATAATATTGTAAAAAGATAACCAATGTAGTTATCAATATAGTGGTCGCTGACCTCAGCGACCCGTTGTGGTTTAATTGAACACGATATGGCGTAGCTTGCTCCCACCGAAAAGTATCGGTCACCGTGAACGCAGTGAAGGGTCTCATAGTTGAGGATGTGAGATTCCTCGCGTACGCTCAGAATGACCTCATAAATTGGAGTTTATTGGGATGATTTAATTTCTTGTCTCCCCTGGAAGGGGAGATGTCAACAAAGTTGACAGAGGGGTTATAAAGTTCTCTATCAGTAAGCAATAAAATGAACAAACCCCTCAGTCAAATGCTATGTATTTGCCAGCTCCATTACTCGCCAACCGACTCAGACAGCGCTAATTCGGCATCCTCCGGATGCCCGCGCCCTTTCAGGGGAGCCGAGTGCCACTACGCGGTTACTTTATTCAAAATAACAAACTTTAAATCCCTTGTAGTGAAAACTCACTACAAGGGATTTTTTATGCTTGTTCTTCTATTATTTTGGGTTCTTCCTTGGAATGAACTACCTCGGAACAGCTTCGTTTTATATCTATGTAGTCATAATACTTTTTAAAACGAAGGCTTACTTTAAATTCACGGTCACAATTTGCGCAATAGAAAATTCCACGAAAAGACTGATTCATAAATTTCCACTTTTTAATTGTTTCAACCTTTCCACCACAGATTTCGCAGAAGCAATTAAACTGATTCTGGTCAATTAACGGGTCACTTTTATTCTTAATGACATATGGTTTGAAATTTAATCTACCGTAAAAATCTCCGTCACAATTTTTTATAAAATCGCTGAACTTTTCTTCGTCATAAACCTTTTTAAAGCATTCTGCACTGAGAATACTGTCGTCAAGTGCTCTGTGATGAGGATATTTTTCAGGGTCAATGCCTAAACATCCTGCAGCATAAGAAAGTCCTGCCTGTTGAACATTTTCCATATTGATAAAGCATTGACAATACTTTTGCAGGTCGGCATATTTTTTTATAAAGCTGACTTTTTCTTCCTTAAAAAACCATTTGCAGTTTGAAAGAAGCGTACGCAAGTCAGTGTCCCCCCAGGACATTACAACAGCATCGTCCCCTACCCATTCTGCAAAGTCATTTATAACATCGGCAAAAGGTCTTCCTGTACGAACCTCTTCATTGGAAATGTTTGTAAGATTTTTAATTTTTGAACGAAGTTTTTTTGAAACAACAGGTCGGATAAGCTCTGAAAACTCATCTACAAATTTTAGCTCACTATCAAGCTTAACTGCACCGACTTCAATGATTTCGTTCATAAATTTTTTTGTTAATTTATTGAAAGAGTTGTTCCACTCTAAATCCATTATCACAAAATTCATAATACACCCAACACTCATTATTTTATACGAAGTTCATCCCTTGAACAAAACGGTCTTACACCGTCATCACTGACCTTTTCAATAACCTGTTCCCTATTTATGACCGTATTATTAAAATCAAGGTCAAGCAAAGGCTTTAAAACAAAATTTCTTTCCATCATCCGAGGATGAGGCAGAATCAATGTTTCAGACTCTGTTATTTCTTTTTCATAGAGCAAAAGGTCGATATCGATAATACGAGGACCGTTTTTAATAGTTCTTACTCTGCCAAGACCTGCCTCCACACCTAAAGCCGCACCTAAAAGATTATGTGGATTAAGTTCTGTTTCCACCTCAACAACGATGTTAAGAAAGTTGTCCTGATTTTCATAACCGACAGGGTCAGTTTCATAAACATCCGATACATCAGTGACCTGTGTCAAGGGCAGAAGATTCAAGGAATCAATTGAATCCTGAAGATTTTTCATTCTGTCGCCGATATTTGTGCCTATTCCTAAATACGCTTTCATTCCCTTGACCTCTCAATTATTACAGCAACATACTGAAAGTCGGCTTTTATCGGTGCTTCAGGCTTTTTTAATGTAATAACCAATGAATTGATTTTGTCAAATTCGGAAAACAATTCATCTGCTACCCTTTGGGCAACACGTTCAAGCAAATCGTTCTTTTCGCTTTGTGCAACTCTGCGAACTGTTTTGATAATCTTTGCATAACTGACTGTATCGTCAACATTATCTGTCATACAAGGTGTTTTCAAGTCAACACCTGCTTCAATGTCAAAAACAAAATTCTGTCCGTTTTCCTTTTCTTCAGGATTAACACCGTGATAACAGAATAATTTCAAATCTTTTACAATAATTTTATCCATATTAACCTCTTAAAACCTTATCTGCCATTTTACACGACAGAACATTTTCTTTAACATTATGAACACGAATAATATCTGCTCCACCTAAAATTGCAATAACATTTCCTGCTATTGTGCCATACACAAGGTCATCATTTTCCGCTTCAGTTGACATCTTAACAACGCGTTTTGATGAAAGTGCCATAAGCATAGCAACATCGTTGACCTTGACTTCTTTAAGCTTTTTTATAAGTTCAAGATTGTGTTCATATGTTTTTCCGAAACCAATACCGACATCAAGACATAATTGATTTTTATTGATTCCGAAACAACTGCATTTGTTCAGTATATCAGTAAAATAATCGCTGACTTCAGTTATTATATCATTCTTATATTCAGGAATTGTGGATGAGTCGCCACCGCCTGTATGGGTAACAATCCAACCGCAATTGTACTCCTTGACAAGCTGTGCCATTTTTTCATTAAAATTGCCACTTACATCATTTATGATTGATGCACCGTTCTGGAGTGCATACCTTGCTACTGAAGGATAAAATGTATCAACTGAAATAACAGCTTCGGTTTCGTTATAAATCAAAGGAAGATATTTCTTAATAATCTCAAGTTCTTCATCAGCAGTTAAACTCCTGTGATTCGGGCGTGTTGAGTGAGCACCGATATCAATAATATCAGCACCTTCTTTTAGCATTCTTTTAGCGTGTTCCAAAGCCTTTTCTGGTGAATTATATTTTCCACCGTCAAAAAAAGAATCATCGGTAACATTGAGAATACCCATCACATATGTTTTTTTACCCAATTCCAAACTGAATTTCTTACCTGAAAAAATCATCTTATTCCCAAAAGAGTCATAACCTCGGCTCTTGTTCTTGCATCCTTTCGCATTGTTCCTCTTATTGCAGACGTCTGTGTCTGTGAGCCTGCCGCTTTGATTCCACGCATTGTCATACAAAGGTGCTCTGCTTCAACAACAACTGCAACACCTTTAGGATTCATTTCTTTCTGAATAAAATCGGCAATCTGTGCAGTAAGTCGTTCCTGAAGCTGAGGACGACGAGCATAAGTATTAACTATTCTTGCAAGCTTTGAAAGACCGATTACGAGTCCGTCATCATTTGGTATATATGCAATATGTGCTTTACCGACAAAAGGCAAAAAGTGATGCTCGCACATTGAATACATAGGAATATCACGAACAATAACTATTTCATCACTTTGTCCTTCACGAAACATTTTAAGGTGTTTTTCAGGGTTTTCTGAAAGTCCTGAAAAGATTTCTTCATACATATTTGCAACTCTTTTAGGCGTTTCCTGGAGACCTTCTCTGTCAGGGTCTTCACCTATCGCAAGTAAAATTTCACGAAAAGCATTTTCTATTCTTTGTTTGTCCATTTTATCAACCTTCTTTAAAGATTACACAAAGGTAATTATGTTCATCAATTGTAATATAGCTTATTTCTGATGTGTCAATTCTTCTTCCGCTTCGTCTGACACTTTCCGTAACATAACGGAAAAAGCCATTATCCTTTTCAATATATGAATGTGCTTTTTTGTAACCATCAGTATTCCTGAATACAAAGACAACTTCATTTTCACCATTTTTAAGTGTATCGGCACTTCTGTTTATATGCTCATCAAAACCGTTAAAACTATCAAAAACAAGATTATTGTAGGTATGATAATTAGCAATTTCAGAAATGCAGTTGTTATCAGCAGGTGAAAGACTGAAATGGTCCTCTGAAATCACTTCATCCGTAACATTAAAGTAAAAATAGTGGATACCATTATCCTCATCACTATCATTCCATGTGGAATCAAGGTGATAGTTCAGTCCGTCAACGGTTACAACATTCCACATATGCGGTCCTAATTCGCCTTCAAAAACGCTTTCACCGACAACAAGATAGTTATCAATATCAAGTGCATCAAGAAGAATCTGAACTGCTTTTGAATAGCCCTCACAAACAGCTTTTCCATTTATAAGCACATCATAAACGGAGTCACCGTCAACATTTTCATCATACACGGTATTGTTGCACACGTAATCGTGAATGTACAATTCCTTTTCATAATCAGATGAAAAATCATCAGCAACATCTGTAATTTCATTGATTTTGTCTTCTATCTGATTACTGATTGTCTGTACCTCAGCTTCTTCATAGCGATAGTTCGGTGTAAATCTAATTGAAAACTCATTTATTACATACGAATAGTCGTGTTCAACCCAGAAAATATGGGGATTATCATACAAAACTGCAGTATATAATTCCATTAGTGTATTTTCATCAGTCGGAAGAATAACTGAATCATCAAAACTCATAAGTGCTGAATACAAAGTAACATAAACTTCCTTATCAATATCATCTAATTGGTTGTAATAATAGTAGGTATTTTCGTCCAACAAAGTCTGAAATTCAGTTATTTCCTGTACTGTGGGCTTTGAGTCCTCAATAGTTTTTCTTTCTTTTTCGTCATAATAATTATTAACTGCATTATAAGAAAGAAAAAACAATACTAATGAAAGAACTACCGTAAACAATATATCACGAATTCTCTTCATTTACTTCCTCCACATAAAAAGGTACAGGTGCAAATTTATCATCAGCATAACAATAAGTTTTGAGTGTATCCAATGAATCGGAAAAATCTATAATTGAAATATCTGTTTTTGAATTGTTAGCAAAGCTTTTGAATAGACGATTACCGTTATCGGCATATTCAGGCTTTAAAACTGATGAAATAATTTCGCAAACAACTCGTTCTTTATTTTCGTCCTTACAAACCATAAGATAATTCAAGGCTTTTTCGCCTGAAAGTGACTGATAACCCTTTTGGAGCTCAAGATTGAAGGAAGGAGATTTATAATCCACGTTTTCAGTAACAGTTATGGAAATTCCGTCAAATGATGACAGGAACTTTCGAAGTGATGACATTGTAAATACAGCATATTTATCAGTTGAAAATCCCCAGTTATCATTGAAATACTTATTGAGGCCGTTAAAACTTTTTTCAGAATAAATACTGTTGATACTCATATAGTTTTTACCGAAAAGGTACTGTGCATCACCGTCAACCTGTTTCACCATAAATGATTTTTTATCAAAATCAACAAGAGTACAGAAAACAGATTGAACCTTCCCCTGCTCGTCGGTTATAAGAAACATCACGTTTGAATTACCTGACAGATTTTCAACAGAATAAATCTGACTTGGTTCTTCAGTTGTTGTTTCAACAGCTTCCGTCGTTGATTCCACAAGATTGTTAATATCAAAATCAAGGGAATACATAAAAAGTATTGTAGAAAAAACCGCAAGAACTACAATAAATATGCCGAAGGCAATAATAAACGGCTTCAGCTTATTTTTCGTTTTATTTTCATATGAAAAAAGATTTTTATTATCCATTATTACACCATTTTAATAAAGTTTTTAGATAGTATATCATAAAAAAAGCATATTAACAATATTAAAAAAGAGTTTCATAATAAGAAACTCTTTTTTAAATCTTTTATTCTGTAAATTCGTATTCATTTTCTGTTTTGCCAAAGCCTTTTGTACTGTCACTCGCTTTAAACAAAACTGTAATTGTCTGCATAATTAACTTCAAGTCAAGCCACAAGCTGTATTTTTCAATATACATAAGGTCAAGAACAAGTTTATCCTTTGGTGAAGTATTATACTTTCCGACTATCTGTGCGTATCCTGTAAGTCCGCCTTTAACCTTCAATCTATATGAAAATTCAGGAAGCTCGGCTGTATATTTGCTTACATTTTCCACCATTTCAGGACGAGGACCCACAACACTCATATCACCTTTGAGGATATTGAAAAACTGTGGCAACTCATCAATACGGAACATTCTTAAGTACTTTCCGACCTTTGTAATTCGTTTATCATTTGTCTGTGCTGATTCGTTGACACTATCTGTTTCAGTCATTGTTCTGAATTTATAAACATCAAAAAGTTTTCCACCCTTTGTTGCTCGTTTCTGACGGAAGAAAATGCTTCCGCCATCTTCGGCTTTAATAAGAATTGCTGTTGCAATCATAATAGGTCCTGTAAGGATTATACCCACAAGGGAAATAGCAATATCCATAGCGCGTTTAAAGAAACGCTGTTCAAAGCTTAAATCACGGATAACGGCAGACACCATCGGCTTATCATCAAGGAAAATAGGCTTTCCGCCCATAAGCATAACATCTGACATTTCAAAGCTTGTGTAAACATTTTTATTATTTGCATAACAGAATTCAGTAAACAATACTTTCTGTTTTGTAGGCACTTCATAAATAAAAACAGTATCACATTCAGTCATAATGTCATATACATTAGGTGATGTAAAATGCAGCATATCAGTAACATTATACTGTTTTCTGTATCGCTTGATTTTTGGCATTATGGTATTAAGAGCTTGTGTTGAATTAGTTATAACACAGCATTTTTCAGGCTTATTGATGCCGAAATATACAGCCTGTCCCAAATATGTGAAAAGAACAATCAATGCAAACTGAATTGCAATTACAAGAACAAGTAAATGCGGTGATTCATAAACGAAATGGTCATTGTTGTTTTCATTAACATTCATAATACACAACTGAAGATGAGAAACCAAGTCAGTTGCGAATGTTGCAAGAGACAATGAAGTAATAATCGGCTTACTTTTTAACCTGCCGATTGCATAACCACCGTAAATTGAAACAAGCGACAATTCAAGGACACAGAATGTAACAAAGGTAACACCTGTTGTTCTTGATAAATGCATAATCCATGAATATTCTGTGCCGAAAATCACAAAAAATGTTCCGATAAGCAAAGCATACATCAATGATTTCAGCAGAAAAATAATTGTTCGTTGTGCTTTTTGGATAATATTCATAAATAGCCTCCAAAACACTAAAAATCTACACTCATTTTACTTAATAGTAAGTAAAAAGTCAATGTTTTACAATGAAATGTAATAAAAGTGTCATTTTTGTCTTTTAAGCATTTTAATAATTTTATCACTGTTAAGCTGTGATAAAACAATTCCGATAAAGATTAAAACACAACCGAGATAACCTCTTCCGCTCATTATTTCATTAAGTAATAAAGCACCACCAATTGCGCTGAAAACTGATTCTGTTGAAAAAACAATGGAAGCAAATGTAGGGTCAGACTCTCTTTGTCCCAGTATCTGACAGGTATAAGCAACACCGACAGACATAATGCCACCATAAAGAATGGGAATTCCCGCACTTTTAATTGCAGAAAACTGAATTTCTTCGAACAACAATGCACATAGCAAACTCAATAATCCACATATTACAAACTGAACAAAACTAAATTTAAGAGGACTTGTTGTGCTGACAAATTTATCAACAACAAGAATATGGCCTGCCCAGAAGAATGCACCGATAATAAGTATAACATCACCATACCCAAAGCTAATTTCATCACCTGTCATACAAAGGAAAAATAATCCTGTTACAGCAAAAATTGCACCTACAAAAGTGAGTATTCCTGTTTTTTTGCCCATAACAAATCTGATTAACGGTACAAGTACGGTATATAAGCCTGTAAGAAAACCTGCTTTTCCTGCACTTTGAGTTATTTCAACACCATATTGCTGTAATGTAGATGCTATAAAAAGTACAACACCTGCCAAAATACCCGGTAACAAGTTGTTTTTGATAACAGCTTTATTGATTTTTTCCCGTTCAAATAACAGTATAACAGGAATAAGTGAAGCAGCACCTAACATAAATCTTACACCGTTAAACGTAAATGCACCTACAAATTCTGCTCCGACTCTTTGTGCAACAAAGGCAAAGCCCCAGATAATTGCAGTAAGGAACAGTAAAAATGTAGCTTTAATTTTAGTTTTCATATATCACACCACAAATCACAAGCCACGGTTAACCGTGGCTTATTATATCAGATTATATTGCTTTTTTAGAATTAAACTTGTTGATTTTCTTTGAAGTCAAAGTGTTAGGCTTTCTTGAGTCATCACGAATAATTTCAGGCTCACCGTTACCGTCAACACAATCCTTTGTAATGATAATCTTTGATATTGTATGGTCAGAAGGAGTTTCATACATAATGTTCATAAGAACACCTTCCATAATACCGCGAAGTCCGCGAGCACCGGTCTTCTTTTCAAGAGTCATTTCTGCAATGGCTGTCAAAGCATCATCGGTAAATTCAAGTTCAACATTATCCATATTGAATAATGCCTTAAACTGTTTCAAAAGGGCATTTTTAGGTTCAGAAAGAATTCTTATTAAATCGTCCTTTGAAAGCTGTTGTAAGGCTGTTATAACAGGAACACGACCAACCAATTCAGGAATAAGACCGAATTTTACAAGGTCCTGTGCTATTACCTTTGAATAGACATCTTCTTCCTGAAACTGTGCTTTATTCTTGATTTCCGCACCAAAGCCAAGTCCGTTATTACCTGCACGTTTTTCAACAATCTTTTCAATTCCGTCAAATGCACCGCCACAGATAAAGAGAATATTTGATGTGTCAATCTGAATAAATTCCTGTTGCGGATGCTTTCTTCCACCCTGTGGCGGAACATTGGAAACAGTTCCTTCAAGAATCTTAAGAAGTGCCTGCTGAACACCTTCACCGCTTACATCACGGGTAATTGACGGGTTTTCACTCTTTCTTGCAATCTTATCGATTTCATCAACATAGATAATACCGCATTCAGCTTTTTCAACATCAAAATCAGCAGCCTGAATAAGTCTTAAAAGAATGTTTTCGACATCTTCACCAACATAACCTGCTTCTGTAAGAGTTGTTGCATCGGCAATAGCAAAAGGTACATCAATGATTTTAGCAAGAGTCTGTGCAAGAACAGTCTTACCGACACCTGTAGGTCCTAAGAGTACAACATTACTCTTCTGAATTTCAACACCGCTGTCATCACAGTTATAAATTCGTTTATAGTGATTATAAACTGCAACGCTCAATGCCTTTTTAGCCTCATCCTGACCCACAACATATTCATCAAGTCTTGCTTTGATTTCCTGTGGTTTAGGAAGAACTTTTTCTTCAAGCTTAACCTTTTTACCGGGATTATGACGAGGCATATTACCGTTTTCGTCGATAATTCCCATACAGAGTTCAATACACTCATCACAGATATACACGCCCGGTCCGGCAATAAGCTTGTCAACCTGCTCCTGTGTTTTTCCGCAGAAGGAGCATCTGACATTTCTTTCTTTATCGTTATCTCTTGACATAAGAACACCTATTATCTCTTATAGAAAACTTTATCAACAATACCGTAATCCATTGCTTCCTGAGCTGAAAGCCAGTTGTCACGCTCAGTATCAACCGCAATCTGTTCAACAGGTTTTCCTGTGTTTTCAGCAAGGATTTTATTAAGCTTATCCCTTGTTCTGAGAATATGCTCAGCAGCAATTTTAATATCAGTTGCCTGCCCCTTTGCTCCGCCTAATGGCTGATGAATCATAATTTCGCTGTTAGGAAGCGCAAATCTTTTTCCCTTTGCGCCTGATGAGAGCAAGAATGCACCCATACTTGCAGCCATACCCATACAAATAGTAGAAACATCACATTTGATGTACTGCATTGTATCGTAAATTGCAAGCCCTGCAGATACAGAGCCACCAGGACTGTTAATATAAAGGCTTATATCTTTTTCGCTATCCTGTCCCTCAAGATAAAGTAACTGTGCAACAACCAAAGATGCAGTTGCATCATTAACTTCATCTGACAAAACGATAATTCTGTCATTTAAAAGTCTTGAGAAAATATCGTACTGTCTTTCCCCTCTGTTTGTCTGTTCAACAACGTATGGTACAAGTGCCATAATATAACCTCCGTTCAGTTATCTTTGAAAAGTATTAAAGAATTGTCCTAATAGTATGGGACAATTCTTCAACACCTAAACAATAATTTTATTCAGCGTCTGCTGCTTTCTTTGTTGTCTTTTTTGCTGCAGGTTTCTTTGCAGGAGCTTTTTCTTCTCCGTCCTTCTTTTCAGCAGCCTTCTTTGTAGCCTTTTCGTCTGTTATCTTTGCATTATCCTTAACAAACTGTACAGCCTTATTTGACTTAACCTGAGCTGTAATTGATTCAGCAGGAATTGCCTTCTTAACTGTTTCAACATCCATATTATATGACTTTGCAACAGTTTCATATTCTGCATTGATTTCATCTTCAGTAGCTTCAATACCCTCAGCCTTGATGATTGCTTCAACAGCAAGGTTGTACTTAACATTTTCAGTAGCAGTATCCTTGTTGCCTTCTCTGAATTTTTCCATATCCATACCTGTGTATGAAAGATAAGTGTTAAGGTCAAGACCCTGTGACTGAAGTCTGTAGTTGAAATTATTAACAATATTATCAATTTCTTCTTCAATCATTGCGTTAGGAATGTCAACTTCCATACCCTTAACAACTTCTTCAAGAAGGTCATTGATTACCTTATTGTCAGCGTCTGCTTTCTTTGCATCCTCAAGCTGAGCCTTTACGCTCTTCTTAAGTTCATCAAGAGTGTCAAATTCGCTTACATCCTTAGCAAACTCATCATCAAGAGCAGGAAGCTCCTTAACCTTGATTTCGTGAAGCTTAATCTTGAAAACAGCATCCTTTGATGCAAGGTCTGCCTGATATTCTGCAGGGAAAGTAACATTTACATCAAATTCTTCGCCAATCTTATGACCGATAATCTGGTCTTCAAAGCCAGGAATGAATGAACCGCTACCGATTGCAAGCTCATATTTTTCAGCCTTACCGCCATCAAATGCAACACCGTCAACGAAGCCTTCAAAGTCGATAACAGCAATATCATTCTTCTTAACTGCTCTCTTTTCAACGCTTACCATTCTTGAGTTCTGTTCCTGCATCTTAGCAAGTTCAGCCTTAACTTCATCAGCAGCTACTTTACAAGAAGGTCTTGTTGCTTTAAGTCCCTTATATGTGCCAAGCTTAACTTCAGGCTTAACAGCAACCTTAAGCTTTAATACAACACCGTCTTTACCGATTTCAGGTACTTCAAGGTCATATGGTGAACCAACAACTTCGAGCTTTGACTCAAGAATTGCTTCACTTACAGCTTCCGGGTAAACGAGTTCAAGTGCATCTTCATAGAATACACCTTCGCCATACATCTTTTCGATGAAAGCTCTTGGTGCCTTACCCTTTCTGAATCCTTTGATTGTGATGTCTTTTCTCTGCTTAAGATATGCTTTCTGGATAGCAGCCTCAAATTTTTCACCGTCAATAGTGATTTCGAGTTCATAGACATTCTTTTCTACATTGTTTGTTGACTTTAACATTAAATATTCCTCCTGAATATTATTGTTTACCGTATTTTTAATACCGCAAAATTCGTAATATTATAACACATAAAAAACATAATTACAACATTTTCCAAAAGTTTTTTCTATAAATTCATTGAAAAAACGTTGTTTTTTGCAAAAAATATTATTTACCGATGAACATAGGACAAAAATCAAGATAATCGGCTGAAACTAAACGAAAATTTATTCCGTTCTTTTCACCATTTAATGCACCCTTTATTGCACCACCGTGAAGATGTCCGTAATAACATCTTGAAATGTTATTTTCAACAAGCACATTCATAATAGGCTCACAATCACGCAAAATATTTGTAGGTGGATAATGAAGAAAAACCACTAATTCTCCACCAAGTTTTTTTGCTTCATCAATAGAGCGTTGAAGTCTTGCACATTCGCGAGCCATTACTTTATCAATATTTTCACTTTCGGCATCGTAAAACCATCCGCGAGTGCCTGCAACAGCAATATCCCCTATTCTGTACGCATTGTTGTGTAAAAACCTGATGGAATCAAAGCCTTTTTCTTTACAGAATTTTTTCATTTTTGTAACTGTATTCCACCAATAATCGTGATTACCTTTTGATATAATTTTTGTTCCTTTCAGATTATGAAGAAATCGGAAGTCTTTTTCTGCTTCTTCTAAGCTCATTGCCCATGATATATCACCGTTTATAATTACTGTATCATCATCTTCTATAAGTTTTTGCCAGTTATTTTCCAATCTTTGGGCATAGTCGTCCCAGCCCTTGAAAATATCCATGGGCTTATCAACTGAAAATGATAAATGTGTATCACCGATTGCATAAAGGGACATAAAGAAATTTCTCCTATGAATAATTATAAAAGTCCTTCAAAAAATAACATTGAAAGGAGGAACAGCAAAATGGATAAGAATAAGAACATTACTTGTGACGCTTGTCACTGCACTTACAACGACGGTCATATGAACTGCACAGCAGACGGTATTAAGGTTGGTACACATAATGCTTGTTGCTGTGATGACACAAGATGTGCAACTTTCAAAATGAAAGAAACTAACTAATTTAAAAGCGGAAACCTGAAATTAAGTCAGGCTTCCGCAATATTTTATTTAGATACCTAACATATCAAATACAACTTGTTTCATATCTTCCTTCTTGCTTACACCTGTAAAGCGAGGTTCCTTGCCTTTAAGTGTTGCAAGTTGTTGTGGAACAGGTTCATTTGATTTTTCGAAAAGTTCGTCAACCATATCAAATTCGTTATCTGCTTTGATTTCATCAGTAATTGCAGCGAGAACACTTGCAGAGAATTTATATGGATTTGCAGTTGATGCAATAACAGTTGGTGTGTTGTCACCTGTCTTTTCTACATAATCATCGTAAACCTTAACTGCAACTGCTGTATGTGTATCGCAAAGATAATCCTTTTCTTTGAATACTTTTCCGATTGTTTCCTTTGTCTGTGCATCATCACAGCATCCCGCTGCAAACAATGACTTAACCTTATCGGCAACATCAGCAGAAACTGTATATTTACCATCATTATTAAGAGAATTCATCCATTCTGCAACCTGAACATCATCTTCACCACAAAGGTGGAAAAGAAGTCTTTCAAGGTTACTTGAAATAAGAATATCCATTGATGGTGATGTTGTACAATAAAAATCTCTGTTCTTATCATATGTGCCACTTGTAAGGAAATCAGTAAGAACGTTGTTAGCATTTGAAGCACAGATAAGAGTTTTTACAGGAACTCCCATTCTTTTTGCATAATATGCAGCAAGAATGTTACCAAAGTTACCTGTTGGTACAACAACATTCATTTCTTCACCGTTGTTAAGTTCACCGTTCTGAAGCATATCGCAATATGCAGATACATAGTAAACAATCTGTGGTACAAGACGACCCCAGTTAATTGAGTTTGCTGATGAAAATGCAAGACCGTTTTCCTTAAATTTCTTTTCAATATCCTTGTCAGTAAAAATCTTCTTAACACCTGACTGTGCATCGTCAAAGTTACCTTCAATAGCACAAACGTTTACATTTGAGCCTTCCTGTGTTGTCATCTGAAGCTTCTGCATTGGGCTTACACCGTCAACAGGATAGAATACGAGAATTTTTGTGTTTGGAACATCAGCGAAGCCTTCAAGAGCTGCCTTACCTGTGTCACCTGATGTAGCAACAAGAATAACAATTTCAGTATCCTTAACTGTCTTACCTGCTGAAACTGTAAGAAGATATGGCAATAACTGAAGTGCCATATCCTTGAATGCACAAGTTGGTCCTCTCCAAAGTTCAAGCACATTAGCCTTATCACTTAATTTATATAATGGTGCAACCTTTTCTGAACTGAACTTACCTGCTTTGTATGCACCCTCAACGCACATTGAAAGTTCATCTTCTGTAAAATCTGTAAGGTAAAGACGAAGAACTTCCTTTGCTCGTTCTATGTATGACATAGGAACAAGCTTCTCAATAAATTCCTTTGAAATTGCAGGAATTTCTGTTGGAACAAAAAGTCCACCTTCTGATGAAATTCCTTTTGCGATAGCTTCAGCAGCTGTTACGCGAACTGATTTATCTCTTGTACTTGTATAAATCATTTAAAACACATCCTTTTCGTGTGGTATTTTATCATATAATAATTTGTTTTTCAACATTTTAATTTGCAGTTGAGTCAAAAGCATTTTCAATGTGGTTAATTTTTACAGGCTCATCATTCTCAAAATATACCTCAACAATATCATAACGAGGCTGTAAACTGATTTCACATTCCTTTAAAAACAACTGTGACGATGCAATAATTTTGTTCCTTTTAAAGAAATCAACAGCATCAGCAGGAGCTGACATCATATTTTCGCTTCGTGTTTTAACCTCAACAAAGCATATATACTTTTTATCGGCAACAATAAGGTCAATTTCACCTAACCGACAGGAATAATTTGCCTCAAGTAAATCGTAACCGTGACGACGAAGATACCTTGACGCAATCACCTCACCATAAGCACCAATCAGATGTTTATCCATTATTTTTCACCGAAAAATTTCTTCAAAAACGACAGTCTATGTATTGGTGATGCTCCGAATTCCGTCAGCATCTCATAATGAAGTTTTGTGCCATATCCCTTATGCTTTTCAAACTGATACTGTGGATATTCCTTTGCTTTTTCCAGCATAAATCTGTCACGACTCACCTTTGCAAGAATTGATGCTGCTGCAATAGACATAACTTTAGCATCACCCTTTACAACAGTTTCTTCCGTAACAAAAGGAATTTTAGGATACTGATTACCGTCAATCAAAGCATAGTCAGGCTTTACAGAAAGGCCTTCAACTGCTCTGTGCATTGCGAGAAAAGTTGCATTGAGAATATTGATTTCGTCAATTTCCTGCTCCGTAGCAATGCCGATTGAATAAGCAACTGCTTTTTCACGAATCACATCAAAAAGCTGTTCTCTTTTTTTCTCACTGATTTTTTTTGAATCGTTTAGTCCCTCAATTTCAAGACCTAATGGTAGTATCACTGCAGCGGCATACACCGGCCCTGCAAGCGGTCCGCGACCTGCCTCATCAATTCCACATATTGTCTTATACCCTGCTTTAAGGGCATTTTCTTCATATAAATAATCCATCTTTTACTCCGGTTTTTCAAGAGAAATTGTACCTAAGCGTCCGCCACGATACTCGTCAAGAAGCATTACAGAAGCGCGTTCATAGTCGATTTCTCCACCCTTAATCATCATCCCACGTTTTTTACCAATCATTTCAAGAACTTCCCAAGACTCTTTGTCCTGAAAATCAGTAATTTTGTATCTTTCAGAAAGTCTTTCAGGATAATCGGTTTTCATTACTTCAATAAGTCTTATGGCAAGTGTTTCGATATCAAGAATTTCATCCTTTACCGAACCGATAAAAGCAAGTCTGTCGCCAACCTTCGGGTCATCGAATTTAGGCCACAAAACACCGGGAGTATCAAGAAGCTCAATACCGTTACCTATCGGGAACCATTGATTGTGTCTTGTGACACCTGCCTTATCAGCAACCTTTGCCTTCGCAGTACCTGCCATACGATTTATGAATGATGATTTTCCTGTATTTGGTATACCAACAACCATAATACGAAGTGCCTTACCGGGCATACCTCTGTCTTCATTCTTTTTAATAACATCCTTAAGCACTTCACGAACAGCCACAAGATAATTATTCAAGCCTTTACCTGTACGACAATCAACAGGAATTGCACGAACACCTTTTTTCTTGTAATGTTCTACCCATTGAGTTGTTGTATTTTTATCAGCAAGGTCACATTTGTTAAGTAAAACTATTCTTGGTTTTCCGTTAATCAGTTCTTCCAATTCAGGATTTGAACTGCTATATGGAATTCTTGCGTCAATAATTTCCGTTACACCGTCAACAAGGGAAAGACTTTCTTTAATAAGTCTTCGTGTTTTTGCCATATGACCGGGAAACCATTGAACAACCTGTTTCTGATTATCTGCCATTTCAAGACCTCTCAAAAAGGTTTTTGTCGCCTATTCTGTAAACGACTTTCCCTACTACATATCTTTCATCAATCATACCGACATATGTATCACGACTATCTGCTGAATCGTTACGGTTATCGCCCATTACGAAAATTTTACCTTCAGGCACTTTAAAAAGCTTTGACATTGATAAAAGAAATTCCATTTCTTCTTTAATGTATGGCTCGTCAAGAGTTTTTCCGTCAACAACAACCTTTTTTGTTTCCTCATCAAACCATACTGTTTGTCCACCAACTGCAATTACTCGTTTAATGAGAACCTTACCGTAAACATTTGGCTGTGATGTAACAACAACATCGCCATATTCAACATCCTGTGTAATTGCGCTGATAATGAGTTTATCTCCGTTATGAAGAGTATTCTCCATAGATTCGCCCGAAACGGTGGAAATCTTGAATAAAAATGTAAAAATTATTCCAACAGTAATAATTGCAGAAACGATAACAGAAGCCATATCGTAGATTGACTCTATATTTTTGTCATTTTTATTTACTTTTTCTGCAACTTCAACATTTATATTTTCGTTCATTACTCAATCTCCCATTCACCAAAAGGAAATAATCTTGCATTTGCAACACCAAGAACATAACGTTCATCAATAACACCAATTTTGTCAAATCTGCTGTCAAGAGATTCGTTTCTGTTATCACCCATTACAAACAAATACCCTTCTGGAATTCTGATTGGCTTATCAAAATCACCACGATTTTGTGTCAATGCATTTATATATGGTTCGTCAATCACTTCACCGTTGACTTTAACCTCACCTGTCATAAAGTTAATATCAAGTGTATCACCACCAACGGCAATTACACGCTTGATTAAAGGCTCATTTGTTATATTTGGCTGTGTAATAACAACAATATCGCCTCTTTTAATTTCAGTATTGATTGCCTTAACGGTCAACCAATCACCGTGATTTAATGTAGGCATCATTGATTCACCATCAACACCCACAACTCTAAAAGCAAATACAAATACTAAAAGAATAAGTATAATTGAGAATACAAACGAGTCCATCCATTCGTAAACTACTTCCCATGGACCTTTTTTCTCTTTTACATATCTTATATTTTTACTTTTTTGAGATTCCGTCCTTTTAGTTGACTCCTCAAAAAATATTTCTGTTTTATTTATATTTTCAGATACCGTTTCTTGTTTATCAAACTGAAAAGAAACATCTTCTGTTTTTCTCATATTTTCACCCAATTTCATTTGCAATTTCGCAAATTCTCTTTAATCTATGATTTACACCTGAACGGGACAATGGCTCACTTAACATTTCACCTAACTCCCGTAAAGATATGTACGGATTTTCCAATCTTATCTCTGCAAGTTCTTTCAAATCATCTGAAAGATATGAAAGACCCACAGTATTTTTTATGTGCATTATGGCTTCAACCTGTTTTTGACCTGCACTTATAGTTTTATCAAGGTTTGCATTTTCAAAATTAAGCTTTCTGTTAACATTGTTACGCATATCTTTATACATTTTAACTCCCATTACCTCCAATGATGAGTTAAATGCACCCATAACAGTAAGCAAGTCTTCAATAGATTCACTTACTTTAAAATATATGACATAGTTTGAGTTTCTTGTTATGCTTTTCGGTTCAACATTCAACTCGTCATAATCGTTGATAAAAAGTTTTAAATCGCGACTTAAATTAAGATACGGTACAACAAATTCAAGATGATAATTCTTATTTGGGTCATTAACTGTACCACAAGTAAGAAATGCACCCTTTAAAAATGCAACCTTGCAGCATTCATCAGAAATATTGCTCCAATTAAGTCGTGATGCACCTGTTTTTTTATCATAACCAAAGGTCTGTAAAACCTTTAATCTGTCTTCTTTATTTACAACCTCTATTTTGAATTTCCCTGCATCGGATTTAGTAAGCTTCGGTGTTACACCACAAACTGATTGCATCAATTCAGAATATTTTTCTGCAACGCCTTCATGCTCTGTTAAAAGATACATATCGTAATATGAAAACGCTCTTGAAAAAAGCATCATACCGTATGCAAAAGAATGAAGACAACAACTGTTTTCTATTTCCGATGATAATATTTCATTTTTTACATTTGCTGAAAATGACATATTAAAAATCCTTTATCTTTGAATGTCTCTGTGATACACAGAAGCATTATAACCTTTATCTTTTATTGCATTATATAAGATTTCTGCAAACACTACCGAACGGTGCTTACCGCCTGTACAACCAACTGAAATTGTCAACTGACTTTTCCCTTCACTTATATACAAGGGAACAAGATATGTAACTAAATCTGTAAGCTTTTGTTGAAGATTTTTTGCTTCATCAAAGCTCATTACATAATCACGGACAGCAGAATCCAGACCGGTCTGCATTTTAAGTTCAGGAATATAAAACGGATTAGGAAGACAACGAACATCAAAAAGTAAATCAGAATCCTTTGGTGAGCCATATTTGAAGCCGAAAGAAACAACGCTGATTTTCATTGTTTTTGTAATATCATCAACAAATAATTTTGAAAGTCTCTCTTTTAACTGTGCTGTTGAAAGAAATGAAGAATCAATCACATAATCAGCAATATCCCACGCTTTTTTAAGCATTTCACGTTCGTCAGTTATAATTTCCTGCATAGTTTTTGATGAATCAAAGGCAGAAAGAGGATGTTTTCTTCGAGTTTCCTGATATCTTCGTAAAATGACATCATTCTCTGCATCCATAAACAAAATTTTGAATTGACAGTCCATTTCTTTTAATTCATCAAGAGCAGAAAAAAGATAAGAAAATGAGTCACCAACACGAACATCGACTGCAATTGCAACTTTTTCTCTTATTTCTGCAGAATCGTTTAAAATCTGCACAAATGTAGGTATAAGCTTTGGTGTAATATTATCAACACAGAAAAATCCTATATCTTCAAGTGAGTCCATAGCCCTTGATTTTCCTGCACCTGACATACCTGTAACTATTACAAGTTGCATAATCAATCTCCTATTATTTTGACTTCTGTTTCAAGTGTTACTCCAAAATTTTCTTTAACAATTCTTTGAACATCATGGATAAGTGTAATAACATCTGTAGAGGTTGCACCACCTTTGTTAATAACAAAGCCTGCGTGTTTTTCACTAACCTGTGCACCACCAACGGTATAGCCTTTAAGTCCGCTATTTTCTATAAGAGCACCTGCGAAATATCCTTCAGGTCTTTTGAAAGTACTGCCTGCACTAGGATATTCAAGAGGTTGCTTATCTTTTCTTCGCTGTAACTTATCATCCATAGCAGATTTAATATCTGCTTTGTTGGCCTTTGTAAGCTTCAATATGGCAGATGTTATTGTATAACCATTATTTGTGTAAGCACTATGACGATAGTCCAAATCAAGGTTTTCCTTTGATAATTCTCCCTTATTACCTTGTTCGTCAATATGATTTACGGAATAAAGAACATCCTTCATTTCACCACCATAAGCACCTGCATTCATATATACAGCACCACCAACATTACCGGGAATACCGTAAGCGAATTCAAGTCCTGAAAGCGAGTTCTCGTAAGCAAACATACATACTGACTTTAAGGACGCTCCTGCTTCACAGTAAATTGTTGTTTCATCAAGTAATTCAACCTTTGACATCTGTGAGCCGATTTTAATTACAACACCGTTTATTCCATTATCGGTAACAAGAAGATTTGAACCATTACCGATAATAAAAGGTTTTATTTCCTTTGAATGACAAAAGACAATAATTTTTTCAAGTGTTTCAACAGAATCAGGTGTAATTAGAAGTCTTGCATTACCGCCACATTTGAACGTTGTATATTTTTTCATAGGTGCATCATATTCAATTTTTGCACCAAGGTTTTCAGCAAATAATGCAATTTCTTTATACACACTTTTTCCTTCTTTCATTAATAATTTTGCCAGATGTCAATTTCGTGAGCCTTTGGCTCATATCCTTCATCCATTCCAAGCTTATGAAGAAGCTCACGGGCAGCATTGTAGCCCATTTTCTTCTGTCTGTTATTCATAGCGGCACACTCGATAATAACTGCAAGGTTACGACCCGGTTTAACAGGGACAACAGTCAACGGAATTTTAACATCCATAATTGTTATGTATTCGTTATCAAGTCCCATACGGTCATATACCTTTGAGCTATCCCAAGGCTCAAGCTGAATAACCATATTGATTTTTTCAGTAAGTTTAACTGCACCCATACCAAACAAACGACGCGCATTGATAATACCTATTCCTCGAAGTTCGATAAAATGACGGATATTATCAGGAGCAGAGCCGACAAGCGTCTTTGCAGATGCTTTTCTTATTTCAACGGCATCATCAGCAATAAGACGATGACCACGCTTTATAAGTTCGATTGCAGTTTCACTCTTACCGACACCACTGTCACCGACAATGAGAACACCTTCACCGTAAACTTCAACAAGAACACCATGTCGAGTTATACGAGGTGCCAACGCTGTGCCAAGGAAATAGATAAGAGTGGACATGCTTGCAGATGTTGCTTCTGCTGTTCTTAAAATTGGAACACGATATTTTTCAGCATATTCAACCATACCGTCAAGAGGCTCCATACTTCTTGTGATAATAACAACTGACGGTTGCTTACTGAAAAGTCTTTCCATACATTCAAGCTGTTGTTCCTTACTGAATGACTTTACAAACTCAAATTCAGAAAAACCAAGGTACTGAACACGTGCAGGGTCAAAATATTTATCGTTACCCGCAAGGATGAGTCCCGGTCTGTTAACCTCCTGAGATGTTATTGAAAGTTCAGACGCATCACAGGGTAAATATATTGTTTCAAGACCAAATTCATTGATAATTTTTTCTAATGTAACAGAATATTCAGATGCCAAAACGCCTATCTCCCCTTTATAAAAACATATTTAAGTTATTATATAACATTCTCTCAGATTTTCCAAGAGTTTTTTGAAAATTTTTTATAAAACCGAACCCGACAGGATATTTCCCGTCGGGTTCTTTGAATTTACGAAAACACGTTATTTCATATTTTCTTCGTATGACTTAATCATCTTTTTAACCATCTGACCGCCGACAGAACCTGCCTGCTTTGAAGTAAGGTCACCATTATAGCCCTGCTTAAGGTTTACGCCAACTTCAGAAGCTGCTTCCATCTTGAAACGGTCGAGAGCTTCACGAGCTTCAGGTACTACGTTCTTATTACCTCTTGACATCTGAATACACCCCTTATCAATTAAAGTTTTATATCAATTGCGTTTGCAGTAGTAGTTTGAGCAATTCAGATGTTTTTATTATTGATAATTTTTGTTAATTCGACACAAAATCTCGTAACGACAAAAATTCATATCCCTGTTTTCTTGCTTCGTCAATTATATCGTCCAAAGCATTTGCATTATCAGGCGAAACTGAATGCAAAAGTATTACTGCACCTGGATGAAGCCTTGAAACGACTTTTTCATAAGCGTACTGTTCGCCATTTTGATTGTTCAAATCCCAGTCAGCATATGCCAATGACCAGAAAACGCTTGTATATCCCAATGAGTTCACAGTTTTTAATGCAGTTTCGCTATATTCGCCCTTCGGAAATCGAAAATAAGGTTCACTGTAATTAAAGTTCTCTTTAAGATAGTTTTCCATACCACGAATTTCTTCTGTCATTTGTTCAGTAGAAATTTCCGCAAATGAAGGATGATTTACAGAGTGATTGCCAACAATATGACCTTCGTTTATCATTCTTTTAATCAGTTCGGGATTATCTTTTACCTGTGGTAAAGTGCAGAAAAAAGCAGCATTTACATTTTTCTCTTTCAATACATCAAGAATTTTTTCAGTATATCCGTTTTCATAACCACAGTCAAAGGTCAGGTAAAGAACCTCATCCTTTGATTTTGTATCAAGGCAAAATGCGTTGAAATTATTGCTTTCAAAATATTTCTGATTATTTATTGATATATCATTTGCCTTTCCGTTTTTTGCAACACCGTAGCTATGGAATATTTTTTCATTAGCATTGTTGCCCATCGGTTCAGGCGAAACGGATGTTTCAGGTGAATTTCTTTCTTCATTTGTTGTTGAATTATTGTCTGTTTCAACATTATTTTTTGGCTCTGCAGTACAAGAAGCAAGTAAACATATAATAATTATTGCACAAATTACTTTTGACAGCATCTTCATAAGTGCTTACCTTAGTTCATCATCTTATTAACGCTGTCAACTACATCTGTTACAGTATTCATAGCCTTTTTAGCTGTTTTTTTCATCTTCTTTTTAGTTGATTTATCAGACATTGCACCTGACATAGCCATTGCCGCTGTACCTGCAAGCATACCTGCACCTACAACCTTGCCGACTTGTTTTTTATCCATTATTATTCCCCTTTCTTTCGAATTTTGCTCATTCATTTTTAATGAGCAGTAATATTTTTTGAAAGAAAACGAAAAAAATGAGCAAAATCTATTTTAAATTATTTCTAAAAATGTTATACTTTGATTTAGAAAAATTTTGAAAATTAAGGTGATTTTATGACATTGAATATTGTAATGGTTGAACCGGAAATTCCACAGAATACAGGCAATGTTGCAAGAACTTGTGCTGCAACAGGTGCAAGACTTCATCTTGTTGGCAAAATGGGATTTACTCCTGATGATAAAAAGTTAAAACGAGCAGGTCTTGACTATTGGTATTTGCTTGATATTACATACTACGACACAATGGAAGAGTTTTTCGAAAAAAATAAAGGTGGAAATTTCTTCTATTTTTCAACAAAAGCACAAAAAAGACATTCGGACGTTTCATATCCTGACAACACATATCTTGTTTTCGGCAAAGAAACTGCAGGACTTCCTGAAGATTTACTTTTTGCCAATGCTGACAAATGCGTTCGTATTCCAATGATTGACGAGGCCAGAAGCCTTAACCTTTCAAACGCAGTTGCAATCGGTGTTTATGAGACACTCAGACAATGGGACTACCCTACACTTCTTGAATCAGGTGAATTGAGAAATTATAATTGGAGTGACCAACAATGAAAACTCCACAAGAATTGATTGAATATTGTCTTTCAAAAAACGGTGCATACATTGACCATCCATTTGGTCCTGATTCAGAAATAATTAAAGTAGAAAAGAAAATATTTGCACAGTTTTTTCAGCTTAAAGGCAATGACACCGTTACACTTAAATGTGATGCTATGACAGGGCAGTTTTATAGACAAATGTTTCCTGATGTCGTTGTCAGAGGTTATCATTGTCCACCTGTTCAACAACCGTATTTCAATACATTTCTGTTGAATGGTTCAGTACCCGACGAAATTATAATTGAAATGATTGACCATAGTTACATGGTTGTTGTTGAAAAATTACCTAAATATTTACAACGAAAATTAAATGAAAAATAGCAAACAGCATATAGTATCGTCTCCCTCTGACGAGGGAGGTGGGCATGTTATCATGTGAAGTGCAACAGTAAATAAAAAATAGACAATTTTAAGTGGTATAAAACACGAAAGACTACGCAGTATCAACACTTTGTAGTCTTTTTATTTATATGAGGATTTGTTTTTTATGAATTTATAACATCATTAGCCTAAAAGCGTTTGCAAAAGGGAGTATGAGTTCACAACCTGACTAGCGTAGTTTAAAATAGAATTTATAAATTTTATTATATACTACCATACATTTAAATAACATATCACGAATTTTGCGAAAACTATTAAATTATTTATCAAATAATGTATAAATATATTATATGAAACAAGCGTTGCAAGAGGGACTACAAATCCTTAATGCAACGCTTGTTATTTATTCATTTTGAATACTGAAGTTAATAATGTGCAATAGCACAATCACAAAATTTTGAATGGCTACGCAATTAAACAGTGTGGTCTTTTTGTTTGAGATAATATATACTGTTGCTTTTTGTTTTGTGTGAATGGTATAATTGGTTTAGTTAAATGATTATTTTTCACAAGGAGAAGGAAAATGGGAAAAATTAAAAGTTTAATTTTTAATATCAAAGAGCATTGGAATACACCTACCGAGGGTAACTATGTCCCATACAAAGAAGTTGCCACCATAGGTGTTGCAGGGTTCGGTATTCATTGGGCATCAACTCTTGCAAGTGCAATAGGTCTTAGTGCTAACAACTTTATCGTTGGTGCAAGTATCGGACTTAAACCAATGGACTTACAGATTATGCTTATTTTAGCAAACATTATAGGTCTGCCTATTGCAATTTTCAGAGGTTGGTTTCTTGATAACCACAAGTTACCCGGTGGTAAATTCATACCGATTCTTTTAAGAACTCCTATTCCGATAGTGCTTATTTCAACTATATTTGTTTGGTTGCCTTATGAAACTTGGGATTATCGTACAAAAGTAATTGTTGTGTGGTTCATGTTTGTGATTCTGTCGACATTTTTAGGCTTTTACAACGAGTCCTTTACATATCTGAAACAAGTTGTTACTCCTAATGCCCAGGAACGGGCACATGTAATGAGCATTTCACAGGTTTTATACTCAAATGCTCCGACAATTACAAATCTTGTTATTCCAACGGTTGCAGGTCTTACATGGGGTATGGATAACATCTGGACTTATCGTGTGATTTATCCCGGTTTTACTGTGGTCGGACTTATTGTTCTCTTTATTTTTGCGCCAAAAATGAAAGAACGAATTGTTATTCCAAAGCGACCTGTGGAATATGTGAGCCTTATGGACTCTTTGCGTGAAGTTGCGAAGAATAAATATTTCTGGATAATCAACTCTGCTACTTGGCTTGGTTTCCTTGAGGGTTCAAGTGGTGTAATGATTAACTGGACTTTTAACTATGCCAACAATGGTGAAGACAAGGTGTATATGGGACTTGCCAACACACTTATTGCAAATGCTGCTCTTTGGTCAATGCTTTTAGCACCGTTCATGATTAAATGGCTTGGCAAACGAAATCTTTTGATTTTACATAATTCCTTGAATGTTGTTTTGTATGGTTGTCTGTTTTTAGTTCGTGATAATCTTTTGCTTATGTGCGTAATTTTCTATATCACCACATTCGTAAACACCTTCCAGAATGTTTATCTTCCTAACATTTCTGCCGATATGCGAGATTATCACCAATGGAAAACAGGTGTTCGTGTTGACGGACTTTTTACACCACTTACTTTAATCGGTACAATTTTAGGTTTCTTTACAGGTCTTGTGATTCCTGCAATTTATGAAAAAATGGGACTTTTAGACGACTACACAGTTCTTTATAATGACGAATTGAGAAACAATCTTTTCACAGTTCTCATTATCTGTTCTGTTGTGGGTTCAATAATGAATCTTATCCCTTATCTTTTCTATGATTTGACAGAAAACAAGCATCGTGGTTATGTTAATGTGCTTAAAATTCGTGCTATGTTTGAGGACTATGGAAACGGTGACCTTGACGACCAACAGCTTATTGATACAATGAAAATCATTGAAGCTGCAAAAGGAAATTTCGCTAAAAAACCTATTGATAAATCTTTAAGCAAACAGGAAATTCGTGAAATAAAGAAATATAATGAATTTGTTGAGGGCTTGCCTTTTGTGGTTGAAGAAATCAATAAATTCAACACAGAAAGATACAAGGCAAAGCTTATTTCTGCAAGGGAAACTGTGGCTTTTGGTGAAATTTATCTTTATGATGATTGGAAAGCGGAAAAAGCATTAGCAAAGAGCCTTCCAAAGACTACGAAAGAAGAAAAAGAAATTCGAGCAGATGCTATAAACCTTGCTCGTGAAAAGAAACGCTCATATAAATTACTTAAAAAATACGGAAAAGATAATCTTACAATTCCTGACGAAAGAATACCTGAAGAAATTAAAAACAGAGAATACAATTCTGAAAAAGAGCGTCGTCAGGCAAAGGCAGAGCTTAAAGCATATACAAAGGGTGTTTCCGTTTATCGCAGAATCACAAAGCCATATAACGATGCAAGAAACCTCATAATCCAGGCAGAAAATTACACACAACTTGGTGAAATTGAAAAGCTTTATGAAAGTGTAAAAGTTAAATAATATAAATTATAATTTGTCGAACTGTTTTCGTGAGTGTCGATACTCGGCTCCCCTTTCAGGGGAGACAAAATATTAAATGAGTTAGACAAACTCCAATTTGACGAACAATGTCACAGCAACAGTATTTCGCTGTTGCTTTTATTTTTATGGATGATATAATATTTTGTAAGCGTAGTAATTTAAAGAGGCAAATATAATATGGATAATAAAAAAAGATGTCAGTGGTGCAACCTTAAAAATGCTTTGTATGTGGAATATCATGACAATGAGTGGTGTGTTAAAAATTTTGACGATAAATATCTGTACGAAATGTTAATTTTGGAATCATTTCAAGCAGGTTTATCTTGGGAATGTGTTCTTAATAAAAGGGACAGTTTCAGAAAAGCGTATGATGATTTTGATATAAACAAAGTGATTATTTACGATGACAATATAATAAATGAATTGTTAAATAATAAATGTATTATAAGAAATAAACGAAAAATCAATGCAAGCATCAACAACAGCAAAATCTTTAAGGCAATAAGTGATGAATATGGCTCTTTTCATAACTATTTAAGAACTTTTACTAAAGATATTACTATTTATGAAACGGACAAAACCACGAATGATTTATCAGATGCTATTTCGAAAGATTTACAAAGCAAAGGAATGACATTTGTCGGCTCTGTTATTATATATTCCTATTTACAAGCAATTGGTGTAATATATTCACACGACAAAGACTGTTATTTATATAAATATAATAAATAAAATATTAAGACTTGACGGAGGAAAAAGATAGCATGTATGAATTAGTTCATATCAAGGGAAATAGTTACTACATTCAGAGTCCTGCAAAGATAGGTCTTATAAAACTAAATGAAAATGATGTTTGTCTTATAGATAGTGGTAATGATAAAGATGCTGGTCGAAAAGTGCGACAGATTTTGGATGCAAATTCTTGGAAACTTTCAGCAATTTATAACACTCATTCTAATGCTGACCACATTGGTGGTAATCAATATTTGCAGAAACAGACAGAATGTAAAATTTATGCTCCAGACATTGAATGTGCATTTACTCAATATCCACTGTTAGAACCAAGTTTTCTCTATGGTGGATTTCCACCAAAAGACTTAAAACACAAATTCCTGATGGCACAGGAAAGTAATGCAGAACCTATTGATGAATCCGTGTTACCTGATGGATGGCAGACCATTTCATTACCCGGACACTTTTTCAATATGGTGGGTTTCAGAACCGCTGATAATGTAGTATATCTGGCTGACTGTCTTTCCAGTAAAGAAACTCTTGATAAATATCAAATCGGATTCATTTACGATGTTGGTTCTTATATTAAAACTCTTGAAATGGTAAAACAGCTTGAAGCTGACATATTTGTTCCGTCCCATGCTGAAATCACAGAAAACATCGTACCTTTAGCACAATTAAACATTGACAAGGCATATGAAATCGCAGACAAAATTACGGACATTTGCAAAGAACCACTTTGTTTTGAGCAAATTTTACAGAAAATATTTACTGAATACAATCTAACAATGACCTTTGAACAATATGTTCTTGTTGGTAGTACAATTCGTTCCTATCTTGCGTGGTTAAAGGATACAAATAAGGTTAAGACCAACTTCGATAACAATTTATTGCTTTGGGAGCGAGTGTAATTTGTGTGACATAAGAGCAACAGTATTTTCTGTTGCTTTTTGTTTTGTTGGTGGTATAATTAGTTTAATAAATAAGGATTTGTAGGGATGAAAGCAATGATTATTATAATAACCGGTGCATCACATACAGGGAAAACGGCCCTCGCACAAAAAATGCTTGAGAAATACAAATATCCATACCTTTCAATAGACCATTTGAAAATGGGGTTAATTCGTAGTGGAAACACAGAACTTACTCCTATGAGTGATGACACAGAACTCACAACATATTTATGGCCAATTGTCCGTGAAATGATAAAAACTGCTATTGAAAATAAGCAGAATCTCATTGTGGAAGGTTGCTACATTCCTTTTAATTGGGCAAAGGATTTTGAACGAGAGTATCTTGAAAACATTAAATACTACTGCCTTGTAATGAGCGAGAATTATATAAAGAATCATTTTGCAGATATAACAAAATATGCAAATGTTATTGAAAATCGTATGAATGATGAATGGTGTACTATGGAAAGTGTATTGTTAGATAATGCACGGGTATTAGAACTTGCTCAAAAGCACAAAGTCAAATATTTGCTTATTGATGACAAATACGAAATTGATATTGATTTATAACGACAAATTCCAATTTATAAAAGTTAGTCCTGCCTTAGGGCTTGATTATAAATATTATTTTTAAAGGAGATTGCTTTTTGAGAAAGACAATCAAATCATTGGAGATTGTGGCTTAACCGGGAGGTCAGGCATACAATCGTACCGACCTCCCAATATTGATGTCAACAATTTTCAGGAGGAAAAATAATGAATAAAAATGACATACTTATCCGTTTGGAAAGAAAAGAAGAACACAGAAAAGTTGAAAATCTTGTAAGGGAATCATTCTGGAATGTATATCGTCCAGGTTGCCTTGAGCACTATGTACTCAACCAACTTCGTAACGATGACGCATTTATCCACGAACTCGATTTTGTTATGGAAAAGGGCGGCAAAATCATAGGACAGAATATGTTTATGCATGCTGTGATTAAAGCCGACGATGGCAGAGATATTCCTATCATAACAATGGGTCCTATCTGTATTGCAAATGAACTCAAGCGTCAGGGTTATGGTAAAATCCTGCTTGACTATTCTCTGGAAAAAGCAACAGAAATGGGATTCGGTGCAATCTGCTTTGAGGGTAACATCAATTTCTATGGCAAAAGTGGTTTTACTTATGCCAGTGAATTCGGTATCCGTTATCACGGTTTACCTGAAGGTGCAGATGTGTCATTCTTCCTTTGCAAAGAACTGAAAAAAGGTTATCTCGATGGTATCACAGGCGAATATGCTCCACCACAGGGATACTTTGTAGATGAAGACAAAGCAGAAGAATTTGACAAACAATTCCCACCTAAAGAAAAACTGAAGCTTCCGGGACAACTTTTCTAACGGATTCTAAAAATTAAAAAGGTGAATAAAACCACCAACACACAAAGCACCTATGAGGTAAGAAATTCTCATCTAACCTCATAGGTGTTTTACTTTTAAATAAGTACTATAAAATTCAATACAAAACAGACTTATCTTTTCTTGCTACGGTTTTTAAAATCTTTGTCGATGTCTGCAGACCAGTCCTCTGCCATACATTTACTTGCACGCACATTACAAACTGCTTTTGAAACTGTTTCGTAAGGTGTTTGTCAATCCACGATTGTTTTGACTCAATGAATTTATATATCTCCTTGTCTTCCATTCGCATAGGCGCACGAGCAATAATTTCATTTGGTTTCAGCTCGATTGAAAGGTTTTTCCTGTTACTACGAATGATTCTGACATTTATATTCATCGGATTGACTCACATCCTTTTACTACAAACTATAATCATTATATCACCTTGATTTAAAACATTCAATAATTGCATTATGACAGCAGTCCTTAAAATCGGTCTTAAAAAAACTAACCGATTTTTTCAACCTAAATGGTTATCCCTATCACACCACTTCATCAGAGGAAGGCATATACAGTAATTTGATATACATACTTGACAAAAAGTGAATACTATTGTAACATATACATATGGAACATAGGTATTATAATTTTTAAGGAGGAAATATTATGGCAAAAAGCGATTTAATGCACGGAAACACTTCTCTTTTGGTGTTATCTCTTATTGAGCAAAAGGATATGTACGGTTATCAGATTATCAAGGAGTTAAAACGAAAGAGTGAAAATGTTTTTGAATTAAAAGAAGGCTCACTCTACCCTGTTTTACATGCTCTTGAAAATGAAAAGCTTATTACATCTTATATTGAAGAAACTGAATCAGCACGCAAACGCAGATATTACAAAATCACTGACAAAGGCAGAAAGGAATTGGCAGACAAAAAGGAAGAATTTTTTGTATTCACCAACGCAGCAAGAAAAGTATTGAATTTTGCATAGGGTGGTGACATTATGTTTATGAGATATTTCTCATCTTTTAATGAAGCCAAAGAATTTTACATAGAACGGGTTTTATATCATATTCATTACAAAAAACTCCGGAAAAGAATTAAAGAAGAAATCGAAAATCATATGGACGATATGTATGATGATTTTAAGAATGATTTTGACAACGAACTTGACCTGGCTAAAAAAGTTGTTGATGAAATGGGTGACCCTGACGAATTAGGTCTTGAATTAAAAGAAGCAAACAAGAAGATTTTGCGTATCGTAAGGATATTTAAGGTCACATTAACATTATCAATTATTCCTGCTTTAATCTTTTGTCAAACAGTGCTGTATGACCCAATTATGGAAATCAAGGAATATTATAAAGCTGTTGATATAGCAACATTAGAAATACAGATGAGTGAAAAATACAACGAGGGCAAACCCATAAGACTTTTTGCCGAGGCAGACCACAACGGAAAAGTATCAAGATATTATGTTCCTGACGAACAACCTGAAGGTAGTTTTGTATGCATACATACTGAATCAATTACAGTTTTAGGGAAAAGCTGTAAGGATAAATTCTTGTACTTTGGATGTAGCAGTGGTGGATACAGTGATTTTCATCATTTTAATTTAGATTATCATTCACCTGATTATTTACTTGTATTGACTGCACCTACAGAGGCAAAATATTACAAGATGTATTTAAAGCCTGTTTATTCAGACAGTAGTCTTGAACCTTATTTGAGTGATTTCATAGAATATCCTCAAAACGGAACTTACGACAACCCTGTTTCTGTTTTGATTGATTTGCCTGAAGGATACTATTGGAGTTATACAGAAGAATTTGATGAGAATAAGGAATTGATTAAGTAAAAAATATTATCACATTACAAAAGATGGTGATTTTATGAGAGAAATAAAAGATTTTGATACTGAAAAGAAAATATTTATAGGCAAGGTATTAAACCATATTCACTACAACAAATTACATACACGAATCTATGAAGAGCTTTCAAATCATATGGATGATATGTATGAAGATTTCAGCAATAACTGTGATGATAAAAAAGAAATTACAAAAAGAGTTATTGATGAAATGGGAAGCCCTGATGAATTAGGTCTTGCGTTGAAAAATGCAAATAAAAAGAAGTTATTGACAGTAAGGATATTCAAAATAATTTTTTCTGTCATTTCAATACCGTTAATATATTTTATGTGTGCACTGATATCAAACATTGCAATAGATATTGCCGATGTTGCTCGTTCATATACTGTTCAGGAGGCTGAACAATGGATTGTTGAAAACAAAAGTGACGGTGAGCCTATAGAATTACTTACTGAAATTGAGCATAACGGTGTTGTTCACAGAATATATGTTCCGCAAAGTCAGGACGAGCATTTTGACATTTACCACATAAATTCTGTAAAATTATTCGGCATCAATATAAGTAACAGATATAAGTATAACCATTCAACATATATTTCTTCATATGAATATACAATCGCAAATCTTAACACGGAAACATACAGGTTAGGTGATGTTTTGTTTATTTATTTCGATAACCCTGAAGAGGAATATCTTAAGGTGGAATATATTTCTTTAGAAGACGGTTCAAGGGGAACCTGGAGCGATTTTATTAAAATTCCGCAAAATGGAACAGTAGAAAAGCCTGAATATGTCTTTTTTGATTGTCCCGACGGATATCGTTGGAGTAGATATGAACGGTTTAATAAAAACAAGGAATTGATTGAGTGGGAATAACAAATAAACGGTTTTAATATAAATTGGAGTTTATCGGGGAAGCAGATAGAACGTTATGCGCCCCTTGTCAAAGGGTGCGGGCATCCGGTGGATGCCGAATTAGCACTGTCTGAGCCGACAGGCGAGTAATGGAGAGGGCCACGAAGTGGCGAGGGGATTCCTGTTGTTGTGTAATGAATCCCTCCACCGCTAACGCGGTCCCCCTCCCTTTAACAAGGGAGGCTTTTCTCCCCGATAAATTATAATTTGAAAAATAATTTTTGGTGTTGACATTAAGACGAAATCAGTATAAAATATATATGATATTTTGAAAGCGTTGAGAAAGAACGACGGATAACAAAGAATTTGCAGAGAGATTTCGGTTGGTGCGAGAAATCAATTCAGTATCCGAAGACCACTTTCGAGCATTGGTGAAAACGGTTTTACTGAATAAGCCAATCGTATGGACTGCGTTAAAGTCTTTTGAGTGGCAAAATAGTTTTGTTGTTTTGCAATACGGGTGGAACCGTGGAATGTTGTATTTATAGCATTTCATCCTGTTTTTCAGGGTGAAGTGCTTTTTTTTCGGTTCGTCGAGCACGCCGACCCCTACGATAAGTAATTATTTGTAGGATGTAAAAGGAGGAATCCCTCCACCGCTAACGCGGTCCCCCTCCCTTTAACAAGGGAGGCAAATTGCATCCCCAATGAAAAGGAGATATATTTATGATTAAGGTAACACTTAAAGGCGACGTTATTAAAGAATACGAAGCCGGTACTACTGTTGCAGAGATTGCTAAATCTATTGGTATGGGTTTATACAAATCTGCATGTGGTGGTAAAATTAACGGAAATTACTGTGATTTAAGAACTGCTGTCAATGAAGACTGTGCTCTTGAAATCGTGACATTTGATGAAATCGAGGGTAAAAAGACATTCTGGCATACTGCATCTCACATTATGGCTCAGGCTGTTAAAAGACTTTACCCTGAAACAAAACTTGCTATCGGACCATCAGTTGACAATGGTTTCTATTATGACTTTGATTCAGAGGTTTCATTTACTCCCGAAATTCTTGAAAAAATCGAAGCAGAAATGAAGAAAATCGTTAAAGAGGATTTACCTCTTGAAAAGTTTGAACTCTCACCTGCTGAAGCACTTGCTATGATGGAAGAAAAGGGCGAAATCTACAAGGTTGAGTTAATTCAAGAACACGCTGACAAGGGCGAGCCAATTTCATTCTACAGGCAAGGTGAATTCACCGAGCTTTGTGCAGGTCCTCACCTTATGTCAACGGGTGCAGTTAAGGCATTCAAGCTCACATCTTGTACAGGTGCTTACTGGAGAGGTAACGAAAAGAACAAAATGCTCCAAAGAATTTATGCAACTGCATTCCCAAAACAATCAGCACTCGACGAGCATTTAGCTCAACTTGAAGAAGCAAGAAAGCGTGACCACAACAAATTAGGTCGCGAACTTGAGCTCTTTACAACAAGTGAGTTAATTGGTCAAGGTCTTCCAATTATGCTCCCTAAAGGCGCAAGAATTATTCAAACTCTTCAGCGTTGGGTAGAAGACGAAGAACAAAGACGCGGTTGGTTGCTTACAAAGACACCATTTATGGCAAAGAGTGACCTTTATAAAGTTTCAGGTCACTGGGACCACTATCTTGACGGTATGTTTGTACTTGGCGACCCCGCAAAAGAGGAAGAGGGCGAAGAAGTATTCGCACTTCGTCCAATGACTTGTCCATTCCAATATCAAGCATATCTCAACCGTCCCCGTTCATACAGAGATTTGCCGTTAAGATATAATGAAACATCAACACTTTTCAGAAACGAAGCATCGGGCGAAATGCACGGTCTTATCCGTGTTCGTCAGTTCACAATTTCAGAGGGTCATTTGATGTGTACTCCTGAACAGCTTGAAGAGGAATTCAAGGGTTGTCTTGAGCTTGCAATCTATATGCTTAAAACTCTTGGTCTTTACGAAGATGTTTCATATCGTTTCTCACAGTGGGACCCTGCTGATACAGAAAAGTATATTGGTACACCTGAACAGTGGGATGAAGCACAGGGAATTATGGGCAAAATTCTTGACCACCTTGGAATTGAATACAAGGTTGGTATTGGTGAAGCAGCATTCTATGGCCCTAAGCTTGATATTCAGATTAAGAACGTATTCGGTAAAGAGGATACTCTCATCACAATTCAGGTTGACCAGCTTCTTGCTGAAAAGTTCGGTATGGAATACACAGACAAAGACGGCACAAAGAAAAACCCATACATTATTCACAGAACATCAATCGGTTGCTATGAGCGTACACTTGCTCTTCTTATTGAAAAATATGCAGGTGCTTTCCCACTCTGGCTTGCTCCTGAACAGGTAAGAATTCTTCCTATTGCTGACAGACATCACGACAAGGCTTTTGAAATCAAGAAAGAGCTTGAAAAAATGGGCATGCGCGTTACTGTTGACGACAGAAGCGAAAAGACAGGATATAAAATTCGCGAATCAAGACTTCAAAAGCTCCCCTATTGGATTATCGTTGGTGACAAGGAAGTTGAAGATGGTACAGTTTCCGTTAGCAAACGCGGTCAGGGTGACATTGGTTCAATGGAATTTGGCGCTTTCGCTGCAATGCTTAAAGAAGAAATTGATAATAAAGTAAGATAAGGTGAATTTTTATGTCAAATCCACTTACCGTAACGGTTATTACCGACACACATTATTACTCAAAAAAACTCGGCACATCCGGCGAGGCTTATGAAACTGCCGACAACAAGAGTGGCGTTTTATTAGCAGAAGCTCGCGAATTACTTGAAGCAGCATTCACACAGATTGCCAATGACACAAGAACTGATATTGTTCTTCTTTCAGGTGACACAACAAGCAACGGCGATTATGATTCGCATAAAGAGTTTATCGAAATGCTCCGCGATTTAAAATCAAAGGGTAAACGCGTTTATGTGCTCACTGCTACTCACGATTATAAATGGGACGGCATGACCCACAGATATGAGGGTGACGAGAGAATTCCCACACCCGCCGCAAAACGTGAAGAGCTTTTCGATATGTACAAGGAATTCGGTCCTGACGAGGCACTTGCAGTTCACGAAGAAAGCATGTCGTATATTATTCAGTTAGCTGACGGATATCGTCTTTTCGCTCTTAATGACGACACAAACAGAAACGGCAAAAGCGGTTTTTCTGACGAATGCTTTGAATGGATTAAAGCTCAGGCAGAGGATGCGAAAGCAAATGGTCAGTTCATAATCGCAATGACTCACCACCCTCTTATTGCGCCATCACCTATGTATGAGATTATTGGCAAGGGCGATATGATGGGCGATTATGATATTCGCCGTGAGCAACTCGCTGATATGGGCATTCAGTTTATGCTCACAGGCCACACTCACGTACACGACATTGACAAGCACGTAAGCCCCAAGGGGAACTATTTCTATGATATCTCAACTGCTTCAACAATTGGATATCCTGCAACAATCAGAACTGTTGTTTTTGACGCGGAAAGCAAAATGGTTTCAACCACAACCGATTTTATCACCGAACCTGCAAACATCAACACCAAGGACAAAGATTTGCAGACCTACCTTGCAGACCACCTGATTGGTATGATTAGGGATGTAATCAAAGCCGCAGGTGAAGATATTGACAAATTCGCCGATATGGCAACTGCAATCAGTATAAAGAAAAAGGTAAGTTACAAAATCGGTTGGCTTATCAAGCCCATTTTCAAGGCTCTCAACAAGCTTAAAATCGGTACAGTGGGCAACTGGACAAGAGCAGAAACAGGACTCAAGAAAGAAGATTACGCAGACATTAAGGATAAGAGTGTTGTTGACTTCATTGTTGACCTTGTACTTAACCTTTATGGTGGTAAGAGCCTTTACACACCCGAGGATAATGAATACAAAATTGCAATCGGTCTTATAAACATTATCGATTCTATTATTAAGGTATTACATATTCCGCTTAAAAAGCTTATTAAGGTTTCTGATACAGTTCGCGGAATTGTTGAGCCCTTGCTTTACAACAGCGGAATCCCCTCTTATGACGCGATTATGCCTATTATGCCAGTTTACGAGGGTGACGAAGTTGGTCCTCAGCCCGAACCACCTGAAAAGCCTAACACGGTTAAAGACAGTAAAAAAGGCTTGCCGATTATAATTATTGCAATTCTTCTTTTGCTTATATTCCTTATTCCGATTATCTGCATTGGTGTTCCCGTTCTTCTTATCGGTTACATTGTAAATCAGATAAAATACAAGGAATATTTAAAAGGCTAATAAAAAATATTTTGTGCCATTAGTAGAAATTATGATTAGAAATTCTACTAATGGCACAAATTTTTATTGTAAAATATATTTTTAGACTAAAATTTTCTATTTTTCTTGATTTTTCTACTAAAATGTAGTATAATGGTGTCATATATTGAGGGGCTATACGCATTTTTGCATGTAAAACGGCAAACTCATTGGAGGTATTTATTTTGAGCGGAGATTTACATTGTCACACAAGATTGTCTGACGGCAGTTTAGGCATTGAAGATTTAATTATTTTTGCAAAGAAAAAAGGTATTGAAGCAATTGCGATTACTGACCACGATTGCCTTGCCGGAACTGTTCGCGGAAAGATTATCGGCACACGTCACGGGGTTCAGGTTATCCCCGGTGTTGAGCTTTCTGCCACAGACGAAACAAACAATAAAAATGTTCATATTCTTTGCTATTTACCCGATAGTCCCGATATGCTTGAAGGTCTTTGCAAAAGAAATTCTTTGGCACGCAAAAAAGCCGCTCACTTTATGATGCTTCAAGTTGCAAAGCGTTACCCCATCACCACAGAATTCATTATGAAATGCGCTACGGGGTCTACAAACCTTTATAAAAAACACATGATGCAGGCTCTTATTGAATGTGGCTACACGAACTCATTTAATGGTGACCTTTTCAAGAAGCATTTCACAAAAGACGGTGAGGACTCAATTCTTGTTACTCCAAAATACGAAAACATCAAGGATGTTATTGAAGCCATTCACACCGCAGGCGGTATTGCAATTCTTGCACACCCGATTCTTAGCGGTTGTGTTGAAAACATTCTTGAATATAAAGAATTAGGTCTTGACGGCATTGAGGTGCATCACCCAAGTGCTACTGAAGACGAGCAAGCAAGTCTTCGCAAATTGGCAACTAAAAATAAA
>JAZNZX010000073.1:0-37998 GCA_045595185.1 Candidatus Fimenecus sp. | reverse complement strand
AAAAACAAACAACCGCACGAGAGCGGTTGCTTGAAATAGTAATGCGATGTCAAACTTCTATGCCGACTTTTAGTCGGCAAGCCAGTAGGCGGCCCTTATAGGGCCTGTGCAAACCACCAGTTCAACTGGTGGTTATGATTGAACATTTCAGAATTTGCATACAATTCAAATTATAATTTATCGAGCTCATTGATATGATAATTAAACCTTGTAGGGGTCATTCACGAATGACCCGTTCCGAAGTGTACAGTAAAACCAATTCGGGCGATTCGTGAATCGCCCCTACAATACCCAATTGGTTATATTTATAATCGCAACGCAGTTCCTTCATTTTGCACTTTGCGTTTTGCATTTTGCATTTTCCAAATAAACTCCAATTTATACACAATCATACAAAAAGAAAACGAGCTTCTGTGAAGAAACCCGTCTCTTTTAAAAGGAGAATGAAAATGAAAGGGGATTCAAACATAAGCTTGTGTTTCTTATGTGAACCACTGTCTAAACTATACCACCGAAATGTGTAATAAAAATGGATAGAAAATTAAGAATTTGTAAACATCGGATTTGTAAGAACTTTGTAATAATTGTTAAGGTGCTGTAATAAGTGTTGAAAAAATCATTTTTTTCAATATAATTAAAATGGTAAAATGTAAGAGGTATATTCTTATGGAAAAGATTTTTAAATCAGAACAATCTTTAAAAAGAATAGAAGTAATAAGAGCTTTCCTTTTGAGTGAAAAATGGATGGCTATGTTGTTCTGTCTTGCAGGAGTATTTACCTCGCTTGGTGCAATTTTCCCTGAAAAGAATGTGGAAGCAATAGGCACAATCGTTTTCGGCTATATTCTCGGTTTCTGTATTTGCATAAGCGATGATATTATGGCAGGTCTTACGCCACTTTCACTTACGGCACTTGTTGCCATAAAGTGTTATGACTCATTTGAAGTCTTTATGGGCTATATATGGTATATGGTGCCGCTTGTAGGCTTTATTCTATTCCATCTTATTGTATATCGTAAAAAACTGACCACAAAGGGTACGCAGTTTAAGCCGATGCTGTTAGTTTCAATTGCAATTCTTCTCGGTGGCTTCGGTTTTATTACTGCAAAGGAATATTTTGCACCTACATCTCTTTATCATATGTTTGGTTTAGGCTTCTTAATGCTCTTTATTTATGCCTATATGCACGCTCATATCAACGAGAAAAGGAATTATTCACTTATTGATTTTGTGACAAAGGTAATGGTGCTTACAGGCTGTTTTGCCGCCTTTATGGTGATTTCACATTACATTATCAATATAAACGAAGTAATCGACCGTAGCGGACTTTTGTATATTCAATGGCGAAACAACTGCTCCACCATTTTGATGATAACAATTCCGTTTGCATTCTTTATGGCTAATAAAAAGTCCTATGCAACTGTGTTTGGCTTCATTTTCTATTTCGCTATGTTGCTTACAGGCTCTCGCGGTGGAATGGTGTTCGGCTCGGTTGAAATCGTAATGTGTATCGTTATGTATATGCTTTATGACAGACGAAGAAGACTTGCCTACGCCATTATCTGCGCTTGTATCCTTTTCGGATTTTTGGCATTTGCACCGCAGATTACAGAGTTTTTAGGATATACAATTGACCGACTTTTCAATGCAATCAACGGTTTCCTTATGGGTGAGTCAACTGAAGTCAGAGCAGCACATTATGCGCGAGGCATAAACGATTTTCTTACTCATCCGATTTTCGGCACAGGTCTTGGTTATATGGGCAACAGAGATGTTCACGCATCTGTTGATTTTGCGCTTTGCTGGTATCATTGTGCACCTATTCAGGTTTGTGCAAGCTTCGGTATCGTCGGTATTTTAGCATTCTCATATCAGTTCATCAAACGGAATATGCTTATCTGGAGAAAGGCAACTCTTTTCAATATGACTATTTTCCTGTCATATATAAGTCTTGAAATGATGTCCCTTGTTAATCCGGGTGTATTCTGCCCTATACCGTATCTTTTCTATGTAACACTCTTTATGGTGCTTGTTGAAAAATGTGACGGAGAATTTCAGGAGAAAATTATTGTAAGAAAGAAACGTAAAATAAATGAAGAAAAGGCTTGACAAACAAGCCTTTTTTTGATAAAATTCATATTTGCTATGGATAAATATTTTGAAATCCATATCCTTCCTCCCAAGGAGAGTTTGGGGGGCAAAGTCCATAAGGAGGTGTAAAAGAATGTCAAAGTATGAGACTATTATGGTTTACTCACTTTCAAAGGGTGAGGAAGCTGCAAAAGAGCTTATGGAAAAATTCAAGGCTCTTATGGAATCAAACGGCACTCTTGAAAGCGTTGATGAATGGGGTAAGAGAAGACTCGCATACCTTATCAACGACGAGGCTGAAGGTTACTATGTTCTCTTCAATTATGAAGCAGAAGCTAACTTCCCTGCAGAGCTTGACCGTATTGCGAAAATCACAGACGGTGTACTTCGTACATTAATTGTTAAGAAGTAATCGGAGGAAAAATTTATGTTAAACAGCGTAATTATTATGGGCAGACTTACTGCAGACCCCGAGCTTCGTACAACAACTAACGGTTTATCCGTTACTTCTTTCACAGTTGCTGTTGACCGTAACTACAAGAGTGGTGACGAAAGACAGACAGACTTTATCAGCGTTGTAGCATGGCGCGGTACAGCAGATTTTGTCACAAGATTTTTCAAAAAGGGACAAATGATTGCTGTTCAGGGTTCACTTCAGGTTCGCAACTATGAAGATAAGAACGGAAACAAGCGTACAGCTTATGATGTTGTTGCTGATAATGTATCATTCTGCGGCAGCAAGAGCGAAAGTAACAGCTTTGGCGCACCAAGACAGGAATCAGCACCTGCTGTTTCTTATCAGAGTGCAGATGCAGGCAGTTTCTCAGTTTTACCCGATGACAACCAGGGATTCCCATTCAGTTCAGATGATGACGAGGGACTCCCATTCTAAAAGATTTAACTAATCTGATACAGGAGGAAACTATAATGGCATACGATAAGAATGCAAGACCTAACAGAAAAGGTCGTAAAAAAGTTTGTGCATTTTGTGTAGAAAAAATCGAAAAGATTGACTATAAAGATACAGCAAAGCTTCGTCGTTACACATCAGACAGAGCGAAGATTCTTCCTCGTCGTGTAACAGGTACTTGTGCATATCACCAGAGAGAGCTTACAACAGCTATCAAGAGAGCTCGTCAGATTGCTCTTATGCCTTACACAAACGACTAATAAAAATTACCCACCTGTCAAGGTGGGTTTTTTGTTGCCTTATTCAGTAAATCATAATTTATCGGGATGAATAACCAATTCGATAGGTCATTCTGAGCGTAGCGAAGAATCTCTCTAACAGTAACACATCAACAAACAGAGATTCTTCGTCACTTCGTTCCTCAGAATGACACTAACCTTAAACATCCCCGATAAACTCCCGATTTATTGTAAAAGAATAAGGGTGATTTTAAATCACCCTTTTTTGTTTATTTCGCACTTATTCGATTACCTTATAGCCTTGTTCTTCGACTGCTTTTTTGAGAGTTTCGCGTGATGCGTCAGCGTCAAGGGTTACAATTGCTGTACCGTCTTTATGGCTTACAATTGCTTCGCGAACCTCTGCTACACCTTCAAGTGCTTTTTTTACATGAGCCTCACAGTGCGGGCACATCATACCTTCAATTTTCATTGTGATTTCCATAGGTTTCTTCTCCTTATATTTAAATTTGATATTTTTATCTCTTTTACTGTTGTGAATGTCCTTGAAATTCAATCGCAGAGCATTTGAAACAACACAGAATGAGGAAAGACTCATTGCAGCAGCACCAAACATCGGGTTCAATTCCCAACCCAATGCATTTACAAAAAGACCTGCAGCAAGGGGTATTCCGATTGCATTATAAAAGAATGCCCAGAAAAGATTTTCGCGAATATTTTTAAGTGTTGCACGACTTAAGCGTATTGCAGCAGGAACATCAGACAGCTTACTGTTCATCAGTACAATGTCGGCTGAATCAATTGCAATATCCGTACCTGCGCCGATTGCTATACCGATATCTGCACGAGTTAGTGCAGGTGCATCGTTAATTCCGTCACCGACCATAACGACCTTGCCCTTGTCCTGAAGACGACGAATGACCTTTTCTTTACCGTCAGGCATAACACCTGAAATAATTTCGTCAACACCTGCCAACTTGCCTATGGCATTGGCAGTTTTTTCGTTATCACCTGTAAGCATAACAACATTTATGCCCATATTCTGCAATTCACTTATAGCATCAGGACTGTCTTCCTTAATTACATCGGCAACTGCAATTATTCCGAGCAGTTTTTCATTATCTGCAAAAAATAGCGGTGTTTTGCCGTCTTCAGCGAGGTTTTCAGCCGTTTTTATGATTTTGTCATCAACGGACACCTGTGAACTTATAAAAGCTAAATTTCCGCCATAAACTGCCTTATTCTGAATAGTGCCCTTTACGCCATTACCTGCAAGGGAAACAAAACTTTCAACCGAATCTGTTGTAAGTGACATTTCTTCACTCTTTTTAACGATTGCCTTTGCAAGCGGATGCTCACTTTTTATTTCAAGGGCATAGGCAACACTTAACAGTTCATTTTCCGTTGAATTGATTGGAATTATATCCGTAACCGTAGGTTGCCCCTTTGTTATTGTACCCGTTTTATCAAGAACTACTATATTCGCCTTGCCTGTTTCCTCAAGAGAAACTGCATTTTTAAATAAAATACCGTTTTTAGCACCGACACCATTACCCACCATAATTGCAACAGGTGTCGCAAGTCCCAATGCACAAGGACAACTGATTACAAGAACTGAAATTCCGCGTGCAAGGGCATAGCCGAAGCTTTGACCTGAAATGAGCCACACAATCGTAGCAACAACTGCGATTATGATTACAACTGGAACAAAAATTCCCGAAACCTTATCGGCAATTTTTGCGACAGGTGCTTTTGTTGCAGCAGCATCGCTGACCATTTTAATAATCTGTGAAAGTGTTGTATCTTCGCCAACCCGCAAGGCTTCGCATTTAATAAAGCCTGACTGATTTATTGTACCACCAGAAACTCTGTCACCTGCATTTTTATCAACAGGAATACTTTCGCCTGTAAGTGCCGACTCATCAACAGCAGTTGTTCCGTCAATTATTATACCGTCAACTGAAATCGATTCACCGGGTCGGACAATAAAAATGTCACCTTTTTTTACTTCTTCTATTGGCATTTCCGTTTCAACACCATCTTTGAGTACGGTTGCAGTTTTAGGTGCTAAATTCATAAGGGACTTAAGCGCGTTTGTTGTTTTACCCTTTGAACGGGCTTCAAGCATTTTACCGACAGTTATAAGAGTTAAAATCATAGCAGCCGACTCAAAATAGAACTCGTGAAGATAATGATGAGCTAACTGACCGCTGACTGTTGTCATTTTGAAAAGCACATAAGTACTATAAACAAACGATGCGGATGAGCCGAGTGCCACAAGGGTATCCATATTCGGTGATTTGTGAATAAGTCCTTTGAAACCGTTTATGAAGAATTTCTGATTGATTATCACTACAATTGCTGTTAAGAGCAACTGCAAAAGACCGATTGCAAGCGGGTTTGATGATAATATTTCAGGCAACCACCAACCCCACATAACGTGTCCCATTGAAATGTACATTAAAATTATTAAGAAAATTAAAGATGAAACAAGCCTTTTCTTAAGTTTAGGTGTTTCTGTATCATCAAGAGAACTTTCTTCTCTTGATGATTTGATTTTTGAGTCCTTAAGACTTGCACCGTAGCCTGCTTCAGTTACTGCTGAAATGATTTTCTGCGGGTCAGCGTTTCCCTCTACACCCATAGAGTTTGTGAGTAAGCTGACAGAACAGGAATTAACACCGTCAACTGAATTGACAGCCTTTTCAACGCGAGCCACACAGGCAGCACAGCTCATACCCGTAATATTGAATTGTGTCATTTACTCACCTGCTTTCGTAGGGTATATTCTTGCTGTTATCTATAAATCATATTTGAGTTTTCATTTATATTTTTCCCATAAAGCTTTTGTAAAACTTCTTTTCTCTTTTTGCTATACTCAATTATAACAGCACAGTCTTTTTTGATTGATTTGGTTCTAATTTTTCTATGATTACTATCTTTGATAATAATATATTTAGATTTTGTAATCGATTTCGCGTTTGACTCTATGATATTACCAATAAAACACTTTGTACAGTTTTTCCAATAAATTACTGACAATGTCATTCCTACAAAATTACAAACATATATTTTTTCTTCGTCGGCTATTACAACTCTTGATAAAAATAAAGAAGAAACTATAATGCACAATAAACTGAATTTCAAAAAAATGCTATCTTGTTCGATACTCAATAAAAAATCTCTCTCAAAAACAAGAGCATAAATAAGTATGCCTAAACAAACAATCAAGAACAAATTCCATATATTGTTCCAACAAAAGAATATCTTCTTTTTCACAATAATACCTCTGTATAGTTTTTCAAATATATATTATCAAAAATTCTTGAATTATTCAAATATATTTTGTTGTTCTTTTAGTGATTTGCGTTTCCTAATATTATTTGCAAGTCCTTTAGTGTAAATTACAGCTATTGATAACCAAACGATTGTAAAAATAACATAGTCTATATCTGTTGATTGGAAATCGGATAAACTTAATATGAAGAAAAAAAGTTGTACTAACATTTCAAACCATGAAAGCCCTACCCAAAACCCCATTTCTTTTATTATGCGACTGTAATAATTGATTCTTGATGTATTATCTGAAAACAATTCAAAATTACTATCGGTAAGACCTGCAAAATATGCAATATATCCTACACCACCTATATAAATTGCACCTGTTTCCTGAAGAAAAGAAATATATTTTTGGTTTTCCTGATGAGCAGGTCCTTTTTTCATAAATTCAAGACGAATATTATACATTCCGGGAGTTGTCTGTTCAAATTCATAATGCCAACGCTTTACTGAAACCAAACACCAACCTTGAATTGCCATTTCATTTAGCCATTTTTCTTCTTTATCAAGGTTCCATAATCCAAAAAACTTTTTAACCGTTTTTCTCATTACTGTGCCCCCTTACAAACTTATCTCCATTCATCACAAGTTCCTGCAAACGAGCATATTCAAGTTCTAATGCTCTTTTGCCGTAATCTGTTATTATATATTCCTTTTTGCGAGTATTGTAGGTTGTAGGTAACTCCATTATCCAACCACGCTCAAGCAAGGTGTTTAGTGCACCGTAAAGTGTACCTGCTGCAAGTTTTACCCTACCATTTGAAAGTTCATCAACATTCTGCATTATTCCGTAACCATGCATTGGTTGTAAAAGTGAAATTAAAATATAATAAACTGCCTCGGTTAATGCCATATAAGCCAAATTAACACCTCCGTTATTATCGTTTACCGTTATATCGACTACCGATATAGTTATTATATCGGCTGACGATATAATTGTCAATAGTTTTATGTAAAAAAGAAAAAGGGCGATGTGTGAATCGCCCCTACATTTTGCGCTTTGCATTTTGCATTATTTATTAAAATGTTCTTTAGATGCTGTGAGAGTATTTTTGAGAAGCATTGTAATTGTCATCGGGCCTACGCCACCTGGTACAGGGGTTATAAAGGAACATTTGTCTTTTACATTTTCGAAATCAACGTCACCGCAGAGCTTACCCTCTTGGTTTCTGTTCATACCAACATCAATTACAACTGCACCGTCTTTTACCATATCTTCTTTTACAAAATATGCGATACCCACAGCAGCAACGAGAATATCAGCTCTTTTTGTCACTTCTGCAAGGTTTTTTGTACGAGAATGGCAGATGGTAACTGTACCATTCTGTCCAAGTAAAAGCATAGCCATAGGCTTACCGACAATATTACTTCTGCCGATTACAACACATTCTTTACCCTCAACGGAAAAGTTGTAATACTTAAGCATTTCCATAATTCCTGCAGGTGTACAAGGTAAAAATGAATGGTCACCAATCATAATATGGCCTGTATTTACAGGATGGAATGCGTCAACATCCTTATGTGGCACGATTGCGTTAAGTACTTTTTTTTCGTCAATCTGTTTTGGTAACGGCAACTGACAAAGAATACCGTCAACAGAGTCATCATTGTTGAGCTTTTCAACTAATGTAAGTAATTCTTCTGTTGTAGTTTCTTCAGGAAGTGCATATTCAAAAGATTCCATTCCCACTTCTTCGCAACCTTTTTTCTTGTTGTTTACATAAACACGGGAAGCAGGATTATTACCCACAATTACAACTGCAAGTCCTGTTTTCTTACCTTGATTTTTAAGTGTTTCCACTTCTGCTTTAATTTCATTTCTTACTGATGCTGAAACTTCTTTACCGTCAATAATTTTATACATTTTCCTGCACCTCCTGTGCTTTCTTTTCTTTACTAAGCTTAACAAATTTATAAATTGTAATTGCAGTACATACGATTACGAGTGTTAATGAAACAAGCTGTGACACGCGAAGATTTGTGTTCGCAATATAAAGGCTGTCTATACGAAGTCCTTCAACAACCGTTCTTTCAAGGCCATAAATAATTCCGTAACCCAAGATTAACTGACCGTCAAACTTATGGAATTTCTGGCAAACAATGAAAAGCACCACAAACCCTAAAAGACACCATACAGATTCATACAAAAATGTTGGATGAACAGGCAAGTCAGGATTCATTTCAATTCCGTATTCCATAAATTCCTGTTGATGACTGTTTATGTAGTCAACAATTTTATCACTTGTCATACCAAAAATGCTTGTTGTGTTGATGCCGAATGCTTCCTGATTGGTAAAATTGCCCCAACGACCGATACCCTGACCGATAGGAAGTGCCATACCAATCAAATCAAGAAGCTTTAAGAATGGAAGTCCTGTCTTTTTACAGACGAAATATGCAGCAATAATACCACCGATTATTCCACCGTAAATTGCAAGACCACCTTCCCAGATTTTAAAGATAGAACCAAGATTATCTTTGTAATAATCCCATTGAAAGACAACATAATATAATCTTGCACCGATAACTGCACCAATTATACCATAAATCAGCACATCAACCATATGGTCAAGGCTCATTTTCCATACATAAGCCTTACGGCCACCGAAAAGTGCTGCAAGGATAAAACCGAATGCAATGATTACGCCATAAAATTTTATGGTAAGAGTTTCACCGCCAAAGGGTATTTCAAGAAAGTTTTCATAAACATCAAGTGAAAGACCTAATTTCGGGAAAAGGACTTCACAGTAATCCGACAAAAATCTCATAATTATTTCTCCTTAATTACTGACATTGAAGAATTTTCAATATTGATTGCGTTTCTTAAACGGTTATTCACATCTTCCACAGTAATACTTTCAAGAGCTTCTAATTGCTCAAAAAGTCCGTCACCGTTGAAATATGCACCGATAAGTGAATTTGAAATTGAATCAATGTCGTTGAAATTCATAATGAAATTACCGTAATGCTTTTTCTTTATACGGTCAAAATCATCTTCGTTGACACCGTCACGAATCACTCTTTCAAGCTCCTCGTTGATACTTTCTCTTACCTTTTCATACTCGTAGCTTTCACCTGTGAAAATATGAGCAGAATATCCGTAGCCCTCAAAATATTCCGTATCAAAGGTTGTGTTTATAAGACCTTCATTTAAAAGTTTTTCATAAAGTGATGATGTTTTACCTGCAATAATATCGAGTAAAATGTTACTGATAATTGACTCTTTTAGTGTTCTGCAAGGTGTTTTTATATCTTCCTTAAAACCGATTGCGAAAATAGGCATTGAAACAGGAAGATTTTTAATTGCGGTTTTTTCAACAACCGTTGCAGGTTCTTCTTGGAATTTTCTTTCGATTTTTCGGCTCTCATTTGCTTTAAGCATCTTGTCGGCAACTTTGAGCACCTGTTCAACAGTTACATTACCTGCCACAGCAAGAGCCATATTAGCAGGATTATAGAATGTATTATAACATTCATAAAGCAAATCAGCGGTAATGTGGCTGATTGATTCAACCGTACCGGCAATATCAATTCTTACAGGATGATTGTGGTACATAGAACGAAGAAGGACAAATAAGGATTCCCAACCGGGTTCATCCTCATACATTCTGATTTCCTGACCGATAATACCTTGTTCCTTTTGTACTGTCTGTTCCGTAAAATATGGATTCTGTACAAAATCAAAAAGGATTTCAAGAGATTCTTCAAAATTATCTGTACAAGAGAAAAGATAACAAGTCTTATCAAATGAGGTATAGGCATTTGCCGATGCACCTGTTTTTGCATAGCGTGTGAATGCGTCAAGTTCTTCACTTTCAAAGAGCTTATGCTCCAAAAAGTGAGCAATACCCTCAGGAATTTCCGTAAAATTTTCCTGACCTTCTACTTTAAAGCAAGTATCAATTGAACCGTATTTTGTACCGAAAATTGCATATGATGATGAATAATTTTCTTTTGGATAAACAAAGATTTTATAGCCTGATGAGTGGTCAATTTCATAATAGCTGTCATTGAGTAACTCGTTTTTTATTTCTCTTATATTACTCATTATTGCCACTCTCCTTTGCAAGTAAATAAACTGAGTCAACATTTACGCGTTTTGCACAGTTAATAATTTCATCACGTGTTACGGCTGCGATTTTTTCTGCATATTCCTTACCTGTAACAAGCACATCATCAAAGGCCTGTGAACTATAGAATGTGCATACTGCAACAGGTGAATCCTCAACACCTTTGAAAGCATCTGAAAGTGCTGTAATTGAAGATGTGAAATCCTCGTCGGTAAATTCACCGTTTTTCATAATATCAAGCTGATTGAGAATTTCCGATAATGCTTTTTCGTAATTTTCTTCTTCAATACCACTTTGGATAAAAATAATACCTTTTTCGCGAAGAAGTCTTGCACCACAGTAATAGCAAAGGCTCATTTTTTCACGAACATTAAGGAAAAGTCGTGAATAAGGTCCACCACCGAATATATCGGTCATAACCCTGAATGCGAAATAACTGTCGTCGGCATTTTCCATACCTGAACGAAGACCGATTACAAGCTTTGCCTGATTAACATCCATTTCATCCTTGAAATATCTGATTTTATCGGCTTTTGTAATGAAAATTGTAGGAAGCTCTGCAGGTTCTCTTTCATCAATGGAATTAGCAAAAGTTGAGAACCTTTCTTTCACCATTTCACCGTCAAGATTTCCGCAAGCAGTAATAACAATTGTTGAAGATTTGAGCATATCAATATATGCGTCATAAAGCTTTTTACCATTGAGATTTTTGACATCCTGTTCAAGCTTTTCACGGTCAATGCCATAAGGCTCGCCCTGACACATAAGCTGACGAAGACGGGAAACAGCGTATGAACGCTTATCATTCTTTTCTGCTTCAATATTTTGTAAAGTAAATCTTATTTCTCGTTCTGTTGCATCTTTATCGAACTCGCCATTTTCACAATGAGGGTTTTTGATAATTTCAATAAGAAAATCAACAGTTTCCTGTGCAATTGATTTTCCGTCAAGAGAAAACCTGTCGTCAGGAATTTCCATAGAAAATCTTATTCTGACCTTTTCACCGATTGTGGCAATTCCTGTGTCAAAATCTGCACCGTAAAGACTTTCAATTCTTCCATTAAAGGACTTGAATGTATTGTACTTTTTTGAAGTGTGTCCCATAAGAGAAGCCAACACATTTTGTGCAGCAAGATGCTCACTCATAGGAAGATAAAAGTCCACCTTAATGCAGTTTGTTTTGAATTTGTTACTGTTTATACAAAGGAATTTTACACCCTTTGCAATTTGTGTATAAGTTTTGTTCATCCGTTTTCACCTTTACAAAATATATAGATAAATAAATATACCATATTTTAAGAAAAATTTCCACTATTTTTCATTTTTATTTAATTTCCGTTTATTTTGCCCTGAAACAGCGTAAAATAAACAAGTAAGATATTAATTTATTGTTAAAGAAGTCATAAAATCATTGACTTTATAATAAATTTGCAATAAAATAAATTGATAATGTATTTTTATAAAATTCACGAAAGGTAGCATTATGAAAGTAGTTTACAATTTTCAAAAAGCAGGTCTTCGTTTTGCTCTTGACCGATTGTTCAAATATGTTGACAAAGACCCACATACTAATATTGTAAAGCTAAGCCATAAAATTGAGCCTATCTTTAACAAGATTTTTCCACCTGAGAACTTTAAGAAATTTCAGGAGGTTGCTCGCGATAGGGACAATGTATGGACTCAGTTTGCTTTGAGTATTCTTAACGACATTGACAGAAATGTTGTTAAGCAGATGCTCCTTTCCTTTGGTATTGACGCAGGTTATTACGGTACAAAGGCTGTTCGTGCTAACCGTGAAAAATACAAATGTAACATTCCTTTTAACATTCTTTTTGACCCTACAAGTGCTTGTAATCTCAACTGTAAAGGTTGCTGGTCTGCTGAATACGGACACAAGCAAAATCTTACTCTTGATGAAATGCAGAGCATTGTAACACAAGGCAAGGAATTGGGCTGTCATTTCTATTGGCTTACTGGTGGCGAACCACTTATCAAGAAAAAAGAGGTTCTTCAGATTTGCGAAAATAACAAAGATTGTATTTTCTTGATTTTCACAAATGCAACTCTTGTTGACCAGGCATTTTGTGATGAAATGAATCGTATCGGCAACATTTCTCTTGCTTTGAGTCTTGAAGGTGACGAAGAATCAAACGACTGGCGTCGTGGCGAGGGTGCATATAAGACTACTCTTAACGCTATGGATTTACTCAAGAAGAATAAGTGTCTTTTTGGTGTTTCTGTTTGCTACACAAGAAAAAATCTTCCTACAGTTACAAGTGACGAGTTTGTTGATTTTGTCATCGGTAAAGGTGCAAAATATATGCTCAACTTTAACTACATGCCTGTTGGTCATGGTGCTGATAAGGAACTTGTTCCTACTCCTGAACAAAGAAAAGAACTTTATTTCTGGAACAAGAAAATGCGTAACGGAAAAACAGGTAAACCGATTTTCATTATGGACTTTCAGAATGACGGTGAATATGTTGGTGGTTGTATTGCAGGTGGACGAAATTATTTCCATGTTAACTCTGCAGGTGATATTGAGCCTTGTGTTTTCATTCATTTCTCAGACTCAAATATCCGTACACATACACTTTTAGAGGCATTACAACGACCTCTGTTTATGACATATTATAAAAATCAGCCGTTCAACGACAACCATCTTCGCCCTTGTCCTATGCTTGAAAATCCCCAGAAACTTCGTGAGATTATAAAGCAGACAGGTGCAAAATCATCTGATTTGCAACGACAGGAAACTGCTGATGAGCTTTGCTCAAAGTGTGACGAATATGCTAAAGAATGGGCACCTGTTGCAGAAGAAATCTGGAACAGTACAAAGCACAGGGAAACTCATACACAGTATTATCGTGACACAGAAGAAGGCAAAGCCGAATTCGGTGGCTGTACAGGAAACTGCGCAAACTGTAACGCACATAAATAATATTAAAATTATTGACCACATTCCTAAAAAGTTTGTGGTCATTTTATTTGGTGTAATTGTTTTATAAATTGGAGTTTGTCGGGGATGTTTAAGGTTAGTGTCATTCTGAGGAACAAAGTGACGAAGAATCTCTGTTGGTTAATTTGTTATCATTGGCGAGATTCTTCGCTTACGCTCAGAATGACCTATCGAATTGGTTATTCATCCCGACAAATTATAATTTATCAATATGTGACATAAAAAACAAACCGAACAGAAAATCATTCTGTTCGGTTTGTTTACTATTTTATCTCATTTACATCATATGGTGTGCGTTGATACACGAAATAGTTGAGCCAATTCTGGAATAAAAGGCTTCCGGCACCACGCCAGGTAAGTGGTGGTGTAAGCTGTGTATCGTCGTTAGGAAAATAGTTGTAAGGGAGTTTAATGTCAAGCCCCTTATGTAAATCCCTGAAATATTCACGGGCAAGTGTATCGCTGTCATATTCACTATGACCTGTGCAATAAAAATTTCTGCAATCCATATCAGCCACAAGGTGAACACCTGAAATTTCGGAATACGAGAGAATCTGTAAGTCTTTAACAAGAGCAATATCCTCTTTTTTAGTTTCTGTGTGTCTTGAATGTGGCACATAGAAAAGGTCGCTGAAGCCACGAAGTAACGGATGATACATATCAAGTGGCTTGTGCGGGAAAATGCCAAACATCTTTTCAGGCAACTTGTACTTTGGAATACCGTAGTGATAATAAAGTGCAGCCTGAGCACCCCAGCAGATGTGGAAAGACGAATAAACATGGCTCTTTGCCCAGTCAAAAATTGTGCAAAGTTCATCCCAATAGTCAACCTCTTCAAAAGGCATCATTTCAACGGGAGCACCGGTCACAATCATACCGTCAAATTTCTGGTCCTTGATATCGTCAAAGGTCTTATAGAATTTGAGCATATGCTCTTTGCTTGTGTTTTTACTTTCGTGAGTTGCCACCTGTAAAAGCTCAACCTCGACCTGTAAAGGTGAGTTACTCAAAAGTCTTAAAATCTGTGTTTCAGTTTCGATTTTAGTGGGCATCAGGTTAAGAAGAATAATTTTAAGCGGACGAATATCCTGGATACTCGCTCTCTGCTCTGTCATAACAAAAATATTCTCCAACTCAAGATTATGTCTTGCCGGCAATTGGTCATCAATTTTAATAGGCATTTCGTCCACTCCTTTCTTCAATATGCAAGGATTAATTTTATCACAAGTAAAATACAATGTCAAATTTAAAAAATTATAATATCTCTGCCAATATTATGTTCGACATCAAAAATCCCTTTCGGGTTAATGCGATACCATTTTCGGTTTTTGTTATATATCCATTATCAATAAAAATCTTTGATTTTTCATATATTTCTTTCGGAATTGAATGTCCAAATTTTTCAAAAACCTTATTTTCATTTAATCCTTCAACAAGTCTTAAACCCAGCATTGCATATTCCGTAAAATCACCACCGAAACCGTCTTGGATAGGTGAGTTATCATTCATAAACGACTCATAATCTCTGTCATAATAAAATCGTTTACCATTTAAAAATGAATGGGCAGATGGTCCAAGACCTAAATATTCTTCACAATGCCAATATTTTAAATTATGTCGGCTTTCAAAACCTTTTTTGGAGAAATTTGAAATCTCATATTGCATTATATGGTTGTTTTCAAGAGTTTCGCACATCTGCAAATATAAATCAGCAGTCAAATCGTCGTCAGGAAAATCATATTTATGTCTCATTTTATAAAAATGAGTATTTTCTTCAAGTTTGAGCATATATGCGCTGATATGTGGCACACCAAGTGAAACGCAAAACTCAAGAGTTTCCTTTAAACTCTTTTCAGTTTGGTTAGGAATACCAAGCATAACATCGAGAGTAATGTTCTCAAAACCGACCTTTTGTGCTGTTTTGACTGCATTTTCAACCTGATTTCTGTCGGAAAGCCGCCCTAAAATTCGTCTTTCACTATCAATAGCAGATTGAAGTCCCATTGAAATTCTGTTCACACCACAGTTGTAAAGAACTTTAAAAAAATCTTCGTTAAGTCCATATGGGTTACATTCAACAGTAATTTCGGCTTTGTCTGTCAAAAAGTCCTTTTTGCAAGTATTTACGAGAGCTTCAAGGTTTTTTGCACCTAAAACTGACGGAGTACCACCACCGATGTAAAGCGTATCACCTTTACATTGTAAAGCAGAGATACTTGACAAAATTTTCTCATTCAAGACTTTTGTATATTCGTCTTTTTCTGTTTCTTTACCACTAAAAGAGTAAAAATCACAGTAGGGACATTTTGATTTGCAGAATGGAATATGCAGATAAAGTCCTATGTTTTTCATACTTTTATATAAGAAATTGTATGACCGCAGGATTTCACATATTTCACAAGGTCATCGAATTTCAGGAACACAGTTGCGTGGTTATCGTTAGGGTGACAACCAACAATATCTTCCTTTTTAAGGTCTGCATCAAAGTAAATTTCAAGCTCTTTTTCCGTGTCATAAATCACACCAAAAGGGGATACAGAGCCTTTTTCCACCTTGAGATATTTTTCCAATCTTTCATCAGATGAAAAACTTAACTTTGTTGAGTCAATTTCAGCACGAATTAACTGAAGATTTGCTCGCTTGTCACCGTGAAGGACAACCAGCATATTACGAGTACCCTTAACATCACGAAGAACAAGGTTTTTCGGAATATGACCGTTTTCAGTAAGGTGATATTCGTCAATTTCCTCCATAGTGAATGCAGCAGGATGCTCAACCATTTTGTATTCGATTTCTAATTGTTCTAATCTTTCAAAAATTTCTTTATTCATCATCAAGCTTAAGCACAGCCATAAATGCCTCTTGCGGTACTTCAACCGTACCGAAGTGACGCATGCGCTTTTTACCTTCCTTCTGCTTTTCAAGCAATTTCTTTTTACGGGTAATGTCACCGCCGTAGCACTTTGCAAGAACGTCTTTTCGCATAGCCTTAACGGTTTCGCGGGCAATAACCTTACCACCGATAGCCATCTGAATAGGAATTTCAAACATCTGGCGCGGAATATTATCCTTGAGCTTTTCGGCAATTCTACGAGCCTTTGCATATGCCTTTTCAGAGTGAATCATAAATGAAAGTGCATCAATAATATCACCGTTAAGAAGAACATCAAGCTTAATTATGCTTGAACGCTGATAATCACTCATTTCATAGTCAAATGATGCATAACCGCGAGTACGGGATTTAAGCACATCGAAAAAGTCGTAGATAATTTCGTTAAGTGGCAAAATATAATGTAAATCAACACGGTCACTTGCAAGGTGAGTAGTGTTTACATAAACACCTCGTCTGTCCTGACAAAGGTTCATAATTGCACCGATATATTCAGGTGGAGCATAAATATGAGCCTCAACCGTTGGTTCTTCGCAATAATCAATGTTTGCAGGGTCAGGATAATGGCTTGGGTTGTCGATTTCGATAACATCACCGTTTGTAAGGTGAACCTTATAAATAACGCTTGGAATTGTTGTTACAAGGTCAAGATTGTATTCTCGTTCAAGTCTTTCCTGAATAATTTCAAGATGCAATAACCCTAAGAAACCGCATCGGAAACCGAAACCGAGAGCACCTGATGTTTCAGGCTCGAATGAAAGTGCAGCGTCATTTAACTGCAATTTTTCAAGTGCTTCACGAAGATTTTCATAGTCAGCACCATCAGCAGGATAAACACCACAGAAAACCATAGGATTAACTTTTCTGTAACCTGCTAAAGGTTCACTTGCAGGATTTTCAGCAGTTGTAACTGTGTCACCAACTCGTGCATCACCAACAGTTTTGATTGATGCAGTAATGTAACCAACTTCACCTGATGTAAGTTCTTTTTGTGGTTCCATAGCGTTTGGTCGCATATACCCAACTTCGACAACATTGAATTCAGCGCCTGTTGCCATCATTCGCATTGTGTCACCGGGCTTGATTTTACCGTCCATAATTCGAACATAGACGATAACACCTTTATAGCTGTCGTAAACAGAGTCAAAAACAAGCGCACGAAGTGGCTCGCTGTCACGGTTTTCAGGTGGAGGCACAAGGTCAACAATGCTTTCAAGAACTGCTTCAATATTCTCACCTGTTTTTGCAGAAACTCTTGGTGCTTCGTCACAAGGAAGACCGATAACCTCTTCAACCTCATTTGCAACTCTGTCAGGGTCAGCAGCAGGTAAGTCGATTTTATTGATTACAGGCACTAACTCAAGGTCGTGGTCAAGTGCTAAATATGTATTAGCAAGTGTCTGTGCCTCAACACCCTGAGAAGCATCAATAATAAGCACAGCACCTTCACAAGCAGCAAGTGAACGGGAAACCTCATAGTTAAAGTCAACATGACCGGGAGTGTCGATAAGGTTAAGCTCGTATGTTTCACCGTCTTTTGCCTTATAGTCAAGCTTCACCGCATGAGCCTTGATTGTGATACCACGCTCACGCTCCAAATCCATATTGTCAAGCAACTGCTCTGTCATATCACGCTTTGCAACAGTTTCAGTAAGCTCTAAAAGTCGGTCAGCAAGAGTACTCTTACCGTGGTCGATATGAGCGATAATTGAAAAATTTCGGATATTGTCTTTCTTAGCCATATATTACCTCATAAATCCTTCGCCGATAATCTGCTTTGCCTGAGTAATAATGAAAAAAGCATTTTCATCGGCAGATTTTATTTTCTTAATAATTTTTTGTATCTGGTTGTCATAACAGGCACAAAGTAAAATGTTGTTTTCATTACCTCTATAACCGCCCTGACCTTTAAGCACCGTAACACCACGCCCAAGGTCATTTATAATTATGTGACGGATTTCGTCACTTTTTTCTGAAAAAATCATAATCATTGCACCGCGACTTATACCGAATACAACGAAATCAAGCACCTGTGCACTCACAAAAATTGTGACAGCAGCATAAAGCACCGATTCAGCGTTGCCATAGACAAAACCGCCTGCAATAATAACAATAGCATCAAGTAAAAAAATCGATTTACCCAATGTGATGTGAGGATATCGAAGTTTGATAAGCCTTGCAATTATGTCAACTCCGCCCGTTGTAGCATTTCGAAGAAATATCATTCCCAATGAAAGTCCCGAAAGCACACCGCCGAAAATTGACGAAATAAGTAAATCGTTTTCATAAACGGGCAAAACAGTTCCCATATTGATGATTACTGATGAAACACCGATAACCCAGAATGTCCGCAATACAAAAAGTGCACCTAATTTTTTGAATGCGATAATTAAAAGAGGAACATTCATCACGAAAATAGCAGTACCTATTGGTATTTCATACAGATAGTTGAGAATTGTTGCAATTCCCGTAACGCCACCGTTGAGAATGTTGTTCTTTGCCATAAAGCAGTTGATTCCAACGGAAAACAACCCGCTTGCCGTAACAAAAACGGCTGTATCAATTAAAAAATCCTTAATGCTATACTGAAGTTTTTTCAGACTCATCAACCTCGATTGCTTTGATAACCTCATTAAGCAATTGATTGAGTCGTTCAGTTTCATCTTTAAGATACAAGTATCCCACAAGTGCCTCAAAACCTGTTGCGTAATGATAGTCACAACCACTCTGGTTTTTCGGAGTATGGGAGGTGTGAGCATTTCTGCCACGCTTAAAAACCTCTGTTTCTTTTTCTGTAAGGAGAGGAAGAATAGCGCGCATACCCTTGCTTTGTGCCTCAGCCTTTACCCAATTAACCGAGAGTTTATGTAACTTGCCAACAGGTCGGTTGGCATCACAGACCAGCATCTCACGAACAAAAAGTGAGAAAACCGCATCGCCTGTGAATGCAAGTGTCAGGGGACTTAATGTATCCACCTTAATATCTTTGTCGTATAATCTCATAAATTTTTACGGAACATAGTCAAACTCTAAATCATAGATGCTGACTGTGTCACCCTCCTGAATACCTTTATCAATAAGTGCCTGAATTACTCCGCGTTCCTGAATAACTCTCTGGAAATACTGGAGTGATTCATAGTCGTCAAGGTCAGTTTTGCAAAGAATTCTGTAAATCCAATCAGCCTCAACAATATAAACACCGTCTTCCACTGTAACCGTAAATCCGTCCTTGCTCTTTTTAGCAATAACTTCCATAGGAATTTCTTCAGTTTCGTATTTTTTAACAGGAGGAAGAGTGTCAAGCTTTCTTGCTACTGCGTTGATAAGCTCCTGTGTACCGTGCTTAATCGGTGCTACTATTTCATAGTATTCGTAGCCCTTGTCCTCAATATACTTTCTGAAATTCTCAAGCTGTTCGTCTTCTGCAAGGTCGATTTTATTACCTGCAACAATCTGCGGACATTTTGCAAGTTCAGGGTTAAACTTCTCTAATTCTGCATTGATTGCCTCAAAGTCCTCAATAGGATTTCTGCCTTCGCTACCTGCAACGTCAACAATGTGAACAAGCATTCTGCAACGTTCAACGTGACGAAGGAACTCGTGACCAAGACCGATACCCTCGGCAGCACCCTCAATCAGTCCCGGGATATCCGCCATAACAAAGCTCTTTTCAGGCCCCATTGAAACAACACCGAGTACAGGGATAATTGTTGTGAAATGATAGTCACCGACAATCGGCTTTGCCTGACTTACAACTGAAATAAGTGAGGATTTACCAACATTAGGAAAACCTAAAAGTCCCACATCAGCAATAAGCTTAAGTTCAAGACTTACTTCCCATTCTTCACCGGGAGCGCCGTTTTTAGCAAATTTAGGAGTCTGACGAGTAGATGTTGCAAAGTGTGAGTTACCCCAGCCACCACGACCGCCTTTAGCACCGATAAATTGGTCGTCAGTTGACATATCGGCCATAATAGCACCGCTTTCAACTTCACGAATAACAGTACCGCGTGGTACTTTAATAATCAAATCTTTACCTTTTTTACCTGTGCAACGGCTACCACTACCGTCAGCACCGTTTTCAGCCTTGTATTTTCTCTTGTAACGGAAATCGGCAAGGGTTGAAAGGTTGTCGTCAACCTGAAAAACAATGTTACCGCCTTTGCCACCGTCACCACCGTCAGGACCACCTGCGTTTATATATTTTTCTCTGTGAAAGGCAACAGCACCATTACCACCGTCACCGGCTTTAATCTTGATTTTAGCAATATCAACAAACATATTTTTCACCTCAATTTGCATACAATTATATAAGAACCCATTATTATTACTATTTTACACTATTTTTATAAAATAATAAATAGGTAAATGAATATTTTTTATTATTTTTTTGTGCGATAAGAAACGATAATATTGTGTTGATAAGTTGGAGTTTGTAGGGATGTTTGAAGTTATGTGTCATTCTGAGGAACGAAGTGACGAAGAATCTCTGTCCTATTTTAACAGACCCTTCGTTTCACTCAGGGTGACTGATGAAATGCGAGAGATTCTTCGCTACGCTCAGAATGACTTTTCAAATTGGTTGTTCATCCCAACAAATTATAATTTGTCATCGTTTTTAATCGTACATTTATCCGAACAAAATGGAAAATATTATTTTATTTTTAAAAATTTACTTTAAATTCCCATAAAATCAAATATATTGTATAAAAATATATTGACAAACACAATATATTGTGGTAACATTCAAGTACAAACAGAAAATATTGAAAAAATCTGCTACAAAACAACAAATTGTGTCCGTAAAAACGGACTGAAAACATAAAATTTTACGAACATTTGTATTGACTTTTACAAAAAATCGTCTATAATATGACTTGTAAAGAACATTTGTTCCAATTTGTTCGGTATCGAACACAGAACTTAAATAATCGGAGGTCGATTTTATGTCAACAACATTTGCAATTACAACTTTAATAGAATTAGCAGTAGCAATTCTTCTCGTTTACGGTTTTATGCATGAAGATAAGGTTATTGCCTTTGAACAAGCAATCAAGAGAATTGTAATCGGTAACATTCGTCGTGCAATCCGTATTCACAACCACAAAAAGGCTGTAGCAAAGGGTGAGCATCTCCACTTGTATTCATCAAACGGTCGTGTTCAGAACACAAACTCAACAGTAGCATAATTGTTATAATTCATTATTAATAATCCTCTTTCTTTCACACACATGAAAAAGCACCTGAGCCTTGATTGGTTCAGGTGCTTTTTCAGTTTATACTTACTCTGCTGTGTATTCTCTAACTCTCAACGGAATATCGATTTCTTCACAAAGCTTTTTGCAATCTTCAATATCTTCCTTGCTAATCACATCAACAACTGTGAGCTTTGTTGGAATACCATATTCCTTACATTCTTTTGCGAATTTAAGCATTGCGTCAAATGACTTTTCACCGAATGATGGTTTGGTGATTTCGTTGTATTTTTCTTTAGTTGGTGCGTTAAGGCTTATTGAAACCGAGTCAATAACCTCGCAGATTTCTTTTGCAGTTTCGCGTTTGTTAATAAGGTCTGAAAGTCCGTTTGTATTAAGACGAATTTTGACGCCTTTACTTCTTAAATATTTACAAGCATCAATTAAATTATCGAGTGCACAAGTTGGCTCACCATACCCACATATTGTGATTGAGTTGTTGTATTTACTGAAATCAAATTTGTCGATTTCAGCCTTGATTTCGTCAATTGTCGGGTTATGGTCAAACCATAAAGTTGTTGCTTCGCCAACGCTGTCACCATTGTTCCTTATACAGAATGTACATCTGCAAGGACAAGCATTTGTGATATTTAAGTAAGTCTGATTTCCGTATGTGTAAACTATATCAGCCATTTTTAAACTCCTTTAGAGATTTTAGATTTAAGATTTATTTTGTCTACGGCTTTTGCAATAATCACGAATATAATTCCACTTGCAACAGCCTGAATTGTGTTGCCGATTAACGAAAGTGTTGCTGAAGCAACAGAATAAAGAAAACATTCAGCAACGAAGTAACCGACGATTGTTATAATTCCTGAAAATACGGTCATTAAAACTGTTTGTTTCGATAAAATTTTGTTTAATTTATATTTACTTGAAACAATAGCAAAAGGTAATGCATTCAGCGTTTTAACAATCATTGTGGGAATTGACCATATTGCGTAGCCTGAAAGAATATCAGCAAGTCCACCACCAAAAGCACCTGCAAAAAGGCAATAGGGGAAAGGTAAAACACAAGCTGAAAGATAGATGATACTGTCACCTAAATGAATGTAGCCTTCGCCAAGTCCTGTTGAAAATTTAATTACAGAAGTTGCAAGAAGAATGATTGCAGTAAAAATCGCAGTATATGTAACCTTTAAAAGTGATTTTTTATTTCGCATTTATAAGCATCTCCAAATGCTCTTGGAAATTCACTCCATTTGGCTCGTAATCAAGGTCAGTAGGAGTACTTTTTATTGAGCAATAAATAAAATTTGTAGCAAGCTTTACAGCGTCAAAAATATTCATTCCCTTTGTAACGCTACCACAGACAATGCTTGAAAAAATATCGCCTGTACCGGAATAACTACCGTTCAAAAGCCTTGATTTTACAAGGCTTACAGGGCCTTTTTCAACAATTATGTTGCAGATTTCGTCACCTGTCTTCACACCTGTGATAATAACCGTTTTTGTTGTTTCATTAAGTAAAGAAGATGCAATTTCAGTAATTTTTTCAATGCTGTTTTCCTTGCTTACTTCGTTGTAATCAGTACTACAGAGAATACAGAGTTCAGTAAGATTCGGTGCGATGATATTTGCTTTTTTAGTAAGTATTTTCACCTTTTCACAAAGCTTTTCATCATATGTGTCATAAAGAGCACCATCATCAGCCATAACAGGGTCAACAAAAACGAGAGTGTTTTCGTCTTTGAAATGTTCAATGAAATCGAGGATAATATCAACCTGTTTTTCACTTGCAAGATAACCTGTTAAAATGGCATCAAAACGAATATTCTGCTCTTTCCATATATCAATGTACGGTGACATTTTTTCGGTGAAATCAACACTGTAAAAATCGTTATATCCCGTCTGATTTGAAAGGATTGCAGTAGGAATGGGATTACATTCAAGACCGAGTGCGGAAATTATGGGAAGTGACACAGTAAGGGAACATTTGCCAAAGCCGGAAATATCATTTATTACTGCTATTTTTTTCAATATTGTCACCTCTTGCTTTTTCATTTTAACGGATATATAATAATACAAAAGTGTCTTTAATAAAATGCACAAAATTAACAATTTTTAAGGGGACAGTTACAATGAAAAACCGAAAATTGTATATGCAGATTTATGATTATTACAAAGACTTGATTGAATGTGGAAAATTACAAGAGGGGACACGACTTCCGTCAATCAGAAGATGTGCGAAAGAGAGAAATGTAAGCAAAACCACAGTTGAACAGGGTTATATGTGCCTTTGTGATGACGGTTACATTTTGCCGAAAAGTCAGAGCGGATATTATGTGGCAAAACGAGGAAATGCAACGAAAAAGCCTGAAATTAAAAGTGAAATGTCTAATCAAAAACCCATTATTTTATATGATTTTGCATCGTCAGGCGTTGACGGTGAAAGCTTTAATATGGACATTTGGAGAAGATATGTAAAAAGTGCTTTGCGACAGAATGAGCGACTGCTTTTTTACGGTGAACCGCAAGGGGAATATGACCTTCGACAAGAGATTGCAAAGTATGCAAGAGAAACAAGAAATTGTGTTTGCACAGAAGAAAATATTGTGATTGGAGCAGGTGTGCAGACACTTCTTAACATCCTTTGTCCTCTTATAAAAGACAAAAAAACTGTGTTTTTTGATAACCTTTCTTATCGTCAGGGCACAGCTATTTTTAATGATTATGGTTTTAAAGTTAATGGAGACAGAGAAAAAAGCAATATACTCTATGTTTCGCCTTCATATTCAACTCGTTGGGGCGATGTTATGAGTGTAAAAGAAAGATTTGACCTGACAGAATATGCAAGAACCAAAAACAAGCTGATTATTGAAGATGATTACGGTAGTGAATTTCGATATTTTAACCGACCGACACCATCTTTGCAAGGTCTTGACGGTGGCGAAAATATTGTGTATTTGGGTACATTTTCAAAACTGTTGTTACCGTCAATCAGAATAAGCTTTATGATATTGCCACAGAAACTTACGGAGCTTTACAGAAAGAAAAAAGACCTGTATAATCAGACGGTTTCAAAGGCTGACCAGATGGCACTTTGCAGTTATATCCGTGACGGACATCTTAATTCCCAAATAAGAAAATCGCGAAAAATCTATGCACAAAAATCAAAAATTCTTACAGATTTGTTGGTTGAAATTTTCGGTGCTGATATTGTTGTGCTCAAGACAAATTCTCCCCTTTATGTAAGATGCAGATTTAATATAAAAATGACCACAAAGGAGCTTTGTGAAGCGGCAGAAAAATCAGGAATTTTGTTGATTCCTGCAAATACAGAAAGCAAAATGCCTGAAATTGCTTTTTCTGTTGCCACAGTAGGACAAAATGACCTTTCAAAAGCTGTTGAATTGCTTCTGAATGTGGTGCGAAATAGTTAATAAATACAAAAGAAGCAAGAAAAATATGTGCTAATCGCCAATATTGCTTATAATAGTATAAAAAATTCAAAAAAATGATAGACATTTTTGATTTGCTTTGTTATAATTTTAACATGTACTGTTGTGTAATAATTACGGTATTAAAATCATCAATGAGGGTGAGTTTCAACTCGCCATAATCAAACAAAGGAGGAAATTCCAAAATGCTCAAAAAATTCAGTTCCATTCCGTTTGCAGGAACACCGGAGCAAGAGGAACAGCTCAAGGCTGTCATTGAAAAGAATAAGGATGACAAGAGTATGCTTATGCATGTAATGCAGGAAGCACAGGGTATCTACGGCTACCTTCCTTATGAAGTTCAGGTTATGATTGCTGAAGGTATGGATGTTCCGCTTGAAAAGGTTTACGGAGTATCAACTTTCTATGCACAGTTCTCACTTTCTCCAAAGGGTAAGTACAACATTTCAGTTTGTCTTGGTACAGCTTGTTATGTTAAGGGTGCACAGGACCTTGTTGACAAGATTACAGAAAAGCTTGGTATCGGTCCTGATGAATGTACAGCTGACGGTAAATTCTCGCTTGAAGCTTGTCGTTGTATCGGTGCTTGCGGTCTCGCTCCTGTTCTTACAGTAAATGATGAAGTTTACGGTAAGCTCACAGGCGACGATATCCCCGGTATCCTTGAAAAATATATGGCATAATGAGAGAATTATCTCTTAATATTTTAGATGTTGCTCAGAATTCAATAACTGCAGGTGCTTCGCTTATTACTGTTGAGGTTAAAGAAAATACCGTTGACAAAACAATGCTCATTGGAATTTATGATAACGGCAAGGGTATGAGTGAGGAACAGGTAAAAAGTGTTGTTGACCCATTCTTTACAACAAGAACAACCCGAAAGGTTGGTATGGGAATTCCGCTTTTTAAAATGGCAGCTGAACAAACGGGTGGAGGACTTGAAATCAAGTCTGAAATCGGTGTCGGTACAGAAGTTCGTGCATATTTTAAAACGGACAGCGTTGACTTTACACCGCTTGGTGATATTGCTTCAACCGTACAGATGCTCATTACAATGAATACTGACCGTGACTTTGTGTATAAACATACTGTCAATGAGAAGGAGTTCATTGCTGATACCCGTGAAATCAAGGCGATTCTCGGCGATGTTCCGCTTGATACCTATGAGGTATCACAGTGGTTGATTGAATTTATAAAAGAAAACACGGAGGTGCTCTATATATGAAAACTCTTGCAGAGCTTATGGCTATCAAAGAAGCAACACAGCAGAAAATGACTGTTCGTGAGGATACAGGCGACGACGCAACAAGAATCGTTGTCGGTATGGCTACTTGCGGTATTGCAGCAGGTGCTCGTCCTGTTCTCAATGCTTTCGTTGATGAAGTTGCAAAAAGAAACCTTAAGGGCGTTACAGTTTCACAGACAGGTTGTATCGGTATGTGCCAGTACGAACCAATCGTTGAAGTGATCCAGCCGGGTAAGGAAAAAGTAACATACGTTAAAATGACTGCTGAAAAGGTAGCAAAGGTTGTTAATGACCATATCGTTAACGGTAACCCTGTTGCTGAATACACAGTTAGTGCTATTAAATAAGGAGGAAACATAATGTATCGTTCACACGTACTTGTTTGCGGCGGTACCGGTTGTACCTCTTCAAACAGCCAGGCAATTATTGAGGCTCTTGAAACTCAGATTGCTGAAAAAGGATTGAGCGAAGAAATCAAAGTTATCAGAACAGGTTGTTTTGGTCTTTGTGCTCTCGGTCCAATTATGATTGTTTATCCTGAAGGAAGCTTCTATTCACAGGTTAAGGTTGAGGATATCCCTGAAATCGTTGAAGAACATCTTCTCAAGGGTAGAATTGTTACAAGACTTCTTTATGATGAAACTGTAACAGAAACAGAAGTTAAATCTCTTAATGACACAAAATTCTATGCAAAGCAGGAACGTGTTGCTCTTCGTAACTGTGGTGTTATTGACCCTGAAAATATCGATGAGTACATAGCTTATGACGGTTATCAGGCTCTTGCTAAGTGTCTTACAGAATACACACCTGAACAGGTTATTCAGGTTGTTAAGGATTCAGGACTTCGTGGCCGTGGCGGCGGCGGATTCCCGACAGGTCTTAAATGGAGCTTTACAGCTGCAAATCAGGCTGACCAGAAATATGTTGTATGTAATGCTGACGAAGGTGACCCGGGTGCATTTATGGACCGTTCAGTTCTTGAAGGTGACCCACACTGTATTATCGAAGCAATGGCTATCTGTGGTTACGCAACAGGCGCTACTGAAGGTTATGTTTATGTTCGTGCTGAATACCCAATCGCAGTTAATCGTCTTCAGATTGCTATCGACCAGGCTAAGGAATACGGACTTTTAGGTAAAAACATTTTCGATTCAGGTTTTGACTTTGACCTTCATATCCGTCTTGGTGCAGGTGCTTTCGTTTGCGGCGAAGAAACAGCTCTTATGACTTCAATCGAAGGTAACCGTGGTGAACCAAGACCTCGTCCTCCATATCCTGCAGTTAAAGGTCTTTTCGGCAAACCAACAACAGAAAACAACGTTGAAACATTTGCTAACATTCCACAGATTATCCTCAAGGGTGCTGACTGGTTCGCATCAATGGGTACAGAAAAATCAAAGGGAACAAAGGTATTTGCTCTCGGTGGTAAGATTAACAATACAGGTCTTGTTGAAGTTCCTATGGGAACAACTCTCCGTGAAGTTATCGACGAAATCGGTGGCGGTATTCCTAACGGAAAGAAATTCAAGGCTGCTCAGACAGGTGGTCCTTCAGGCGGATGTATTCCTGCTTCTCTTATGGATACACCAATCGACTATGATAACCTTACAGCAATCGGCTGTATGATGGGTTCAGGCGGACTTATCGTAATGGACGAAGACAATTGTATGGTTGACATCGCTAAGTTCTTCCTCGACTTCACAGTTGATGAATCTTGCGGTAAGTGTACTCCATGCCGTATCGGTACAAAGAGACTTCGTGAAATGCTCGAAAAGATTACTGACGGTAAGGCAACACTTAAAGACCTTGATGAACTTGAAGAGCTTTGCTACTACATCAAGGAAAACTCACTTTGCGGTCTTGGTCAGACTGCTCCGAACCCTGTTCTTGCAACTCTTAAATTCTTCCGTGACGAATATATTGCTCACGTTGTTGATAAGACTTGTCCTGCAGGCGTTTGTAAGAAGCTTGTTAAGTATGAAATCGTTGCTGACGCTTGTAAGGGTTGTACACTCTGTGCAAGAAAGTGTCCTGTTGGCGCTATCAGCGGGACAGTTAAGAACCCACACGAAATTGATGCTAATAAGTGTATCAAGTGTGGCGTATGTATCGATTCTTGTAAGTTCGGTGCAATTATTAAGAAATAAGGAGAGTGCAATAAAATGGTAAATATTAAAATTAACAATAAGCCTTATACAGTACCAAAGGGCAGCACTATCCTTGAAGCTGCTCGTTATGCGGGTATTGAAATCCCAACACTTTGCTATCTTAAGGACATCAACGAAATCGGTGCATGTCGTATGTGTATGGTAGAAGTTAAGGGTGCAAGAAGCCTTGTTGCTGCTTGCGTGTTCCCTGTAAACGAGGGAATGGAAATCTTCACAAACACAGAAAAGGTAAGACATTCAAGAAAAATGACTCTTGAACTTATCCTTTCAAACCATGATAGAAAATGTCTTTCTTGTGTACGTAGCGGAACTTGCGAACTCCAGCAGCTTTGCAAGGAATTCGGCGTAGATATTGAAGACAGATTTGACGGTGAAATGGTTCGATACAACTTTGACGATTCAGCAGCACATATGGTAAGAGATAACAACAAATGTATCCTTTGCCGTCGTTGTATCGCAGCTTGTGACCAGCAGGGTATTTCAGTTATCGGTGCTAATGCTCGTGGTTTTGATACTCACGTAAGTTCAGCATTTGATAAGGACCTTGCAGATGTTTCATGTATTTCTTGCGGTCAGTGTATCGTTAACTGCCCGACAGGTGCTATCGTTGAAAAGGATGATACAGATAAGGTTCTTGCAGCAATCAACGACCCTGAAAAGTTCGTTATTGTTCAGACTGCTCCTTCAATCCGTGCTACACTTGGTGAAGCATTCGGTATGCATATCGGTACAAATGTTGAAGGTAAGATGGTTGCGGCACTTCGTCGCCTTGGCTTTGACAAGGTATTTGATACAGACTATGCTGCTGACCTTACAATTATGGAAGAAGCTCACGAACTTCTTGACAGAGTTCAGAACGGTGGCACACTTCCTATGATTACATCTTGTTCACCTGGTTGGATTAAGTACTGTGAACACTACTATCCTGAACAGATTAAGCATCTTTCAACTTGTAAATCACCACAGCAGATGTTCGGTGCAGTTATGAAGACATACTATGCACAGAAGATGGGTATGGACCCTAAGAATATGGTTGTTGTTGGTATTATGCCATGTACAGCAAAGAAATTTGAAACAAAGCGTGACGACCAGAATGCTTCAGGTTATCCTGATGTTGATATCGCTCTTACAACAAGAGAACTCGCAAGAATGATTGAAAGTGCAGGTATCTTCTTCAAGCATCTTCCTGACGAAGAATTTGACCAGCCATTCGGCGAAAGCACAGGTGCATCAACAATCTTCGGTGCAACAGGCGGTGTTATGGAAGCTGCTCTTCGTACAGCAGTTGAAAAGCTTACAGGCGAAACACTCAAGGATGTTGACTTTACAGCAGTTCGTGGTATGGACGGCGTTAAGGAAGCTGAATATGATGTAGCAGGTAAGAAGATTAAGGTTGCAGTAGCATCAGGTACAAAGAATGCAAAGGTTCTTATGGACCAGATTAAGAACGGCACAAGCGAATATCTCTTTATCGAGATTATGGGTTGTCCGGGCGGTTGTATCAACGGTGGCGGTCAGCCGATTCAGCACGCTGTTGTTCGTAACTTCGTTGACCTTAAGGCTCGTCGTGCAGAAGCACTTTACACAGCTGACAGAAACAACGCAGTAAGAAAGTCACACGAAAACGAAGCAATCAAGACTCTTTATACAGAGTTCCTTGGTAAACCTGGTAGCCATAAAGCTCACGAGGTTCTTCATACTTCATATGTGGCAAGAAAGAAATATTAATTTCTTAAAATATTAAAGATGGACGGGGAGTATGGTTATACTTCCCGTCTTGTATTTTTTGTGAATATGATATATACTATATGAAAATTGTGAAAGAAAAAGGTTTTAGAATGTTAAGAAAGTTTATATCAATATTACTCGTATTTTCACTTGTTTTTATATTTGTTGCCTGTGGTGGAATTGAGGAAGAAACCACAACTATGCCGACTGAAACAACTACTCAAGTACCCACAGTAACCGTAACAATTCCGGAAGGCTATACTCTTGTGCGAATTGCGTGGCTGTTGGAGGATAAAGGACTTTGTGTTGCTGATGACTTCATTGAAGCCTGTCAGACATATACTGAATGGCTTGATTTATCACAATATCCGTTCTTAAGCGACCTGCAAAACGTGGAAAATGTATGTATTTACCTTGAGGGATACTTTTTTCCGTTGACATATGAAATTCCTGAAACAGCAACGGTTCAGGATATTATAAAAATGTTCTTAAACGGTACAAAAAAGGTTTTTGACGATACATTTATGCTTATGGTGGAACAAAGTGGATTTACTGTTCACGAAATTCTGACTATTGCCTCAATTATCGAAAAAGAAGCAAAGCTTGATGAACAACGACCGATGATTTCCTCTGTTATTCACAACAGAATAAATGTTGGTATGAAAATTCAATGTGACCCTACTGTAAAGTATTGTGACGGTGTTATAAAACTCGTTTATCCTGAAAAATACGATTATTATTCAGATTTTTACAGCACTTATGTGTGTTCAGGACTTATGGCAGGGCCAATATGTAACCCTGGAATGGCATCCATTGATGCAGCTTTAAGCCCAACACAAACAGATTATCTGTATTTTATAGTGGGCACAGTCGAACCATATGAAGCCAAATATTCCTTGACTTTTAAAGAACATAATGCATTCTGGCAAGCAAACAAAGACAGATTGACAGGTAACTGAAACAAAAAAGTCCTTACCAAACAAGGTAAGGACAATTTTTTTGATATTTAGAACAATCCACCGATTATTGAATAGAAAAATTCTGATTCAGGATATGTGGAATAAAAATCAACACTTGCACTTGAACCAAGAATAAATGTAAGAAGGAATGTTCCCACCATTATAAGAACATATAAGGCAATACCTACAATAAAGCCAATCAATGCTGATTTACCGTAAGCCTTTGCACTTACAGGCTTGTCGTTCATATTGACAAGATAAAGAATAAGACCAAGAATAGGAACTAAGAAGCAAAGGAACTTCAGACCTCCTGAAGGTTTATCTTCAACTGCAGGCTTGTTAGGGTACATATCAGTAAACTGCATACCGCATTTAACACAAATAACAGCTTTTGGGTCACATTGATTACCGCAACGTGTGCAGTATTTAACAGGTGGATTGTTATATGCATTATAATTAGTATAGTTGTTTTGTGGCGGAACATTGTTCTGTACAGGCTGTTCATAAACAGGTTGTGGAGCTTCCTCAACTAAATCAGAACCACAATTTGTGCATTTGATAATCATATCATCATTGTAAACGGCTTGACAAACAGGACATTTTTTCATAAAAACACCTCTTTCAAATATAGTGTACAACTAAATTGTATATTCATTTCCGACAAAAGTCAACAGGAAAAATATAAAATTCGCAATGCGTAATTCATCATTACGAATTACGAATTAAAAAGGACTCAACCCTTCCGGATTGAGTCCCAATTTATTTTATATGACAACTTTTAATTAGTCTTCTTTTGGAGCATAGAGAGCCTGAAGACGAACAAGGTGTTCATATCTTTCCTTAGCAACTTCTTCTGACTGAGCGAAGAGTTTTTCTGCTCTTTCAGGGAATGCACGAGAAAGTGATGAGTAACGAGCTTCGTTCATAAGGAAGTCACGATAGCTTGCCTTTGCTTCCTTGCTGTCAATTGAGAATGGGTTCTTGCCCTGTGCTTTAAGAGCCGGGTTGTAACGGAACATATTCCAGTAACCGCAGTCAACAGCCTTCTTCATTTCAGCCTGACAGTTAATCATACCGCCCTTGATTGAGTGCATTTCACAAGGAGCATAAGCGATGATGATTGAAGGACCATGGTAAGCTTCAGCTTCTGTGATAGCCTTAATTGTCTGGTTGTTGTCAGCACCCATAGCAATCTGTGCTACGTAAACGTAACCATAGCTCATTGCGATTTCAGCAAGGCTCTTCTTAGCGATGCCCTTACCTGCAGCAGCGAACTGTGCAACCTGACCGATGTTAGAAGCCTTAGAAGCCTGACCACCTGTATTTGAATAAACTTCAGTATCAAATACCATGATGTTTACATCTTCACCGGCAGCAAGAACGTGGTCAACACCACCGAAACCGATGTCATATGCCCAACCGTCACCACCGAAAATCCATACAGATTTCTTTGAAAGGTATTCACGGTTTTCAAGAATGTCTTTCTTAGCTTCACAATCACAATCGAAGCCTTCAAGAGCAGCAACGAGAGCGTTTGTAGCAGCTGTGTTCTTAGAACCATCTTCAAGAGTTGCAAGGTATTCGTTAGCAGCTTCAACTACATTTGCAGGAGCTTTACAGCCGTCAACGATTGCCTGAACCTTAGAGATAAGACGGTCTCTGATAGCTTTCTGACCAAGGTACATACCGAAACCGTGTTCAGCGTTATCTTCAAAGAGTGAGTTAGCCCAAGCAGGACCGTGACCATCTTTGTTTACTGTATATGGAGATGTTGCAGCAGGACCGCCCCAGATTGATGAACAACCTGTAGCATTTGAAATGTACATTCTGTCACCAAAGAGCTGTGTAATAAGTCTTGCATAAGCTGTTTCAGCACAACCTGCACATGAGCCTGAGAACTCAAGAAGTGGAGTCTTGTACTGGCTACCGATAACTGTGTTATCAGCAACATCTTCTTTAACTGTTACATTTTCAACCATGTAACCGAATGCTTCCTGCTTGTAGTCCTGGCTTTCACGAGAAACCATCTTGAGTGAGTTTGTAGGACAAACGCCAACGCAAACTCCGCAACCCATACAGTCAAGAGGAGAAACAGCAAGTGAGTACTTGTAAACGCCCTTGCCCTTACCAGCCTTCTTATCAACGATTGTTGCAGATTCAGGAGCATTTGCAGCTTCTTCTTCTGTAAGAAGGTATGGACGGATTGTAGCATGAGGACATACATATGAACACTTGTTACACTGTGCACATGTTGTAGCATCCCATTCAGGAACGAGAACTGCAACACCACGCTTTTCGTAAGCAGCAGCGCCCTGTTCGAACTGACCGTCAACATGGTCCATAAATTTTGAAACAGGAATCGAGTCACCATCCATCTTGCCTACTGGAAGCATGATGTTGTCAACCATCTTAACGAGCTTTTCAGCACCAACTGAAGCTGTTGCTTCTGTTGTGTCAACTGCATTAGCCCAGTCAGCAGGAACGTCAATCTTAACGAATGCACCGAAACCTGCGTCGATAGCCTTATGGTTCATGTCAACAATATCCTGACCCTTCTTAAGGAACTTCATAGCAGCCTGCTTCATGTAAGCAATAGCGTCATCCTTAGGAAGAACGTTTGCAAGAGCAAAGAATGAAGCCTGAAGGATTGTGTTTGTACGCTTGCCAAGACCGATTTCAGCAGCAAGGTCGATAGCGTTAACTGTGTAAAGCTGAATATTGTTTTCAGCAATATATTTCTTTGTTTCAGCATTAAGCTTTGCACCGAGTTCGTCAGCATTCCACTGGCAGTTGATAAGGAATACACCACCAGGTTTTACGTCATTAACCATCTTGAAGCCTTTTTCAACATATGATGGGTTATGACAAGCTACGAAGTCAGCCTTGTTGATGTAGTATGGGCTCTTGATTGGGCTGTCGCCAAAACGAAGGTGAGAAATTGTGATACCACCTGTTTTCTTTGAGTCATACTGGAAGTAAGCCTGAACATACTTATCTGTATGGTCACCGATAATCTTGATAGAGTCTTTGTTAGCACCAACAGTACCGTCACCGCCAAGACCCCAGAATTTACATTCGATTGTGCCTTCTGCAGCTGTGTTTGGAGCTGGTTTCTCTTCGAGTGAAAGGTGAGTAACGTCGTCGTGGATACCAAGAGTAAACTGACGAGCAGGAGTTTCGTTGTTAAGGTGTTCAAATACAGCAAACACGCTTGATGGAGGTGTATCTTTTGAACCAAGACCGTAACGACCACCACAAACTTTAGCTGTTCTACCCATTTCGTTAAGAGCAGCGATTACATCAAGGAAAAGAGGTTCACCGATTGAACCAGGCTCCTTTGTTCTGTCAAGAACAGCAATCTTCTTAGCTGTTTCAGGGATAGCTTCAACAAATGCCTTTGCTGAGAATGGTCTGTAAAGACGAACCTTAACAAGACCAACTTTTTCACCCTTAGCTGTAAGGTAATCGATAACTTCTTCAGCAACGTCACAGATTGAACCCATAGCAACGATAACGCGTTCTGCATCAGGTGCACCATAGTAGTTGAAGAGCTTGTAGTTTGTACCAAGTTTAGCATTAACCTTATCCATGTACTTCTCAACGATAGCAGGAGTAGCATCGTAGTATGAGTTACAAGCTTCTCTGTGCTGGAAGAAGATGTCACCGTTTTCGTGTGAACCACGAGTAGCAGGTCTTTCCGGATTAAGAGCATGCTTTCTGAATGCGTTAACAGCATCCATATTTGTCATTTCTTTAAGGTCTTCGTAATCCCAAATGTCAATCTTCTGAAGTTCGTGAGATGTACGGAAACCGTCGAAGAAGTTGAGGAATGGAACGCGGCTTTCGATAGTTGCAAGGTGAGCAACAGCACCAAGGTCCATAACTTCCTGTGTATTTGTTTCAGCGAGCATTGCGAAACCTGTCTGACGACAAGCGTAAACGTCTGAATGGTCACCGAAGATGTTAAGAGCGTGTGAAGCTACGCAACGAGCTGATACATGGAAAACTGAAGGAAGGAGTTCACCAGCAATCTTATACATATTAGGAATCATGAGAAGAAGACCCTGAGAAGCTGTATAAGTTGTTGTGAAAGCACCTGCTGCAAGAGAACCGTGAACAGTACCTGCTGCACCTGCTTCTGACTGCATTTCAGCAACACGAACCTGTGTGCCGAAGATGTTCTTTCTACCTTGAGCGGACCACTGGTCAACGTAGTCAGCCATAGGGCTTGATGGTGTGATTGGGTAAATACCAGCTACTTCTGTAAACGCATAAGAAACGTGAGCAGCAGCAGTATTACCGTCCATAGTTTTCTTTTGTCTAACTATGGGTGTCTTGTTTTCTGCCATTTTTATTTCCTCCTTAATGGAATTGAATATTAAATAAGTATAAAAGCATAATACATTGATATATGCCTATTCATACATTATAAATGATAACACTTTTGTACAGAAAAGTAAATAGATTTAATTCTAAAAAATGACGAAGTTTGATAAAATTTTAACCATTTTTTGTACAATATGGAGTAAATGTAAAAGGCTAGAACTTATAGAACTTATGGACCACTTGACGAAACGCATAATTTGGTATAGAATACATACTGATATTTTATTGAGTATCAAAATACATTTTTATAAGGATGGTTAGTCACATGGACACAGACCCTGGGAGTATTATTATTAAAATAGTAACCCTTTTTGCATTGATTTTTGTAAATGCATTCTTTTCAATGTCAGAAATGGCAATCGTTACCCTTAATGACAACAAAATTGATAAAATGGCAGAGCAGGGTAATAAAAAAGCAAAACAAATTCAAAAACTTACCGAAAATACAAGTTCATTCTTGTCAACAATCCAAATTGGTGTCACACTGGCAGGGTTCTTGACATCTGCTACTGCTGCACAGTCATTTGCAGAAATGCTCGCAAACGCAATTGGCAAAACTGCAATTGTGAATGTTATTCCAGTTGGCATAATTAGCGGATTTTCAACAGTTATAATCACATTGATTATGTCATATTTCTCACTTGTATTAGGTGAACTTGTACCAAAGAAAATCGCTATGAATAAGCCTGAAAAAATGGCATTTATGGCTGCACCGATTCTCGTTTTTGTTGCAAAGGTTACAAAACCTATTGTAAAATTTTTGGCTCTTTCAACAAATGGCGTGTTAAAACTTGTTGGAATTGACCCTCATGCTGACGAAGAAGTTGTTACGGAAGAAGAAATCCGTATGATGGTTGATGTCGGTGGCGAAAAAGGTGTTATTGAAGATGCTCAGATTGAAATGATTAACAACATTTTCGAGTTTGACGACATTGATGTTGCTGATATTATGACTCATCGTACTGATATGGTTTGCATTGACGATGACGAACCTTTGTCAGAGGCTGTTAAGCTTTCAATTGAAAACGGATTTTCAAGAATACCTGTATATGAAGAAGACCCTGACGATATTGTGGGTATCTTGTATATAAAGGACTTCCTTAAATATGTGGGTACAAATCTTCCAAAGACAAAAACTATCAAGGATATGATGCGACCGGCATATTATGTTCCCGAAACAAAGCGATGCGGTGAACTTTTTACCGAAATGACGGAAAAGCGAGTTCAGATGGCAGTTGTTGTTGACGAGTACGGCGGAACAGCAGGTATAGTGACATTGGAAGACTTGCTTGAATCCATTGTCGGTAATATTCAGGACGAATATGACCAGGAGGACGAGGAAATCTCAATCATCAATGACACAACCTTTGAGGTTGACGGTATTACCGATATTGAAGAGGTTGAAGAACATACAGGTAAAACATTCCCTGAAGGTGATTATGATACAATTGGTGGATATATTATAAGTGTTCTTGGTTTCTTGCCACAGGATGGCGAAATGAATGAAGTTCAGTTCGAAAATGTTAAGTTTACAGTGCTCAATGTTGAAGAACGAAGAATAGGCAAAGTCAAGGTTGAAATTCTTCCTGAAGAGAAAAAGGAAGAAACCGAAGAACGCAGATTTTTTGGCAGAAAAGAAGAATAATAAATAAAACTAATATGGTATGGTAGGGCGGGGTCTTGACCCCGCCGTTATTATTTCCGTGTCATTCTGAACGAAGTGAAGAATCTCTTTTATTAAGATTCTTCGTCGTGATACTCCTCAGAATGACATGAACTGTAAGGTGATAAAATGCAAAAAATCAACTACCAGAAGCAATTTGATAAAATTATCGAAAACTTAGGGGATAGAGTGCCGTCACTTCTTCTCCATTCTTGTTGTGCTCCTTGCAGTAGTTATTGTATTGAATATTTGTCACAGTATTTTGAGATTACCGTGCTTTATTATAACCCAAATATCTATCCTGAAACTGAATACGAAAAACGTAAGGCAGAGCAAAAGCGTTTAATCAGTGAAATGAATACAAAATATCCCGTAGAAATGCTTGACTGCGATTTCGAGAGCGAAAAATTTTACGAAATGGCAAAGGGACTTGAAAACTGCCGTGAATGTGGTGAGCGTTGTTTTAAATGCTATCATTTAAGATTATTGAAAACCGCAGTTGAAGCAAAAAACAATAAGTTTGATTATTTCACCACTACACTCACCATAAGCCCGCTTAAAAATGCCGAAAAAATCAATGAAATCGGTAACGAATTGGCAAATGAATATGGTGTTCAATGGTTACCGTCAGATTTCAAAAAACGAGAGGGCTATAAACGGTCAATAGAATTGAGCAGAGAGTATAATTTGTACC
>JAZNZX010000072.1:0-23502 GCA_045595185.1 Candidatus Fimenecus sp. | reverse complement strand
CATTCTGAGCGTAGCGAAGAATCTCTCTAACAGTAACACATCAACCAACAGAGATTCTTCGTCGTTTCACTCCTCAGAATGACCTATTATTTTTAAAATCGCAACGCAGTTCCGACACTTTGCACTTTGCGTTTTGCATTTTGCACTCATTCCGATAAACTCCAATCCAATTATTTGTCAATGTTGAATGTTACTGTTATTTTCTGTCAATACTATTACAGGTGATTTTATGTTATCTGTATGGACAAAAAATTCGGAATTCAAAACTTTTCCTAAATTAGAAAAAGACATAAGAACAGATGTTGCCATTATCGGTGGTGGCATCACAGGTCTTTTGTGTGCCTATGTTCTCAAGCAAAAAGGCGTTGATTGTGTTGTGCTTGAAGCTGATAGAGTATGCAAAGGTGTAACGCAGAACACAACTGCAAAAATAACATCTCAACACGGTTTTATTTACGACAAGCTTATAAATAAATTCGGTATTGAAAAGGCACAAATGTATCTTCAGGCAAACGAAAATGCTGTGAAAACTTATATGAAAATGTGCAAGTCCATTGATTGTGATTTTGAAATTAAGGATAACTATGTTTATTCCACAAATAATTCCCGAAAAATCAATGATGAGCTTCATGCACTTGTAAGACTGGGCTATAACCCTGATTTTTGCGAGGATATTCCTGTGCCTGTTGAGATTGCAGGTGCAGTAAAATTTCACAATCAGGCACAGTTCAACCCTTTAAAATTCTTGTCATTTATATCAAAAGGACTAACCATTTATGAGAAAACAAAGGTCATTGAAATTCGTGGTAAACACGCAATAACCGAAAATGCAAAGGTCACAGCCGATAATTTTATAGTGGCAACTCATTTTCCGTTTATGAACAAATACGGTGGATATTTTATTAAACTATATCAGGAAAGAAGCTATGTTTTAGCCCTTCAGGGTGGACCTGAAATCAACGGAATGTATGTTGACGAGGCTAAAAAGGGAATGTCCTTTCGTAATTATAAAAATTATCTTTTAATAGGTGGTGGCGACCACCGTACAGGCAAGGAAGGTGGCAGTTATAACGAGCTTAAAGCCTTTTCAGCCATAAATTACCCTGAATATCCCATTAAATTTCAATGGGCAACACAGGATTGTATGAGTCTTGACGAAGTTCCCTATATTGGACGATATTCACCTAAAATTCCCAATGTTTTTGTGGCAACAGGCTTTAACAAATGGGGAATGACTTCTTCATTGGTATCTGCACAGTTGCTTTGCGATATGATTCTTAACAGAAAAAACGAATATGAAGAGCTTTTTTCACCAAAGAGAAGCGTATGCACATTACAACTGCCTGTAAATGCTTTTGAGTCAGTTGCAGGTCTTCTTACGCCATCACGAAAAAGGTGTCCTCATCTTGGTTGTGCCCTTAAATGGAATTCATCGGAGCATACATGGGATTGTCCTTGTCACGGTTCAAGATTTACGGAAGAAGGCAACCTGATTAACAACCCTGCAACAGCAGATTTGAAAAAATAAACCTATAAATCAACATCATTATTCGACAGTATTTCACAATTATTGACATTTTATTTTCAAAGTGATATATTATCAAAGGTCAAAAAATCCTACCGGATTTTTACATTGATTATTCCTTGAAATAAAGAGGTAATGATGTTGAAAATAAAGAGAATTATATCAACAATTCTGGCTGTCGTTTTGTTAGTATTATCATTTTCGTCATGTACAAAAATGACTTTATCTCCTTCGATTTCACAGGAAGAAGACACAACGACAACCACTACGACAGAAACAACTACCGAACCAACAACAGAATCAACCACAGAGCCTACTACCGAGTCAACAACAGAAGAAACGGTTACTGAAACCACAACAAAGCCGATTGAAGCGACAGATTTGTTCAGCCTTGTAACTGCTACGGGATATAAACACAATGCAGTCGGTATCCAGGTGGCAACAATAGTTGATGGCAGAGTTCACGCAACAGCCGAGTATGGCTGGGCAGTAAAAAATGAAAGAGCAATGACTGCGGACACAAAAATCCGTATTGCATCTCTTTCAAAAACTGTTGTGTGTCTTGTTGTTTTTCGTCTGATTGAAGAAGGACTTATTGACTTGGATGCTGATATTTCACAGTATTTAGGTGTTGAGATAAGAAATCCGTCATATCCTGATACACCCATTACAATGCGACATTTGTTGACACATACATCAGGACTTGTAACTGCAAGCTACACACATTCATTGTCACAGTTGCAACAACATTTACAAAAACCGTCAGCATATACAAACAGTAAACCCGGTACAACTCATGTGTATAACAATTTTGCTTACGGTATTGTGGGTACAATATGTGAATTGGTAAAAGGTAAAAGTCTTACTACACTCACCAATGAATATTTCTTTGACCCTATGGGTATTCGTGCTGCCTATATTCCTGCGTTATTGGAAGCAGATGAAATCGCAGCATTATATAACGAAACACACACATTGAGAAAAAGTGTTCAGTCACAGAGAAATCAGTTGAATTTTACGGAAGAAGCAGGAGCAGGTATGAAGCTTTATGCAGGCGGACTTACAATTTCTGCTGCCGATTTGGCAAGTCTTCTCACATTGTTTATGAACGACGGTGTTTATGACGGTGTTCGTTATCTTTCAACCGAAAGTATTGAGTTAATGCAGGAAGTTCAGCTTATGCGTCCAAGTGGTGTTGTGGGACAGGGTATGCCTGTGCTGTACAGAAAAAATTTCTACGGTGGAAGAAATCTTAATTATCATACAGGCAGTGCATACGGTGTTTATTCACTTTATGCCTATGACAGAAGCACAAAAACAGGTGTTGTTGTCTTAACGACGGGAATAAAAGAGCAAAAGGACAGTTACAATATTTATGCAGGTTGTGGTGACATCGCTCGTGGAGTTTTTGTGAAAAATTATGTGGAATAAGAGAGAAAAGGTATGTTTTTTGCATACCTTTTTTGATTTAGTTGACAAAGCATAAAACAGTTGATATTATCTTTATAGTATGTAATTTTTGGATTGGACGGTTAAAATGAAAAAAAGATTGTTGAAAATTTTAAGTGTTCTGTTGACTGTTGTTATTATCGTTGTTTCAATAACATTCATAAGACGGGACAAGCCTGTTAATCAGAAAATTGAAATAACAGAAGATACTGCAACAAACCCAACTGAAGAAAAATCCACGCAGATTACTACAACTGAATCAACAACGGAATCAACTACCGAAACCACAACGGAGACAACTACCGAATCCACAACCGTATATATTGAACCGCCTGTTTCTGCAACTTCACCTGAATTACAGGAGCTTGTCAACAGAGTTGCTGAAGAATATGGTGCTGTGGGAATTCAGGTTGCCACAATTAAGGATGGCGAGGTCACATCAACAGCCGAATACGGTTGGGCTGAAATCGACACAAAAAAGATGGAAACAGATACGAAAATCCGTATAGCATCACTTTCGAAAACCATTGTTGGTATGGTGGTTATGAAGCTTGTTGATGAAGGTAAAATTGACATTGACAAGGATATTTCCGAATATTTAGGTGTCACCGTTCGCAATCCTGAATTTCCGGATATTCCGATTACATTGAGAATGATTCTGACCCATACATCAGGGTTATATGATGGGGAATACAAGGAGTCATTGGAAGAATTACAGGAATATCTGTTGACTCCTGAAGCATACAAGGAAAAACCCGGTGAAATATACAGATACAATAATTTTGCCTTTGGTGTTGCAGGTACAGTTTGCGAATGTGTCACAGGAAAAAGCCTTAATAACCTTGCTAAACAGTATTTCTTTAACCCTATGGGAATAAGTGCTTCATATCTTGCAGGTCAGCTTGATGTAAATAAAATAGCAACTATTTATGACAGTAAAGGTGAAGTGGGAATAAGTGCCGAAAAGCTTGCAAGAGCCAAAACAGACAGAAATAAAATCGGCAGATTTATGATGCTTTATTCAGGCGGACTTACAACGAGTGCCTATGACCTTGCAAAGCTGTTGACGGTGCTTGTGAATGACGGAGCATATAAGGAAAAACAGCTTTTGTCAAAGGAAAGTGTAGCACTTATGCAGACTCAACAGTTACAATATAATACTCAACAATGTATGGTTGTGAAGAAAAAAACAGGTCTTTATAATCAGGACTACCTTTATTACCATACAGGCAGTGCATACGGTGTATATTCCTTATACACATATAATCCTGAAGAAAAAACAGGTGTTGTGGTGATTACCACAGGTGCACAATCCACAAGGGATAAATACGGAATATATGCAGTTTGCGGTGACATCACAAACGAAATTTATGCAAAAAACTTGTTATAAAAAATAGTCAAAAAAGGTCGGCAGAAACTAATCTGCCGACCTTTTGTTTATATAATATTATCCTAAGAAATCGCGTTTCATAACACATTCTTCAAAAAATGTGTTTGCAGTTTCCATAACTGTCAAATCTTCTTTTGTGATGAGTGCATAATCAATATTCTGATAAATCTCATATGCTTCAGGACTGTTGTCACCTAAACTTTCAATTTTTGCAAAAGTATCGTTTAGATATTGTTCAGCATCCTTTGAGAGATAAACATTATGATATTTGCTTTCATAAAGAACGGTTCTTGCGTTCGGATTGTTGCTGATTCTGTTTTTAAGTCCCACAGGACTGTTTTTAAGAGTAACCAGCATATCGTTACCACCGTGCATAACAAGTGTAGGAATTGAGTTGCTGTCGATTGTGTCGCAACTGCGAAGAATACCTGTTTTACCAAATCGGAACAAATTGATTATGTCTAAAAATGGGCTGAATATTGAAAGATTAGCCTTTGTTTTCTGCTTGGCATTATCACGTAACAGCTTGTTCATAGAGTTAAAAGGAGAAAATGCAACAATACCCTTAATGTCATTTTCAGGGATAATTGCCGATACGTTACAAACGCTGTAAGCACCCCATGAATGACCTGCTAAAAGTAACGGTAAAGCCTTTAAGTCATCTCTTGATTTCACAAATTCAATAGCGTGCTTCAAATCAATAATTCCCTGTGCAAAGCCATAAAGCTTTTCACCTTCGGAAGAACAAGTGCCTGTGTTATCATACGCTAAAACAAGATACCCTTTTTGTGCAAAATAGTTGATTTCAGTTGTATATGCAAGATGACCTGCACCCATACCGTGAGAAAAAACAATAAGTGCTTTATAATTGTCAACCGTTGCACTGCTATATAAAAAACCTTTAAGTGTCTGACCTTTATTTGACTTGAAATCAACAGGTCTTGCATTAAGATTATCAAAGTTTTTAGCCTTAAGATATTTAAGGTTTTCGTTACCTTCGCATCTTTTCGAAACACCTGCAGCATCCATAATCTTTGCTGCAAGAATAAATAATACAAACAAAATAACTATAAGGGCTATAAAAAAGTAAATCATATTTATGGTCCTTTCGTAAATTCCTTATATATATTTTACCACATAGACAGAATTTTGCAATATTTTTATTGCTGTAAGCTTTTTTTTGTTGTATAATAAACAAAATATCGGCTATGTATTGAGGTGATTATATATGGAATTTGGTCGCAAATTAAAGGTTATAAGATTACAAAATAAATTAAGACAACATCAGATTGCTGATGTTTTGGGAATCAGTCGTTCGTCATATTGCAGTTATGAAATCGGTCGTCGTGATGTTGATTTGGAAACAGTTTTGAAATTATCGCGCTTCTATAATATTTCTGTGGATACACTTCTTGAAAACGATTTGGCAGAATGTGTAGGTGAACAGGAAACTTATGAAAGTGAGCCTGATACAAGGTATCTTTCACAGCTTTCAAAGGATGAGGTCGCTTTAATTTTGAAATATCGTATGATGAGTACGGACGAAAAAGAAAACCTCAATAATTTTGTAAATAAAACGGAAAAATAACAGCAACGCTACACAGACAATGTGTGGCGTTTTTTTGTTAGCAATATTGACTGTTTAGCTAATTTTATGGTAAAATATTATGATAAAAAATTGTAAAGGCTAACAATGGATATGAAAAATAATAATTATAATATGACATCTTCTCTTGAAGATTATCTTGAAGCAGTTTTTGTAATCTCAAAACAAAAAAACAATGTAAGACTTACTGATATTGCAGAGTTTCTTGGCGTTTCAAAGCCAAGCGTAAATCGTGCAATCAACACACTTACACAAAACGGTTATCTTGAGCATGTGACCTATGGTGATATTTTAATTACACCACAGGGCGAAAGCTATGCTGCCAATGTGCTTCGAAGACATAAACTTATTAAGCATTTCCTTATTGACACATTGGGTGTTGACGAAAAAACTGCAGAGCAGGATGCTTGTCAGATGGAGCATGTTATGAGCTCAAGCACTATTGATAAACTTTATGAATATCTTGAAAGGCAGGATGGTTACGATGATTAAGGTTGCTGTAATTGGTGGCGGTGCATCAGGTCTTGCCTGTGCGATTGAGATTATGCATACGGTGAAAAATCGTGATGATGTTAAGGTTACTGTTTTTGAAAAGCTTTCACGAATCGGCAAAAAAATCCTTGTAACAGGCAACGGAAGATGTAATCTTACAAATATAAATGCCACAGAAAAAGGTTATCGTGGTGATGTTGAGTTTTCAACATATGCTTTGAATAAATATACACCTGAAAAGAACATTGTATTTTTCAATGGATTGGGACTTTATACAAGAACAGAGGATGAAGGCAGAGTTTATCCTCTTTCTAATCAGGCATCATCAGTTCTTGATGTGTTGCGTTTTGAATGTGCCCGTCTTGGTGTTGAAATTGTATGTGATTATCAGGCAGTGCATTTAAAATCCGTATTTAACGGTGTTGTTAATAAGCTTGTTGTGAATAATCGCGACCGATTTGATTTCGTTGTTGTGGCATCAGGCGGTAAGGCAGCAAAGGTTCACGGTACAGACGGTGACTCTTATGAGCTTCTTAAAATGATGGGGCATAAAATTACGCCGATTGCACCTGCTCTTGTCTCCCTTAATTGCGAGGGTTTCACAAAAGCACTTAAAGGTGTTCGTTCTGTATGCAAAATGGATTTGATTATTGACGGTGAAAAAACTCTTGAAAACTACGGTGAAGTTCAGTTCACCGATTACGGTCTTTCAGGAATTCCTATAATGCAGTTGTCACGCTTTGTGTCAATGTCACCGTCAAACAATATTTATATAAATCTTGATGTTACACCTGACTTTACTCTTGATAAAATAGAAAATTATCTGTTTGACCGTCGCGAATATGGTACAGGAATATGTGAAAATCTTCTTATTGGTGTTATGAATAAGCAACTTTGCATAACCTTATTAAAGGAATGTTCTATTGCACCAAACAGCAGAATTTGCGATTTATGTGATGACGAAATTATAAGACTTGCATCACTTTGTAAGTGTTGGAAAATAAAGATTAAAACTGCAAGAGGTTTTGACTTTGCCCAAGTAACAGCAGGTGGTGCAGATTGCTCACAATTTGATGCCCAAACAATGGAATCAAAGCTCTGTGACAACCTTTTCTGTTGTGGCGAAGCATATAATATTGACGGTGATTGTGGTGGATATAACCTTCAATGGGCTTGGAGCTCAGGTCGATTGGCAGGAAATACCATCGGTGAAAGGATAAATAATGCTCAGAATCAGTGAAATTAAATTGGAACTTGACTGCGATTTTCACGATATTGAAGAAGCAGCAGCCAAAACGCTAAAACTCAATAAAAACAGAATTCTGAAAACTGAAATTTTCAAACAGAGTGTGGATTGTCGTAAAGGTGAAGTGCATTTTGTTTATACGGTTGATGTGACAGTTGACGGTGACGAGGATAAAATTCTTGAACTCCTTAATAACAATCGTGTTATTAAAAGTCAGAAGTATGAATATATAATACCTGAATCAAACCGAAAGAGTGTGTTACCACCTGTTGTTGCCGGTTTTGGCCCTGCAGGTATGTTTGCAGCACTCATTCTTGCTCGTAGCGGTCATTGTCCCATTGTTGTTGAACGAGGTAGGGACATTGATTCCCGTACAGAAGATGTAAATAATTTCTGGACAAAGAGAATTCTTGACGAAACATCTAATATTCAGTATGGCGAAGGTGGTGCCGGAACATTTTCTGACGGTAAGCTCACAACGGGAATTAAGGATAGTCGTTGCCGTTTTGTTTTTGAGGAGTTTGTCAGTCACGGTGCTCCTGAAGACATTCTTACGAATGCGAAGCCACATATCGGTACAGATAAATTAAAGGAAACAGTTAAAAATATTCGCGAAGAAATTATTTCTCTTGGTGGCACAGTTCTTTTTGAAACACAGCTTACTGATGTTATTGTTGCCAATAAATTTATTCATGGTGTAACAATAAGGGATAAATTCGGCAAGGAAAAGGACATCGAAACTGATGCACTTATTCTTTCAGTTGGACACTCTGCAAGGGATACTATTGAAATGCTTTACAAAAAGGGTATCAATATGATGCAAAAGCCATTTTCAGTTGGTGCCCGAATTGAACATCCGCAGGAATATATAAATTCCGTTCAGTATGGTGAATTCAAAAATCATCCAAAGCTTAAAGCAGCTGATTATAAGCTTGCCTGTCATCCGCCACATGGTAGGGGAGCATACACCTTCTGTATGTGTCCCGGTGGTACGGTTGTTTGTGCATCTTCACATAAAGGCGGAGTTGTCACAAATGGTATGAGCGAGTTTGCTCGTGATAAGGAAAATGCAAATTCAGCAATTTTAGTAGGTGTTGAACCTGCCGATTTCCCGACGGAGCATCCGCTTTCAGGCTTTTGGCTTCAAAAGGATATTGAAGAAAAAGCATTTAAAATGGGTGGTGGCGATTACAGTGCTCCTGCAACCCTTGTAGGTGACTTTTTAAGATGTGAAAAATCCACTAAATTAGGTTCTGTTAAACCATCCTTTACAACAGGTGTCACAATGAGTGACATAAGTGAAGCCTTACCTCAAAAGGTGGTCAATACAATGCGTGATGCACTTGTGCAAATGGATAAAAAGCTTAAAGGCTTTGCTATGGATGACGCTGTGCTTACTGCACCTGAAACACGAAGTTCATCACCTGTACGCATTATCCGTGACGAGTTTTATCAGACAAACATAAGGGGTCTTTACCCTTGTGGCGAGGGTGCGGGCTACGCAGGTGGCATTGTTTCTGCAGGTGTTGACGGTGTAAAATGTGCCGAAGCCGTATTGTCTGACCTTACCTGATTATGTAACAATTCTGTCATTTGACAAACATATATAGTTGGTATAGTATAATTATTATAGGATTATTTTTAAAAGGGGATACATTATGAATTACGATAATCTCTGTATGGGTTGTATGAGTGAATTGAATGGTCAAAAACAATGCCCCAAATGTGGCCATTATGTTGATTCACCGCAGGTTGCTCCGTATTTACCGTTAAAAACGCTAATCGGCGGAAAATATATTGTCGGAAAATGTGTTTCTTCCAACAGTGAAGGAATTTCATATATGGCTTTCGATGTTGATAAGCAGTCAGCGGTTATGTTGAGAGAGTTTTTCCCTGAAAAAATTTCTAACAGAAAGCACGATAAAAAATCAGTTACGGTAGAAGAAGTTTTGCAGGATACATATTTTTCTCTTCTTAACGATTTTTTGGATATGTGGCGTAATATTGCAAGAATAAGAGGCTTTTCAGCACTTATTCCTGTGTTGGATGTTGTGGAAGAAAACAACACAGCATATGTTGTAACGGAATATATTGAAAGCCTTTCTTTAAGAGAGTTTTTGTTACGCAGTAAGACGGGTTATCTTAATTGGGAAAAGGCAAGTCAGCTTTTTATGCCTGTGCTTTCATTACTCTCAAATCTTCATAACATAGGCATTGTCCATTACGGTATAAGTCCCGATACATTACTGATTGGTCGTGACGGAAAACTCAGACTTTCAGGCTTTTGTATTCCACAGGTAAGATTTGCAAAGAACGGACTTACACCGGAACTTTTTGACGGATATACACCGTTGGAGCAATACGGTTATTCCTTGGCAAGCGGTGAATGGTCTGATGTATATGCCTTTTGTGCAGTTATTTACAGAGCCTTGGTCGGTGGTGTTCCGCAGGATGCAATTTCTCGTTCCACTAATGATAAATTGATTATTCCTGCACGTTATGCCGAAATAATTCCTGTTTATGTTATCAACGCGTTGATGAACGGTCTTCAGGTTGACCCGCAGGAAAGAACAAAGGATATAGAAGCGTTGCGTGAAGAGCTTTCTGCAACACCATCAAATGTGGTTTCCTCATATTCAGGTATGAATGTGTATCACGATGACAAAAAGGATGCTCCCGTTGTGGTTACTTATGACGAGGATTCGCCCTGGCAGGTGCTTTTGAAAACATTTCTTATTATTATCGGTGTCGGTCTTATCGGCTTTGCAGGCTGGATGGTCTATGACAAGGTGGTAAATGTTCCTGAAGAAACACCTGTTGAAGATGTAACTGATAATGTTGAAATGATTGAAGTGCCTGATTTTGTAAATGTTCCATTTGAGCTTATAGCACAAAATCCTGTTCAGAATGAACGATTTACAATTAAATCTGTTTCAGAGTACAATGCAAAAGTTGAAAAAGGATACATAGTTTCACAGAGTATTAAAGCAGGTACAAAGGTGGCAATGGGAACAGAAATTACATTTGTAATCAGTAAGGGCCCTGAATATGTGAATGTTCCATCTGTGATTGATATGACTCTTGAGGAAGCACAGACCAAGCTTGAAGAAGCAGGATTTGTAGTTAAGGTTATTGAAAAAACAAACGATGGAAGTCAGATTGCAAATACTGTTGCAGAGGTTTCACCGGAAGTCGGTTCAAGTCAGATAAAAGGCAGCGAAATACAGATTTATGTATGGGGCGAGGCACCTGACGATGGATTTGACTGGGGCTTTGGTGATGACGATAACAACATAATACCGGGAATAGATTTTGACGGTATATTCGACTTATTCAGATAAAAAAATGAGGTGTCAGCCGACACCTCTTTTTTATTGTATTCTGATTACATAATTGTTATACAGTCCATAGCATCAATAATAACGCCGTTAACAGTAACACTTTCGTCTGTGTAGTTCACATAGACTTTAATACTGTTATCATATTCAGTACAGTATATTCCGTCCTGAATTTTTGAATGTGATGTCATTCGTGAATCGCGAAGTTCAGCTAATGCTGTATTTGCTTTTGTGTAATATTTTACCATCTCATTGATGTTGTTATCGTAATAATATTTTGAGTCGATAGTTTCATCAAATGATGAACAATACCAATCAGCACTTGGAAGACAACCATATTCAACAGACTTTAAAAATGCAGTTTTTGTATCATCATATGTGTTACTGCCTGTCGTGCTGTATTCAACAATGCCATGAAGTAACATTTGTACAAAAGGTATGCTTTCGTAAACATTACTTTCACTGTATGCCATAGTTGAAACAGGAATATTGGCAACCACATCAGCATTTTTCAATGAATAAAAATTACCTGTATCAACCATAAGAAGCTTTGATGTTGAAAGTACAGAAATTTCTGCCGAAAGCTCTGATTGTGCAAGTGTTCTTGAATATGAGTCATAGGAATAATCGGAATAAAGATATTTTCCTGCATCATTAAGGCAATATCCGTCAAAATTCACATTTTCGGAATCTGCAAGAATGTTTTCAACGGTATTTTCAAGACGACCCAGCTTCAGGAAATTCTGCGATGCAGTACTGTATGGGAATGAGTAAACGGTTTCGTTTATAATGCTCTTTTTTCTTATTGACAATGCACTTGATAAACCACCGCCATATGTGAGAATATCCGTATCAATGAACAATGAGAATTTTTGGCTGTTAAGGTATGAATATAAATCGTTAAACTGCTTCTCGTTACCAAGAGAACTCTTGAATGAATCAAAATTTCCGAGAGTACCATTGTTTGAATTACGGTAAAGTCCGTTATATCTAAGATAAATGCTGTTGACACCCTTTGCCTTTAAAAGCATCATAAGTGAAAGTGCCTGTTTGTAATCTGAAAGCAAATGATAATCTCCGTTAGCATCCTTATAACCACCCTGAAGTGAAACTACCATAGGCATATACTCGGTGGTAACATCAACAGATTTTGTGGATAAAACAGAATTACGGATAAGATTTTCACGACAAGCAGTAGCCATACCTGAATATGTTGCCGATTTACCTGAAAGGAAACGGTAACAAAGAGTGATTTCACTCTTATATGGTGTTGCCTGAATATCTTCTGAATAAACATCAGTTATTTTAAAGCTTGCATTAACGCTGTTAAGTGAATTTTCTCCGTTTCTGTCAGCGTGAATTGTGGCGATTGAATCACCCTTTTCGATAATACATAAAAACGCACTGTCAGAGTGCTTTATACCAAAAGCACCGATTAAACACTCAGTACCGTTCAAACCGTCACTTGTTGCAACATCATTTCCGTAAACAGAAAGTGAAACAGGTGAAAAATCAGCATCCTCAACGCCTGTTTTAAGAATAGCACCGCTTCCGTCAGGAATAAATATATAATCGTCTGCACCGCTGTTTTCGTAAGCACCGAAATTGTTGAGAATTGTAATGTCCTCAAGGAAAATACCGTCAGGAAGAACAAGATTATTCATACTGATGTTTACATAGAAAGAACCGTCACGTAAGGTGTAAAGAACGGTCAAATCAGCACGAATTTCACCGTTTTTTATCTTTTTAATATCCTTTTCGCCTGTCTGTTTATCAAGTGCCATTGAATATGTGACGGAAATACCGTCAGCCGAAACAGTATAAGTAAAATTACCGTAGGCAACTGAATTGTCCTGAGAATTAAGTGTATAGATTTTGTTTCCACCGTCAGAAAGAGTAATCTGTACAGCAGAGCTCTGAATTTCTTTGGAAAGTGAACTGTCGGGAAGCGTTGTCCATACTGCCCCTGAATTTGTGTCGCGAATTGCAACGGTTGCAGTTTCCTTATCAAAAAGCAACTCAATAAGTCCTGATTTTGAAACTGTGGTATATGATGACACCTTTGATGTGTGAAATTCTTTTCCCATATATTCCGAAGGAATTATTTTTGCTTCTTCGCTTCTGTTTACATACGGAACACAAGAGGTGAATAATATTGAAATCAGACATGTTACTGAAATTATTTTAGTTACTATATTTAAAGCTGATTTTTTCATATTTTATCTCCCAAAATAAAAATATGGTGGAACTGTACTGACACATTCTACCATATATTTATAAAAATATCAAATTTTTCAGCCTACGAGCTTTTTTCTCATATTGTTAAGAATAATTTTTTCTTTTCTTGATACCTGCACCTGTGAAATTCCGAGTATTTGTGCAGTTTTACTTTGGGTAAGTCCCTTAAAAAATCTCAATGTAATTAACTTTCTGTCATCAGGCGATAAGGAATCAAGCACCTGATGAACGGAAAGCCTGTTATCAATAGGTGTATATTCGTCTTCTGTAGGTATATCAATCTGTTTTTCGTCGTCATTTTCGGCTGTCAAGGACTTTACAGGCTGTAAAACACAAAGCAATTCTACTGTATCACAGATGCTTATATCCATCATTTGCGAAAGCTCGGATACAGTAGGCTCAACACCATTTTCCTTTTCAAAGTGTTCCTTGACCCTTGATAATTCCCGTGCCTTTTCTTTTAAGCTTCTGCTGATTTTAACAGCACCGTCATCACGAAAAACACGCTTGATTTCACCAAGAATTGACGGAACTGCATAGGTTGAAAAGGCAAAGCCCAATTCTTCGCGAAATCCGTCAGCGGCCTTTATAAGACCAATGCAACCTGCCGAATATAAATCCTCATAATCAACACCTTTGCCGATAAATCGTGAGGCACAACTGCCTACAAGACCAAGATTATTAAGAATCAATTCATCTCGTGTCATTTTGTGCGACCTTTTACTGTTTTATAAAGAGTGATTGAAGTGCCCTTGTTCACCTTGGAACGAACGGTCAGCTTGTCTGTAAAGCTTTCCATAACGGAAAATCCGAGTCCTGCACGGTCACCGCCAAGAGTTGTGAAAAGCGGTTCACGAGCCTTGTTTATATCAGGGATTCCGCAACCCTTGTCGCGAATTCCGATAACCACTTTACCGTTGTCGTGAATTTTTACCGTTATGTAAATTTTGCCCACAGTATTTTTATATCCGTGAACAATACAGTTTGTAACAGCCTCGCTGACAGCAGTTTTTATGTCATTGATTTCCTCAACAGTAGGGTCAAGCTGTGCTGTGAATGCAGCCACAACAGTTCTCGAAAAACTTTCATTTACAGAACGACTGTCAATCGTCATTTTCATCTCATTTATTACCATGTTTACTTCCTCCACGCTTAATTGTTGCGATTCTGTCAAGCCCTGCGAGTCGCATAACCTTGTAAGAATTACTCGAAAGTCCTGTCACCTCAAGCTCACCATTCATTTCGTTAAGTAACTTATACCTGCCCATAACAAGACCTATTCCTGAACTGTCCATAAATGTGACATCGGAAAAATCAAGTACAAGATTTTTCGGTCTGCATATTTCAATTTTTTCGTCAATGTGAAGTCTGATTGGCAGTGCAGTATGGTGGTCAATTTCACCTTCCAATCGGCAATAAAGAATTTCATCCTGAAAATCCGTTTTTACACTCATAATTTTAATTAAACCTCCTTTTTTCATTATTGTATTATTTTGCGTTTAAAAATAATGTCACAATCGGTATTATTCAAATAAAAGTAGTTGTTAAATTATAATTTATCGGGATGAATAAGGCTTAGTGCCATTCTGAGGAACAAAGTGACGAAGAATCTCTGTTGGTTGATATGTCACTATTTGAGAGATTCTTCGCTCACGCTCAGAATGACATATCTCATTAATTGTTTTGTTCGACAAACTCCAATTCACACGCATTCTATCTCAACACCCTTATAATAATGCTTCAAAATTTCCTTATATGTAAACCCTTGCTGTGCCATATAGTTTGCACCGTATTGGCTCATACCTACACCATGACCGTAACCGCTTACGGTGAAAATGAAATTACCGTCTTTATATTTGCAGGTGAATGTACTGCTCCTGAGTGAAAAAAGACTTCGTATTTCGCGACCTGTAAAGGTTTTATCGCCAATTTCAATTGTTTTTACCATACCTGTATCGGTGTTGGTAATTTTTTTGACCCAATTTTCAGGCTTGTCATCATAAGATACATTTTTCTCTTTTAATGCCTTTTTAAAATCATCTGCTGTTACCTTTACTTCCGACTGAAAAGCAGGGGATAGCTTATCACCAATGCTCGTTGCAGATACAAGATACGGATAATCACCGCCCCAGACATCTTTCGCATTTTCGGTGTTTCCGTTAGAAATTGAGTGAAAAGCTGCATTTATGTATTCACCGTCATATTGCAAGGAACAATCAATGACTTCGTCAACACATTTTGCAATTTTGTTGTAATTTGCTTCATAGTTATCCTTCCATTTTTCCTGCTGCTTCTCTTTTGTAAGAAACCCCTGATGTGTATTGCTGTCACCTGAAATATCAGCACCGTCAAGTCCGTCAGGATTTTTATTTTTTATGTATAAAAGCAGGGTATGTGATGCTACAATCTGTGCTTTTATGGCTTCTTCGTGATATGATGCGTTCATTTCCTCTGCAACAACACCTATAAGATATTCTTTTAAGGGCATTTCCGTAATATTATCACTGTTTGCAGACATAACCTTAACAGTAGGGACAACTTCTGTAATAATATTTTCGTTTTCTGTTGCAACAGTTTCACCTGAAAATTCCTGTGATAATACATCTGATGTTTTATCAAGTGAAATCAACGGAAATACAATCATACCCAGAGCGAGAAAAAAGCATATCATAGTGTAGTTTTTCATTTTTTGTGACTCCCTTTTATTGACTTTATTTTCTGTTTGTATTAAAATATACAATGTATATTTATATTATCTTGGATACATATCGAAATTTTCTACAAGGAGGTAAATTTATGTCAGAATATATTTCAAGTATCTCCAATGACGCTCTTTCAACTTTATGCGAAGAGCTTCAAAAAAATAACCACATTAATCCTGATTACTATAATAGATTTGAAGTAAAACGCGGTCTTCGAAACTACGACGGAACAGGTGTTCTTGCGGGTCTTACCCGTGTTTGTTCTGTTGAGGGTTACTATATGGACGATGGTGAAAAGGTTCCTAAAAACGGTCGTCTTATTTATCGCGGTATCAATATGTCGGATATTGTTGCCCATTGTGAAAAGGAAAACCGTTTCGGTTACGAAGAAGTTGTCTGGTTACTTTTGTTTGGTGCGTTGCCAACTAAGGAACAGCTTAAATGGTTTACACAATTACTTGCTGAATGTCGTAATCTTCCTGAAGATTTTATCGAGGATATGATTATGAAAGCACCGTCACCTGATGTTATGAATAAGTCTGCTCGTAGTGTGCTTGCCCTTTATTCATATGACCCTAATCCTGATGATATATCACCTGAAAATGTGCTTCGTCAGTGTATTCAGCTTATAGCACAGATGCCTGTAATTCTTACAAGTGCATATCAGGTTAAACGCAGAGTATATGACAAAAAGAGTATGTATTTCCACCAGAACAAGGTTGAATTGGGTACTGCGGAAAGTATTCTTCGTTCAATCCGTCCTGATAAGAAATTTACTGATGATGAGGCAAAGCTTCTTGATATTTGTATGATTATCCACGCTGAACACGGTGGCGGTAACAACTCGACATTTGCAAATCGTTGTGTTACATCAAGCGGTACTGATACATATGCTGCAATTGCTGCTGCAATCGGTTCTCTTAAGGGTCCTCGTCACGGTGGTGCAAACATCAAGGTATATAAAATGCTTGAGGATATGAAGGCAAATATCAGCGATATTACAAATGAGGGTCAGGTTGCCGATTATATTACAAAAATAATGAATAAAGAGGCAAACGACCATTCAGGCCTTGTTTACGGTATGGGTCACGCTGTTTATACTCTTTCTGACCCAAGAGCAGTTATTCTTCGTCGTTATGCAGACAAGTTCTCAAAAATTCACGGTAGGGAAGACGAGTTCAAAATGCTCAATCTTATTGAGGAGCTTACTCCTGAGCTTTTTGCTAAAAAACGCGGAATCAACAAAAAGATGTGTGCAAATGTTGACCTTTATTCAGGTCTTGTTTACGATATGCTCGGAATTCCTCAGGACCTTTTTACACCTATCTTTATGGCTGCCCGTATGGCAGGTTGGTCTGCTCACAGAATTGAAGAGCTTACAACAGGCGGAAGAATTATCCGTCCTGCATATAAAAATGTTACAATACCGCGCGAATATGTTCCTATGTCTGAAAGAATTTTACGAACAAAGAGTATTCAGGCTGAATATATTCCTATTGAAGAAAGGTAAGCGTTGTTTATGAAAATTATCGGAAGATTTAAGAAATTAAGTCCGTTACTTCCTTTATACATTATTTCGGGACTTCTTTGTCTTGCAGTACCGTTCAGAACATATCAGTTGCTTTTTATTACTGAAAATACAACAGGCTTTTATAAAAGCACAGACTGGTCAATTTATGCAATCTATGGCTTGTCAGCATTGGCAATTCTTGTATCGGTAATAATTGTAAATCTTGCAAAGAATGTGCCTTCATCAAGGGATGAAATCAAGCAAAAGAATGTATTTCTTTCAATTTCTTCAATGCTTTTTGCATTTGGTATAATTGTGGATTCTGTTCTTTCTTTTACATCTATTCTTGCGGGTACAGCAGGTGCTGAAAATTTCACATCAGTTGTGGTTGAAACAGTTTTCGGTGTCTTTGCTGCAATTTACTTTATGTTGTTCGGCATTTCATATTTTGACGGAAGAACAACATATTTCCAATATAGATTTTTGGCATTAGCACCGCTTGCGTGGACAACAGGCAGAATAATCATAAGATTTATGAAGAAAATAGCTTATGTAAATGTTGCTGACTTGATGCTTGAGCTGTTTATCCTTGCGGGAATGATGATTTTCTTCTTGTCATTTGCGAGAATTTCATCGGGACTTTCAAACGAAAAGTCAATGCGTTCACTTTTTGCATCAGGATATGTTTGCATATTCTTCTGTGCATTGGCAAATGTACCGAGAATTGTTTTAATGATTACAGGAAACAGCGACTATATCCCAGTTGAATATCCGCTATCAATCTGTGATTTGACTTTTGCACTTTTTGTTACAGCATACATTGTAAATGCTATGAACAAGGCAACCGTAAATGACCATAACGAGTTATATAATAAGGAAGATTGATTTTAAACTATGGCTTTTTTCTTAAATAATGTTTTAACAGCATTTACTCAGGTTGTAATACTTTTCCTTGTTGCTATGGTTGGTTTTATCTGTCATAAGGCAGGTATTTATACGGAAAAAGCATCAAGACTTACAACTAATCTGCTTTTTTATATTGTTGCACCTGCAATTATCATCCGTTCATTTTATGGAATGGAATATAATCCAAGTGCATTAAAAGGTCTTGTAATGGCACTTATCGGTGGTATCTTTTTGCACCTTGTGGGTATTGTTATTATTCCTTTCTTGTTCAACAAGGGTGACAAGGCAACAGCTTGTATTTTCAAATATGCCTGTGTTTACGGTAATGTAGGTTATATGGCTTTACCCTTGGCACAAGCAGTATTAGGTGATGAAGGTATATTTTATTGCTCTGTTATTTTAGTGCCGTTTAATATTCTTTCATTTACTCACGGTGTCAGCACAATGCAAAAGGGCGATAATGCTGAAAAATTCAACCTTAAAAAGCTTATTGTGAATCCCGGTGTAATCGGTGTTGCAATTGGTCTTCCGTTGTTCCTTTTGCAGATTAAATTACCTGAAATCATTTATTCACCTGTTTCATATATTGCTGACCTTAATACACCACTTGCGATGGTTATGTTCGGCACATATTTAGCATCTGCTGACTGGAAAACCTTGTTTTCGGACAAAAGAATTTTCGTTTCAGCACTTGTTAAGGTGATTATTGTCCCTCTTGTGACAATCTTCTCGTTAAAGCTTTTCGGCTTTGGCGGAACATTATTGACAGCCTGTGCTTTGAGTGCATCAGCACCGACAGCAAGCAACACAGTAATGTTTGCTGCTAAATATAATCGTGACACAGCGTTAGCGTCAAAGGTAACAGCCTTTATCAGCGTGTTGTCAATTTTGACAATGCCTGTAATGATAGCGTTAGCACAAAGCATACAATAAACAAGATGAATATAAAACATATCGCAAATTCATAGAATTTATATCGCTGCAAAGCGTAGCTTTGCAATAGGAGTGATTTTCGTGAAACTTATCGTTGCAATTATCAATAATGATGATGCGAATGCAGTAATGTCCAATCTTACAAAAGCGGGGTATTCAGCAACAAGACTCAATACCTCAGGTGGATTTTTACGCGCAGGAAACATAACACTTTTAATCGGTGTTGAAAAAAGTAAGGTTGACAATGTAATCAATATTATCGGTGAATACAGCAGTCAACGAAAGAAAATCACGCCTGTAAACACTACATATATTGGGGAGTCAATGCTTTCATCAATGCCTGTTGAAGTTACAGTAGGCGGAGCAACAATTTTTGTTCTTGATGTTGAGCAGTTTTATAAAATATGACAAATGAGATACAGACAAAAACAGAATTGATGTATAATCAGGTTGTATCTTCTGTGAAGCAAGGCAATTTCCCTCACGGAGTTTTGGTGGAATGTCAGAATACTTCCGACAGTGAAAATTTTGCACATTTTATTGCAAATACCCTTGTTTGTAAAGGGGATAATAAGCCTTGTTCAACTTGTTCTGATTGTATAAAAGCACAGGGCAAGGGTCATCCTGACATCTTCGTAACTGACGGAATAAAAGGTAAAAGTAAGAATTTTACTGTTGATGCTGTGCGTGAAATTCGCGATGATGCATTTGTTGTTCCAAATGAAAGTGACAAAAAAATATACATTTTAAAAAATGCTCACAATATGAACGAACAGGCACAAAATGCCATTCTCAAAATATTGGAAGAGCCACCGTCATATGTTTATTTTATAATTGTGACGGAATCAAAAAGCACAATGCTTGAAACTGTGCTTTCTCGTGTACAGATTTACTCATTGTTAAGTAATGAAGAAGCCTTTACAGAAAAGGAAGCACAAGCAGTTACAGGTATGGTCAAGGCTTTAATCAGCGTCAACGAAGTGACACTTATGGAGCAGACAGCAGTTTTTCAGAAAAATAATCAGTTTGCAAAATCAGTTCTTGTGTTGCTGACTGAGGTTTTTCGTGATGCACTTGTAAAGAAAAGCGGATTTACAAGAGATTTTAGGTTTAATGATGAAACTAACCTGATTTGCAATAACCTTACAGCAAAAGCAATTCTTCAGTTGATTTCTGCTTCTAATGAGCTTATTGACTCTGTTGACCGTAATTGTAATAATAATTTGCTTCTTGTTCGTATGTGTTATGAGCTTAAAAGAGCAATCGGAAGATAATTCCATAAAATATAGGAGAATATGAATGATAGAAATAGTTGGAATAAGATTTAAAGAAGGCGGAAAAATCTACGATTTTGATGCCGACGGAATGAAATTCAATAAAGACGATTATGCTATGGTTGAAACTGTGCGTGGCATTGAATGTGGCATTGTTGCAAAGGCTAACCACGGTGTAAGCGAAGACAATATCACAAAGCCTTTAAAGAAGGTTATAAGAGTTGCTACTGAAGGGGATATTAAGACTCTTACTGAAAATAAGGAAAAGGAAAAAGAGGCATTTGGAATTTGTGAAACCAAAATTGAGGCACATGGACTCGATATGAAGCTTGTTGATGTGGAATACACATTTGACAGAAGTAAATTGCTTTTCTATTTCACAGCCGACGGCAGAGTCGATTTCCGTGAGCTTGTTAAGGATTTGGCATCAACCTTCAAAACACGAATTGAACTTCGTCAGATTGGTGTTCGTGACGAGTCAAGAATGGTTGGTGGATTTGGTATCTGTGGTCGACCATTCTGTTGCAATACATTTTTAACTGATTTCCAGCCTGTTTCAATCAAAATGGCAAAGGAACAGGGACTTTCCCTTAACCCTACAAAAATCAGCGGTACTTGTGGCAGACTTATGTGTTGCCTTAAATATGAACAGGATACTTATGAGCATCTTCTTCGCGTTACGCCAAAGGTTGGTGCAATTGTTGATACGCCTGACGGAAAAGGCAAGGTTATTGAAAACAACCTTATTACAGGGATGTTAAAGGTGAGTCTTGACCGTCGTCCTGACGCAGCACCGCTTGTTGTTCACCGTCACTCTGTGAAGCTCCTTAAGGACGCATATATCAGAGTGGAAAAAGAGGAATTAGAGGCATTAAAAGGAATTGAGTAAAAAACACTTGATTTTTCTTGCTAATGTGCTAAAATGATAATATACCAATAAAGGGAGGGTACATAACATGGCATACAAAATTACTGAAGACTGCATTTCATGTGGCGCTTGCGCAGCAGATTGTCCAGTTGAAGCTATTTCAGAAGGCGACGGTATCTATGTAATCGACGCTGATACTTGCATCGATTGTGGTGCTTGTGCTGATAGCTGCCCTGTTTCAGCACCTGTAGCTGAATAATTTAAAAAAAGATAAAAAGAATCGCCAAGGCTCAAACCCTTGGCGATTTTTTTGTGTCAGAATAGAGTTTTCGTAGGGGTCGGCGTCCCCTACGAAAACAGTTCGTTATACTCCAATTTGTTGTATCTTATTTAAATAATAAAAAGAGCAGAAAACTGCTCTTAATCTCTGAAATCAAATAATTTATATGGTTTTATTTCTAATGCATTACAGATATTAAAAATGACATCTAACGAAACAGCACAGTCAGCAGTTTCAATTCGACTCATATGTGTTCGGCTGATATTTATTTTTTCAGCAAGCTGAATTTGTGAAAATCCTTTTGCTTTTCGGTAATAGGCAATATTCAGTCCTAATTGCTTATAGTTATCCAATTGTTGCTTTTCCATAATGTCACCTCATCAATAGTATAACCTTGTTTTTGTTTTCTTGCGACAACGCACAATGATATAAATATAACTTTACAAGTTACAAAAGTTGTGCTATGATTAAATTGTTATAATAGATTTTGGAGTGAGTATGAAAATGAAAATACTTTTACAAAGGTTGGTTTCATGGTGCTGTGAACAGGGAAAAGAGTATGAAGAAAAAATATATGAAGAAAACTCCTTTAGCTTGAATATAATTATAAGAATTGAAAGAGAAAAAAAGAAGATTATGTTGCGAAATATGGGAGAATCAATTTTTATCAGCTGTGATATATGTAAAATTAGTGTCGATAAATTAAATGAAGCTATAATTTTATGTGCAGAGATGAATGAAAATGATTTTGTATCTTGTAGTGTCAGAAAAAATGAAAATGATACGATTTTAGAGATTACAAGTTTTGTTAGTGTAAAATCCTATGATGTCTGTATTTCTGTCATTAAAGAGATTGAAAAAATAATCACGCAAAATTTTGAACAGATAAAGTCTTTGTGCTGATAGCTGCCCTGTTGCAGCTCCTGTAGCTGAATAATTTAAAAAAGATAAAAAAGAATCGCCAAGGCTCAAACCCTTGGCGATTCTTTTCAATGGTCTTTAGCAAAGATATAATCCCCCGGTTCTACCGGGGGATAAAAAAAGCTTTAGTAAAAATAAAACGTGGCGAGCAATGGCAAGCCACGAAAAGCAGTAGAGAAAAGATTAACCTCCAAGTATAATAGTGATGGTTTGGCATCCGCATTACTAAAATACAAGGAGGTTAAAAACATGTTTAAAAAAGATGGTAACAACGAAATAAAAACATTATCACACTCAACGTACAGGTGTCAGTATCATATAGTATTTGCACCAAAATACAGAAGAAAAGAGATATATGGAAAACTGAAAAAAGATATCGGGCAGATAATAAGGAAATTGTGCGAACAAAAAGGTGTGGATATCATAGAGGCTGAAGCCTGCAAAGACCACATACACCTTTTAGTGTCGATACCACCTTACTTAAGTGTAGCACAATTTATGGGATATCTCAAGGGAAAAAGTACATTAATGATTTTCGACCGACATGCAAATTTAAAATACAAGTACGGAAATCGACATTTTTGGTGTAGAGGATACTATGTAGATACGGTCGGTCGAAATAAGAAAGTGATAGAAAATTATATAAAAAATCAATTAGAAGAAGATTTCGCAAATGACCAGATAACACTCAAAGAGTATATAGACCCGTTTACGGGTAACAAGAATAAGTAAGCAAAAAACAAACAACCGCACGAGAGCGGTTGCTTGAAATAGTAATGCGATGTCAAACTTCTATGCCGACTTTTAGTCGGCAAGCCAGTAGG
>JAZNZX010000071.1:0-4123 GCA_045595185.1 Candidatus Fimenecus sp. | reverse complement strand
GGGATGAACAACCAATTTGGTAAGTCATTCTGAGCGTAGCGAAGAATCTCTCTAACAGTAACACATCAACCAACAGAGATTCTTCGTCACTTTGTTCCTCAGAATGACACTAACCTTAAACATCCCTACAAACTCCAATTTGTTGATTTTGTTTTTGTATAATACACTCCAATTTATCCATAATAAAATCGGTGATTAAAATGGATAAGAAAAACAAAAATTATATAAATCAGTTGGAAGAAAGAGTAACATATATCCCCGATAATCCCGAAACACCTTGGGAAATAGTGAATAAATACGGAACTTATGAGATTCAACCTACAAGCGAAACGGATAATGAGTTCCCAACAATCGCACAGGCGTTACCGGAAAATGCAAAAAAACCTACTGTTAAACCCGTAAAACACTCAAAAGAAAGTTCAATCTGAAAATTATTTAAAATTTTTATAAAAAATGCTTGACACAACCACTTTCCTTTGGTATAATTTTTCTTGCGTTCGAGAGAACGACCGATATGCGAGAGTGGCGGAATCGGCAGACGCGCACGTTTGAGGGGCGTGTGGTAATCCCGTACGGGTTCAAGTCCCGTCTCTCGCACCAAATAAAGAGTTTACACTTTTGTGTGGACTCTTTATTTTTTTGTTTGTATAGTTAAGGAGCTTGAACCCGAGAGGGTTTTGCGTTAGGAAATATTATATCACTACCTTGCATTTGGCTTGGTAAATTATAATTTGTCGGGATGAACAACCAATTTGGTAAGTCATTCTGAGCGTAGCGAAGAATCTCTCCAACAGTAACATATCAACCAACAGAGATTCTTCGTCACTTCGTTCCTCAGAATGACACTAACCTTAAACATCCAGACAACCTCCAATTTGTGATATGTTGCAGGTGGAATCATATTTTTTCTTCACATTTGAATGCTTGACTTAAACTTATTAAAATTATATAATAAAATGTAATGCAAAGAGGTGATAAGAATGCAAAAATTGTATAGAGATTTCTTTTCAATAATAAAGGCTGCTCTTACCGATGAACCTGTGGAACTTTCAAATGATATTGATTACGAGCAGATATTTACACTTAGTAAAAAGTGCAAGGTTGTTCCTCTTGTTTGTCACGGTCTTTATACTGCTTTGGGCAACTTTCCGGAACTTGAAATCTTCAAGAAATACACATTCTTTATGATTGGTCGAGACCAGAATCTTATGAGTTGTCTTAAGAAAATTGAGAACATTTTTGCAGACAATGGCATTGACTATATGCTCCTTAAAGGTGCTTCCGTAAAGCGACTTTATCCTTCTTCTGAATGTCGTCTTATGGGCGATGCTGATATTCTTATTAAAGAAGCACAGTACAGCAAAATTAAGGAATTGATGCCACAACTCGGTCTTGTTGAAAAGATTGAATCCGACCATGAGCTTATATGGGCCGGTCAAGGTGGAATTGTTATTGAGCTTCACAAACGCCTTATTCCGTCATACAATGACGATTATTACGCATATTACCGTAACCCTTGGAGCAAGGCTACATTTAACAGTAACCATAGCTTTTCTATGACAAAAGAAGACGAATACATATATCTTTTCACTCATCTTACAAAGCATTATCGTGACGGTAGTGCTATGTTCAGACCTCTTATTGATATATGGCTTTTCAAAAACAAGCATTCACTTCTTAACCTTGAATACATCAACAAGGAAATTGAAAAGCTTGAGTTAACCACCTTCCACAACAACATCTGGGACACGCTTGATGTGTGGTTTAACGGAAAAGAAGAAACTGAACTTACTGAGTTTATCACTGAAGAAATTTTCAGTGATGACCGTAAGGCTCGTATTGATGCTGCTAATGCAGCACGAGTAAGTGCTCGTTCTGATTCCGTTGCTTCCGCAAAAGCAAAGACAATCAAAAACCTTATTTTCCTGCCAATGCCGATAATGAAAACGAAATTTCCTATATTAGAAAAATTGCCTTTCCTTTTACCGATTATGTGGGTTGTAAGATGGATTGATGCCATATTCCACAAAAAGAAATCCATAGCACACGAAACAAATCGTTTAAGCAAGATGGATAACGAAACCGTTGATGCATACAATGACGATTTAAATAAAGTAGGATTAAAATACAACTTGAAAAAAGATAAATAACTTTTAAAAGACGGTACATTATGTATCGTCTTTTTTCAACACTTTATGAAATTGTGTTTTATTTTCATTTTACTGCTTGAAATAAAGTTTTTTGTCATGATATAATCGCAGAAATAGGAGGTTATATTTATGAAAAAACTTTTATCCTTTGTTTTAGCAGTTGTTATGCTTTTCACAGCGTGCATACCTGTATTTGCCTGTAAGGTAGGCAACACAACATACGATGACAATCTTGAAGAATTGCAAGCACAGTTTGTTGCAGGAAAAGGCCCTGAAACTGACGGTTACACCATTGATTACAGTTATTTTTCACCTGTGAAAGACGATGACACAACAAAATATCCGCTTGTAATATGGCTTCATGGTATGGGCGACGGTGCATATGAAGGCAAACAAGTAACAGCAAGTGATATTGCATTTTGGACATCAGACGATTTTCAGGCTCGATTCAAAGATAGTGAAGGTGCATTCATTTTTGCTCCTCGTTCACTTGAAGAAGACAATATTTATTGGTCAGACGACCTTATTTACCCTTTAAGAGCCACAATTGATGACTTTATCGCAAAAAACAAAGACAACATTGATTTAAGTCGCATTTATATCGGTGGTTATTCAATGGGCGGCAAAATGACACTTAAAATGGCTGTGGCATACCCTGAACTTTTTGCTGCGATTTTCCCTATTTGTCCTGCGTGGACACCATCAAACGATGCGTTAAAACTTATTGCAGATATTCCTGTATGGGTTACAAGCGGTAAGCTCGACCCACTGGTTAACTATTTCTTTTCGGTTACACCTTTGTGGAAAAATATAACTGAAAATCACAATTCTCCTGCCGACTGTCGTTTCTCGTCTCTTACATTTGTTAAGTACCCAAGCGGAAACCCAACATCAAGCTCTCACCATTCGTGGTTTGCAGTAAACTATGATATGTTCAGCTCTGATAACGGCGATTATCCGTATATGAAAACTGTTGACGGAAATGGTAACAAGGTCACACTCACTTTCCCTGATGGTATGATTTCTTGGCTTTCAGGCTATACAAGTGATTACAATGGCAGTGTTGCTACCGATAGTGGAAACCAGCAAGCACACCAGAGTGGAGAAGGACCTTTCGCAGTTATTCTTTCTGCCTTTGATAGTATTCTTACAGTATTCTAAATTAGAAATAAAACAACAAACCTCACAGGACAAAATGATTCCTGTGAGGTGTTTTTGTATGGTAATTTGGAGTTTGTCGGGATGTTTAAGGTTAGTATCATTCTGAGGAACAAAGTGACGAAGAATCTCTGTTGGTTGATATGTTGCAGGTGGAAAGATTCTTCGCTACGCTCAGAATGACTTACCAAATTGGTTGTTCATCCCGACAAATTATAATTCGTCTATATTTTTTCACCTGTTGTTGCGTTTATAACATCTTTGAAAATAGCACGATAATTATTTGAAACAAATTTATCCACATGCATAGACCCGAAATACCATTTACGGAAACTGCAATTCTGCGCAAGTTCTTCAAAATACGCATTAAGGGCACTTACACGGAATTCTGACGGGTCATTAAGATTTAAGAAGTTCTTAACCTTGAGCGGTGGTTCATGTGTCACAATAATATCAATATCATATCCTGCAAACTCAAGGTTTTCAGCACCCTCAAGCAATTCCTCCTGTGTTGGATGCTCATCCTTTGACCAGGCATTCACATCACGACGGATATCGATGTCGGAGCTTTCTCCACCACCCATAGTGAAGATTTTTCTACCTTCAATTTCATAAACCTGACCACGCATAAGATGATAAAGATTACCATGGATTTTATGAACTTTACCGCCATTCCACTGACTGATTTCATAATTGTTAATCAAATCAAAATTTTCGTGAGTACCGTCAATAAAGCAGATATTATACTTTCTTTTACCCAAGGACATAAGGTAATTCTGTTCTGCTGTACTGTTATCCCACAAAAATCCGAAATC
>JAZNZX010000070.1:0-63699 GCA_045595185.1 Candidatus Fimenecus sp. | reverse complement strand
ATTGGAGTTTGTAGGGATGTTTAAGGTTAGTGTCATTCTGAGGAACAAAGTGACGAAGAATCTCTGTTGGTTGATGTGTTACTGTTAGAGAGATTCTTCGCTACGCTCAGAATGACTTACCAAATTGGTTGTTCATCCCGATAAATTATAATTTACAACAAAAACAGCACCCACATGATGTGAGTGCTGAAATTTTTGAAATAATACAAGTTATCTCTTTGAGAACTGAGGTGCACGACGAGCACCTTTGAGACCGTATTTCTTTCTTTCCTTCATTCTTGGGTCTCTTGTTAAGAAACCTGCCTTCTTGAGAGCCGGACGAAGGTTTGCATCGTACTCAAGGAGAGCACGTGAAAGACCGTGACGGATAGCACCAGCCTGACCTGTAACGCCACCACCGTTTACACGGCATACGATATCGAACTTATCAGCTGTTCCTGTAAGAGCAAGAGGCTGACGAACGATAAGCTTAAGTGTTTCAAGACCGAAATAATCGTCGATTTCTCTGTCGTTGATGATGATTTTGCCTGTACCTGCATATACACGTACACGAGCTACTGATTTCTTTCTTCTACCTGTACCGTAGAAAAATGGACTTGTTTCGTACATTTAATTAGCCTCCCTTTCTTAGAATTCTCTTGTTTCCGGTTTCTGTGCAGCATGCTTGTGTTCTGCACCGCGGTAAACACGAAGACGAGTAAGTGCTTCACGACCGATTACTGTGTCAGGAATCATACCCTTAACTGCCTTTGTTACTGCGAACTCCGGCTTTGTCTTCATAAGAGTCTTATACTTAACTTCTTTCATGTTACCAACATAACCTGTGTGATGATAGTACATTTTCTGTTCAAGCTTGTTACCTGTAAGAACAACCTTTTCTGCGTTGATGATGATTACGTGGTCACCACAGTCAGCATGAGGTGTGAATGTTGGCTTGTGCTTACCTCTGAGAAGAGTTGCAGCTTCAGCAGCTACGCTACCGAGTGTTTTGCCTGCTGCGTCAAGCACATACCAGTTACGGGTAATGTCGCCCTTTTTTGGCATATAAGTTGACATAGAACTTACCTCCGAATAATATTTTTTATTGCTCGAAGATTATAGCAAAGGGAAAAACAAAAGTCAACACAAATTTTTGATTTTTTAATGAGAATAATATAAATCTCTGTTTTTCTCTTGTTTTCTCTTTTTTTCATATGTTTTTCTTTTATATTATTTTTAAAAATTCTTTGTTTACTTTTACAGAAAATTAAGATAAAATATTGTTAATGTATTACAAATAAAAAATGAATCCCTCCACCGCTAACGCGGTCCCCCTCCCTTTGACAAGGGAGGCAGTATTAGAAATGAGGTTTTTGAGTGCAAAAGTTATTAAGTCTTGTTCGTGCCGGTGTTGATAAATATAATATGATTGAAGATGGCGACAAAATTGCTGTCTGTGTTTCTGGTGGTAAGGACAGCGTTGTTATGCTTTTGTGCCTTATCAATCTCAAGCTTTTTTATCCCAAGAAATTTGACCTTTGTGCTGTCACACTTGACCCACAATTTTTCGGAGAATGTGCCGATTATTCAGAGATTGAAGAAATCTGTAAAAAGCACAATATTCCTTATACTATTAAAAAGACAGAGTTGTATCACATTATTTTTGAAGAGAGAAAAGAGAGTAATCCTTGCAGTCTTTGTGCAAGAATGCGTCGTGGACTTTTGCACGATACTGCTAAAGAATTGGGATGCAACAAAATAGCACTCGGTCATCACCTTGACGATGCTGCTGAAACATTCATTATGAATTTATTCGGTAATGGCAGAGCGGAATCATTCTCCCCTGTTTCATATCTTTCAAGAAAAGATTTGTATATGATTAGGCCTATGGTTTTTGCTTATGAAACAGATATAACAAGAGTTGCTAACAAGGAAAATGTGCCGATTGTAGAAAGCAAATGTCCTGCTGATGAAAAAACAAACAGAGAGGACACTAAAAATCTTCTTCGCGACCTTGAAAAACGATATCCGGTACTCCGGCAGAAGATTATTGGCGGTATGCAACGCGGTAACATAAGTAACTGGGGAATTGAATAAATACAATCGTGAACATACCACAGAACAGGTCACTCTGAACGCAGTGAAGAGTCTATTAAACAGGGCAGAGATTCTTCGTCATTTCGTTCCTCAGAATGACACACTTTTCTTTGACAATACCATATATATATGGTAAAATAGTCAGTAAATTATTTTAATTTTTATTTGGAGATGAAATATATGAAATATGTTGTAGTTTTGTATGATGGAATGGCTGACTATCCTGTTCCGCAATTTGACGGCAAAACACCTATGATGTTGGCTAAAAAGCCTAACTTCGACTCTCTTGCACAGAAAGGTACAGTTGGTCTTGTTAAAACTGTTCCTGACGGTATGAAACCGGGTAGCGACGTTGCTAATATGAGTGTTATGGGCTTTGACCCATCAATTTACTATACAGGCAGAAGTCCGCTTGAGGCTGCAAGTATCGGTGTTGACCTTAAGGACACTGATGTTACTCTTCGTTGTAATATCGTTACACTTTCCGACGAAGAAAACTATGCTGACAAGACTATGGTTGACTATTGTGCAGACGATATTTCAACTGCTGAAGCAGAAAAGATTATTGAAACTGTTCAAGAGCATTTCGGTAATGAGCTTTACAAGTTTTACAGTGGTGTAAGCTATCGTCATTGTCTTGTATGGAACAACGGTACAACTGACCTTGGTAATATGACACCACCACATGATATTTCAGGCAGAGTTGTTGGGGAATACCTTTCAACAAGTGAAAATGCAACTGACCTTATCAGAATGATGAAGGAGAGCTACGATTTGCTCAAGGACCATCCTGTAAATCTTGAAAGAATCAAGAACGGCAAGCGTCCTGCAAACTCAATCTGGCTCTGGGGCGAAGGCAAAAAGCCTGCACTTTCACCATTTGAAGAATTATATGGCATTAAAGGTGCTGTAATTTCTGCTGTTGACCTTCTTAAAGGTATCGGCAAATGTGCTAAAATGGAAACACCTGATGTGGAAGGTGCAACAGGCTACATAGATACTAACTTTGTTGGTAAGGCACAGGCTGCTGTTGAAGCTCTTAAAAACGGTTGCGACTATGCATACATTCACATTGAAGCTCCTGATGAATGCGGTCACAGACGCGAGCCTGAAAACAAGGTTCGTGCTATTGAAATTATTGACGAACAGGTATTGCCTGTAATCTTTGAAGGTCTTAAGGATTATGATGATTACAAAATTATGATATTACCGGACCATCCAACACCAATTGTTACTGCAACTCATGCTTCTGACCCTGTTCCGTTTATGATTTATCATAAGAATAACGAGGTCACAGGTGTTGATACTATCAATGAAGAAACTGCAAAGGCAACGGGACTTTTCATTGAGAGTGGCGTTCAGCTTATGAAGAATTTTTTGGAGGACTGATTAAAATGAGTTATAAAATAGAAACTAACTGCGTTCAGGGTGCATACAGACCAAAGAACGGTGAACCGCGAGTACTTCCTATCGCACAAAGCACAACATTCAAATATGACACAAGTGAAGCAATGGCTAAGCTTTTTGACCTTGAACCAGGGTACATGTACACTCGTCTTGCTAACCCGACAAGTGATATGGTTGCACAGAAAATCACAATGCTTGAAGGTGGCGTTGCAGGTGTTCTTACTTCTTCAGGACAGGCTGCTAACTTCTTCTCACTTATCAACATTATGGGTGCAGGCGACCACTTTGTAAGTGCTGCTACAATTTATGGTGGCACATTCAATCTTTTCAATGTTACAATGAGAAAGCTGGGCATTGAGGTTACATTCGTTGACCCGAATGCAAGCGAAGAAGAAATTCAGGCTTGTTTCAAGCCTAACACAAAGGCACTTTTCGGTGAAACAATTGCAAATCCGTCACTTGATATTCTCGACATTGAGAAATTTGCAAAGATTGCTCATGCAAACGGTGTTCCGCTTATTATTGACAACACATTCCCTACACCTATTAACTGTCGTCCGTTCGAATTCGGTGCTGACATTGTTACACATTCAACAACAAAGTATATGGAAGGTCACGCAAATATTATCGGTGGTGCAGTTATTGACAGTGGTAACTTCGATTGGGAACAGAATGACAAATTCCCCGGTCTTACACAGCCTGACGAAAGCTATCACGGTGCAGTTTATACAAAGGATTTCGGCAAAGCAGGTTATATTACAAAAATCGTTGCACAGCTTCTTCGCGACTATGGTTCAACTCCTGCTCCGCAGAACTCATACTACCTTAACTTAGGTCTTGAAACACTTCACCTTCGTATGGAGAGACATTGTAGCAACGCTCTTGCAGTTGCAAAATATCTTGAAAACAACGACAAGATTTCTTGGGTAAACTACCCTGCTCTTCCAGGCAACAAGTATTATGACCTTGTTCAGAAATATATGCCGAAGGGTACTTGCGGCGTTGTTTCATTCGGTGTCAAAGGTGGCAGAGATGCTGCTGAAAAGTTTATGAACTCACTTAAACTTGCAGCAGTTGTTACTCACGTTGCAGATGCCCGAACCTGTGTTCTTCATCCTGCATCATCAACTCACAGACAGTTAAGTGACCAAGAGTTAGTTGAATGTGGTGTATCACCTGACCTGATTAGATTCTCAGTTGGTATTGAGAATGTTGAGGATATTATCGCAGATATTGAACAGGCACTTGAACAGATATAAATTAAATAAAAAAATCAACCAGCTTTTTCTTATGACGAGAAGGCTGGTTTTTTATATTGTATTCAAATTATAATTTGTCGGGATGAACAACCAATTTGGTAAGTCATTCTGAGCGTAGCGAAGAATCTCTCGCATTTCATCAGTCACCCTGAGTGAAACGAAGGGTCTATTAAAATAGGACAGAGATTCTTCGTCACTTCGTTCCTCAGAATGACACTAAACCTTAAACATCCATACAAACTCTAATTTATTGTACAAATAAAAACGGAGTCAAATTATGACCCCGTTCTACTGTGTATTTATTTAGAAATTAAACTGTTCGAAAACTGAAACATATTCAGGGAACAATGGTGTAAATTTAAGGATGATAAGGGCTACGCCTGCACCTACGATAAATCCACCGATAACCTCAGGTAATGTATGTCCCTCAACCTTTTTGAGTTTTTTAAGGTCTTTACCGAGAACTGCTTCACGTACAAGCTTGAATTCGTCAGTAAGCTTACCCATTGGAAGTCTTACTTTAATTGCGTCAAACATTGTGATGAATGCGAAGACACCTGATACTGCGAAAATATTTGAATCCCAACCCTCAAGAGCACCTATACAAGTGCAAAGTGAAATAACTGTTGCAGTATGTGAGCTTGGCATACCACCAAGCTTGAAAAGCGTTTCGATTGTAACTTTTTTTGCTTCTTCACCATTTTTCTTATCAATTAAATATTTTATTGTATTTATAATCACTTTCATTAACTGTGCCACAAACCAAGCACAAAGACAAACTAAAAAGATTCTCATAACTTCTCCTTAAATGTTTATTTTACATAATTTTACAATATAAGACAGGAAAAAGCAAGTGATTAAAGTAATATATATTTTTCTTTTTAGCAAAATAGTCAAAGAAGGTATATTTTTTTAGTGCAAAACAACAAATTTCAACATTTAGTGTTATTTATGTTTGAAAATTACTGTATATAGTGGTATTATTTATTTGACAATTTTGTTATTGGAGGATGTTAAAAAATGAAAATGATCTACAATGTAAAGGACAAGCCAAGCTTTCCACAGTTGATTATCTTTGCTTTCCAGCAGCTTCTCGCTATTATGGCGGCAACAATTGCAGTTCCTGCAATTATCAACACCAATATGGGAACTGATATGAGTATGTCTGCCGCACTTTTCGGTGCAGGTGTGGGCACAATTGTTTATCAGCTGTTCACAAAATTCAGAAGCCCTGTTTTCTTAGGCTCATCATTTGCTTTTATCGGCTCTATGTGTGCTGCGTTTGCAGGTGCAACGTCAATGCAATTAGGCTATCTTGGACTTCTCATCGGTGCATTTTTGGCAGGTCTTGTTTATGTTATTATCGCACTTATAGTTAAATTTGTAGGTGTAGGCTGGATTAACAAGCTTATGCCTGCAGTTGTTATCGGACCTACTGTTGCACTTATCGGTCTTTCACTTGCAGGTGCCGCAATCAGCGATGTATTCTCATACGGTCCGCAAGATGGTAATGGTTCATTCATTATGACAACTGACATCTGGGTTTCGTTTATCTGTGCAATGGTTACCTTCTTTGTAATTGTTATCTGTTCAACCTACGGCAAAAAGATGGCAAAGCTTATTCCGTTTATCATCGGTATTCTTGCAGGATATGCAGTTGCTCTTGTTTTCACATTGATTGGCAAATCAACAGGAAACGATGCTCTTACGATTATTGATTTTGCACCTTTCCAGGCTCTTGTTGCTGACGGTGTTACAATTAACACATTCTTTGCTGTTCCTGACTTCACATTCCTGACAGCTATTGAAGGTGTTAAGGATTTTGACCCTTCTTATGTTGCAACTGTTGCTGTTGCATATATTCCTGTTGCATTCGTTGTTTTTGCTGAACATATTGCTGACCACAAAAACCTTTCATCAATCATTGAAACTGACCTTCTTGAAGACCCAGGTCTTCACAGAACACTTCTCGGTGACGGTGTTGGCTCAATAGTTGGTGCTTTCTTCGGTGGCTGCCCAAATACAACTTACGGTGAATCAGTTGGCTGTGTTGCTATTACAAAGAATGCTTCAGTTGCCACTATCACAGCGACTGCAATTATCGCATTGCTTATTGCATTCATCTCACCTTTCGTTGCATTCCTCGATTCAATCCCAGGTTGTGTAATGGGTGGCGTTTGTATTACCCTTTACGGATTTATTGCTATTAGTGGTCTTAAGATGATTCAAAAGATTGACCTTGAAGATAACGCTAATCTCTTTACAACATCTGTAATTCTTATTACAGGTATCGGTGGTATGGCTCTTGCTATCGGCAAGGTTACTATCACATCAATCGCTTGTGCTTTGATTCTTGGTATCATTACAAATATTGTACTTTCGAAGAAAAAGGCAGAATAAAATTATCGATTTAACGGATTCCCCACAGATTAAGTTCTGTGGGGATTTTTTTGTTTGTTAAATTGGTGTTTGTAGAGATGTTTAAGGTTAGTGTCATTCTGAGGAACAAAGTAACGAAGAATCTCTGTTGGTTGATGTGTTACTGCTAGAGAGATTCTTCGCTACGCTCAGAATGACTTACCAAATTGGTTGTTCATCTCTATAAATTATAATTCATTGCTATTTCACAATCGATTTTGTTATTAAATTAACAATTTGCCTTGACATAAAAACCATATTTTTATATACTTATAATATTGAGATTATGCTCAAAAATTGAGAAGGATGTGTTTGTATGAATCCACAGTATGAATCATTATTTACTCCTTGGAAAATTGGTAATGTTGAAATCAAAAACCGTATAGTTATGTGCCCTATGGGTGGTACATCTCTCTTTGGTTGGTTTGAACTTGGCGGTTGCCACTTTGACAAGGAAGCTGCTAAACTTTTCCTTGAAAGAGCTAACAACAATGTTGGTCTTATCATTCCCGGTATCGCACCACTTCGTGATACTTTCTGGGGAAAATGGCTTTGGCAGAATCCAAAAATGTTTGAAGAACTTAAAGAATTTATGGACGAAATCCACAAGACAGGTGCAAAATTGTTCATTCAGTTGACTGCAGGTATGGGCAGAAGCTGGGCTATTACTGAACTCGTTGCACCACTCCACAGAAATAAGTTTACACGCGCTCTTATTAAGCCAATTCTTGATACATCTCACGAATTAGCTTCTCCAAGCCCACAGCCTTCTCGCTGGGCTCACGATATTATCTGTCCTGAAATGACAAAAGAACAGATTCACGAAATTATCGAAGCATTTGCAAAAACTGCAAAGCTTTGTCGTGATGCAGGTGTTGACGGTGTCGAAGTTCACGCTGTTCACGAAGGTTACCTTCTTGACCAGTTTGCTATTGAATTCTTTAACAAGCGTACTGACGAATACGGTGGAAACTTTGAAAACAGATACCGTTTTGCAGTTGAAGTTGTTAAGGCTATCAAGGAATCTTGCGGTAATGACTACCCTGTTTCTCTTCGTTACTCTGCTGTTTCAAAAATGAAAGGATTCTGCGAGGGTGCTATGCCCGGTGAAGACTACAAAGAAGTTGGCCGTGATATGGAAGAATCAGAAAAGGCTGCTAAATACCTTCAGGATGCAGGTTACGATATGCTCAATGCTGATAACGGTACATACGACTCTTGGTACTGGTGTCACCCACCAATGTATATGCCACAGAACTGTAACCTTGAAGATGTTGCTCACATCAAAAAGTTCGTTGATATTCCTGTTGTTTGTGCAGGTAGAATGGAACCTGATGCCGGTGCCAAAGCAGTAGCTGAAGGCAAAATCGACGGTGTTGGTGTTGCTCGTCAGTTCCTTACAGACCCTGAATGGATTACAAAGATTATTGAAGACAGAGTTGAAGAAATCAAGCCTTGTATCTGCTGTCACGCAGGTTGCTTCAACTTCTCATCATCAAAGGGTCACGCTAATACTCAGGACCTTCTTGACACAATGGGACTTTCTCGTTGTGCTCTTAATCCAAAGACAATGCAGTCAAAGAAATACCAGATTAAACCTGCTAAGAAAGCAAAGAAGATTGCTGTTATCGGTGGTGGTATCGGTGGTATGGAAGCTGCTATGGTTTGTGCACAGCGTGGTCACACAGTTGACCTTTATGAAAAGAGCGACAAGCTCGGTGGTGTATTTATTGCAGCAGCAGCTCCATCATACAAGGAAAAAGACCGTGACCTTATTGCTTGGTATAACAGAGAAATCAAGCTTTATGATGCAATCACAGTTCATATGAATACTGAAGTTAAGGATATTACATCACTCGGTGCTGACGAAGTAATCGTTGCAACAGGTTCAGTTGCTAACAAGATTCCGATTAAGGGTGCTGAAAAAGCAGTTGAAGCAGTTGATTTCCTTCTTGACAACAGCCTTGTTGGTGACAATGTAGTTGTTATCGGTGGCGGTCTTACAGGTTGTGAAATCGCTTACGAGCTTTATCTTCAGGGCAAAAAGCCTGCTATTGTTGAAATGCAGGATGACCTCATCACAACTCCAGGTGTTGCTCTTGCTAACACAAGCTATCTTCGTGATTTCTTCAAGACAAACAAGGTTCCTGTTTATCTTGAAAGCAAAACAACTGAAATCCGTGACGACGGTGTTACAATTATGGATAAGGACGGCAAGACAATTGATGTTAAGGCTGACAGCGTAATCCTTTCAGTTGGTTACAAGCCTGCTCCACTTGCAGAAAAGAGTAAGCACGTTCATGTAATCGGCGATGCTAACAAGGTTGGTAATCTCCGTACAGTTATCTGGGGTGCTTGGGACGTTGCAATGAAATTATAATTCAAAATAGCATAAAAATTTGAGGAGAGTTTCCACTCTCCTCTTTTTTGTTGCGTTACATATCGTTCAAATTATAATTTATCGGAATGAACAACCAATTCGATAGGTCATTCTGAGCGTAGCGAAGAATCTCTCTAACAGTAACATATCAACCAACAAAGATTCTTCGTCACTGCGTTCCTCAGAATGACAATGCAGGCGTGGAAGCCTGCCACTACGCATTCGTCGTTTTTATAATCGCAAAACAGTTCCTTAATTACGAATTCCGAATTACGCATTACGAATTTTAAATTATTCATCCTTGAATACTGCGTCGAACAATGGAAGCTTTGACATCTTCATTACTGCGCTGAAAAGACGGCCACCCTGTACAGGTGTAATTCTGCCGAAAATCTTCATAAAGTCAGCATCGAAGCCGAAAATCATAAGCTCACGCTTATTTGCGATACCGTTGCAAATCATTTTAACCATCTTGTCACAGTCTGTGCTGATTGCATTAATTGCTTTTTCACCTTTTCCTGTATTTTCCTGATTACGGAAGATGTCTGTCTTTGTAAAGCCCGGACAGATAACGGAAACATAGCATTTGCCTCTTAAATCTTCTCTTAATGACTCTGTGAATGATTTAAGTGCTGCTTTACTTGCTGAATATGTAGATGTACCTGCAAGAGCCATTAAAGCTGCTGAAGAAGCAACATTGATTACTGCAGGTGTGCTTGATTCAAGGAGCATTGGCAACAATGCCTTGATTGAATAAACTGCTGAATAGAAATTGATGTTCATTACTCTTTCGATTTCTTCGATTGAATAATTCTGTGTCTTGTTAAACTTTGGCAAAATACCTGCGTTGTTAATAAGCACATCAGGATGAATGTCATTTTCCTTAAGGTAATCTGCAAATTCAAACCAATTTTCCTTAACGGATACATCAAAAAGTTTGTATGAGAAATTCTTTGCATATTCCCCTAATTCCTCAACGAATTTTTCTGTTTTTTCCTGACTTCTTGCGATACCGATAACCTTGCAGTTATGCTTTTTAATAAGTGTTTCTGCAACACCTTTACCGATACCTGCTGAAGCACCTGTGATGATTACTGTTTTGTTATCAATCCAACACTGTCCCATAGTTTTTATCTCCTTATTTATAATTTTTAATATAATGCTTATAAAATGCCACACAGTTTGCAACTGCGTCAACATCTATATTTTCGTTTTCTGCGTGAACAGAGCCTAACTGCTGTGCTGAAAGTTTAATCGGTGCAAATCTCAAAACACATTCGCACACATCAGTAAGTGTTCTTGCATCTGTTCCTGCAGGAAGAATGAACGGTGAAGCAGGATACTGCGGAAAAACTTCGCCGATACAGTTCATTGTGTAACTGAACTGTGGTTTTGTCATATTGGCAGGAGCATGATACTCGCTATCCTCTGTCATTTCAACCATTATATCATACTTTTCTGCAATTTGTTTAAATTTTTTCAAATCTTCATTAAAATCTTTTTCATCAACAGGACGGACAAAGGCTTTTGCTGTACATTTTTTTGATGCACTACTGCCTTCAATATTATTGAATGAACAGGTTGTGCCTATAAGTCCACCTGCCTGTGCATTGATTTTTGGCATAACCTTTTTAATAATGCCACCGAAAAGCCAAAGATTTGCAAAAAGCATATTCATGGGGAAACCACAATAAGGTCCCAAGTGCCTGAACATTTCTTCAACCTGTGGATTAATGCGACGAATGAATATATCATTTGTTGTAATTTCGTTTATAAATGCAGACATTCGCTCAATAGGTGTAAGAGTTGCACCTGCTGTAAGACTTGCATGGCCATTTTCGGCAGTTGCAGTACAAATCAGACTGATTCTGCCCTTTTCGTGAACAGCCACCATACCACATTTATCACACTTCATTCCACCAAGTGGTGGCTCAATCAGTGCTCCACCTTCGTCAAGAATTACTTCAAATGTAATATTGTTTTCTTTAAAATATGTAAGGGCTGTTGGTATTCCGTCACCACCAAGTTCTTCGTTATGAGAAGAACCAATCCAGATGTTACAAGGTGGCTCAAAACCTTCGTTTAAAAGTTCTTCAAGTGCAGAAAATTCAGCAAAAAGTGGAGTTTTTGTGTCAACCGTTCCCCTGCCCCAGATTTTACCATCAGCAATTTCACCTGAAAAACCGTCATACTGCCACTCACCTGTTGCATCGACAACATCGTGGTGGGACATAAGCATAATATTTCGACTTTCGTCTTTGCCCTTTATTTTGTAAATCCAGCAGTCATCAGAAAAAGTCATTTTTTCAGCAGTTTTATGTACGGTCGGAAATAATTCCACCATAACATGGCGAAGCTTCTGAAATTCTGTGTCGTCATAACTGTCCTTTACCGAAACAGTTTTACACCTAATCATTTTTTGAAGACGACTAACATAATATTTTATTTCATCATCACTGTAAAAAGGCTTGAAGTCAGAAAGTTTTCTTGCTTTTTTTGATGCTCTTAATGTGTTAAATGTAAGAATTGCAACTAAAATCAAAAGTAAAGCAAGAAGAACAAACAGAACAACCATTTTATTCACCCCATATTGAAATGTACATATTTTTAATGTCATCATATGAAAGAGGAATCATATTTCGTTCCATAAGTGGCGTCATACTCATTTTTGTGAGTGTTTCAATCTCATCTAATGATTTTACACCAATTTCCTTTAAAGTACAAGCCATTCCCATTTTCTTTTTAAGGTCTGTTATGGCATCTGCCATTTGGTAAGCATCCTTAAAGCCACAATTCTGTGCAAACTTATTAAGTCTGCCATTTTCTGCATCTGCATTATATTTTGTAAAGAAATCAAGTGTCATAGCACAAGCTTCACCGTGAGGAACACCGTAAAGGTTAGTAAGTGGAAATGAACAAGCGTGGCTACCTGCTGTTCTTGGATTTGAAAAGGCAACACCTGCAACGATAGATGCCTCTGCCATTTTTTCGCGTGCTTCTAAATTATCAGGCTCACAATATGCCTTGTACAACCACTCAAAAACCAGCTTTGTTGCGTGAACCGAACAGCTTTCGCAAATTGGCTGATGAAGAATACTCCATACACTTTCAAGTGCGTGGCTTAATACATCAAGTCCTGTTGATGCAGTAACCTTTGGTGGTACACTTAAAGTAAGTCTTGGGTCAACTATGGCTGCTTTGGGGTACATAAGCGGGTCGTTCATTGTGGATTTTACATTTTTGCTCAAATCAGTAAGAACTGAAATATTTGTGATTTCACTACCTGTACCGCTTGTGGTGGCAACGGCAATCATAGGAATAACTTCGTTTTTGTTGATTGGCTTTCCGCCTGTATGATAGCTTTCGATTGTGTCGTTACCCTTTGCGATTGCACAAGCAGCCTTACAGCAATCCATCGGTGAACCGCCACCGAGAGCAACAGCAAAATCAGCATTATTTTTGCGAAGAACGCTGACACAAGCATTAACATTATCTGTTGTGGGATTAGGTCGAATGTCTGAAAATGTGTCAACAATAACACCGTTGCAATTTTTTATAATCTCGTCAGCAACACCATTCTTTTTAAGTGTGTTTGAACAGACAAGGACACCTTTTTTATAACCATATTCCTTTATGATTTTCGGTAATTCTTTTATTTTATCTGTGCCAAAATAAATTTTAACAGGCAAACTGAATTCCCAACTCATAAGCTACACTTCCCTTGAATTATATCTCTTTTTTCCATTTCTTTATTTATTGTATTAAGCACCTTTTTCTTGTCACTGCTCCATTGTGGCTCAACAAGGTATTTTTTAGGTGCATCACCTGTTATCCGGTGAATTACGATATTTTTCGGTATTTTTTCGATACAATCGAAAAGAATATCCATATATTCATTTATGCTCAACGGTTTTACAAGACCCTTTTTGTAATCTTCATATAAATCAGTATCTTTTAAGATATGTAAAAGCTGAAGCTTTACTCCGTCTGTACCGCATTTTACGGAAAAATCAACTGTATTTAATACATCTTCCTTTGTTTCATTGGGAATACCGATAATTATATGGGTTATAACAGTAATTCCGATGCTTTTAAGGTTCTTCACAGCTTTTTCATAGACAGAATTTTTATAGCAACGACGAATGTACTCTGCACTTTTTTCATTTGATGTCTGAAGACCCAATTCAACCCATACAGGCTTTATTAAATTCAGTCTTTCAATCATATTGAGAATTTCCTGAGATAAACAGTCAGGTCGCGTACCGATTGAGATTGCCACAATATCGTCACGGTTTACGGCAGCTGTAAAAATCTTTTCAAGCTTATCTGCGTCACCATAGGTATTTGAAAAGCTCTGAAAATACGCAATAAATTTATCGGTTTTGGTTTTGTTTATGACTCTCTTTTTTGCATTTTCAATCTGCTCGTTGATGTCTGTTCCCATTTCCGCAAAATGAGATGAGCCGTTGTGACAGAAAATGCAACCGCGAGTATCAAGTGTTCCGTCACGATTCGGGCAGGTGCAACCTGAATCCAGTGCAAGTTTATACACCTTGCCACCGAATTGACGGTTCAGATATTCATTTAAGGAATAATATCGACCTGTCATTTTACCACCTGAAAATAACATAATTAAATTATAATTTATTAACCAACACCTTTAGTTATTTTACATTATTATCTGCAATTTTGCAACACAATATGGGAACAATGACCTTTATCTCATTGTTTTTTCTGTTTTTGTTGACACGGAAATCATTTTGTTTTAGAATATTTGTGTATGTTCTGAATTATTTAAGGAAGTGATGCAATTTGAAAGCAAGAACTCTTTTGAATAAAATATGTATGAACACCGTCAGAGTCCTTTTCTTTTGGATTGTGTTACTCGTTGTTCGTGCAAAGGCTAAAAGATACAGACCAAAGAGCAAGAATTTCATAGTTATCGGTAATCATTCCGACGGTCTTGACCCGATTCTTATTATGTGCTCTTTGAAAAAGTATGTAAGATTTGTTGCCGGTGACCATACAATTCTCAATCCTTGGGCAAAATTCTTTTTTAAGGATTTGGCAGGTTGGATTATCAAGGACAGGGATAATCCTGCATCAGTTCTTTTTAAGGATATGAAGGCTTCTGCTGAAGAAGGTGTTCCCACAGGTATTTATGTTGAGGGTACAATCACACCAAACGGTGAAACAGGCTTTTTTTCACCGAGAACAGGTGATTTTGTAAAAAATTTAGGCGTTTCTCTTATCACCTATCGTATCAAAGGCGGTTTCTTCCATATGCCGAGATGGGGTACAGGTCTTCGTCGAGGTCCGTTACGCGGTAAGGTTATGGGTGAATATTCTGCCGAAGAATTAAGCCGTATGACAGGTGAAGAGGTTAACGAAATCATTAAGCGGGATATTTATGTCAATGCTTTTGACGAGCAACGCAAAATGCCGAGAACATATAAGGGTAAAAATCTTGCGGAGCATGTTGAACGCGTTTTATTCGTTTGTCCTCATTGTGAAAAGGTTGGTACAATGCACTCAAAGGGCAACTATCTCACCTGCGATTGCGGATATCAGGTTGAATTCGGCAGAGACGGTTTCTTCCATCCGAGTCAGAAAGAGCTTGTGTTTGACAATGTGCTTGACTGGGACAAATGGCAAAAGCCTGTATGGAAACAACAGGTGCTGGGTACTCCTGACGGTGGTCTTGTTTTTGAAGAAAAAGACCAGATTGTTTACACAATGATTAAGAGAAAACGAGTTGAACTTTCTGACGATGCAACTCTTCGTCTTTACAAGGATAGATTTGAGCTTTATCTTAATCCGAAGCAGACAATTGTTATGCCGATTAAGGAGCTTAAGCTTGTGCTTAATGTTTCGGTGCAGTCACTTATGTTTATTGACTCGGAGCATTTCTTATATGTAAAGAGTAAAAACCCGACTGCTGCGGCAAAATATGTGGCGGCATGGAGAACGCTGATTGGTAAAGAATATAAATAAAGATAAAGGATGCAAAACGGCGTGCTCAATTAGGGATTTAACAGCATTAAACCAATCATTTTGGCACAAAAGCTTCGTTAAAATGCTTGAAACCCGTCAGGGTTCCTACGCATTTATGCCTTGCTTTGCATCCAAACTAATTAGGTTTAATGTGCAAAGCAGTTTTAATCCATATAATTTTCGTTTAGACAAAATGATAAAAACCTCGTAATGCTTTGTGCATTACGAGGTTTTTTCGTGAAGTATCAACGGAAAGTATAGGATTAAAACCTATTAAAACCCTAACTGAACACGCCGAAAACTGCATCCTTTTTGTTGTAGTATAAAAATTGTGGATAAAAACTTATTTAAGTCCTGCTTTTATAAGAAGAGCATCAATCTTGTCAGCCGGGTCAAGGAGTTTGCTGACTGACTTATCGTGATTAAGAGTATCGATAATGTATGAAAGATACTTCGAAAGCTCAACTTCACAGTACCAGTCACGCTTTTTGAGTTCAGGCATTCTGTAAACAAGGTTTGTTGTGAATACCTTATCGAAAAGACCATCACGATATGCCTTATCAAAGCTGTCAAGACCTGCATTGAAAAGACCAAATGCAGAGAAAATGAATACTCTGTTTGAACCAAGTGATTTGATTTTCTTTGAAACGTCAAGCATTGATTCACCTGATGAAATCATATCGTCGATAATAATAACATCTTTACCTTCAACATTTGAACCTAAAAAAGAGTGCTCAACGATTGGGTTTCTACCGTCAACGATTCTTGAATAGTCACGACGCTTATAAAACATACCAAGGTCAAGACCAAGATAGTTTGAATACTGCATACAACGGCTCATAGCACCCTCGTCAGGTGAAATAATCATTGTATGTTCCTTATTAAGCTTAAGGTTATCAACATTGTTAACAAGAGCCTTAATCATCTGATAAGCAGGAGAAATGCTTTCAAAACCGTGAAGCGGAATAGCATTCTGAACACGAGCATCGTGAGCATCAAAAGTGATGATGTTATCAACGCCCATTGAGATGCAAAGTTCCTGAAGCATTACTGCACAGTCAAGAGATTCTCTTGAAGAGCGCTTGTGCTGTCTTCCTTCATAAAGCATAGGCATAATAACAGTAATTGTCTTTGCCTTACCGCCAATCGCAGAAATTGCTCTCTTAAGGTTTGCATAATGGTCATCAGGACTCATAGGAACTGTGTGACCGTACATTTTGTATGTTACACCGTGGTTAAAGGCATCAATGAGAATATATATGTCATATCCACGAACAGATTCGTGAAGTGAACATTTACCTTCACCTGTACCGAAGCGAGGGAATGTAGCATTAAGGATATAAGTATCTCTTTCATAACCTGAAAAAGCGATTGTTGTCTTGTGTTCTGAATCCTGCTGTTTACGCCATTTCACAAGATAACGGTCAATTTTTTCTGCCATTTCTTCGCATCCCGGTAAAGCAATAATACCGAGAGGCCCATTAGGCACTGTGGTAATTTCTCTGTCTGCCATAATATAACCTCCGAATAGAAAATAACAAGATGTGATAACTTGTATATATATATTCTACTATATTTTGTGTGTTTTTCAAGTCCTATTTGACAAAAAAATTATTTTTAGTTAAATGCGTGTTCAATAGTTATTACAACGAAATATCTTTCGTCTATTTTGCTCAATTTATCCTCAATGATTTTGATGATTTGACTGTTTGAAAGATGATATTTATGCGGAACAATCAAATCGAATATGAGATTTGTATGAGTAGGACCGTCAACAACCCTGAAATCGTGGATTGACATTTCATCTGAAATCTCTTTTATTATTCCGTTTGTCATATCCTTTAATGAATTTATTCTTTCATCATCTGTGACAATCGGGTCTGTGTGAATTGAAATTACAATTCCGTATTCATTAAAAATGTCCCGTTCAGCAAGGTCGATAATATCATGAATTTCCATAATATCGTCCTTTGATGAAACTTCAGCGTGAACAGATGCGAATTTTCGTCCAGGACCGTAATCGTGAACAATCATATCGTGAACACCGACAATTTTGTCATATGAGAGAATTTTATTCTCAATCTGTTGGGTAAAATCCTTATCAGCAGGTTTACCCAGAAGGTCGGCCATAGTGTCCTTTAAAATATTGAATCCTGCAAGGAAAATGAAACCGGCAACAATAATTCCAAGGTATCCGTCAACATTGATGTCGGAAAATGCAGAAATAACAATGGCAACAAGTGCAACACCGGTAGCAAGGCAATCGCTGAAGCTGTCCTTCATAACTGCAATCATAGGTGCAGAGTTGATTTTTTCACCAAGCTTTTTATTGAAAAAGCCAAGCCAGAGTTTCATAAATATGCTGACGAGAAGAATTATAAATGCAACCCAATTAAATCTAACGGGAACAGGATTGATAATCTTATCAACAGAGCTTTTAAAAAGCTCAATTCCCATAAGCAAAACGAAAAATGAAACACCAAGTGCAGATATGTATTCAACACGACCGTGACCGTAAGGATGGTCCTTATCAGCAGGCTTTGCAGACAGCTTTACACCGATAAGGGATATTATTGAAGAACCTGCATCGGATAAGTTGTTGATAGCATCAGCAGTAACAGAAATACTGCCTGACAAAAGTCCTGCAATATATTTTATAATTGCAAGGATAGCATTAACTATAATTCCCGTAACACTTCCTAATGTTCCGTAAGATTCACGAACCTTTAAATCTCCTATGTTTTCACTATCTCGGATAAAAAGCTTAACGAGAATTTTTTGCATTTATAAGCACCTCTTTACCCTCTTCACCAAGAATTCCCCAAAGACCTAATGTGGTAAGTCGGAACCATATTTCAGCAACCTGTCGTGGAGTCCATTCAGGATGCTCTGTAAACCAACAGGTGATAATGCCGATAAGACCGTATTTTCCGTAAAAATATGAAAAGTCATACTTTGTATCGTCCATTTTAGGGAAAATGCTTTTAAAGATATCATAAACTCTTTCATTAAGTCTTTCACCAATTTTATAAGCAAAGTGGGCATCACCATTAGTACTCAAAAATGTTGAGTAAAGGTCCTTGTGTTCATAAAAATGTGTGCAGAAGTCTTCACAAATTTCAATAGGAGTAACCAAAAGAGATTGACCTGTATATGAAGAAAGCTTTGCATCAAAATCGTTATAAAGTTCATTCTCAAGTGACTCAATAAGGTCATAAACATCTTTATAGTGAAGATAGAATGTACCTCTGTTAATTTCAATGTAGTCAGTTAATTCTTTAACTGTAATTTTGTTGATTCGTTTTGTTTTTCCTAATTCAACAAGACCCTGTCGAATTAATTTTTTTGTGCGTTTTACGCGACTGTCTTCGTTATTTATTGCCATAAAATCATCCTTAAAGTTAAAATTTTCCTCATTATATCATTACCGTGTTCAATAATCAACAGTTGTCTATTATTATTTTACAAAAATTTACAGAAATTTAATAATAAGTTTTTTAATAAATAATATAGCAATATTACGATTATTATGCTATACTGATTAAGTATGTAAAATTGTGGCGTAATACGGTATTTTAAGGAGTGAACAAAATGCCATTTATCGAATTTCAAAATGTTTCAAAAATTTATCAGGTCGGTGAAATTGAAATCAAAGCGGCTGATAATATAAGCTTCCCTATTGAAAAGGGTGAATTTGTAATTATTGTAGGACCTTCAGGTGCAGGTAAAACAACCGTACTCAATATGCTTGGTGGTATGGATAAACCGACATCAGGTGTGATTAATGTTGACGGAACAGATATTGCACAATTTAATGAAAAAGAGCTTACAGCCTTTCGTCGTGATGAGGTTGGCTTTGTATTCCAGTTCTATAACCTTGTACCAAATCTTACAGCATATGAAAATATTGAGCTTGCAACACAGATTTGTAAAAATCCCGTTGATGCTGAAGAAATTCTCAGTGAAGTGGGACTTGCAAACAGAAAAGAGAACTTTCCATCAAAGCTTTCAGGTGGTGAACAGCAAAGAGTTTCTATCGCTCGTGCGTTGGCAAAAAATCCAAAGCTCCTTCTTTGTGACGAGCCGACAGGTGCTCTTGACTACATAACAGGTAAGTCAATTCTTAAGCTCTTGCAGGATATGTGTCGTGAAAAAGGTATGACGGTTATTGTTATTACCCATAACTCTGCCTTAATGCCTATGGCAGACAAAATTATTAAAATCAACGATGGTAGAATCGAAAAGATTTTCTTAAATCAGGACCCAATGCCTGTTGAACAGATTGAATGGTAAAGGATAGTAACATATATGACTAAATCGCTGAAAAAAGATTTCAAAAGAGAAATCAGAAAAAACATAGGCCGATTTATTTCGATTCTGCTCATAGTTGCTCTTGGTGTAGCCTTTTATTCAGGTGTCCGTTCAACTATGCCTGCTATGTATATGACGGCTGATGCAATATATGACAAACAAAATCTTATGGATATCCGTGTTGTGGGTACACTTGGACTTACACAGAATGACATTGACTCATTAAAGGATATTGAGGGAATAAAGGGAATTGAAGGCTCATATACAACTGATTTCCTTTGTATTGTCAATTCAAAGGAAATTGTTACAAGAGCAATTTCAATGTCGGAGCAAATCAACAAAATCAAGGTTGTTGAGGGCAGAAATCCTAAAAAATATAATGAATGTCTTGTAAGTAAGGAATTTCTCGATGAATCAGGGCTCAAAATCGGTGGTACTGTAAAGCTGTCCACAGGAACAGATACACCTGTGTCCGATACTCTTGCAACTGACAGCTTTGTAATTGTCGGTGTTTGCTCATCATCATATTATCTTAACGGTGATGTTGGAACAAGCAACATCGGTGACGGTATGGGTGACGGTTACATTGTTATTCCGCGTCAGGCTTTTGTGACAGACATTTTCACTTCAATTTACATTACCGTTGCCGGTGCAAGTGACCTTAATTGCTACGATGACGAGTACAAAAAGCTTATTGAAACTGTAACAGAAAGAATTGAACAAATTTCAGGTAAACAATGTGACATACGATATGCCGAACTCCGTTCAGAAAGTAACGACAAGCTTCAAAAAGCAAAAAATGAGTTTGCTGAAGCAGAAGCTACTGTTGAAGAAGAAATCAAGAGTGCATATGATGAACTGCAGATGCAGAAGCTTCTCATTGAACAAAGTAAGGACGACATTCAGAGTAACAAAGAACTTCTTGAGAATGCAGAAGCAAATCTTCCTATATATCAACAGCAGGTTGCCGATGCCGAAAAGCAGATTGCAGACGGTGAAGAACAGCTTGCAGTAATGAAACAGACTCTTGAAGAAAGCAAGACACTTCTTGACGAAGCGGTTGCAAGCCTTGAAGAGTTGAACAACGACCCTAATGCTGACCCTGACCAGATTGCAACAATGACTACCACCGTAACAACTCTTCAGAGTACATATAACTATGTTTCCGAACAGGCAATTGCAGCAGAGCAAGAGCTTGAACAGGGTAAAAAAGACCTTCTTGAAGCAAAGGTAACTGTTGGTCAGTTACAGTCAGCTATTGCAAATAAAGGTGCACTCGATGACGCTGAGCAAGAGATTATGGATGCCGACGCAATGCTTAAAGAGGCTGAAGAAGAATACAATATGCACAAAGAGGATTCTTACGCTGAACTTGAGGATGCAAGACTTGAGCTTGAAGAGGCTGAACGCAAGGTTGCCGAAATGGAAGTACCTGTATGGCATGTCCTTGACCGTGAAAGCATAGAAGCATATGTAAGCTATATTACAGACTCCGACAGTATCGGTGCAATCGGTGCAGTTTTCCCTGTGATTTTCTTCATTGTTGCGGCTCTTGTCAGCCTTACAACAATGACACGAATGGTTGAAGAACAGAGAATGCAGATTGGTACACTTAAGGCTTTGGGTTACAGTAAGTTGTCAATTGCATCAAAATATCTTCTTTATGCTGCAACAGCAAGTATATTGGGTAGCATACTCGGTGTTTTTGTCGGTGAATTTTCAATTCCTCCGATTATTATTACAGCATACAGGGCAGTTTATTATAATCTCGGTGATAATGTAATCAGGCTTAATTTAGGCTATGCATTAAGTGCCGGTCTTGTGGCAACACTTTGTACAACTCTTGCAGCATTCTTTGCCTGCTTCTATTCGTTAAGAAGTGTTCCTGCTGACCTTATGCGACCCGTTGCACCAAAATCAGGTAAGCATACATTTGTCGAGAAAATAAAGTTCATATGGCAACGACTTAACTTCGGTCAGAAATCAGCAGTAAGAAATCTTTTCAGATATAAAAAGCGTTTCTTTATGACACTTTTCGGTGTAAGCGGATGTATGGCACTGCTTCTTGTGGGACTCGGTATCCGTGATTCTGTTTCCAGTATGACTGAACATCAGTATGGTGATATTTTTAACTATACTGAAATTGTCAGCGTTGACGCAAGTCTTACAAGAGCCGAACGCAGAGCGATGCTTTCAAAAATTGAAACTCTGCCAAGCCTTGAGAGCTACATTCAGGTCAACAGAACAATGATTTCAGCATCTAAAGATTCAACTACAGACATTGACGACGAAAAGAGAGCATATTTGATTGTTCCGACAGATGCTGACCAATTCCCTCAGTTTGTTTCATTAAGAGAGAGAAAAGGCGAACAAAGACAGCTTTCACTTTCTGACGAAGGCGTAATTATTACAGAAAAGTTCGCTGATTTATTAGGCGTTTCAGCAGGAGATAACATTTATCTTCGTATCGACGAATCAACAGTTACTCCAAAAGAAGTAAAAGTCATAGGTGTTGCCGAAAACTATATTTTCAATTACATTTATATGACACCGGGACTTTACAAGTCACTTTACAATGTTGAGCCTGAAATCAACATTCTTATGATGAAATCCAATGATAAGTTCTCAGACCGGAATCTTAAACTTGTCTTATCGGGCATTGACGGTGTAAATTCCGTTATTACTAATAATGACGAGCTTGAGGGCATCAATGAGGTTATTAAAAACCTTAACTTCATCATCGTTCTTATGGTGGCTTCAGCAGCAATTCTCGCATTTGTGGTTCTTTATAACCTTAACAACATCAATATAACAGAGCGAAGAAGAGAGCTTGCCACATTCAAGCTGTTAGGCTTCTATGATAACGAATTGGCATCATATGTCTATCGTGAAAATGTGATTCTTACAGTTTTTGGTATTATTCTTGGTATTGTACTCGGTATAATATTACATAAATTTGTTATGATTACAGTTGAAACCGATGTATATATGTTTGGCAGAGAGCTTGCTTTCTCAAGTATCATCATCGCAACAATTATGACAGTTGTGTTCACTGTAATCGTAAATGCAATAATGTATTTCAGCCTTAAAAAGATTGATATGGTTGAATCTTTAAAGAGTGTTGAATAGTTTATTATGTCATTCTGAGGAGCATGCGACGAAGAATCTTTGTTGGATAATTAACCTGCTTTGGTAAAGATTCTTCGCTTACGCTCAGAATGACCTGACAAAAAAAGTTTAAAAGGAGAATGAATTATGTTTCATCAATTAAATAAACCTGTTGCAGGTGATATGATTGCAACAATCAAAACAAATATGGGAGATATTAAAATCAAGCTTTTCCCTGAATATGCCCCAAAGGCAGTTGAGAATTTTACAACTCATGCTAAAAACGGATATTATGACGGTCTTATTTTCCACCGTGTAATCAATGACTTTATGATTCAGGGCGGTGACCCTAACGGCACCGGCACAGGCGGTCAGAGTATCTGGGGCAGACCTTTTGAAGATGAGTTTACAGGTGAGCTTCATAATCTTCGCGGCGCACTTTCAATGGCTAATTCAGGCAAAAACACAAACGGAAGTCAGTTCTTTATTGTACAGGCAAAGGAATGTCCTGAAGACTTGATTGAACAGATGCGAATGGCTGACGAAAGAGTATTCCCTACCGAATGCATCGAAGCATATGAAGAAATGGGCGGAACACCTTGGCTTGATTTCCGTCACACAGTTTTTGGTCAGACATTTGAAGGAATGGATGTTGTTGATGCTATCGCAACAGTAAAAAGCGATATGTTCAACAATAAGCCTTTTGAAGATGTCGTAATCGAAACAATTATTATAGAATAATAAAAGCCTCCCTTGTTAAAGGGAGGGAGACCACCGAAGGTGGTGGAGGGATTCCGTTATGCTTTTCAAAAACATTTCAATAATCAATGAAAACCTTGAAATCGAAAACAATATGTATGTTGGTGTCAAGAACGATAAAATTGACTATATCGGTACAGAAAAACCGCAGGAAAACTACGGTGAAGAATACGATGGCACAGGCAAAGTCCTGTCATCAGGATTTGTAAATCTTCATACTCATTCACCTATGACTCTGCTTCGCGGTTATGCCGAAAATCTTCCTTTGGACCGTTGGCTCAACGAAAAGGTTTTCCCTTTTGAAGACAGACTCAACTGTGACAGAGCATATTACGGTACAATGCTTTCAATTGCAGAAATGCTTTCAAGCGGTACAACATCATTTACTGATATGTATTTCTTCGGTGATGGTGTAATGAAGGCTGTAATTGACAGTAAGGCAAAGACTAATTTCGGCCGTTCAATCGTGTCCTTTGTTGATGAAGATATAGAAAAGAATGACCGTTTTCAGGAAGGCATTTATCTTGCAGAAAAGTATCACAATACACAGAACGGCAAGATTAAAATTGATATGAGCCTTCATGCTGAATACACAAACAGACTTTCTATTATCGAGCAGTTTGGTGAATACACAAACGGAAAAGATTATATAAATCATATTCATTTGTCAGAAACAAAGGCTGAACACGAAAACTGTAAAGCAAAATACGGAAAAACACCTGCTCGCCTTTTCTATGATGCAAAGGTGTTCAACAGTCCTACAATCCTTGCTCATTGTGTATGGGTTGAAGACGAAGATATGGATATTTTCAAGGAAATGGGCGTGACTGTTGCTCATTGTCCTGCAAGTAACTTAAAGCTTGGTAGTGGCTTCTGTAACACATACAAAATGTTGCAGAAAGGCGTAAACATCGGTATCGGTACGGACTCCGCAGCAAGTAACAACGGACTTGACATTATGCGTGAAATGTACCTTGCGGCACTTTTACCAAAGGGCGTTAATAACAAGGCAGATATTGTAACTCCACAGGATATTTACAGAATGGCTACTGTCAACGGATATAAGGCACAGGGCAGAAACGATTGTGGTGTAATAAAAGTAGGTAACAAAGCCGACTTGATTGTTCTTGATATGTCAACACCTAATATGTATCCTGATTTTGATATTCTCAATAACATTATTTATTCGGCAAATAAGAGTAATGTTATCCTTACAATGGTTGACGGTGAAGTTCTTTATAAAAACGGTGAATTCACAACTATTGATGTTGAAAAAATGGGTTATGAGGTCAGTCGTCTTGTACGAGAGGTTGTAAACGAGGTAAATGCACAATGATTGAAAAAGCAGTTGAATATATTAAATCAAAAATCACAGATACCTATGAAATCGGTATTATTCTCGGTAGTGGTTTAGGCACATTAGGTGAAAAAATCGACAATCCACAGTATGTTGACTATAAAGATATTCCGAGTTTTCCCGTTTCAACAGCACCCGGTCATGTTGGTCGTTTTGTTTTCGGTACACTTAACGGTAAAAAAGTTATGTGTATGCAGGGCAGAATTCACCTTTATGAAGGCTATCCTGTGGAAAATGTTGTTATGCCGATTCGTGTTATGAAAATGATGGGTGTTAAGAAGTTGATTGTCACAAATGCAGCAGGCGGAATCAACGAAAGCTTCAATGTTGGCGATATTATGGTTATTACCGACCATATCAATTTCACAGGCAAAAACTGCCTTATCGGTAAAAACGATGATACTTTCGGATGTCGTTTTCCTGATATGAGTTTTGCTTATGCTCCTGAACTTCGTGAAATTGCATTTAGCTGTGCTGAAAAGTTAGGTATGAAGCTTCAAAAAGGTGTATATATTGGTTGTACGGGACCATCTTATGAAACTCCTGCCGAAATCCGTGCATTTCGCATAATGGGAGCAGATACTGTTGGTATGTCAACGGTGCAGGAAGTAATTGCAGCAAACCATTGTGGTATTGATGTTCTCGGTTTTTCACTTGTTTCCAATAAAGCAGCAGGACTTTCAGGTGAACGACTTACTGAAGAAGAAGTCCTTACAATTGGAAAACAAAAAAGTGAAGAAATGCAAACTCTTATCACTGAAATCGTAGGTGAATTTTAATGTTTTTAAATGGTTCGACAGTTGGTTTTGACACTGCCCACAATAAGGCTGTTTTCATCGACCAGACACTTTTACCAAATGAATATAAAGAGGTCAGTACTGACGATTTCAACGAGATTTTTGATGCAATAAAGCTTCTTAAGGTTCGTGGTGCTCCTGCAATCGGTGTCTTTACTGCCATCAGTCTTGCTGCGCTTATGAACAAGAGCAAGGCTTGTACATATGAAACACTTTTTGCAGAATTAAAGGACTATGCCGAACAACTTATCCTTTGCCGACCTACTGCAATAAATCTTAAATGGGCAACAGAAGAAATGCTCAAGGTTGCTGAAAACTGTAATGCAGAAAACTTTAAGGAAACCCTTAAAAACAAAGCACTTCAGATGATTGACGATGATATTGCTATTTGCAGAAAAATCGGTGAATACGGTGCAGAATTGCTTGAAAATTGTAACTCAATACTCACCCATTGTAATGCAGGTCGTCTTGCAACAGTAAAGTATGGTACAGCACTTTCTTCTGTGTATGTGGCAAAGGAAAATGGTAAAGATATAAAGGTCTTTGCTGACGAAACAAGACCGCTTTTGCAAGGGGCAAGGCTTACAGCCTTTGAGCTTTGTGATGCAGGAATTGACACAACCGTAATTTGCGACAATATGGCATCCTTTGTTATGCAAAACAGATTTGTTGATGCTGTTATGGTTGGTTGCGACAGAGTGGCACTCAACGGTGATACTGCAAACAAAATCGGCACGAGCGGACTTGCAATTCTTGCAAAACATTATAATATTCCGTTTTATGTGTGTATGCCATTCTCAACCTTTGATAAGAATATCAAGACGGGTAATGACATTATTATTGAAATGCGTGACGGTGATGAAATAGGAAAAATGTGGTACGAAAATACAATGATTCCACAGAATGCAAAAACTCTCAACCCTGCATTTGATGTTACCGACCATTCACTTATCACTGCTTTTATTACTGAAAAAGGTATCTTCACACCAAAAGAAATAAAAAATATTATATGATAATAGGGCGATTCGTGAGATGAATCGCCTTTTTCTTTTTAATTATGTTTTATTTGAACAAAATGTGAAAATTTATGCTAAATAAAAAATTCCAGTTGAAAAAATATTGTATTTTATTGTATAATACATGGTGAAATAAACTGTGTTATATTTATGGAGGTTTTTATGAGAAACATTAAGGTTATCAACAACAATTGGCTTTTCTCAAAAAGCGCAAAATCTGCTCCTACTACTCTTCCTGCTGATTGGGAAGCTCTTAATCTTCCTTTTACATGGAACGGAAAAGACGGTCAGGACGGTGGCAGCGACTATTACAGAGGCACTTGCTACTTTGCAAAGGAAATTAAGGCTGACGAGTTGCCTGAAGGTGAAGTTAAATATCTTCAGTTTGACGGTGTAAACTCATCATGTGAAGTTTTCTGGAATGGCAAGAGTATCACAAAGCACGACGGCGGTTATTCAACATTCAGAGTGCAGGTTAAAGATATAAAGGACACTAATTTGCTTGTTGTTGCAGTTGACAACTCTGCAAATGACAGAGTTTATCCACAGAATGCCGACTTTACATTCTACGGTGGTATTTATCGTGATGTAAGTGTAATCGGTGTTCCTGAATGTCACTTTGACCTTGATTATTACGGCTCACCTGCTATTATGGTTACACCTGAAATCAAGGGTGCTGACGCTGAAATCGAAATCAAGACATTCTTTAACAACAAGGATTGCAAGGTTCGTTATGAGATTATTGCTGACGGCCAGGTTATTGCATCAAAAGAAGACGATGACGACGCTGAATTTGAAATAAAGAATGTTCACCTTTGGGACGGTCTTCGTGACCCTTATCTTTACACAGCAAAGGCAACTCTTATCTGTAACGGTGAAGAAGTTGACTGCGTTTCAACAAAATTCGGTTGCCGTACATTTAAGGTTGACCCCGAAAAAGGCTTTTTCCTTAACGGTCGTGAATATCCGCTTCGTGGTGTTTCCCGTCATCAGGACAGACCTGATGTAGGTAACGCATTAACTCCTGAAATGCACAAGGAAGACCTTGAGCTTATCCTTGAAGTTGGTGCTAACACAATTCGTCTTGCTCACTATCAGCATTCACAGGTTTTCTATGACCTTTGTGACGAGGCAGGTCTTGTTCTTTGGGCTGAAATCCCATATATTTCAAGCCATATGCCAACAGGCTATGACAACACTATTTCACAGATGAAAGAGCTTGTTATTCAGAACTACAATCATCCGGCTATATTCTTCTGGGGACTTTCAAACGAAATTACAATTGCAGGTTCAAATCCAAACCTTATTAAAAATCACAAGGACCTTAACGATTTGGTTCACGACTTGGATAAAACTCGTCTTACAACAATTGCTGCAGTTTCAATGTGCGACATTAACGACGAATATCTTCATATTTCTGACATTCTTTCATACAACCACTATTTTGGTTGGTATGGTGGCTCAACAGAGATGAACGGTCCTTGGTTTGACGATTTCCATAAGAAATATCCTAATAAGGCTATCGGTCTTTCTGAATATGGTTGTGAAGCTCTTAACTGGCACACATCAACACCTACTCAGGGTGACTATACAGAAGAATATCAGGCTTATTACCACGAAGAACTTATTAAGCAGATTGCTGAAAGACCATATCTTTGGGCAACTCATGTATGGAATATGTTCGACTTTGCTGCTGACGCTCGTTCCGAAGGTGGCGAAAACGGTATGAACCATAAGGGTCTTGTAACTTTCGATAGAAAGTATAAGAAAGACTCATTCTATGCATATAAAGCATGGCTTTCAACCGAACCTGTTCTTCACCTTTGCTCAAAAAGATATATTGACAGAGTTGAAGATGTAACAAAGGTTACTGTTTATTCTAACCAGCCTGAAGTTGAACTTTTTGCAAACGGTGTTAGCGTTGGTAAGCAGACAAAGGGTAAATATCCTTTCTTCTACTTTGAAGTAAAAAATGAAGGCACAACTGAACTCAAAGTCGTTGCAGGTGACCTTACAGATACTGCTACAATCAACAAGGTTGATACACCAAACGAAAGCTATATTATGAAAGAAGAAGGTCAGGTTATTAACTGGTTTGAAATCAACACTCCTGACGGTTACCTTTCAATCAACAACACAATCGGCGATATTATGAGCACATTCGGTGGTAAGCTTGTAATGCTCAAATTTTTAATGATGCTCAAAGGTGCAATGAGTGGCGGAAAAGACGAAAATGGTGAAGAGAAAAAAGGCGGCGGTGTACTCGGTGGTTTCAAGGTTACACCTGCTATGCTCAAGAATATTTACGGTATGGCAAAGGGCTTTACAATTAAACGCGCTTGTTCAATGCTTGGTGGTGCATTAAGCAAAGAACAAATTCTTGAAATCAATGCAAAGCTCAATAAAGTAAAAGCACCAAAGAAAAAATAAAACCAATAGAAACGAGTCCACGGAAGTGGACTCGTTGTTTTTTATGTGTTTTATGATATTTTTACTTATTTTCTTTTGTCCAGGAAAATTTCAGGGCGTGTATTTACGCTTCTTGGTATGCAGGAAAAGTCATTGATTTTCACATTACCACTATGGCGAAGATATAGTCCGTAAGCAGGTAATTCCCAATATGGTGACTCCTCGTGTGATGAAATGTAGATGCTTGAAAGACGAGTAATTTCTGGATACTCAATCATCGCTTCATAACCTACACCATCTTCACGAATATATATTTCTTCCTTTGAGTCACGGTATTTAATATAAACATTTTCAATCACTACATTTTCTGTTTCATATGCTTTACCGTCAAATTTTGTGCCTGTTACAGCAGATGGTAAGGACACATTTTCTGCCGATATATTCCTGATTGTAACATTTCGTAATGTACCTGGTGTTCCCTCGTGTCTGTTTCCGAGCCACACAACAAACGCAGATGTTATACCGTCCATCTTAATATTTTCACAAGTGATGTTTTCAACGACTGAGCCTCTATCAGACTGAACTGAAATTCCTGCATATCCACCTGTTGTACCATCCATAAAGAATTCACAATCTTTAATTGTGACATTTTTCACATTCTGATAGACATTTGTGCCGATTTTAAAACAGTTGGCAAGACTCATTGCCTTACAATTCTTTATAAGCACATTTTCTACATCAAGACTTTCGTGAGCCTTTATACAAAGGGCATCGTCACCTGTTGCAATAAAACAATGGTCAACAACAACATTCTGTGAGCTTGTAATGTCAAAGCCGTCACTATTGGCAACATGATAATTACTGTTGATTACAACATCCTTAACATTTACACCGTCACATTCAACAATGTTGCAGGTCCATCGTGCTGTTTCGTGCATTTCAATATTATGAATATCCACATTTTTGCATCGTTGAAATTCAACGAGATTCACACGATAGCTTGGTTGCTTTCTGAAACGAATTCTGCTTCTAAATGCCATTATGTAGCTTTTAAGGTGAAATGTTTCAAGTGGCAAAAGCAGTTTGTCGCTTTTAGGTTGTTCACAGAAGGTTGCACCGTTACCACTGATTCTTCCACCACCACAAAGTGTAATGTTTTCAGCATCTTCTGCAAAAATAAAACCGTAATAAAGCTTTTCTTCTGCATTAAAATTTTGCTCATATGTAACAGAGCGTAATGTACCCTCAACGAAAAGTCGCACATTACTTTTAATTATTATTGTTGAGCAAAGGAATTCACCTTTTGGCACATAAACAGTACCACCACCGTTTTCACTGACATTACTGATAGCATCATTTATGGCTTTTGTGTTTATGATGAAGTTTGCATTTTCATCTGCACCAAAAGTACGGATGTCCACAAAATCGTTACCTAATTCTTCCTTATAAAGATATTCATCAAAAGGAATATTTTCCATATAGTCGTGAACAAAACTGTCCTGTTCTATTTCAATAAACTCTACTGCACCATTTTTAAAGTTCATATTATCACCCTTTCAGTACACATATAATATCATTGGTTTGGTAAATTGTAAAGAAATAGCATCGAGCTTTGTTACACTTTTATAATTCTTTAATGCTTAATTTAATCATAGTGGATTTTATCGATGTAATTTGTTTGATACGTGTAGGGCGGGGGCTTGCTCCCGCCCTACATTGTTTTGTTTTTATATCAATCATCCCGACAAATCATAATTTATTCTACTGTTGAAAATCAAAAAAGCGCTGTACCCTTACAGACACAACGCTTATGAATGAAATTATTTGATTTTTCAGATTTCGCTGAATTCGTAAAGATAATTTGCTGCCTCACCTCTTGTAATTGTTGCAGAAAGGTCAAAGTCATTTTCAGAAAGAACATTATATGCAAATACAATCTGTTTTATTGTACCGAAAAAGCCCTTGTTGCCTGCACCTCTCAAAACTGCAAAAGCAAAATCCGTAACGGTTGCCGCATCATTACTGTCAGTCGCTTTGTCTGTACCATTGATTTTATTGAATGCACTGTTAAGCTGACCCTTTGTAAGAACTGCATTAGGATTAAATTCACCTGCTGACTCAGTTGTCATAATACCGTTTTCAAGTACATATTCAACATCATTATAATATACATAACCCGGTTTAACATCGTTTACTGAATCGTAGATTTCACGGTCAGGAAGTGCTTCGATAATAAGATTTGCAATATGAACATGACCTGCTGCGTCAGGATGACTTTCAACATAAGTTGTGCCTGCGGTATCAACATATGTGTAGCCAAACTTTTCTGCACCTTCAATCATTGGTCTGTTACCAACGCCCATAATGAAATCAACAATCATTGTTGTGAGTGCATCCTGTTCAGCACCGTCTTCGTTGATTGGTGCACCTTCTACACCGTCATAGCTGAAATAGTTACCCTTAAGACCGTTGTCACTCATACCAAGAACCATAAGTGTTACATCAGGGTTAAGGTCGTAAATATCTTGAATCATAATGTCCCAGTTCTCATAGAAAGTACCAAGACCGTATGAAAGTGCTGACGGAATTGCCTCTACAACTGCAGGTAATGCACCTGCTGCATGGACAAGTTCAACGAGAGTTTCAATCATTTCTGTGCCCATTTCCATACTTGTAAGAATTTTTGTAAGCTCTTCCGTATATTTATCGGCAACATTTTCTGCTTCAAAAACATCAGCAATTACCCAACCAATGTATGCGCCCCAGTCGTTACCACCAACACCGAGAGTAATAAGGTCAGCCTCTTTAACAGCCTTTTTATACGCTGTTCTGTACTCTTCACTACCCGGTTCACCAACAGTATTCATCTGTGCAGGATGGAACATATAATCGTCAGCACCATCGAAATCGTCTTCAAGCATATAACGAATTTCAATTGTTCTGAATCCGGGACCAGCAAATGCTGTCATTGACTTATCTTCTATAATTGCATTTGCCAGAACATCGGCATAGGAGCCCGGCACACGGTAATATGCTGTTTCGCCATAGGTCTTGTTGTAAAGGTCGTCGTTATCAGACACTACATCACGATAGCCACTTGCAACGCTGTCACCTAAAAGAACATAGTTCTTGTACTGTCCGTAATGCTCGCTTACTGCATCTTCATTAAGTCCCTCTGCAAAGCACACGAAGGAAGCTGAAGCCATTACAAATGCAAGAACAATCGCAATAATGTCTCTTACTGTTTTTTTCATTTTTATACCTTCTTTTATGTAGTTTTCTATGAAAAATAATATCACCACCGTGTTGATTAGTCAAGAAAATACGGATTTATTGAACATTTGAATGCCAATCTGTTTACCAACAAATTTAGGATTTCTTTGCTATATTTATTTTTTTATGATATAATGCAATCATATCTTTTCAAGGAGAATAAAAAATGATTTTTAACAGAATTATCTCTGCTTTTGCGGCAGTTGTATGCTTTGTCACATCACTTTTCGGAGTAAACGATGCCGAAAAGCCTGTTGCAAAGCAATATGAAATTGTGGGGTCAGGCTCTTGTGATGCAGAAAATGGCAGAATAAGTATTCACGACCCGTCAATTATTCGGGATAAGGACGGTACATATTACATTTTCGGCACTCACGGTTGTGCTGCAAAAAGTGACGAAATGATTAACTGGACAAGCTTTGCCTGTGGTGTTCACGACAACAACAGGATGCTCGTTAAAGAGGGCAAGACATTAAGAGAAACTTTAGAAGAGCCCTTTAGCTGGACAGACGCATATCAGCTTGTAAACAATTATGACGAAAACAATTTACAGACAAATATCTGGGCAGCAGATGTGATTTATAATGAAAAAATGGGTAAATACTGCTATTACGCATCAAGCTCGGTATGGGGTACACCGGGTTCAGTTATATGGTTTGCAACAAGTGACAATATTGAAGGGCCTTATGAATACGAAGACGCTATTGTTTATTCAGGATTTAACAACAAAACTAACAACGACAAATATTATTCAAGAGTAAACTCTCTGCACTACACATTCACAAACATTTCAAAGCTTTTCAAAAAAGGTGTTTTCACAAAGAAAGAACTTCAGAATGCACCTTGGTTCAATGAAAACGGTGATTACGACCATACGGTTTATCCAAACTGTATTGACCCTGCACTTTTTTATGATGCAGACGGCAGATTGTGGATGGCATACGGCTCATATTTCGGTGGTACATACATTATGCCGATGGTTGAAAAGACAGGATTACCTGACTATGACTATATGAGAGAACACGATGGCTATGACCTTTATTTCGGCAAGAAAATTGTAGCCACAACTGTTGATAACGAGCTTTCAGGTGAAGGTGCTTATATCGAATATGACAAAACAAGCGGATATTACTATCTTTTCATTTCATATCATGGACTTAACGCACTTGGTGGATATAACATAAGGGAATACAGAAGCCTGAATCCTGACGGGCCATTTATCGATGCTTCAGGTAATTCTGCAACTGACCTTGTAAACACAGGTGCCAAGCTTTTTGGTAATTATAAGTTTGATTGTCTTGATACTGCTTATCTTGCAAGCGGACATTCATCCTGCCTTACAACTGATGACGGTAAAATGTTTCAGGTTTATCATACAAGACTTAATGTTGGTCACGACGGATACGAAACAAGAATTCATCAGATGGCAAGAACTGAAAATGGCTGGACCGTTGTACTTCCTTTTGAATATAGTGGTAAAGCATTTGAAAACAGAGCATATTCAGTCAATGAAATCTGCGGTGAATATGAATTTATCAATCACGGTAGCATAAGCAACGGTTGTAACGATTGGGCAAATGTAAATAATATTATTTCACCTACTCAAATAATCACAATAAACGATGATGGTACAATTTCAGGACTTAAGGTTTATGAAAGTGTTAAGGAAAACACAGCAGTTACGTCAAAGGATGTTACAGGAAATTGGTCAACAAAAGATAATTCCTATTTCATCACTTTCGTAATTGACGGTGTTACATATGAAGGTGTTATTTGTAAGCAATATGACGAAAGCAAAGAGAAAACAGAAAAAATTGTTTTCTCTGCAATCGGCAGTAACAACCAATGCATCTGGGGAGTAAAAACATGACTAACTTAAAAAGCATACTGAATACAACAAACATAACCGATAACGTTTTTTCTATAAGACAAACAAATATCATTAAAGGAATCGCTTGCATACTTTTATTAAACCACCATTTGTTTTATTCAGAAAACGCACAAACTCGATATACATCGTTGTTTACTTTTAACGGAACACCAATTGAACAAAAACTTGCTGTTATGAGCAGAGTATGCGTAACAATTTTTATTCTTTTAAGTGGATATGGAATAAATGAATCATTTAATAAGGTGTTAAAAAAATCACAAGAAAAGCCAATAAGAACTATCTTTCGTTCAACAGTGAGATTTCTGTGGAAATTATGGTCAGGATTTGCAGTCGTATATATTCTTTTTATGCCTTGGCAAGGATTATTTGACAGACACCCTTATACTTCTGTCATTGATTTTATTACAGATTTTTCTGGTTTCGCCTACTTTTTCAATTCCCCAACGATGAATGCAACTTGGTGGTATATGTCGGTAGCGTTAATATCATATATAATTGCACCATTCTTTAAAGCGTTTATGAAGTATAAATGTATAGCCATATACTGTGCTGTTATTTGTACATTCCTTTATTTTTTTAGAGGCAACATGTATATTTTTGGTGTATTTATGATAGGTATGCTTTTAAGTGAATATCGCGTTTTTGATAATCTATTTAAGGAAAAACAACCTCTTGTTTTAGGTTGTGTTTGTCTGCTGTCAATAGGCTATTTTGCCTATATGAGAAATGCATTTGTGAATTTGATGGATTTGGTTTTAGCGCTTTCTATCATTGTTTTTTCAGTTGTGTGTATCTCAAAAATTAAAGTTATAAATAGCATTCTTGAATTTATCGGCAAACATTCTACAAATATATTTTTATTTCATACATTTTTATATGCACAATATTTTACAAAATTTGTTTATGCACCAAAATATGCACCTTTGATATTACCAATATTTTTAGTAGAGTGTTTGTTAGTATCTATGTTGATTGAATTTATAAAGAAAAAAACTTTTGTACAAAAAGGAATTGATTTTATATCAAAGAAAATTATTGGTGCATAATAGCATTATGATAAAACAATCCACCACAGACGTTTTCTGTATCTGTGGTGGGTTTAATTGTTTATTTACTTGTCTTTTTTGGTGAAATTTCGTTCCAGAGAGTAAAGCCTAAAATCATAAGTCCGCCTACTGCCTGTAACGGTGTCATTGTCTCTTTCAAGACTACAACTGAAATGAGAACTGCGACAAGTGGGTCAATGTAGCTTAAAATTGCAACCTTTTGTCCTGAAAGCTCTTTAAGTGATGAGAAGTATAGGCAATATGTAATTCCCGTATGAACAAGACCGATTACAAGAAGGAAGAACCAGCCTTTTTTGTCGAGTGTGTTGAGATTTACACCGTCTGTGAAAAGCACATAAGGAACAAGAACTGCTATTGCAGAAAGAAACTGCATAAATGTACGGTGAATACCGTCAACTGTCTTTGTAAATTTGTTGAGAATGATAACTGTTGCATAAAGAGTAGCTGCACCAAGTCCGAACAAAATGCCTTTAATATGGCTACTTCCTTGTGACAAATCACCGATTCCCGTAATAAGCACGATACCCAATGTGGACATTACAAAACAAATCACTTGCTTTATGCCCATTTTTTCTTTAAAGAGAATCGGACAGGCAACCGTCACAATTACAGGTGCGAAGTAATAGCTTAATGTTGCAACTGAAACTGTTGTGTATTTATACGCTTCAAAAAGTAAAATCCAGTTAAAGCCCATTGCCACACCTGACAATACAAGTAACGGTATTTCCTTTTTGATTTGACCAAACGGAATTTTTTGTTTTGTAACAAGAAGAAATGTACCGATTAAAATTGCCGCCAAAACAGCACGATAAAGAGCAATCTCGCTTGATGACAAGGGAATATTGCGTACAAAAAGACCAAGCGTACCGAATATTGACATAGAAACAATTAGCATTGTTCTTGCACTCAAAATTTTTTTCATAGAAAACGCTCCAAAAAACTTAATGGAAATATTTTATTGCAAAATGGAAATATCGTCAACACTTTTCTTGTAAAGAAAGAGAAAATGTGGTATTATTTTATGTGATTTTGAAAAAGGTGGTGGGAAGATGTTTAAAAATCTGCTTAACGAAAAGTCAAGCTGGGAATTTTTAAAGGATTGTCCCCTGCCCATAGCTATTTACGGCACAGGAAACGGTGCTGACAGAGTAATTGAGGAATTTGATAAATTAGGTATCACTGTTTCTCATATTGTGGCAAGTGATGGTTTTGTCCGTAACCGTTCTTTTCGTGGTTTTCCCGTAAAATCCGTGTCACAGCTTGAAAATGAAATCGGTGATTTTGTGGTGGCTCTGGCTTTTGCAAGTCCATTACAAGATGTCATTAACAATATAAAAGCTCTTTCAACTCGTCATAAGGTCATTATGCCGTCTGTTCCCGTTTACGGTGACAATATTTTCAACAAAGATTTTCTGAAGAAGCATCTTGATGAAAGTGAAAAGGCATATTCGTTGCTCGGTGACGAAAAATCAAAGCAGGTTTTTGAGAATATTATTAAATTCCAGATTACAGGTGAGCTTGACTACTGTTTTGATTGTGAAACGGATAAGGATGAAGTATTTAAAATATTGAATTTAGGTGAAAACGAGAGTTTTCTTGACCTTGGTGCTTATCGTGGTGATACAGTAAAGGAATTTTTGAATTACAGTAAAAGCTATAAAAAAATTGTGGCAGTTGAGCCTGACAAAAAGACATTTAAAAAGCTACAGGCTAACTGTGAAGCTCTACGGAACTGCATAACCCTTAACAATGCTGTATGGAATGAGTCAAAGGAGATTTTCTTTGACGGTGACAAGGGTCGTGGCAGTTCGGCAAAAAATAGCGGTGATTCTGTCTTTTCAGTTACCGTTGACGAATTAAGAGAAAAATACGGTACATTCACTTATCTTAACATTGATGTTGAGGGTGCTGAAAAAGAAATGCTGGAAGGCTCAAAAATCACCTTACAGCAGGACAAACCGAAATTATGTATGGCAGTATATCACAGAAGTGAAGATATTTTCGCTCTTGTAAATCAAATAAATGAAATCAACGGTGACTATAAAATATATCTTCGTCATCATCCTCATATATCCTTCTGGGACACAAATATTTATTGTATTTAGGTGAAAAAATGGGCATAAAACTTATTGTTACAGACCTTGACGGTACATTTTTAAACAGTAATCATGTTACAATTCCACAAGATAATATTGACGCTTTTTATAAAGCACACAAAATGGGTGTTAAGGTAGCTGTCGCAAGTGGCAGAACAAAAATCCTTACTGACTATATTGTGGAGCAATTACCTTTTCTTGACTATCTTATTACATCAAATGGTGCTGTTACATACGATATGAAAACAGGTGAAACAGTCTGTGAAACACTAATCAGTAACCGTCAGTCAATTGAAATTTTGAATATTTTAAAAGACTACAATCTTATATATGAAATATACTTTAAGGGCAAATGCTATATGGACGAAAAAAGCTACAGTATGTTTGATGCTGAGCATGTGTCCCCTCATATTCATGCGCTTTTAAAAGATTTCATAAAGCCTGTACATTCACTCTCTGAACTTATCGGTAACGAAGGTATTGAAAAGCTTAATATTCTTTCGCTTACAGGTGAAGAAAGAATGGAAATTGAAGAAAAGGTACGAAAAACAGGTGATGTTGCATTTGCGTCTTCATTTCCGCTTATTAAGGGTGTCAACGGTAACCTTGAAATGACAGCAGTAAATGCCACAAAGGGCTTTGCTGTCGAAAGTATGGGAACATCTTTAGGAATAGACAAGGACTATATTATGTGCTTTGGTGACGGTGAAAATGACTGCTCAATGCTTTCATTTGCCCAGTTTTCCTTTGCTATGGCAAACGGTACAGAACTTGTTAAATCCACAGCAAAATATATAACAGACACAAACGACAACTGTGGTGTTGCAACGGCTGTGGAAAAATTCGTTTTAAACAAATCGGGAGAATAAACTATGAACATAAAAAATTTCAAGGGTGCTATTTTCGACCTTGACGGTACACTTTTTGATTCCATGGGAATATGGAAAGAGGTTGATATTGCTTTTTTTCGTAATCATGGTATGAAAATGCCTTCTGATTATCAGGATAAAATCAAGGATATGCATTTTCGTACAATGGCGATTTACACAAAAGAGCGTTTTCATATGCGAAGCAGTATTGAATCCATTATGGACGAGTGGTGCGACCTTTGTTACGAAAAATATGCAAATGATGTGCCACTTAAATCAGGTGTTAAGGAATTTCTTGACATTTTAAAAGAAAATGGCATTAAAATTGCCTTTGCAACTGCAAACACAACTGAGCTTAGCGAGGTCTGTCTTAAAAACAACGGTATTTTTGATTATTTCGATGCAGGTGCTTATCTTCACGAAACCGAAACAGACAAAAGTGACCCCGAAGTTTATCTTATTGCTTGTGACAGATTGGGTCTTTCACCTGATGAATGCATCGTTTTTGAAGATTTGTTGGCAGGAATTAAAGGTGCTGTCAGAGGTGGCTTTACAGTTTGTGGCGTTTACGATAAGCATTCACGCAGGGATACACATAACATCAAGAAAATTGCTGATTATTACATAAATTCCTTTGATGAGTTACTGTAATATATACATTTTTACACTTTACAAATCGACAAAAAAGGTCTATTATATAGATGGTAAAAATTTATAAAAGAAAGAAGAATGATAAATGGAAAAGACAGTTTTAGTTGAAACAAGTGCAAGACACGCTCACATTTCAAAAGAACACCTTGAAATCCTTTTCGGTGAAGGCTATGAGCTTACAAAGAAAAAGGACCTTTCACAGCCTGGTCAGTATGCTTGCGAAGAAAGAATCGCAGTAATCGGCCCTAAAGGTCAGTTCCCCGGTGTTTCAATCCTTGGTCCTGTAAGACCTGCTACTCAGGTTGAAATTTCTGCTTCTGATGCTCGTTCAATCGGTGTTCAGGCAGTTGTAAGAGAATCAGGCGACATCGCAAACACTCCTGGTTGTAAAATCGTTGGACCTAAAGGCGAAATCGAAATCGAAAACGGCGTGATTGTTGCAAAAAGACATATACATATGACTCCTGATGATGCTGAAAAGTATGGTCTTTCTGACAAACAGGTTGTTGAAGTTAAGGTTGCTTCTGCTGACAGAACACTCACATTTGGTGATGTTGTGGTTCGTGTTCATCCTAACTTTGCACTTGCAATGCACATTGATACTGACGAATCAAATGCTGCTCTTTGTGCTCCCGGTACAATGGGTGTTATCCTTTAATTAAGCACATAAAGAATTATGGCACTTTCCTTACGGAAGGTGCCATTTTTATTGCTCTTATAAACTTGTCAAAGAATGGTAGGTATAATCACCAAGCATTTCTATGCTACTACCTTTTCAAAATGATACGTTTCTTTTGCACTTTCTTTTGTGACATCAATGACTGTCAATGTACAAGATGGAATTAAATCGTCAGGATGTGATGCGTTATACCCACTTACACTACTTAACTGATAGTATCTTCCATTATAGTAATGACACATATTGTTACTGTGAATATGACCTATTGAAATAAGAGAAATATATTCATTATCTGCTGTCATATCGTCAAACAGTTTGTTCTCTGTAATTGTGTCAAGCTCATATACATATGCTGACGGAAATCCTTCGTATGCATCACCCTTGTTAAAAGCAGTTTTGAATGCTGGAGTATTCATATGATAAAAAACGCTTGTTTTTACCTTTCTCTTGTCAATTTCGTTAAGTAACCAATTTATCTGACTCTCTTTTATATGGTCATACTCCCCTATTGCCTTGATTGTTCTTGCGTTGCTATCCATAAATGCGAGAGAATGAACCAGTTTACCGTTATATTCAAGGTCAACAAAATATTGCATATCACCATCAACATTTTTCTCATTCCCGCAAACAAAATTTTTGTATTGCATAAAAAATGCTATCAGGTCTTCGTTTTCACCATCAATCTCACCATCATTGTTACCGGGAATAAAAGTCCAAGGAATATTATAACTATCAACAAGGTCACCGAAAATCTTCGCAGCACCATATTTGTCATAATCTGCATTAAGGTTAAAACCATCAACTATATCACCATTAGCAACAATAAAGTCGCAAGGTGTTTTGTCGAGAATGATTTTTAAGTCAGACATTGTTTTTCTGTCATTTTCGCAAGTACCGTTATAAAAATGAGTATCATTGATTTTTAAAACGGAAAATTCTCCGTCGTCACCCACATCATAAGTAATCGAATTTTGATTATAAATTTCTTCATAACTGTGAGCAAGGTCTTTTGGTCTGTTGAAATTAAAACGATACAGAACATATCCACCAAAAGCTCCACCACAGACAATCGCAATTACAAGAATAACTGCAATTATTTTTATTATCCTCTTTTTCATAAAATCATCTCCTTTAAATATTGTATTTTGTCACATACTATTTCTTATAATATATCGCAAATTGAGATAATTGTCAATATCTCGTTATGTGATAATGTAAAATAATTTCAGGTGATTATTATGAGATTAAAGGATTTGCGTGAAGACAATGATGTTAAGCAAAAAGAACTTGCTGAATATCTTAATATAAAACAGAATACTTATTCTCAATACGAAAACGGAAAACGCGAAATTCCGTTGAACACACTTTGGAAATTGGCAGATTACTACAATACAAGTGTTGATTATCTTATCGGCAGAACTGACAATCCAAATAAAATATAAAATTAACCGTACAGAAAACACTATGTACGGTTTTTTTGTGGATAAATTGGAGTTTGTCGGGATGATAGAACACCATTCCGCCCCATCTCCGAGGGGGCTGTCGAACGAAGTGAGACTGGGGGAGTAACTCCCTCCGTCATTTTCTTACGAAAATGCCACCTCCCTCAATGAGGGAGGAAAAATCAAATCATCCCGACAAATTATAATTTGCCATTAAAATTTTTACTGTCTGTAATCTGCGAGGAATTCTTTGAATGAATCCATTGCCTCGCCTAAAATTCGTCTTCTTGGAAGATAAACGATTCTTATATGGTCAGGTGTTGGATAATTAAAGCCTTTACCGTGCATAAGAAGAACTTTCTTTGCCCTTAAGAAATCAAGAACAAGTTTCTCGTCGTCGTGAAGATTAAACTTTTTAACATCTAATTTCGGGAAAATATAAAATGCTGCCTTCGGTTTTACAACTGAAATTCCGTCTATTTCACAAAGAGCATTATAAACGAATTCTCTCTGCTCATAAATTCTTCCACCATGTAAAAGTAATTCATCAACGCTCTGTATTCCACCGAGAGCAGTTTGCACAATGCTTTGTGCAGGTACATTTGAGCAAAGACGCATTGTTGAGAGAAGATTAAGACCCTCAATATAACCTTTGATTTTCTTTTTGTCACCACTTATCACCATCCAGCCCACACGGAAACCTGCAACTCTGTGGGATTTTGAAAGTCCGTTAAAGCTTACACAAGGTACATCAGGTGCTAAAGATGCAAGGGCTGTATGTGTAAGACCATCCATAACAAGTCTGTCATAAATTTCGTCAGCAAAGAGAATTAAATCATTCTGTCTTGCTATTTCAACGATTTCCTTTAAAATCTCGTCACTATACAACGCACCTGTCGGGTTATTAGGGTTTATTATAACGATACCCTTTGTATTTTTGGTGATTTTCTTCTTAATGTCATCAATATCAGGGTTCCATTCATTCTGCTCGTCACACATATAGTGAACAGCCTTTCCACCTGCAAGTGTTACAGATGCTGTCCAAAGTGGATAGTCAGGAGATGGAACAAGAATTTCGTCACCATCATCCAAAAGTCCCTGCATTGACATTGTTATAAGCTCGCTGACGCCATTACCAAGATAGATGTCACCGATATCAACGCCTTTTACACCTTTAATCTGACAATACTGCATAATAGCTTTTCGAGCGGAAAACATACCCTTTGAATCGGAATAACCCTCACATTCTCGAAGATTGTACATCATATCGCGAATAACCTCGTCAGGGGCAGCAAAGCCGAAAGGTGCAGGGTTGCCGATATTGAGTTTAAGAATTCGCTGTCCTTCTGATTCCATTCTTACTGCCTCATCCATTACAGGGCCACGAATGTCATAACACACATTATCAAGTTTTGTGCTTTTATTAAATACTTTCATAATAATACCTCAATGATATTTTCTGTTGGTCTTAAAAAAATATTCCCACCACTTACGCGATGGGAATTCAGTAGTTTTTCGAAAATTACTGCTCAACAGGATAAACGCTTACCTTTTTTCTGTCTTTGCCCATTCTTTCGAACTTAACTTTACCGTCGATAAGTGCGAAAAGAGAGTCATCAGAACCACGACCTACGTTGTTACCCGGATGAATGTGAGTACCACGCTGCTTAACAAGGATGTTACCTGCGAGAACAAACTGTCCGTCAGCACGCTTAACACCAAGACGCTTTGACTCTGAGTCACGGCCGTTCTTTGTTGAACCCATACCTTTTTTATGAGCAAATAACTGAATGTTTAATTTAAGCATTAAAAACACCTCTTTCAAGTTTCAAGTTGTTGGGATACTGACCTTGCAATTCACTCAAATGTAAATATAATCCGTCAGTAATCGTCTTCGATTTACGAGCATCACTTAAATTCATTGTGAATTTAAAGTACCCGTCACGGACCTCTGCTTGTGGATTTAATTTCATAATTTCAATTATCGTGTTAGCCGCCATATATATTGCTGAAGAAACTGCACTACATACAATGTCTGTGCCATACTCTCCTGCACCACTGTGACCACAAACTTCAAATGAAATTATTGTATCATCCGAAAACAGAAATTTTGCTGTTGTCATTATGCGTTAATACCGGTAATCTCAACCTTTGTATATGGCTGACGATGACCCTTCTTACGCTTTTCGTTCTTCTTTGGCTTGTAAGTAAACACTGTGATTTTCTTACCCTTACCATTCTTGAGAACCTTAGCAGTTACTGTTGCACCGTCAATATATGGTGCACCTGCTTTAAGTCCGTCTTCTGAACCAACTGCGAGAACCTTGTCAAAAGTAATCTCTGCATCTGCTTCTACGTCAAGCTTTTCTACAAATACAACGTCGCCGTTCTGTACTTTGTACTGCTTGCCGCCTGTTACGATGATTGCGTACATTTTTCTAACCTACCTTAAATATAGACTCGCTATCGAGGGTGGAAATCATCACTTATAGTGCGTTTAGACACACTACCCCCTAATATGCGGCTTGAATATAATAACAGAAGATTTGTCAAATGTCAAGTGTTTTTTAATTTGAAATGAAAAAATGAATATCACCAAACCAAATTGGAGTTTGTCTGGATGTTTAAGGTTAGTGTCATTCTGAGGAACGAAGTGACGAAGAATCTCTGTCCTATTTTAACAGACCCTTCGTTTCACTCAGGGTGACTGATGAAATGCGAGAGATTCTTCGCTTACGCTCAGAATGACCTATCGAATTGGTTATTTATCCCGACAAATTATAATTTGCAAGCAATTTGTTTTATTTAATTTTTGGATTGCCTGATTTGATTGCTTTGTAGTATTTTTCGTCGATTGGGCTGTCGATTTCTTCTTTCCACTTTAAGTATTCTGCAAAGATTTCAGCATTATGTGTTCCGTCACCATAATCTTCGTCGGCAGAACAAAGATATTTAAAATTATTGTCATATTCACTGATAATCTGATTTTCATAAGCATCAACCCATTTTTGATAAACCACAGATTGTTTATAATTATTCAAATCATAGTTTTCTTCCAACGGTTCAGTGCTGTTTATTCCACCACCTGTTATTGTACCGTCAGGATGAGCAATACCACGGAAAACATAATACTTGCCTTTTTCGGGATAATAATCTTCATAACCTTCTTCAATATAGCTTTCTTCCACATCAAGATAGATGCTTGTACGAAGCCAAGTAACGCCACCTGTTTTGTAGTATGATAATGTTTCTCCTGCAGGAATATTGCCTTTTATACATTCTGTTACCGTAACACTACATTCAGTGAATGCTCCACCGTAATAATCAATTATTTTCGGGAATTTATGAAAAAATCTGTCGTGATTATAGTCGTAAATTTCTTCAACATATCCCAAAAACACATAGTCGTTTGCACCAACAACTTCTCTAAGGTCAGTCATATTGATTGAATATTCAATGCATCCTCTTAAATATGTAATTTTTGTTGGTTTGTAATTGAACCAAACAACAAAAAGGATTGATAAAACCATAAATACAGATAACAGAATAGTTAATAATTTTCTATGCTTTTTCACAAAATCACCTCTCTATACATAAGAGTGTTTAAATTTACATTTTGTTTCAAAAACATTCTTTTTTGCTCTGTACAAACGGCAATTTTCCGCCTTCATAAAGGCTTACTTTTCCTGAAAGTGCAAAGCTTATTGCTGATGCGATAAAATAATAGCCTATGCCCTCAATTCCAAACATTTCACAAGCAAGAATAACAGTTGCAAAAGGTGCGTTTGTGACACCACAGAAAAGTGCTGTTATGCCGATTGCTGCACCGAAAGCAGGGTTAAGACCAAGAAGAAGCGACATAGCACCACCGAGCGTACTGCCCACAAACAATGTAGGAACAATTTCGCCACCTTTATATCCTGCGCCAACTGAAATTGCAGTAAAAATAATCTTTAAAATAAACGCTTCGTAATTCACTTCACCACTGGTGAAAACATGGTGAATGATACTGACTCCGCCACCATTGTAATCAGTTGTACCAAGAATCAGTGTAAGTACAATTATGATTACGCCGCCTACTGCGACTCTTATATATTCATTTTTTATAAGCTTTTTAAAGCATTTTTCAGAATAATGAAGTGCATAGACAAAAATCCAGCTTACCAGTGCACCTACAACTGCGATTAAAACAAGTTTCCAAAGTATTTCAAATGATAAATCAGGTATTTCGTTTACTGGAAATTGTTCAGGCTCAATACCAAGTGTATTGGCAACAATAAAGCCTGTGATACTCGAAATGAATGCAGGAATCATAGCCTTAAAGCACTTTTTACCAACCTGTGCAACCTCAAGCACAAAAACAAATGCTGCAAACGGTGTTCCGAAAAGTGCTGAAAAGCAACCGCCCATACCACTTATAACAAGAATTCGACGATATTCTTCCTTTGTTTTAAATTTTTCTGCAAAGAATTCACCGATACTGCCACCAAGCTGAAGTGCAGCACCTTCACGACCGACAGACGCACCACCGAAATGTGACAAAACTGTACCTATAAATATTGCTACACTCAATAATGGTGAAACTTTTTCATCAGTACGGACACTTTTGATAATATGATTTGTGCCGATACCTTTTTCTTTGAGAAGATTATATATCCAAGTTAAAAATAAACCGAAAACAGGTAAAACAAAAAGAATCCAATCATTGTTTTCTCTTAATGTTGTGACAAGAGAAATTGATTTTACGAATATTGCTCCAACAAATCCACAAGCAATACCTGTAAGTATGCTGATTGCAATCACACGCAAAAAGTCAGGTGCATTTTTCTTGATATTTGCTTTTGTATTCATATACACCCTCCTTGTTGTTTTTATAAGTAAAATATATCATTTGAACTATCGTATGTCAATATAACTCTAATCAATTAAAAAGTGGTTTTCGGTATTGTGATATAGAGATTCTTCGCGTTGCTCAGAATGACAATGCAGGCGTGGAAGCCTGCCACTACGCAGTTGTCATTTCCCTACGCGATAAGTATGCAAATACATCTTGACAGTCAAATTCCCTTGTGATATACTTTTTGGTATAGATATTTGATATTATTCAGATAGGAGATATTACTATGGAAAGAATTAAGACAATTGAAACAAGAGATTTAAAAGAAAGCGCAGTTAAGGGCGGTTGTGGCGAATGCCAGACATCTTGCCAGTCTGCTTGTAAAACATCTTGCGGTGTTGCTAACCAGCAGTGTGAAAACAGCGAAAACGAATAATCATTAAAAAAATTATTGCTTAAAGCAGGTAATGCGTACGGTATTACCTGTTTTTTGTTGAGAAGGATGTTTTTATGGTACATCAGTATAAATTAAACGGATACAATATTGTCCTTGATATGTGCAGTGGCTCTGTTCACGTTGTTGACGAGGTTGCATACGATATTATCGCTATGTATAAGGATAAGAGCGTTGACGAAATTGTTAAATATATTCTTGATACATACAAGGACGAAGAAATTACTGAAAAAGATGTTCTTGAATGTATCAGCGATGTTAAAAGCCTTGAAGAAGCAGGTAAGCTTTATACTCCCGACACATATGAAGGTATGGCTTTTGATTTCAAAAACAGAAATACTGTTATTAAGGCACTTTGTCTTCATGTGGCTCATACCTGTAATCTTAACTGTGAATACTGTTTTGCGAGTCAGGGTAAATATCACGGTGAACGCGCTTTAATGAGCTTTGAGGTCGGTAAACGTGCGCTTGATTTCCTTATTGAAAATTCAGGTACAAGACGGAATCTTGAGGTTGACTTTTTCGGTGGCGAACCACTTATGAACTGGGATGTTGTGAAGGAGCTTGTTTCTTATGCAAGAGTTCAGGAAAAAATTCACAACAAGAATTTCCGTTTTACTCTTACAACAAACGGTATTTTAATTGACGATGACGTTATTGATTTCTGTAACAAGGAAATGAGCAATGTTGTGCTTAGTCTTGACGGTCGAAAGGAAGTTCACGACAGACTCCGTAAGGATTATCAGGGTCGTGGCAGTTATGACATTATTGTTCCTAAATTTCAGGAATTTATCAAGCGTCGTCAGGGTAAAAACTACTATATGCGTGGTACTTTTACTCATAATAATGTTGACTTCACAAACGACATTTTCCATATGGCTGATTTAGGCTTTACAGAGCTCAGTATGGAGCCTGTTGTATGCTCACCTGATGACCCGTCTGCATTGACAGAAAGTGATTTGCCTGTTCTTTTTGAGCAGTATGAAATTCTTGCAAAAGAGATGATTAAGCGTAAAAAAGCAGGTAATGGTTTCACATTCTATCACTATATGCTTGACCTTACACACGGTCCTTGTATTTACAAGAGAATTTCAGGCTGTGGCTCAGGTACTGAATATATGGCTGTTACTCCAACAGGTGACCTTTACCCTTGTCATCAGTTTGTTGGTGACACAAAATATTTGCTTGGTAATCTTTGGGATGGTGTTACAAACAAGGAAATTCAGAATGAATTCAAGCTTTGTAACGCTTATGCAAGACCTGAATGCAACGACTGTTGGGCAAAGCTTTACTGCTCAGGCGGTTGTGCTGCTAACTCATATCACGCATCAGGCAAAATCACAGGTATTTACGAATACGGTTGTGAACTTTTCAAAAAGCGTATAGAATGTGCTGTTATGATTCAAGTTGCTGAATCCGAAGAAAAATAAAGGATATTTAAAATGAACACACCAATTTATGACTTTGTGCAGAATTACATTAAAAGTAATACTGCCCGACTGCATATGCCGGGTCATAAAGGTGTGTCTTTTTTAGGCTGTGAGCAATACGATATTACTGAAATTACAGGTGCTGACGAACTATATGCACCAACAGGTATTATCCGTGAAAGTGAAGAAAACGCTACTCACCTTTTCGGTGCTGCAAAGACAGTTTATTCTGCAGGCGGTTCAAGTCAGAGTATCAACGCTATGCTTTATCTTGCATTTTTGAGAGCAGATAAGACAAACAGACCTTATGTTATTGCAGGAAGAAATGCTCACAAATCATTTATTTATGCACTCGCAAAGCTTGATGCTGATGTTGAATGGCTTTACCCTGAAAATTCAGACAGTATTTGCAGTTGTATTGTTACTGCTGAAATGCTTGAAAAAAGCCTTAAAGAAATGGAATACAAACCATTTGCGGTATATATCACAAGCCCTGATTATTTAGGTGGAATAAGTGATATTAAAAGTCTTTCTGATATTTGTAAAAAGTATGATATTCCCCTGCTTGTTGACAATGCTCACGGCAGTTATCTTAAATTTTGTAAAAACGACATTCATCCTATAAGCCTTGGTGCTGATATGTGTTGCGATTCAGCACATAAAACTCTGCCTGTACTTACAGGTGGCGGTTATTTACATATCGCAAAGGATGATAAGTACGGTTTTGCGAAAAACGCGGTAAATGCCATGGCAATTTTCGGCTCAACAAGTCCGTCATATCTTATTTTGCAGTCACTTGACCTTTGCAACAAATATATTGATGAAAAAATCCGACAAGATATTGAATATTGTGCTGAAAAAGTTGCTGATTTAAGAAACTTCATAAATTCCAAAGGCTTTGGAATTGTATCTTGTGAGCCGCTCAAATTAACCGTAGATTGTCGCGGTTCAAATTTGGACTTCAAGTGTATTTTAACTGAAAACAAGATTGAATATGAGTATTATGACGGTGACTTTATAGTGTTTATGTTCACCCCACAGAATTTACATGATGATTTTGATAAACTCAAAAAAGCATTTGAGAATGTTGAAAACGCAAACAAAAACACTCACAACGACATTGAAATTCCTGTTTGTGAAAAGGTTATGACAATCCGTCAGGCAGTTTTTACAGAAAGTGAAGAAACTGAAATTGAAAACTCATTGAATCGAATTTGTGCAAGTCCTACGGTTTCCTGCCCACCTGCTATTCCGATTGCAGTAAGTGGCGAAAGGATTACTCATAAACACATTGAGTTATTTAAGAAATATAAAATTGATAAAATTTTAGTTGTAAAAGAATAACCACTATCCGTTAAAAAGATAGTGGTTATTTGTTGTTTATGTGATAAATTGGAGTTTGTAGGGATAATTCGTAATGCGTAATTCGGAATTCGTAATTAAGGGTCTGCGACGCAATTATAAAATATAACTAATATGGTTGGAATGTAGGGGCGATTCACGAATCGCCCGAATAAAGTTACAATACACTTTGGAACGGGTCATTCGTGAATGACCCCTACAAGGTTACATTACCAAATATAAGAGCCCGACAAATTATAATTTGAAATTATGCGGATTTATTTTGTTAACGCATAATGTCTTATGCTGACGGAAATGAGTTTGTCATAGTCTGCTATGTGAATAAATGAACCGTCATCCATTGGGTAAACTGTCAAGCCTTCTGCTTCGTGGTCGCGACCGCTGACTGTTCTTTCAAAAAGTGTTTCAACCTTGCCTGTTTTCACATCAACTGTCTGAACCTTTTCTGTTGCAGAGCCTTTGACATCATACGACATATAGAGAAGTCCATCGTAATACTCTGCACCTTGAATTCTTGTAATTTCTTCAGAAAGCATAATTTTATGTGAAAAAGTCATATCGTCAAGGTTATATGCTAAAATACAATCTGTTTCGTGGAACTGTGATGTGTAAAGATAACCGTTTTCACCGTCAACTGCACAATATGGAATACCGTCATCAAGATATTCTGTGCCCAAATCGTAGTATTCACCTGTAAATTCAAGTGTTTCTGCATCATAAATGAGAATTAGATTATATGTATCAGACTCGTCTTCTGTTGCGGCATAGATTTTTCCGTCATAATAGCTGATTCCACCAATATGGTCACTATTGTACCTCTTCTTTATTTCATATGGAATAGCAAAATGAGTATAAATTACTTTCTCAAAATCGTCTGCTGTCCATTTTGCCATACCAACAAGGTCAAGTGCTGCGATTGAACCTGCAGTATAGAAATATTCACCGTCAGTCGTAATTCCCTGACTCATAAGAAGTGCTTCATCAAGTGTGAATTGTTCTGTTCTTATAAGCTCTGCATTGGGAGAAGAACTTATTACACCACCGTTGATTAAACCTGAAACAAGAAGAACAACAGAGCCGACAATTGCCCATATAGTGCGAACAGCTAATTTGATAGTTTGTGAAACGAACATAGTACAACCTCCGTACATATATAATATTTTCAGTATATAACTAAAAAAGTAAGATTGCAATATTTTTTGCGAAACCAATAAAAGAAAACACTAGAAATTATACAAAAATCCCCACCGATTTTACTCGATGGGGACTGATTTATTTATTGACTCTATTCTGTGTTGCAGTTAGCAAAGTGGGGGAATTATTATCTGTTCGACAAATTGGATTTTGATTATATGTGAGCGATTGCCCTTAATCTTCGATAATCTGCAACCCATTCTTTCCCGTTCCAAAGAGTTTCTCTTGTTAATTCAGCAATCTCTTCAAAAAGCAAAGAATGTATGTGTTCAGGCATTATTGATAATTCGGAAGCAAAGAACTGTTTCAAAAAATTAGTCAAGCCTTGCTCGTTGTCTTTTAATACGGTTGGTCTATCGTAATCATAGATTTTATCAATTATAAAACCATTTTTCTTTAACATTTCCCCAAAAATCTCTACCGTAGGGAAATTAAACTTAGGTTCATAACTATATCCCAATTTTTGACATACCTTGATAAACGCATTTTCAATTGTAGCAATGTTACCGTTTGCACCAAACTCACACACCAATAGTCCTTGTGGTTTTAATGCTTTATGTATGTTTTTCAACAAAGTGTCATGGTCGTTTATCCAATGGAAAACAGCATTTGAAAAAACAACATCAAACTCTTCATCAAAAGGTAATGCAAGTGCATCACACACCAAAAATTCAATGTTTCCAAACTGTTTTTTTGCTTTATCTATCATATTCTGTGAACTATCAACACCAACAACCTTGCTACACAGGTCGGCTAATTGTGCTGTAAGCGTTCCTGTTCCACAGCCCAAATCCAATATAATTTGTTCATCATTCTTGGGTATAAACTCCAATAAACCCTTACCATATTCAGCCACAAAATCGTGTTTTTTATCATACAATGATGAATTCCATTCCATTTTCATTTACTCCTACAAATTCAAGTTTGTTGATTACTTTTATTATATCATCTTTGTATCAATAATTCAATGTACACAAAAATCCCCACCGATTACTCGATGGGGACATTTTTATTTATTTGCTTATTTCAAATGAATAATCAAATTAGATTATTTCATTTCAGCGATTGCTGCCTGAGCTGCTGCGAGACGAGCAATTGGAACACGGAATGGTGAGCAAGATACGTAGTTGAGGCCAATCTTGTGGCAGAATTCAACTGAAACAGGGTCGCCACCGTGTTCACCACAGATACCGTAGTGAAGTTCTTTGCCGCTTGCCTTACCCTTAGCAACTGCCATTTCCATAAGAGCGCCAACGCCACTCTGGTCAAGCTTTGCAAATGGGTCGTTTTCGAAAATCTTGCAATCATAGTATGCTGTAAGGAACTTACCGGCGTCGTCACGGCTGAAGCCATAAGTCATCTGTGTAAGGTCGTTTGTACCGAAGCAGAAGAAGTCAGCTTCCTTAGCGATTTCGTCAGCTGTGATACATGCTCTTGGAATTTCAATCATTGTACCTACTTCGTACTTGAGGTCTGCACCTGCTGCTGCGATTTCAGCATCAGCTGTTTCAACAACAACCTTCTTAACGAACTTAAGTTCCTTGATTTCGCCTACAAGAGGAATCATGATTTCTGGAACGAGGTTCCAATCCGGATGAGCTTTCTTAACGTTGATTGCTGCACGGATAACAGCCTTTGTCTGCATTGCTGCGATTTCAGGATATGTTACTGCAAGACGGCAACCACGGTGACCCATCATTGGGTTGAATTCATGAAGAGAAGCGATGATAGCCTTAATGTCTTCAACACTCTTACCCTGTGCATCAGCAAGGAGCTTGATGTCAGCTTCTTCTGTAGGAACGAACTCGTGAAGAGGTGGGTCAAGGAAACGAATTGTAACCGGGTTACCACCGAGAGCTTCGTAAAGAGCTTCGAAGTCGCCCTGCTGATAAGGAAGAATCTTTTCAAGAGCTGCTTCTCTTTCTTCAACTGTATCTGAACAAATCATTTCACGGAATGCTGCGATTCTGTCTTCTTCGAAGAACATATGCTCTGTACGGCAAAGACCGATACCTTCAGCACCGAGTTCAACTGCCTTCTTAGCGTCAGCAGGAGTGTCAGCATTTGTACGAACCTTAAGAGTTCTGTATTTGTCAGCCCAAGCCATGATTCTGCCGAATTCACCAGCGATTTCAGCGTCAACTGTTGGGATGATACCTTCATAGATGTTACCTGTTGAACCGTCGATTGAGATATAGTCGCCTTCAACATATGTCTTACCAGCGAGTTCAAACTTCTTGTTTTCTTCATCCATCTTGATTTCGCCACAGCCAGATACACAGCATGTACCCATACCACGAGCAACAACAGCAGCGTGAGATGCCATACCGCCACGAACTGTAAGGATACCCTGAGCAGCCTTCATACCTGTGATGTCTTCAGGAGATGTTTCAAGACGAACAAGAACAACCTTTTCGCCTCTTTCGTTCCATTCAACAGCGTCTTCAGCTGTGAATACAACCTTACCGCAAGCAGCACCAGGAGATGCGCCAAGACCCTTACCTGCAGGAACAGCAGCCTTAAGAGCAGCAGCATCAAACTGTGGATGGAGAAGTGTATCAAGGTTTCTTGGGTCAATCATAGCAACTGCTTTCTTCTCGTCAATCATACCTTCGTCAACGAGGTCGCAAGCAATCTTAAGAGCAGCCTTAGCTGTTCTCTTACCGTTTCTTGTCTGGAGCATATAGAGTTTACCAGCTTCAACTGTAAATTCCATATCCTGCATATCTCTGTAATGGTCTTCAAGAGTAGCACAAACTTTAACGAATTCAGCATATGCCTCAGGGAACTTTTCAGCCATCTGAGCGATTGGCATTGGAGTTCTAACACCGGCAACAACGTCTTCACCCTGAGCGTTTACAAGGAATTCACCCATAAGGCCCTTGTCACCTGTAGCAGGGTCACGAGTAAATGCAACACCAGTACCACAGTCGTCACCCATGTTACCGAAAGCCATCATCTGAACGTTAACAGCTGTACCCCATGAATAAGGGATATCGTTGTCACGACGGTAAACGTTTGCACGAGGGTTGTCCCATGAACGGAAAACAGCCTCAACAGCACCCATAAGCTGTTCTTTTGGGTCTGATGGGAAGTCCTTACCAATCTTTGCTTTATATTCAGCCTTGAACTGACCTGCAAGTTCTTTAAGGTCTTCAGCTGTAAGCTCAACGTCCTGAGTTACTCCTCTGTCTGCCTTCATTTCGTCGATAAGCTCTTCAAAGTACTTCTTACCAACTTCCATAACAACGTCAGAATACATCTGAATAAATCTTCTGTAGCAGTCATATGCCCAACGAGCATTGCCTGACTTAGCTGCCATAACTTCAACAACTTCTTCGTTAAGACCAAGGTTAAGGATTGTATCCATCATACCCGGCATTGAAGCACGAGCACCTGAACGAACTGAAACAAGGAGTGGGTTTTCCTTATCACCGAACTTTTTGCCGGTGATTTCTTCCATCTTGTCGATGTACTCCATAATTTCTGCCTGGATGTCATCATTGATTTTTCTGCCATCCTCATAGTACTGTGTACAAGCTTCTGTTGTAACTGTGAAGCCCTGAGGAACTGGGAGACCGAGACTTGTCATCTCTGCAAGGTTAGCGCCTTTACCACCAAGAAGTTCACGCATTGATGCGTTACCTTCCTTGAAAAGGTAAACAAACTTTTTGCTCATTTTTATACCTCCAAAAAATTATTAACAATATTAACTTAAATGCATCAAAACGCAATGACACATTTAACCTTATAAATTGTATCAAAATATATCTTTATTTTCAATAGTTTTTTCCTATTTTTTTCCTGTAATTCAATTTTGTTCGTTTATAGACAAAAATAGTTGTTTTTCGTAATAGACTTTTGGTGTTTTTTGTGATATATTTTAGATAGTTTTAAGCATACAGGTGATTATTTTGGAATTATTGAATTATGAAATATTAAACGCAAGCGGTGAAGCGAGTAAAAATGCTTCGCCTATGTTCAGCTTTGACACTTATCCTTGCTTTATAGATTTGGCTTTTCCTAAATGTATGAGTGTTCACGATGTTGTTGTAATTACTCCGAAAAATGTAGATATAAACTATACTGTTTTTTCAAGTCTTGACGGTGTAAACTTTCACAGAAAGGGCAAAAGTCCCAAAATCGCAAGATACCTTCGCGTTTTTGTCAGATATTACGATGGTGAAAAGGTCACAATCAACAATATTGAGGTGCTTGGTGAAAACTGCAGTTTTCCCGATAAAAAAGCCATATTCCGTGAGCCTGAAATTTTTGATAATACCGACTTTGCAAAGCCTGTTACCGACGAAGAAACGATTGAAGATGTCAAGGGTATTATCGGCAGAACAATCGGTGAAAAATATATAGAGCAATTCAATTTAAGGCTTGATAAAAGAATCAAGGATGATTATTTTTCAATCGCAACACTTAAAGATAAAATATTGCTTACATCAAACTGTGGTGTGGGCCTTGCGTCTGCATTCAATCATTATCTTAAGGAAATCTGCAACTGTCATATTTCACGATTCGGAAATCAGGTCAGTCTTCCTGATACCCTGCCACCTGTTACAGGTAAAATTGACCGTTCAACCTCATTCAAATACAGATACGCATATAACTATTGTACCCATTCTTATTCAATGGCATTCTGGACAGAGGAACAATGGCAGAAAGAAATTGATTTTCTTGCTATGAACGGTGTCAACTTAGTTCTTGATATTCTCGGTATGGAAGAGGTTTACAGACGATTTCTGACGAAACTCGGTTACCGTCACAGAGAGATTAAAAATTTCATTACAGGTCCCTCCTACTATGCCTGGTTTTATATGGGAAATGTCTGTGGCATCGGCGGACCTGTTCACGACAACTTTTTCTTTGAGAAATGTCAGATGGCACGAAGAAATCACAGAAGAATGCAGACTCTCGGTATGAACATTGTTTTACAGGCATATACGGGAATGGTTCCTCGCGATATTAAGAGAAAGGACAGAGATGTACCAACCATTGAGCAAGGCAAATGGAAAGGCATTGAACAGCCTTTGATTGTTTGTCCTGACAGCACTTATTATATGAAGTATGCAAAGCTCTTTTATGAATGTCAGAAAGAGGTTTTTGGTGATATTACTCATTTTTATGCAGGTGACATCGGTCACGAAGGCGGAAAGCTTGACAAGAAAAGAGCCAAGGACAGTTACTGTAACGTTATGAACGGTATGCTGTCTTTTGACAAGGATGCAATGTGGATTGTTCAATGCTGGGCATTTAATCCTAACAAGCTCTTTACTAAATCTGTTAAGGAATACAGAGATGAACATATTCTTATGCTTGACCTTAACACAGAAAAAATTAACCACAATGCAAACAAGCTGAGTCGTCTTGCAAAATACGGTAATGTGCTTTGTGGACTTCTCAACAATTTTGGTGGCAGACACGGTATTTACGGTGATGTAAATAAAATACCTGATATGGTGAAAAACGCATCGGAAAAGCCTAATTTCAAGGGTATTGCACTTACAGCAGAAAGTACAAATGTAAACCCGATTGTTACTGATATTTTCTTTGGTACAATCTGGGAAAATATTGACGATGTCAACGAATGGTCAAAGAAATATGCACTTCGCAGATACGGTAAAGAAAGTGAGCATATTAACGAAAGTATGGAAATACTTCTTAAAACTGCTTACGGTAGTGACAATGGGCCTTTGAGCTTTGGTGCTACTGAAACAATGGGTTGTCGTCGTCCTTTTGACCCTGAAAGTAAGATGTTTACTGCTCGTGCCACTGTTAAAGTCCCTTATTCACAGGAAGACTTTGACAAGGCTGTTATGCTTTTCCTTGAAGATTTTGATGAATTCAAGGATAACGAGTGTTATATTTATGACGCTGTTGATTTGTTAAGACAAGCTATCAGCAACAAGATGACTCCACTTTGCAGAAGCATCGTTTCGGCATATAAAAATAAGAATTATGATGAATGTATCCGGAATGGTGAAAAGCTGTTAGCTCTTATGGATACACTTGACCGAATACTGCTCAACAGCGAAGACTTCACATTCAAGTCATACATTGAGCCTGTCAAGGAATACACAGACAAGCTTGATGATTTCACAAGAGAGCTTTATATGCTCAATGCAAAGGCACTTATTACCACTTGGTATTGCCGACTTTTATGTGATAACGGTAATCTTCACGACTATGCACATCGTCAGTTAGGTGACCATATAAACTCATTCCACCGTATGCGTTGGGAAAAGCTTATTGAGAATGTGAAAGCATTACAAAATGGCGAAAAGCCTGAAGAAATTGATTGGTTCAAAATCGAGTGGGATTGGGTACTTGGTGACACAAATTACACAAAAAAAGTTAGACATGATGATTTGAAAGAAATCAGCAAAAATATATTCCACGAATAAAAATTAAGAGTACGGATAAAAAAATCCGTACTCTTTTTTGTTTTATATAATCATTTAGCGTTTTGCACTTTGCATTTTGCATTTCAATTCGTTTTCAAACGAATTGATGTTACTGAATATGCAGGCATTGTGTAGTTGAACTGATTTGAGAATCCGTCGAGAGTGAATTCTTTCATAATACAATCTTCTTCTGCACCGAGAATGTTATCATTCTTAAGTGAGTCACCAGCGACCTGATTGATTGTTGCTGTGCTTTCAATATTTGCATTTGCGATATTTACAGCCACAGAACTTGCCTTCTCAGTTACATTTACAAGTTTGATTATGATGTCGCCGTTGTCATCGTTACTTACAACTGTATAAGCTTTTGAAGTAGCCTTTACACCAAAGTCATAGTCAACATAAAGTTCACCGTCAATATAGCCCTTTACCTTTGCATCGTCAACAACAATCTTGATTTCGTAAGTCTTGCCTGTTTCAATTGTAATATCCTTTACTGTACCTACAATCTGACCTGACTTGTTACCGTTTTCAATTTTCTGAAGACAAGAAACTGTGTTGCTCCAACCACCGATATTCCAGAAGATGTTGTTGTCAATATCTTTTACAGCAAACGGAATAATAAAGCCTTCACCACCGTCAAGTTTTGTAGCCTCAACAGTCATTGTGTAGTTATCCCAGCTTGTATCACCGAAATATGCAACACTACCTGTATTTGAGTATGCCATATCTGTTGTAGTATTTACAAGAGCACCGTTTTTAATCTTCCATTTACCGTCAGTTGCAAAATTCCAGTCACGCTTTGCAAAAGCAGTTGTGAATTTTTCGTGAGCAAGTTTTTCACCTGTTTCATTGTCAGTAACGATAAGATTGTCAAACTTTGCTGATGTGTACCAAGTACCTACACCAACTGCACCTGAAAGAACTTTTTCTTCTGCCTCTGCACCTGTGAATGTATGGTTAAGAACTGCTGAACCCTGATTTCTTGAGAAAAGTTTCTGAACATAATAGTTGATTGAGCCTGTCACCTGATGGTTGTTGAACCAGATAAGGTCAGGTGACCAATGAGTTGCAGTTAAATTACCGAAAAGTGGTGCATAAGCAGCCATTTCAACAATGTCACCATTTCTTTCAAGACCTGTCATATATGCAGCCTCTGAAAGAGCAGAGTTAAGATTATTGCTCCATGAAGCGTATTCACCAACAAAGACTTTAAGTGCACCACCATAAATAGTGTCTGTCATATTTTCTACATTTCTCTTGTAGTTGTCTTCGTCATAATAATCAGCATTTTCATAGAACCATGATGGGTCGTTATAGTAATGATGGTCAGTTGCTGCTGCAAAATCAGACGCATCTGTTGAGCCCATCTTATCAAGTTCATTCTTTGCATATTCATAAGATGCAAGGTAATCTGCACCACTGATACCATCATCTACACCTGATGAATAAATAAGTTCAAGACCTTCGTAGAGTTCAGGATTCTGTGCCCTTGCTTCGTTGAAGGACTTTAAGAAAATTGAATATCTTTCGTAATAGTCCTGTCCCCAGTTTTCGTTACCGATACAGATATATTTAAGCTGGAAAGGTTCTTCATGACCTAAATCAATACGAACCTTACCCCAAGTTGTGTTTTCGTCACCACGACAGAATTCAACAAGGTCGTGCATATCCTGAACATACTGTTTGAATTGCGCACTATCTGTTGGCAATGCACCTTTACCTCTTGCCTGACAATAAAGTCCTGCATTGAGAACAGGAACACCGATAGCACCAATGTCCTCTGCAAGCTGGAAATACTCAAAGAAACCTAAACCATATGTCATATAACAAGGTAACTGGTCGTCTGTAAGGCTGATATTTGTCCAGAGGTTTACACCCTGTTTTCTTGTTGCCACATCACCGAATTTACCATTGAATTCAAGGGGAAGTCCATTTTTGCCTGTGCCGATTGAATCCTTCCAATCGTAAGCAGATGCATCGTCGTAACCCTCTGTAATACAACCACCAGGGAAGCGAAGAAATTTAGGTTGAAGTTCTTCAAGAAGTTTGCACATATCAGCTCTTAAGCCATTTTCTCTGTTTTTATATGTGTTTTCAGGGAAAAGAGAAATCATATCAAAATATGCTTCACCGTTATCGATAAGCACCTGTAAAGTTACATTAGAATGTGCTGACACAGATGGAGTAAGTGTAGCAGAATATTTTGTCCAATCATTTGATGTTGCAGGAATAACAGTACTTGCAACAACATTTCCGTCAACAGCAAGGTTTACATAAAAATTGCCTTCATAACCCTTCTTTGACTTTGCATAGAAGGACACGTTGTAATTTTCACCATCTTCGATGCTCATACCATCAAGGAAACCAAGATTTTCAACACCTGCAGTACCTTCTGTTGCATTATTTATAATAAGATAATGTGGGTTATTCTCGTTAAGAGAATGATTTGGAAGATAGTCAACCTTAAGCTTTGCACCGTTTACTGAAGTCCAGCGATAAAGCTCATCATCCTGTGCAATATAATTGTATTCAAATGAACGGTTAACAACCATTTCTGCATAAAGACCACCGTCTGCTGCAAAGTTGATATCCTCAAAGAATGCACCGAAAAGCAAGTCACTTATATCGTGAATTTCATCACCTGCATCAATGTTAAGAGAATATGCACCGTTTGTGTCATATTGTGAAACGGTATTCGCACCTGTGTTGTCAAGAACGATTTCTTCAGGTTCTGTACCGCCACCTGTACCGCCACCACCGTTACCGCCGATTGAACAGGCAGTAAGAGTTGAAATGCACATTGCAATCGCCATTACAACGCATATAAATTTAATTTCTGATTTACTCATAACTTTTCCCCTTTTTAAGTCATATTTTAATAATTATATAAGAAATACCACATATAGTCAATAAAATAATATCCCTTTTGTTGACAAAGAACTCGTTTTTATATATAATTTTATTCTGAAATTCATTGATAAAGCAAGGAGGAAAAAGGAATATGACACCATTATTTCACGCACATATTGAAGCACCTGTGCTGTCCCTTGACGGTATAATTGATGTTATCCTTGATGGCGTTGTTGATACACTTAAAATGTTACCGTTTTTATTCCTTGCATTTCTTGTGATTGAATTTCTTGAACACAAGGCACAGGACAAAATTAAAAACCTTTTTACCCGTGCAGGAAAAGCAGGCCCTTTTATCGGCACGTTATTAGGTTGTGTTCCCCAATGCGGCTTTTCCGTTATGAGTGCCAACCTTTATTCAAGCGGTATAATAACTTTAGGGACACTTATTGCTGTTTTCCTTTCCACATCTGACGAGGCTGTTGTTCTTCTCGCAACTGCTCCTGACGGAACATCGGAAATAATCAGACTTATAACAACAAAAATTATTATTGCGCTTTTCTTTGGATATGTTATCTATCTAATAGAGAAAAAGTCACACAAGGAACATCACCACCATCATTCACACGATTTATGTGAGCATGACCATTGCGGTTGTGAAGAAAACGGCGGTGTTTTAAGACCTGCGCTTATTCACACAGGAAAGGTTTTTGCTTTTCTTCTTTTGTTCACAGTAATAATAAATCTTATTGTATCCTTTATCGGTACAGAAAAATTATCCCATTTGCTTTTGTCCGACTCGGTTCTTCAGCCGTTACTCTCTGCACTTATAGGCTTTATACCCAATTGTGCATCTTCAATTCTTCTTACCCAGCTTTATGTTCAGGAAACACTCAGCTTTGGTGCGATGATTGCAGGGCTTTGTACAAATGCAGGTGCAGGTATGCTTATCCTTTTCCGTGACAAATCAAAGATAAAAGACAATTTAAAAATCGTCGGAATAATGTATCTTTGTTCCGTTGTTCCGGGAATAATTTTGCATATTTCCGAAACAATTTAAAATAGTTCTTTACTTTCAAGTTTTAATGTGCTAAAATATGAAAGGACTTAAAATTGGGAGGCTTATGTAAAATGGGAATTGATTTTAAAAATGAAAATACAGAATTTCTTGTTAAGTGCATTATGCAGTTAAAGGATGAGAAAGAATGTTATGACTTCTTCCAGGACCTTTGTACAGTAACTGAATTTCACGCTATGGCACAGCGTTGCGTGGTGGCAAAAATGCTTTCTGATAAAAAAGTTTACAGTGAAATTGTTAAGGTAACAGGTGCTTCAACTGCAACAATAAGCCGAGTTAACCGTTCCCTTCAGTACGGTGCTGACGGTTATGAAAAGATTTTTGAAAGAGTAGAAGAATGAGTTACGATATTTTTCCATCAGTTTATGATATTCTGACTGAAAATGTGGAATACGAAAGAATTGCCCACAGAATATGCTCTCTGTTACACGAAAACGGTGTTGACAGAGGGCTTTTACTTGACTTGGGCTGTGGCACAGGTACTCTTTCATTTTTGTTAGAGGAAAAAGGCTTTGACATTATCGGTGTTGATGCCAGTGAGGATATGCTTTCTGTTGCCAACGAAAAGAAATATGAAAACAAGTCTTCAGCACTTTTTCTTTGTCAGAAGGCTGAAGAGCTTGACCTTTATGGTACTATTCAATGTGCCGTTTCAAGCCTTGATACATTCAATCACATTGACAGTATAGAAAAGATTGAAAAAGCCATTTCCAAAGTTTCTCTTTTTATGGATATGAACGGAATTTTCATTTTCGATATGAATACACCGTATAAGCACAAAAATATTCTTGGCAACAATACATTTATCTATGATATGGACGAAGTTTATTGTGTATGGCAGAATTCTTATGATGAGCGAGACGAAAAGACCGATATTGACCTTGATTTCTTTATAAAAAGTGAAGATGACGATACTTTTGAAAGGTACAGCGAAAGCTTTTCAGAATATGCATACAATATTGATGTTATGATTGATATAATCAAAAAATGTGGTTTTACTCTTTTGGGGACAGTTGACGATTACAGCGACAACCAGGTAAGTGACACCGCAGAAAGAATAACATTTATAGCGAAAAAAACTGAAACTATTTTTAAGGATGAATTAAAATGAACGAGCTTGTAAGAATGATTTCAGAAGACGGTACTTTGTTCTGTCTTGCTGTTAATTCAACAGAAATGGTAAAAGAAATGCAACAGATTCACAATACCTCAAAGGTCTGCTCTGCTGCTTTGGGACGACTTATTACAGGTGCATCTATGATGGGTGTACTTTTAAAGGGTAACAAAGATACGCTCACTCTTAAAATAAGTGGCGGTGGACCTGCTTCCCCTGTTGTTGCTGTTGCCAATTCAAAGGGGCAGGTCAAGGGTTATGTTGGTGATTCACGAGTTAATCTTCCGCTTAACAATAAAGGTAAGCTTGATGTTTCAGGTGCTGTCGGTAAAGACGGTTTCCTGACGGTTATCAAGGATTTAGGCTTGAAAGAGCCTTACTGTGCACAGACACCTATTATTTCAGGTGAAATTGCAGAGGACATCACAGCATATTATGCCACAAGTGAACAGACACCTACTGTTTGCGCATTAGGTGTACTTGTTGACCCGCAGACGGAAGAAGTGCTTTTGGCAGGCGGATTTTTAATTCAGCTTTTACCGACTGCAGGTGAAGACACAATTTCACTTGTTGAAAAGAGCCTTGAGGGTATCAAGCCTGTTACAACAATGCTTGCTGAAGGACTTACTCCTGAAGAAATCTGTAAAACCGTTCTTTCGGAATTTATTATGCAACTCCTTGACAAAGAAAATGTTGAATACAGATGCGATTGCAGTACTGAAAGAGTAACAAGAGCACTTATTAGTGCCGGAGCAGACGGACTTCGCGAAATGGCTGAAGATGAACACACAGAAGTTTGCTGTCATTTCTGTAACAAAAAATATGTATTCCCAAGAGAAAAGATTTTAAAACTCTTAAAGGAAGCAAGTAAATAAAAATGGGCGTCTTTTCGGACGCCCATTATATTTAGCATATCAAATTTTTTATTAAAAGTCAATAGATTTTGAAAAGTTTTATTGGCAATATACACAAAATCTCCGTATTAAATAAAAGAAAACTATCAACTTTGTACAAAATTACATATTGAAAAACTCTTTTTTCTGTGTTATATTATAGACACAGAAAGGAAATGGTGATTCCAATGTACAGGTAAATCACAAAGGTTCTTTTAAAGGAAACAGAGTTTAGTTTTAAAAGAAGTTAAATGGTGTAGCAAGCAGCACAGACGAAAACAAATATTAAATTTATATAGATAAGTGCTTGCAAACTAAAATTTGTTTTTAATAAAGAACCAACCGAAAGTCTTCCGAAAATTGAAAATTAGGTTCTGATGCATTAAAGGGTCTCGCTTTTCGAGAATATTGATGACTGTAAAGAGTGTAGTGGAGTTGAAAATCAAAGTTAGGAAGACAAAAGAAAATCTGTAGAATGAGAGGTAGATAAAAAGATGTTAGATATCAAGAGTGAACAGAAATAACCCTCCGAGTCAGTGAAAGATGTGTAAAGAAACATCGACTCCGAGGGTTATTTCATTTTTATAATCACATTTTAAATATCTGTTCATTACGCTCGTAAAGGGCGATTTTTTTATGCCTTTTTGTTATCGCAAATATGCAAATTGGAGTTTGTAGGGATGTTTAAGGTTTAGTGTCATTCTGAGGAACGAAGTGACGAAGAATCTCTGTCCTATTTTAACAGACCCTTCGTTTCACTCAGGGTGACTGATGAAATGCGAGAGCTTCTTCGCTACGCTCAGAATGACCTA
>JAZNZX010000069.1:0-16308 GCA_045595185.1 Candidatus Fimenecus sp. | reverse complement strand
ACCTGAGTCTGAAAGTGCCTGACGAACAGGTCCCATTGTTGCTTCAACAAGGTCTGCTGTCATTTCGTTGAACTTTGCTCTTGTAAGAGTTGTTTCAAGGTGCTTAGGGCCTGTTGCATCTGCTGTGATGAATGGAAGGCTGATTTGTGATGTTGTTACACCTGAAAGCTCAATCTTTGCCTTTTCTGCTGCTTCCTTAAGACGCTGCATAGCCATTTTGTCGTTACGAAGGTCAATACCCTGTTCTTTCTTGAACTCGTCAGCGAGCCAGTCAATAATCTTCTGGTCAAAGTCGTCACCACCAAGACGGTTGTTACCTGCTGTTGCAAGAACTTCCTGAACACCGTCGCCCATTTCAATAATTGAAACGTCGAATGTACCACCACCAAGGTCATAAACCATAACCTTCTGGTCTTCTTCCTTATCGATACCGTAGGCAAGAGCTGCTGCTGTTGGTTCGTTGATAATTCTCTTTACTTCAAGACCTGCAATTTTACCTGCGTCCTTTGTAGCCTGACGCTGTGAGTCTGTGAAATATGCAGGAACTGTGATAACTGCTTCTGTTACAGGAGCACCAAGGTAAGCTTCAGCATCAGATTTAAGCTTCTGAAGTATCATTGCTGAAATTTCCTGTGGTGTATAATCTTTGCCGTCAATGTTTACCTTGTAGTCAGTGCCCATATGTCTTTTGATTGATGCGATTGTCTTATCAGGGTTTGTAATCGCCTGTCTTTTTGCTGTCTGACCAACCATTCTTTCACCTGTTTTTGAGAAAGCAACAACAGATGGTGTTGTTCTTGCGCCTTCTGCGTTAGCAATAACAACAGGTTCGCCACCTTCGATAACAGCTACACATGAGTTTGTTGTACCTAAGTCAATACCAATTACTTTTGCCATAAATTTATTCCTCCTAAATGGATATATACTATATTATTTACTGATTTCTCAGTTTACTACCTTAACGATTGCAGGACGGATTATTCTGTCCCCCATTTTATAACCTGTTGTGAATACATCTGAAATACTGTTTTCAGGAAGTTCTTTGTCTTCACCGTGCATTACTGCATTGTGGATATTAGGGTCAAATTCTTCACCCTTTTCGCCAAAGGACTCAACACCGAGTTTTTTGAACGTTTCACCGTACTGATTGAAAATCATTTCAATACCTTTTTTGAATGAGTCAAGGTCAGTCGCCTCTGCACTCATTGCCCTTACAAAGTTATCATATACAGGTAAAAACTCTGCGATTGTACTTGCCTTTGTATCGCCATAAGCCATTTCTTTTTCCTTTTGAGAACGTTTACGGAAGTTGTCATATTCAGCCATTACTCGTAAAAGCTTATCTTTTGTTTCGTTAAGCTCTGCTGTAAGTTTTTCTTCTGCAGTTGGTTCTGTATTTTCCACAACTTCTTCAACTGTTTCTTCAGCAGGTGTCTTTTTCTCTTTTGCCATTTTAATCCTCCAATGTATCGGACATAATTTTGCCCACTATTTCTGTTAAATATTTCAGACTCGGAATAAGTCTTGCATAGTCAATTCTTGTAGGACCGATAAGTCCCAAAGCACCGCTATCCTTACCACCGACAGCATAATGAGAGTAAATAAGACTTGAGTCCTGAAGCTCACGGTAAAAGTTTTCCTTACCAATCAGAACATTGGTGTTATTTTCTGCCTTATGACCTGCGAAAAGGTTGGTCAAAGGTTCACCTCGTCTTAAAAATTCCATAAGCTCATATGCATTTGGATAATCGGTGTAATTAAGCAGATTTGACTGACCCTCTAAAAGCAGTTGTGTTTGTTCAGTTAGCTGTGCTAAATCTGAAAGTGCAACAAGTAAAGGTGAAATTGCAAGTGATTTACTTCCTAATGAAAGTGCAAGAGTTTGAATGAGTGCTATGCTCACTTCACTTGCTGATTTGCCGATAAAATGCTTTGAAACGATATTATAAAAGGTTTCAATGAGTTCAAGGTTCATTTCACTATCTGTTCGGCAAACTCGGCTTTTGAGTATTCCCGATGATGAAAGCATAACCATCATAGCAGTATGTGTTCCAAGTGGAACGAGTTCAACGCGACGGATTACTGCGTTTTCATCAGTTGGTGTTGTTGAAACGACTGCACAGTTTGTAAGTTCGGCCAAAACCTGACCGGCCTGTTCAAGAATCTGTTGCGGTTCACCACCTGCATCTGAAAGACGAGCCTCAATAAGTCGTTTTTCGTTGATTGGCAGTTCATATCGGTTCATAAGCTTATCAACATAATAACGATAACCAATTTGTGACGGAATTCGTCCTGCCGATGTATGAGGTTGTTCAATAAAGCCTAATCGGGAAAGCTCAGCCATTTCATTACGAATAGTGGCAGATGACACGGGTATGCGGATATACTCAAGCAAGGTTTTTGAACCGACAGGCTCGCCTGTCGCGATATACCATTCAACAATGGCAGCAAGGATTTTTTCTTTTCTCTCGCTGAGTTGCATTTTGTCACCTCTTTTACTCAGTTTAGCACTCTCAACATTAGAGTGCTAACTCTATTAAATAATATACATTCTTTTCTAAAAAATGTCAAGGAAATATTTGTAAATAATTTGTTAATAGAAAAAAATAATTAGATTTTGGTTATATAAATTGGAGTTTATAGGGATGTCTAAGGTTAGTGTCATTCTGAGGAACAAAGCGACGAAGAATCTCTATAGATTGATTTGTTATCATTGGAGAGATTCTTCGCTACCTCAGAATGACAAAGCAGGCGTAGCAGAATCCCACCACCTACGGTGGTTCCCCTCATTACTCGCCTGCCGGCTCAGACAGCGCTAATTCGGCATCCACCGGATGCCCACACCCTTTGACAAGGGAGGCTTTGCCACTACGCGTGATGATGGGGCGTCGAGACGCCGACCCCTACAAAAAGCAAGGTATGAAAAAGGGCGATTCGTGAATCGCCCCTACATTTTGGATTTTGAATTTTGAATTTAAAAAAGTTTACTTGCGTTGATGATTTCTTCGTTGGTGACTCTGCCAGTTGATGTTGCATTGACTGTTTTTTCTGCTTCGGCAGTTAAATCACTATATGGTGTATTGAGTTTGCTATTTACATAGTCTGCAAAGTTTTGTGTCTTGAAAATTGCATTTTGCACTCTCTTATTACCATATTTATCGAAGAATGTTCCGTTTTCGTTGTAGGCAGAAGTTTCTATTGCATTTTCACAACTACCGTTATACTGTTGAATGTTGAGTTTTGAAATTCCGTAGTAGTTTGCATCGGTTTCTTTTGCAGTTGTAAAGATTTGCTTTTTATTTTCTTCTGCATATTTTTTGAGAACAAATGCTGTTTCTGTTGAAACTTCTCCACCGATTACGATTGTATCAGAATTGAGTAATTCATCGAAATCAGTTGTGACTTTCTGCTCGTTAAGTACGCTGAAACGACCACCTTTACAAAGGATACCATTATCGACAGGTAAAGCACGAGTTACCGTTGAGCCGATATAACGGTAATCAACACTGCAAAGATTTGAACAGTTTGTACAAATGCTTATCTTTGAGTTTTCTTTAACAGGAACACTCTTTGTAAATGCAGTTTTTTCGCGTAATGCACCTGTCGGACAGAGTGCAACACACTGACCACAACCGATACAATCTGTTTCCTTAAGATGTTTGCCAAGTTCAGGCTCAACATAGGTATTAAAACCACGATTTATAAGGCCGATTGCAGATTTACCCATTACTTCTTCACATACACGAACGCAAAGTCCACAAAGGATACATTTATCTGTATTTCTTGCTATTAAATCATTTGCATTTTCCTGATTTCTGTTATGCTTTTCACCTGCAAAACGAGATGGTTTAACATCATAATCGTTTGCATAAGAGATAAGCTTACATTCAAAGTAATCGTGACAACCACATTCAAGGCAACGATTAGCCTCTTTTTTAGCCATTTCTTCAGTAAAACCGAAATTAACTTCCTTGAAGTTTGTTTTTCTGTCAGCAGGTGTCATATGTGGCATCTTTGCACGTTCTGATTTTTCAAATTTTGAATAGTCAATATCCTTGCTATCTCGCTCAACGAAATATGGCTTTTTGTAACCTACTGTTTCACCATTCAAGTATCTGTCAATTACAACAGATGCTTTTTGCGCCTCACCTATTGCTGCAATTGCAATATCTGCACCTTTATTTGTGGCATCGCCTACTGCGAATACACCGTCAACTGATGTTGTGAATCGGCTTTCATCAGCTGAAATTGTGTTTTTACGAGTTGCTTCAAGTGACTCAAAACCATTGAGATTCGGATACTGACCGATTGCCATAATAACAGCATCAAGTTTAATTTCTTCGGTTTCACCTTCAATTGCAACAGGACTACGACGACCACTTGCGTCAGGCTCTCCAAGTTTCATTTTTTGAAGAATCACACCATTGAGTTTTCCGTTTTCACCTGTAAATTCAATAGGATTTGTAAGGAATTTATAGATAACTCCTTCTTCTTCTGATTCAAGGATTTCTTGTGGGTCAGCGGGCATTTCGTCCTTTGTACGACGATAAATAACATATACATTTTCTGCACCAAGACGGACTGCTACTCTACAAGCATCCATTGCAGTATTACCGCCACCGCAGACTGCAACATTTTTGCCGATTGGGGGCTTGTTTCCGAGTGCTACTTCACGAAGAAAGTCGATACCGCCCCAAACACCATCGAGTTCTTCACCCTGAACTCGCATTTTACTGCTGTTCCAAGCACCGATTGCAACGAGAGTAGCATCAAAATCGTTCTTGATTTCTTCAAAACTGATGTCTTTTCCGATATTTACATTATTTTTGAGTGTAACACCCATATCTTCAATGAGTTTTATTTCTTTGTCAAGAACTGCTTTTGGAAGTCTGTATTCAGGGATACCATAACGAAGCATACCACCCATTTTTGGCATCTGCTCAAAAATCGTTACACTATGACCTTGTTTACGAAGGAAATATGCTGCAGTAAGACCTGCAGGACCACCACCGATAATTGCAGCCTTTTTATTTGTGTCAGGTTCGATTTCAGGAATATATGTATCACCATTCAAGTCAACATCTGCTACAAAGCTTTTAAGGAATGCAATTGAAACAGGCTCATCAACATACTGCCTACGACAATTTTTCTCACAAGGATGTGGACAAATTCGTCCGATTGATGCAGGAAGTGGCAATTTTTCTTTAATAAGTTTAACTGCCTCCGTGTATTCACCATTGGCAATTAGACCAACATAACCCTGACAGTCTGTACCTGCAGGACAAGCCTTACTGCAAGGTGCAACACAGTCACCTGTATGGTCAGAGAGTAAAAGCTCAAGAGCCACCTTGCGAGATGCTTTAATCCTTTCTGTCTGAGTATGTACTACCATACCATCGCTTACTTTTGTTGAACAAGCACGAAGAAGCTTAGGAACACCTTCAACCTCTACTGTACAAAGACCACAAGCACCGTAAAGTTCAACTCTGCCATCATAACAAAGATTAGGAATTTTTATTCCGTTCTGTGTGGCAACATTGAGTATTGTTGAGCCTTCTTCTGCGATTATCTTTTTACCGTCAATTGTTAATGCAATACTCAATTATTTCACCTCCACAGCGTTAAAACGACAAACTGATACACAGTTGCCACATTTTATACATTTTTCCATATCAATAATATGTGGTTTTTTAACTGTGCCACTAATTGCACCGACAGGACATTTTTTAGCACAGAGAGTACAACCCTTACAAGCATCAGCGTTGATTTCGTAACGACGAAGGCTTGTACATTCGTGTGCCTGACATTTTTGAGCCACAATATGCTCAATATATTCATTTTTAAAGTATTTGAGTGTTGTAAGAACCGGATTTGGTGCTGTTTGTCCAAGTCCACACAATGCACCGTCCTTAATCGCAAGACAAAGTTCTTCAAGAAGTTCTATGTCATCTTCTTTACCGTTACCTTCTGTAATACGAGTAAGAATTTCAAGCATTCTCTTTGTTCCAAGACGACAATGAACACATTTACCACAAGATTCCTTTGCAGTAAAATCAAGGAAGAACCGAGCCATTTCAACCATACAAGTGCTGTCGTCCATGACGACCATACCACCTGAACCCATAATTGCACCTGTCTGAGAAAGTGCTTTATAGTCAATTACAGTATCAAGTAATTCAGTAGGGATACAACCGCCTGACGGGCCACCCATCTGTACTGCCTTGAAATTCTTATTGTTTTTAATGCCACCACCAATGTCAAAAATTACATCACGAAGCGTTTTACCCATTGGAATTTCAACAAGGCCACCGCGTTTGATTTTACCTGTAAGAGCAAAAACCTTTGTACCCTTGCTGTTTTCAGTACCCATTGATGAGAAAGCGTTGCCACCATTGAGTATTATCCAACTTACATTGGCAAATGTTTCAACATTGTTAATATTTGACGGCTTATGCCAATAACCTGACTGTGCAGGAAATGGTGGCTTAAGTCTTGGCATACCGCGAGAACCCTCAAGAGATTCAATAAGTGCAGTTTCTTCACCACATACGAACGCACCTGCACCTGCTTTGATTCTGAAATCACAAGAGAAGTCTGTGCCCATTATATTTTGACCTATAAAGCCTTTTGCTTTTGCCTGGTCTATGGCATTTTGAAGTCTGCGAATTGCAAGAGGATATTCAGCACGGACATAAACAATCGCTTCGCAAGCTCCTATTGCGTAAGCACCAATAAGCATACCTTCAATAAGGTTATGCGGGTCACCCTCAATAACAGCTCTGTCCATAAATGCACCCGGGTCACCTTCATCAGCATTACAGATAAGATATTTTTTATCCCCTGTTGACTGACGAGCAGCAATCCACTTGAACCAAGTCGGGAAGCCTGCACCACCACGACCTGCAAGACCTGAAATTTTGATTTCTTCAATTACATCTTCAGGTGACATTGTTGTAAGAACTTTATTAAGTGCTTTATATCCGTCGTCATTTGTGTAGTCTTCTATAATTTCAGGATTTATAACACCACAATGACGCAAAGCTATTCTTGTCTGTTTATCTAAAAACTGCTTATCATCATCGGAAATTTCAAATTCCTTAACAGAAGACAAATCATTATTGTTGATTGCTATGGCGATTTTTTCTGCAATTTCACCATTGACTTTAACAAAACGATGAAGTCCATCTTCCATATAGACATCAACAATAGGCTCAAGGTAACACATACCTATACAACCTGTTACTGTCAACTGATTATTATTCAAATCAAGGTTGGAATTAAGCACTTCATAGGCTTTCATAGCCCCTGCAGCAATACCGCAGCTACCTTGTCCGACTGCAATTTTCATTATACTTCCTCCCTTGCTTTTTCCTGTAACTCCTTAAAAACAGCAACTGCTTTTTCAGGTGTTAATGAACCATATGTATCATCATTTATCATCATAACGGGAGAAAGACTGCAACAACCAAGACAAGCAACATTTTTAAGTGTAAAAAGTCCGTCTTCAGTTGTTTCACCGTCTTTAATTCCAAGATATTCATTTATTACCTTTTCAATCTGTAATGAACCGTTAACATGACAAGCTGTACCCTGACAAAGCATAATGAGATACTTGCCAACAGGTTGTAAACGGAACTGTGAATAGAAGGTTGCAACACCCATAATTTTTGTTACTTTTATTCCTGTCCTTTGTGAAATATGAAGAATTACATCAACAGGTAAATATCCGTATATTTCCTGTGCGTTCTGTAATATTGTTATAAGACTTCCGGGAACTGCCGCATACTTTTCAAGGCAAGGTTCAAGAAGTGAAAAATCCGTTGTTTTTTGACAATTACAACTCATAATATCCCTCCAGATACATATAAAAACATCTGTTATATATAATAATACAAAACCTCCTATTTTTCAAATAGAATTTTCTTGAAATTTCGTCAAAAAAATTATCGACTTTAACGATAAAAAGGTATATAATACATATGTAAATTTTGTTTTTCCGGAATAGAGGTATTATTTTGAAAAAATATTTATATGAAATGCACTTTCACACAAAAGATACAAGCAACTGTGCTAATGTTAAGGCTAAAATTGCTGTTGAAGAATATATCAAAGCAGGTTATGACGGAATTGTTGTTACAGACCATTTAAGTCCGTCAACATATATGAAATATGGTAGAGAGTTGTTATCATGGAAAAAGAAGGTTGATTTCTTCCTTCGCGGATACAAATCAGCACTTAAAACAGCAGACGGTCGTATTCCTGTGCTTTTGGGTATGGAGCTTCGTTTCAGAACAAGCGAGGGTGACAACGACTATCTTGTTTACGGAATTACCGAAGAATTTCTTTATAACACACCTGATTTACTCAACTTAAACATTAGAAAATTCTATGAACTTTGCCAAAAAAATAGTTTCCTTGTTTTTCAGGCACATCCGTTCAGATTTGGTATGAAAGTTACAAATCCAAAGTTCATTGACGGTATTGAGATTTATAACGGAAATCCAAGACACAATTCAAATAACGATGTTGCAGAAATGTGGGCAAAAAAATATGACCTTATGGTCACATCAGGTTCTGATTATCACGAAATCGACGATTTAGGAACAGGCGGAATTTGGTTTAATAAAGAGATTACTGATAACAAAACTTTGGTTGAAGAATTAAACAAAAAAGACTATGAACTTAAGAAGCTATAAAAATGAGTTTCTCGTACAAACAATTCCTCAAAACATTTGAATAACAAAATGTAAAAGCTGATGTATTTCGATACATCGGTTTTTCTGTATTTAAAGCTTAATTTAGCAATAGATAGATAAATTGGAGTTTGTCGGGATGTTTGAATGTCTGTGTCATTCTGAGGAACGAAGTGACGAAGAATCTCTGTTGGTTAATATATTACCGTTGGAGAGATTCTTCGCTACGCTCAGAATGACCTACCAAATTAGTTGTTCATCCCGACAAATTTTAACTTGTTTTATTTGTTCTTACTATTTTTATAACATAAACGCCTTCTTGAATGGCAGAAAATGTAGCAAAACAGCAAACAACTATTAAACTGTAATTCAAATCTACTAATGATATTGTCAAAGGCAAAAGAAACAATAACAATCCCGTAATCTTGTTCATTATAGTATGTAGGGATATAAATTGTTTTTTAGAAATATATCCCCATATGATATTACTAATTTTGATAATTGCGATTACAAGACCCCATATCCATAACAATAAATGGATATGAATTGTTGGCAAAAATTTAATCAGAGCTGTTGCAACAAATGTAATATCAGCCACAGTATCCAATTTAGAGCCAAAATCACTGGTGCTATTTGTCTTTCTTGCAATAGTGCCATCTATCATATCACTAAAACCACAAAGGATATAGATGACATAAAATTCCAATGAAAACGCAGGAAAGAACAACAACAAAGCACTACCCAAAATACGACAACCTGTGACTATATTTGCAATATGTTTTATCATCTGTTCACCTAAAAATTCTTATTTATCGTGATGATTATAACATATCTATTGCTAAATTACAATCGAGGGAAAATCAATCCATTTGCCTAGTGGCGATTACATACCAACCCTTCGGATTGGATAAAAAAGAGAAGCTTTTTCAAGCTTCTCTTTTTTGGAGGTACGTCTCACTTTAAAACCTTGTGTATTAATTTATCAAAAACTAAAAAAGAAATATTCGGAAATATAATTCTTACTAAAGCAATTATTTTACTTGGATAAATTTTCCATAATTAAGTGTTACATCATCTATTGTTTTTTCGCCAATTTCGGATATGTATAAAATAATATTATTATCTTCTCCGTCATACTTTTCGGTTACATATTTAATCTTCAAATATTGACCATTATGTGTTACTACTCCACCGTGAGATGCACTGATATTGTAACCATTCATTATAGTGTAATCAGAATATTCAAAGTAAACACCCTCAATTTCAAAGTGTTCAGTATCATGACCTTCATATGGCATTGGATGATATTCTTCAACATAGCCCTCAATTACACAGACCTCATTGTTGTCTATCAACTCGACATAATCCTTATGTTCAAATAGCACTCCAATAAAGATAGTAAAAAACAAAAAAATGCATAATGGTCCAACAACAAAACCGACGTATTTAAAGAATGAATCAACAAAACCATCCCATCCTTTATTTTTCGCTTTTTGTCGAGCTTGTTTGATTGAATTTGCTAAAAATACGACACCTATTACGAGAGGGATAAAACACAAACAAATATTCTCAAAATTGAAAGTGTATTCATATAATACTGTTTCCATTAGCAATCACCTTTAAAAATATTATATCAACCTAAAATAAAAAAATCAAGGCGAAGCCTTGTATGTAATCCGTCGAAGACGGAATGTAATCATCACGAAGTGATGTATGTAATCCTTTCGTAGAAAGGTATGTAATCAATCCGAAGGAAGAATGTACCTGCGCTAATGACATACGCCTACGGCGATTATATACACGCTGTCGCGTGATTACATACCAATCCTTCGGATTGGATAAAAAACAAAGACACGCTATTGCGTGTCTTTGTTTTTTGTGTTTACAACTTGTTTTTGTCAAAAATTGAAATCACTCAAAACAGCCCAATAAATTGGAATTTGTCAATCAGAAAACACCGTTATTATATTTTTTCTGCACGCAAAAAATGCAGATAAATCCGATTATTAATCCAACAATTAATACTGCAACCGCGACCAATGTAATCTTTTCCGAATCTCCCAGCAGACTTACTATTCCGCTAAGCAAAAGTGCCGTTGAGATAACAAACATAGCTTTTCCGAAAGATTTTCCATATGCGGATTTATCGGTAACGTTTGTTTGATGATAATCATGAATCAAATTGGTTTTTCCCCGATATATTGCAACACCTATCACAACAAAAAGTGTCGCTGTCAAAAACATAATTATCGAATATGTAATCATAATATTACCTCGTCAAATTCTAATTTGTCGAACCGATTATAGCACATATAAATTGTATTTACAATCGGGTGCGGGTGTCCCGCATCACTTTTTCACTATTACTTCTTACTTATTACCTTCCAAAAATCGACCCGAAAGTTAGTGAAGAGTGAATAGTGAAGAAGTAAAAAGTAAAATCGACGAACTTCTGTCGAAATTCGTCGATTTTTGGCAGTACGTCTCATTTTAGAACCGTAAATTTACCAAAAGCTCATACTCCTGTTCGGTAATATAAAGAACAGAGCCGTGGCGAGGGTTCAGATGATTAAGGGAAAATCTGCTTTCATCGACTTTACTGAAATTCATCAAATCTATTGTTTCTTGCATAAAATATCCACCCTTTTGGAATTGGTCAGCAATCATAACAAACTTATCTGTACCAAGTATTCTATAAATACAGTTGCCCTCCAGTGCGGTATCAGCAACCGAAACCTTGTTAGAATCGGGCTCATAATACGGACCATCAGGTCTGTCTGCCACACAATAGCAAATTGCTTCTTTTTCGCCGTCTGCCTCATACAGATAATACTTTCCATTATGCTCTATTATATCGGCATCAATGGCACACATTCCGCTTTTTGGCTTGAAAAGCACTTGTGGTGGAGTGGTAAAGGTATGAAAATCTTTTGTATACGCATACCACGTGATTGTATCAAGGTCATCGTCCGCGTTGTTGTGAGTCCAATAAACCATATATTCATTTTTGAATTTATCAAATATGACTTGTGGTGCCCACACTCTATTAGCATTTTTTGTTTCTTCAAAGTTTGAAAAATCAATTATTCTTTCGTTTGTCCAATGTACAAGGTCAACACTATCCCACATAACCATTGAGTTGTTGTTTACCCAACCTTCTTCACTTTTCATATCTGTTGCGATTATATGAAAAACGCCATCATTATCACGAAAGATAAAAGGGTCTCGGCAACATTTTTTCCCTTTAGTCTGAATTATTATGGGCTTATTTTCATTAACTGCAGTAAAGTTGTATCCGTCCTTTGAAACAGCAAAATGAACGCGCTCTTCATGAGGACGATTGCCAACAAAATAGCAGAAAAGATATTTTGAAAATTCTTTAACCATAATAATCACCTCTTTAAATATAAATTTACATTATTTTTTATTCAAAACATTCAATTACATCTGAGCCTAATTTTACAAATGCTATAAACTCGTCAATCTCTGCCGTTATTTCATAAGTGCCTTTTGTATAAACCTTTTTATCCTTTGTGAGAATCCATTCTCCGTCAGGAATATACACGGTTTTTATTGTTTGTCCTTGTTCTACGATTGGCGCGAAGATGATATCATCACCGAACATATACTGTGTTTCAAGTGTGTAACAAGTTTCATCATCGGGATACTCAAAAAACATTGGTCGCATTACGGGATAGCCTTTTTCACTGGCAATATCCATTTGACTTTTAATGTATGGTCTTAGCTTTTCACGAATGATAATCAGATTTGTAAGAATTTCAAAATTTTCTTCACCAAAGCTCCAAATTTCATTAGGATCGCCGCTCGGCTCTTTAAGTCCCGGCGTCGGTTCAAAGTGTCTGTTACGGGAACCGTGAAGTCGCATAACGGGGCTGAAAAGTCCGAATTGGAACCAACGTACAATAAGCTCTTTAAAGTAATCGCTTGTGATGTCAGCACCGTAAAATCCACCAATATCAGTATTCCACCAAGGGATTCCGCACATTGCCATATTAAGCCCTGCTTTAACCTGACAAGCGAGGCTTTCAAACGTGGATTCAATATCACCCGACCACACAAGAGAACCAAATTTCTGGCTACCTAAATATGCACAACGAGTAAGAGTGATTATGTCATCTCTGCCAATGGATTTAAAGCCGTCATACGCCATTTTTGAGTAGTAATATGGGTACAAAAGCGCCACCATATCGGCTCTGCCTTTATACCAGATAAGGTTATCAAAATGTTCGGGGTGGATTTCAGGCTCTGCCTCGTCAAACCAAAGAGCATCTACACCGTTGTCTATGTAGTTTTCCTTAAGTTTGCTCCACACAAAATCCCTTGTAGCGGGATTGGTAACGTCAATTTCATTCTGCCAGCCGTAGAAGTCAAATACTCTGTCGGGTCCGTGAGCTGTACGCATAAGCATATTGTTGTTTCTCATATGCCAGTAGTTTTCGCTGTGCTCATTTATTGTGGGCCACATAGACACAATCAGTTTTGTATTCATACCGTGAAGCTCTTCGGTCATAGCCTTTACGTCTGGCCAGTATTTCGGGTCAAATTTATAATCTCCCTGCTCTGTCCAATGGAAATAGTCAGCTATTATTACAGAAAGAGGTATACCCAGTTCCTTGTATTTTCTTGCCACTGAGAGCAATTCTTCCTGCGTTTCGTAACGAAGTCTGCTCTGCCAGAATCCTGTAGCCCATTCAGGCATTTTCGGCGCATAACCTGTCAAATCGGAAAGTGTGGTGCAAACCTCTTTAGGTGTACCTGCCATAACAACAAAGTCCATGAATTTACAACAGTCACAACTCCAGCGAGTACGGTTATTTGAAAGCTCACAAAGACCTGTTGAAGGATTGTTCCACAAAAAGCCATAACCGAGAGATGAATAAACATAAGGCATTGTACATTTAGCGTTCACATTACGGATGTCTATTGAAGAACCTTTTAAATCAAATTCATTGTCCCAGCTGTGACCGAGGCCAAAGAAGTGTTCGTCCTTATTGGGCTCAAAGGTAACTCTTGCGCTCCACAGACCGCTTCCCTTGTTATCAAAATGGCGGAAATTGCTATTGAATGTGAGTTCAGGTTTTTCTTCAAGGATTTTCTTTTCATTCACAAAGAAAGTGAGCTTTCCATTACCCTCAAGTTTAACTTTTAATGTGCCACAAGTAAGGGTTACATAATGCTCAAACTCCTCGATTTTCGCATCTGCCTTTTGTGGCATAAGAGTATAGTTTTCATCAATTACCTGACAATCAGGAAAAGATTGAAAACGAATTGCATTCTTGCCACAGGGAGTAATGCGTACAAGCTCTGTATATCGCATTAATAACAGCTCGTTGTTGTTTATAACAAGATTATCCATTGAATCATCTCCGTAAAGTCTTATTTCCAGGATAATTATATCACACTTAATCTGTAATTACAATCAGGTGCGGGTGTCCCGCCCTAACTTATTCACTATTCCTTCTTACCTATTACTTCGCCAAAAATCGACCCGAAAGGTTAGTGAAGAGCGAATAGTGAAGAGGTAAAAAGTAAAATCGACGAACTTCTGCCGAAATTCGTCGATTTTTGGCAGTACTACCCAAATCTGAACCATTGTTTATTTCTGTTTAAATCTCCCACTCAGCAAGCCATTCTGAAAACTCTCTGTAAATAGCTTCCATTTCTTTTTCGTATGTATCAGCATTATTCATCTTATACTGACTTCTGCCGTCATTGAATGAACCGCTGTATTCGGTAGTTGTTGCATATTCTTCAGCCTCAAGGTCTGCCAAAGCACGCTCTGCAAGTGACTTGGCCTTTTTGATATTTTCAACAAGAGTTATAAAATCTGTAGTGCTTACTTCTTCGATAGTATTTATCATAGAATCGAAATAGCCTTCAGCATAGCCGTAATTAAATTGAGCCCCTTCAGTTTCGATGAAATTGATTGCATCGGTCGGGTACAGGTAGTCTTTGCCACCCTCAAATTCAGCAGTATATGTAGGCCAAAAACAAAGGAAGTTTACATACTCATACATATTATAAACATCGCTGATTACATTTGTTGAAGCGAGCTGCTGCCACAACTTCATCTTGTCAGACATTTCGCTTGTATCAACTTCGGTATAGGTTGCATCAGTGATTCTGTAACCGTATTCATAACCGTATTCGTCGGTATAGTCACCGAACTCAAGGGTACCCGTAACTTTTATAGCTCTGTCGGTAAACTCAAAAGAGTCACCGCTTTTAGCATAAACAGCCATTGTGTTTGAAAGTTGTGTTGTGTTTGGCACACAGAAAGGACAGCTCTGATAAGGCAGATTCATCAGATACATAAAACTGCCGTTAATCGGTGAAAGGGTTGACATATAGCCAATGATGTTTACCTGCTTACCGTCAAGCTTCTGCATAGCTTCAACACTGTTAGCCTGAGAGAAACTCAGGGTATTGTCGATGATTTCATCACCGCCGTTATCATTACCGCAGGAAGCAAAAACAAACACAGCAAAACAGGATATAAGAATTAATGAGATTACTTTTTTCATTGTGAAATACCGTCCTTTTTAGACATATTCACCGTACAGATAACGGTTGGAAGCACACTTATGACAAATACAACAGCCATAATCATCAACTCAACGGGATAGATTTTTGCCGTATCAAGAACAATGCCCATTGAAGATACATAACCACCCATAAGCACAAGACAAAGCCTTGAAGCAGCAAAGGCGAGTATTGTAGAAATCAGACCGATGATGCCATTCTGAATGATGTATACAAGATTAATCTTATTCATACCGATACCTATAAGTCGCATAAGTGCAATTTCTTTTTTCGAGTCATACATGTTTAGAAGAGTGATAACCGAAATGATAAAGATGTTCATTATGAGGATTATTATGCAAAGTATGTAAACTATCGTGGTGCTCATATCGACATTTTCCAAAACTTCCCTCAGAACTTCTGACGGATTGATAACGAGAAGCTTTGAGTTTTCACCGTACTCTGCCGAAAGCTGACTGTAAGCGTTGAAGCTTTTACTCTTGACGAGAATTGCACACACATCACCGTGATGCTCGTGAGCTTCTTCTTCGTGTTCATCGTGGTCTTCTTCACCGTGGTCATGGGTTGCCCATACAGTTTCAAGGGGTGTAAAAAGCACATTGTCATAGGCAGTCTTTGTTTCTTTGAGTATGCCTACTACTGTAAGGGGATTGCTCTCATGAGCGTGTCCCTCACCTGTAAGTCCGTGTGAAGTAATAAGCTCAGAGCCTATTGTAAGCGAGTACTTTTCAGCAACAGCCGCACCCACAACACATTGGAACTTCTCAGCGAACATCTCGCCTTCGGCTAAAGTTTTACCCTCAAGGAAATCGGGAGTTGTACCGACAATTTTAGCCGCATTATAGGAGTCTCCCATAGTAAAGGGTACGACCTTATTTACACGCATATCCTTTTCGAGTTTCTCAACATAATCATAAGATATGGTGCCGAGCGGCTTTTCTGTAAAGAACATTGTGTTCATCGCAAGTTGAGTAGATGAACCGGAGGGGCCGATAATAATATCATAATACCCTGCCGTTGTCTTAAAGCCGCTGTCTACCTGCTGAGCTAC
>JAZNZX010000068.1:0-15328 GCA_045595185.1 Candidatus Fimenecus sp. | reverse complement strand
TCACACTTTTTCAAGTGAGTTTGTGCAAGTTCTTCAGTTCTGAAGAAATCACCATTATCAATATCTTCTTCTGTGTTACGATAGTTTTCTCCTAAACCTTCGCCAAGACAAATATCATAACCATTTTCAGTCTGGGTAACAGAAACCACCTTAACCTTACCGATTACGATTTCATCTTCTTCACCAATGTCAGTCCAGAGATAATCTCCAACATTTATAGGTGGAATTCTCACACCTTTGTTGTAAAGTTCTTCAGCAAGTCCTCTTTGAGAATAATCACTCAAGCGAACAACTTTGCTTTCGTTAATCATTTCAGTTAAACGAATTATTGTTAACTTTTTCATTGTTTACTCCCCTTTTCTTTTAAGAACTTCTGTCTTTCAAGAAAAGACTCTTCAGTTAAGAAAACAGTTCTGCCGATTGACTTTTTACCAACACACACAGTCTTTCTTCCACCTTTTGGAGTCCAGATTTCGCAATGCAAGTGAATATCTTTTGGGAATTTTTCAATGGTAAGCACCTTTAATGGAGTACCATCTTTATCCCATATAATATCACCTATATTACAAGGTTCTTTTTCTTCGTAAAAATAGCAAGTGCCATTTTCATTCATAACATATTCCTGATGTCGTTCTTTACAAGAGGAACAAATATTATTTCTAAAGTTTTCACAAACTTCTTTATGTAAACAATTGTTACAATGTTCCATAATATACCTTCTTTCTTATTCTACTAAATGATTGGGGATGCCGTGTTCATCCAACCACTTTTTATCATAGCGGTGCATATATCTTTCATAAGAATACAACGCATTTTTTTGGTCTTCAGTAGCTTCTTCACCGACATCGACAAGCAAATATTCTCCTTCGGTCACTTCACCATCTTCGCACATTCCATCCCAGTCGATTTCTTTTGCGGTTAAATCTTCTTGTTCGGCTTCAATACCCAAAGGGCAGGAGCAACAATAACATTTACCATATTCTTCGCCTTCTGCATCTGTGTCTTTTTCTTCTTGTGAAGGATGGTCGCAACCATACCCATCGCCAATTTTAGAGTTAAAGAACGGACAACAATGGCTGAACTCTTCAAATGTTACCGCTTTTCGAGATGTAAAAGAACCCCATATAGACAAACCAACTGTTTTCGCATACTGCAACTCAAGTTTTGCCCCTTTTGAACGCTCCCAACCTTCTAAAAGATAGATTGTGTCACATTTCATAAGTTCACAAAGACCCATATCTATGTAGTCTTTATAATCAAAACCGAGATTTTTGCAAGGATTGATAACAGCGTGACCTTTTTTAATAAGCATTTTTTCAGCAGAACTGAATTTTTGCTCAAAATTAGGTTCATCAGTAATTGGACCTGCAATATATACTTTTGCCATAATTTTACCTTCTTTCATTTTTTGTTATCCCCTGCACCTTTCGATACAGGGGATTTTTTAATTTAGTGAGTCAATGAATGTTTGTTTCTCATTTTGTGTACGGCAATGTTTAAAAGCGTCGCCATCAAGCTTGTTGAAACTTTTATAATACCATTCTTTGAACTCTTCTTCTTTGTAAGTACCTGTTATGGCGATTAAGTGACGAATTCGAGGATATTCACCCTCTGGTCTATAAACAACCACCCAAGACTTTTTACTGTCACTTAAAGAAGTAACCAGCGTATTTTCGTCAAGGAAACTTTCACAGTTCTCTACATCGGGGCAACCGTTGTAAGTACAGTAAAGTTCACATTCGTCACAAGTGTAACCACCATCACACTCGGCACAGGTTCTTTTTTCGCATACCCATTTATGAGCACATTTGTTACATTTGGAAGTATCTACTTCTATTCTGCCCATTATTTCAACTCCTCAACATAGCACCAAAATGATGGAGCTTTTGTAATTGGCTTTGTTGTGCATTGAGTACACCAATCAGCAGTTCTGTCGCAGTAAAAACCATTTTTTATGTATCCACTATTACACATAGCAGAACAATAACTTTGATGTCTATGACCGCAACGCCTTACTGCGTCTTTGTCAACTGTATGTAATTCACATAATGCTTTTGGGCAGTCATAAATCTCAAGATGTGAGATATGCAAACCATAAGTTTCATTGTTTATACAGTAAGAAGCTATTTCAGCATCGGTCATACACGCCGCCGCATTAAAAAGAGCATCGTGTCCGAATGTCTTGTCTGTGATAATGGTGTCACACACAAAATCGCCTATGACTTTGCCATTCGCCCTAAACAAAGTATCTCGATTATAGTTATCAAAATCTGTTTCAGGTGTTTCTTTAAGGCTATTGTCTAATAGACATCTTCCCAAAATCGGCTTACCATTGGTACAATAGATATAAACCTTAAAAGGAAAAGTGAGCTTTGGTTTTATTTTCGTAGGAATTATCGACTGCTTATCATTAGCTATATTAAGGCACTGATAAGGGTTTATAGACATTAAAAGAGCTTTATTCATAATCACGCCACCTCTACATAACAATAAGTCTGTGGTGGGCGTTTGATTTGGTAAAGTTCTTCATAATGCTTTTCAAAGCTCTCCACATCATCCGCTTTGCGATACTTTTCATACATAGCAAAATATCCGCGTTGATGAAATTCGTTGAGTTCTTTTGGAAAACCGTGCTGAACCATACCATTTATCTGCCAGCCATAGATAGAGTCAAATGGACCGAGGTTAATCGTGTATTCACGCAACTCGTCAGAAGAAACTTGTGAACGCTCAATCAATGAATTGAGAACTTTTGTGTCGTATTCGGTTTTCATAGAAAGAGCATACTGCTGGTATTCTTCAATCTCATTGCAAATGAACATACAAGCAACCTTGCCGAGATACTGACGCATCCATTCTTGGTCTTGCTTCGGTATGCGTTTAAATGACCTCATATCCTGACTGCAATAGAGAAAAACTCTACCATCCCAGTTTTCTGATTGAGGGCGAGATTTGCCGATTTCAATGGTTTTCTTCCCAATAAGAATAAGATATAACCAATACGGCTTAATGCTTCTTAAAACAGAAACCTTTGTTGTAAAAATATTTTTCTTTTTTTTCATAATAAATCTCCTATCATTAAGAAGAAAGACATATCGTTAAGTCTGAGTTTATGTATTGAATAGCCCAATCGGGAAAACGCTGTTTAAGATATTCAATAAAGGTTTCAATACACCAACCGTCTGCACGGAAATCTGCCGAACCTTCTTCCCAGTTATCATAATCATTGAAAGCATCATTGATTTTGCTTTCAACATTTTTCAAAGTATCATTGTATTTGTCCTTAACCTTGATTGAAACTGTTGCAGACTCACATCCTATGTCTTCATCTTCCATTTCAATTGTTATTGTATAAAGCTTTTCTTTTGACATAAAATTGTTACTCCTTTGCGAAAACACCTTAACCCTACAAGCATTACCTGTAGGGTTTATATTTTTATCTTTTAATGAAACATAGCAGTTACGAAATTCTGTGCAATATAATGCAACTCTTGTGAATTGAGAACATTCATAGAAAATCTTGTAAAATCTTCATCATCGTGTCCCCAAAGCCATTTATCGAGCTTCATCGTTTTGTAAATTCGCTCATAAGCAAGTGAACGCTGATTGTATTCAAGTTTCTCTTGAATTTCTTCAACCGAATAGAATTCTCGTTCATCTTCATTTTTTAAATTAAGAATTTCTTCTGCTGTAAGTTTTGCACATTCATCCCAAATATTTTCAAAAAGCTTTATTCCTTTCCAATGGCTACGCTCATAATCTTGGTCGCAACTATTTTGGAAACCTATATTATTTTTGAAAAATTTGTCTGCTTCAGGAAAACTATACCCAACAAGAGCTAAAAGCTTTGCCTTATGGAAATACACAAAATTAAGTGTAAAAAATCCATCAAGAGAACGCCTGTCAGCTTCGTGAGCAAAATGTTTTTCCATATCAGTTTTTGGAGAACAAGACCTTTGACTTGGGAAGTAAATTCTTTCGCTTTCAATGAGCTTTTGAATGTTTTCAGTTTTTTTCATCAATTCACAGAACTGATGTGCCTTATTCAAAGCACGATTGAAACTACCACAAGGCAGAAAGTACATACTAAAACTGTATGACATTATGTTTCTACCCCCTGTTTTTTAAGAATTTCTTCGCAACTTTCACTTAAAAGAGCCATTGCATCTCTGTACAAATCAACGAATTCGCTTTCATATTCAACTTCATCAGTTTCCATATCAATAACGATTTCATTCATTTTTTCCAATGCTTCAAGATGTAAGCAAACAAGACCATTTTCAAGTTTTTCTCTTTTGGCATTTTGAGATTTCAATAAATCCTGAATTGCAGTTAAATCACCACATTCGCAACCTTCAAGAAATTCTTTTGCTTCTTCAGGGGTAATTGCTTTCTCAAACAACTTCATAATCAATTGCTCCCTTCTTTATGAAAAACCTTTTGGAAAACAATGTCATTTTCAGCATCAGTAATGAAAAAGCCGTAAAAATCGCCAATGTTTTCGTAAAAAGACTGTTTAGCTTTTTGTTTTGCGTCCTCAAAAGAGTCACACTCAATAGTCAAAGAACTTGATTTGCAAATAAGCCCTGACTCATATTCATCTTTGTCAGAACACATAAAAAGCGTACAGCTTTCAGGAAAACCTAACTTTTCAACAAGGTCAGGATTATCGAAAATGTCACCGAGATAAACGACATCACTTTCAAAATCTCCAATATCATAAAGGTAAATATAATGAAACTCACCGTGCTTATAATATTTGAAATGAATAGTTCCCGAACCTTCATCAAATTCGAGCAAACAGATATGCTGTTCGTCACCGCCACCATAAAGGAACTGTGTAACTTCACAGATGTCACCAGTAAAAGCCATTTTACTTTCGTTTTCACCGATGAGATAATCTCTGTGTATGTACATACCAACTGTATCAGTATATACAGGGTGCTTCTCAAGAGGATGTAACCCTTTTTCATCTAAAGTGCCATAGATGATAGAAAAAGCACCTTCGCCGTGACAAAGACCGCCATAAGCCCAGTTGCTCGGCATTGGGTCACCTGCAACATTTTTGAGTTTTTCACCGAAGTGTCTTGTTTGACCTCTCCAAATTGTGAAAGGCACTGTGTTTTTTATAAATTTCTTTGACATTTTATTAACCTCGCTTTCAATCAGTTGTATCCCATTTGATATTGCTTACGATAACCTGTGATGGTTCATTGAATTCGTTATAAACTTTTTCCATATCAAAGCCATAATGACAAAAACCATAAGTATTACTTAAGTAGTTGCTGACAATATCAGACAATTCATCTTCGTCTTCAAAGAGGTCGTCTGTATCTAATTTCAACTCACTCGCAGTAATGATTACCTTTGCAGGTGGATTTTCTTGAAACTTTTCATTGACTTTTTCAGAAATATCGTTATACATATCTTCGCTGGAAATAAGACCGTCTTTTGTATAAACTGGGTCATATTGTTCAGCAATTTCGAGATAAGCATTGAGATTGTCAATACTATCAGCAGTATTGATACTACAAAAACCAGTATGATTTGCTTCAATGTGTCCTGCATAGACTGCCGCACACAAAGCAAAATGAATGATGTTTTCGATTGATGAAAGTCTTTCAATGCTCTTGTCGATGTCGTCAAAGAGTTCAGCATCGTGTTGAGATAATTCATAGTCCGACTTATCCTTAATGCTTTCTTTTGCTCTTTGAAGTTCGTCAATCGTGTTGTTAATAATGTCTTTTATTGTTAAGTTTTTTTCCATATTCAGCACCTCTTACTCGTCGCAATTGTAAGCTAAAACAATAGCTAAAATTTCGCCTTTGTCATTTTCAATGATTTCGTATGTGTACAACTCATAGTAGTTGTCGTGGTCGAGCCACTCTTCAAAGAAACGAGCAATAATTGAACGAAGATTGTCATAATTCCCCATAAGAGAACAAACATATTCTTGATTACTCTTAAATCCTTCTGCAAGTGCGTTATCAGTAAGATATTCCTCACCATTTTCGCCGTTAAAATCATTGTCAAAATTTGAGATTTCACAAAGAGCCTGAATAACAGACTCTTTATCGTTTTTCTTAACAAGTGCTGTTTTTATTTCAATTTTATTCATACGAATTCTCCCTTTTCTATAAAATTTTGTTTTGCTTTCTTAATTGCACTTCCCCGACACTATTTTGTATCGGGGATAGTAATTTTTAATATTCACATACTTCGACAGTAAAGCCGTGGTCTGTGTTTTCGTATGTTTCGCCGTAAGAAGCGAGTTCGCACCAAGAAGAAACATTGATAGCTTCTTCAACATCTTCGGTCATTTCCTCGATTAAATCGTGAACAGAGTCCTCGTTGTATCGGTAATGAACCTGATTGTTGTTAGTGTTAGTGATTTTGAATTCAACAGACACTTGAAGCACCGCCTTTCTGACAAGCAGAGCAGATGATTTCTTCATTCATATCTTCATACTTATGAAGAACACCACAAACATTACAAAAACCGTAATAGTTGGTGTAACATTCTCCGCAAATTGCTTTACCTTCATATACCTCACAAGTGTCTTCATCAAAAGTAAAGGTTTTACCGCAGTGAGAACATTCATACTCTTCGCCGTCACGATAACCGTAATCAGCAGAAGCCATTATGAGAACATTGAGATAATCTCTTTCAACCTGCACCTTATCCTCATAATCTTTGAGTTTAGACTGTTGCTTCTGAATAAGAGCATCCAAATAGAGTTGCGGATTTTCTTCTGTGAGATACATTACATATCTACACTTTTGTCCGCCATCAACCATAAGAGTTCCCATCATACTTTGTGGAATGTTAGGTCTTGCTCCATCGTCGTTATCCCAAGAACAAACTCTTACTCTTCGTTCTTCAACATCGAAGTAGTGTTTATAAAGTGTTGAATTATTGTTTTTATTCATAGTCTTATTCCCCTTCTTTAAGAGCATTAACTTTATCAAACTCTTCTTTTGCCCGTGCGAGTGTATCTTCTGCACAAAGAACTCTTCTTTTCTTTAATGCAACAAGAGCCTGCTTATAATGGTCGAAGTCTTTCTCAAACAGATACATCGGTTTTGAGTAGTAACCTTCGTGGATTACACCGATTTCATTCTTGTTGATATTGCGAAAACAAGAAGAACAACCGCGTTTTACAACATAAATCTTTGGCTTTTCTTCAACCTCAATTTGTGTAACAAGAACACGATTGGAATAAGGGTTGTAAGTGTACTCATAAAGTATCATATAAATTCTCCTTTAATTGTTAATGCGTTTAACATAAAAGCCCCAGCCTCTGCCGTCACCTTTACATTCATCACCTATAGAAGCCGTTTTATACCAAGTTTCTATCTCACTGTTAATTGTTTCTGATGTATAGGGATAGTTTTCGGATACCCAACAAAATACATCATCAATATCATCAAAGCGAAGATATACTGAACTATTTTGGTTTGGAGTGTACCCACTTATAATAAATTGCGTTGAAAACAATTCATCAAGGCAAGAATAGATTTTAGGGCACTCCGTTTTCAAATCAAAAGTAGTGCCGTAAATTGAGCCGAGGTAATATGCTTCTGTAGCCATTGCAAAGGTTTCTAAACGGAAAGAACTTTCATCAGATAGTAAATCTTTACCGTAAAAACGACATAGTTTTTTGCCTTCTTGACAAATGACATCATACCAATCTTCTGTATCAGAAATATATGAGTAGTAACAATAACCATAGTAATCATCTAAAAAATGACCTGTTTCGTGATACAAAATATAGACCAATTTGTTTTTAGTCTGCGAGGTTGTTTCAATATACAATTTATCTTCGGACATTAAACCGACAGCTTCTTCAGGACAATTGTGAACATCAATACAATCTGTAAAAATGATATGCTTACAAGAAGAGTAAAAAAATGGCACAGGCAATTTTCCAATAGCCTTTTTCATCTTGAGTAAAGTTTCATCAAGTATGGAGCTTTGAGTTGCATCTATTGTTACGCCATTAACTGAAAAAGTTCGTTCAATATGAATTGTTGAAGTGTTTGTTTTTTCTGTCTTTATATCGCTTTTATGGGATTGCAATTCAGTTGTTTCAATTACAGTAGATTTAGTAGTTGACGGTTCTGTCGAACTCTCTAATGTAGAAAAATCTTCAGAACCGTTTACCTCTAAAGTAAAATCATTTGGTGTAGTGGAAAAAATTGTTGTATCGTAATTCTCATTAACAGAATTAGGACTATATCCTCTAATAGACAAAACGACTGATGTGCTTATAACCAAAGCTAATGCAAAGCTTAAAAAAATTAAGATTTTACTTTTTTTCATATAATCACCTTTTTCTTATTTATTTCGCATAGAAATAGCGAAACCATAACCAGAATGATAAACTGAACCAACAGTAGCCGTTTTCGACCAGTCAATAAATTTATCAATTTCAGTCTGATTACCATTTACACGCTCAACAAAATAATCATAGGTGCTTTCATAATCATCAAAGTAAATAAAATCTGCATTTCCGTTATGCTCATACTTCACATATTTTGCATTTAAAACTGTTTCAAGAAAGCTGTACATTTTCGGACAAAGGGTTTTTAAATTAAATACCTTACCGTTGACACTTCCAAGCATATATGCCTCATAAGCCATTGCAAAACATTCTTTGGGTCGATGGTATTCATCATTGAGAATATCTGAACCATAAAAAGCACAAAGAGCCGCACCTTCGTTAGTGAAAGCAATATCTTTCCACTCTTTGTTTTTGGATATTCCAACAAAATCAAGTTTCAAATCGACTTTATGACCTAATTCGTGATAGATAGTAGATATGATGTCTATTTCAGTCTGATAATCAGTTTTAACCCATATTTCAGAACCAATAGAATAACCTGCGGTATATTCATCAAGACCTTTTACTTCCAAGTTGTCGTAAAATGAAATCTTATCCAATAAATCTCCCATACGAAACGCAATAGAGGGAAGGTTTTCAACAATATCTTTAACATATAAAACAAGTGAGTCTGACATTGAACTACCTGTGCAATCAACTGTAATACCGTTAACTGTAAAGACTCGTTCAACGGTTTCTTTTTTTATAGAGGTAATTTTTTCAGATTTCTTGTCAGTTAAATCAGATGTTTCAACAATAGTTTCAGTTGTAGTAGGTTCAGTTAATGGTTCTGCCGATATTTCTGTAGTTGGTATTTCGTCAGACTCATTTTCAACTTCATCATTTACAACTGAAAGGTATTCCATATCCGTATCTTTTAAGGCAGTTGCAGGAATAGTAGTTTCTGTTAAAATAGCAGGAAATGTAAATAACATTTCTGACATTTCTTCAGACATATCATACTGATAAGTCACCAAAGCTGGAGTTGGTTTTTCAAGGGTTGTATCATCAACTGTCGGTACAAAAACAGCAGATGCGAATAAAGAAAAAATGCTCATTATCATAGCAAACGCACAGATAATGCTTGTTACTTTTAAAAATTTTGTATTTTTCATAAGAGTTACTCCTTTTTTAATAAATAATTAAGGGAAGCGAACCTACCTCGGTCCGTTTCCCTTTAGTGTTTTTTAATAAATCTTTAATTGTTTTTTGAATTACTCGGTAGAGTTGTTGGCATCATTGATTGATGCAGAATTGTTTTTGTTAAAAAATTCTTTCACAAGTTTGTCAATATCAATATCACCTTTACCGTGCCTAACAAATCCAAAGCCGTCGCAAATTTCACCTTTCAAACTCTTTGTAAAAGATTTGATTGCCCTCTTAACGATTAAATCTGTGAAATCAGGATATGAACGATACTCACTTTTCATAGTATCTGTAAGTTCATCAATAATTTCACAAAATGGAATATTTCCGTCAGACATTGCCAGAGTAAAATCACTCTTTAGTCTTTCGGCAAATTCGTCAAGAATTGCTTTAGCACAATCAACTTGAACAGAAGAATTGTTCCAACCTTTTTTTATAAGGAAATCAGCAGTGATAGTGCAAAAACCACAGTCGCCTTTTGCAAATCTGCAATCTTCAATTGTTTTTTTATCACATATTTCTGATTTTGCAGTGCTTTCACAAAGGTCTTTTATCAACTCATTTCTCATTGGATTAGCCATTGTTAGCACCGCCTTCCAAAGCAAGTTGTGCATCTTCGGGAGTAAAGTAAGCATCTCTTCCCTGAATATCAAAATTGGTGTAGTCCCCTCGTACTCGGTACGCAAAGGTATCACCATTGTAGTAAATCTCAACTACAGTTGCAGTTCTGATTTCTCCCAATGAAATGTAATACACTTTGTCATTAACCTTACAAGGTGGAAGTATTGCACCTTTTGCGATAAGGTTGTCAGTAAGAAAATCTTGAAAATCGGGAACATCGTCAATTTTTTCATCAAGAAAATCATTGCGTAAATTTTCCCATTTAATCTTTATTTCTTCGATTAACTCTGCAAAGTTATTTCTCATTTCATCAGTCATTCTGCTCACCACCGATTAAAGTGCGTTCCTTAAACCAAACCATAGCCTTGTCATTATCGTCAAGAACGATGTGACCGCCACAAAAGTAGGGTTCAAATGCCATACGCATTACTTTTCTTGTGCTTTCAGGACCTAATTCTTCAGGAGATGTGTATGAAATTGATGTAATAACTTCAACTTCACATACTCTTCCAGAAATATTTGGTTCTTTCCTGTCAAGACAAAGATAACGACCTGAAGGAATGTGTTTGTAAACAAGAGCCTCAAGTACATTAGTGCCTGCTTTTTCACACTGCAAAATAAATTTGAAATTTTGATTGAAGGACTCGTCATTATCTACTGCATAGCAAACATCTGAAAAATCCTTGTGCAAATAGTTTTCAAATTCATCATCAGGAGTGCTTAACCTTGTAATCTCTGACATTTTGAGTTTGCGGTTGTCGAGCCAATTGACATAATTCTCAAAACGCTCTTTCGCAGTTTTGCCTTCGAGAGCTACATATAAATCCTGTTTACCGTCAGAAGCCTCTTCTTCAGTAGCAAAGTAGAGGATATTCCAATAATCAAGCACAGCAGTAAAATTGATGTCATTTACTTTAAAAGGAATGTACGAAAGAATTGGCATCACAGCCAAATCTTCTTCCCCTGAAATAAAGCCGCTTAAACAAGGGAAGGAAAAGCAACCTTCACACACAGTAGCATCAACTATCCCGCCGCATAAATCAAGCTGTTTTTTCTCGCACAACTTATATACAATATCGCCTACCTTAAAAGGCAATTGGCAGAAATTGTTTTCAGCAAGAAGTTTTACGATAGTATTAACATCAACTTCGCCGCCGAAATTTATAAGATTTTCTTTGTTTTTATTGAGCAATTCATAAAGTGAATAATTTTTTGACATAGTTGGTATCTCCTTTACCATTGAATTTCATATCCTTCAACATTGAGAAGGTTAAAGTTTTTTATGACATAATCATAAACAGCAGAAAACTGTTCAAATTCTTCATCACCTTCGCCATCATAACGATGTTCAATCTTCGATTTAAGAAATTCAAGTTTTTCTTCATCAGGATTGATAAGATAAAAGGTTTCAATAAAGTGTTCGTCATAATCATTAAGCTCTTCGTCAATGATGTCGAGTCTTACAATTTTTCTTGGAGAGATTTCTTTGGCTCTTTTTTCAAACCATTTACTTAACTCTCTTCTCAAAGTCTGCTCGTCTGCATCAACCATATTGAGTTCGATATAAGGGTAAGATGAAGCTGACTTTTTAAATGGGATGCCCATTTCAGATTTAAGATAACGCCCGTGTGCCGTATAATAATAATTAGGCGTTTCTCGAACAATCGCAAAAGGAACTTTCACGACAACTTTATTATCAGAAATGTAATATAAGATAGTAGTAATATTACTCATTATCTTCACCACCGTTCTGAATTTTGCATCCGTAATAGGGGCAAGTAATTTCTTCTGCCTCTTCATCAGCATCATTATCGTATTCAACGATTTCACCTGAAACATAACCTTCCTTGATTTTCTCGGCTATGTGCTCCTGTGTAGCTTCATCAAGGTCTTCCCATCTTACATCTTCGCCGTCAAGTGTGAGGTCAAAGGTTACAGACCAACTACCTGTTTTTGTTGACATAATTTTTCCTTCTTTCTTTGTAGAAATTAGAGAAGCAAGGTTTTCCTTGCCTCTCTTTTAAATTACTTTTAATGTGCTTATAATTTTTTTAGTCATTGTTTTTGGAAGTTGAGTAAGGTCGGTAATATCTAAAAAGCGTTTTTCACCATAAATTGATAAAATATCTTTTTTATCATCACCGATTGCCAAAGCAATAGTTTTTATGCCCTTTTTCTCATATTCCTGAACAATTCCACGAATATCTGCTTCAGCAGGCTCACCTTCATAGTTTACACTCCAAGGTGAACCATCAGATATTACAAAGAGAATTTTCTGTTCTTCTGGTCTTCGTGCAAGTCTTTCGCCTATGAAACGAAGTGCCGCACCATCACGGGTACAACCACGAGCTTTAATATCCATAAGTCTGTACTTATCACGCCCGTCAATGCTATTGAATTCACAATAATCAAAGAAGTGCATAGTGGACTTTTTTCTATAAAAATCTGCTTCATCCGAATGACCGATAATAGTAATTGGAATATTCAACTGCTGACAAAAATCATAAAGAATAAGAGCCGTAGCCCTCGCATATATGCTTCGATTGTCCGAATTCATAGAACCAGACTCGTCAACAAGAACGCCAACGCTTAATTGTGGTAAATCCTGCGGAAGACGATTATTATAAAAAATCTTGCCATCTGTATGAACAAGATTATTCTTATCAATTCGCCTGCCGAAATATAAATTTGTGAACTTACCACCCTGCTGATAATCTTTTAACTTTTGCTGTATTGCTCTTGCCAGCCCTTTAGAAATAGCCAGAAGTTCGGGTGAAATTTTCTGATATAACTCAATCAAACTATCCGAAACTTCTGTTTGTCTATGAAGAACCATATTACACTTCTTATGGATGTCACCATAGTCAATTTCATCAACGAGGTCTTGAGCTTCAGATTTAATATCTTCTTCCCAATCTTCAGTTGCTTGTTCTTCAGCAATTTCATTTAAAAGGTCGTCAATGGTTTTACTTGCATCAAAATCGCAATCACCTTGATAGTCGGTATCGTCTTCAAAATCGCCGTCACCGTCTATTTCATCAGCAGAACCGTTAGCAGAAGGCTTTTGATGATTTTGATTTATAGAACTATTACTGTTTGGTTCATCGCCATCAATATCATCATCTTCATCTGCGTCAGTATTGTTTTCGTCTTCATCAGAGTCTTCAGTATCACCATTATCAGAACTATCTTCATTTGAATTATCTATATCGGTGTCGCCTTCTTCGCTATCATCTGTGTCAGACTCACTTCCTTCTTTATCGGAAGTATCTTCTTCAGAGTCGTCGTTTCCAGAGTCATTACCAGCAGTTTCATCGGTATCTCCGTTATTGGTATCATTGGTTGTGTCACCATCTTCGTCAGAAGTATCGGTAGAGTCGTCATTTCCATCATCGCCACTACCGTCACTGTCACTATCATCACCATTCTCTGCATCAGAAGTGTTACCATTAGCGTCATTATCTTCAGCATCATCACTGTCAGCATCATTACCATTGGTTTCATTACCGTCGGTGTTATCATCTTCGGTTTTGTTGCTATTAGCACCGCCACCGCCGTTTTCATCTTCTGTGTCAGTCTGGGATGAATTAGATGCACCATCTTGGGTGTTATCATCATTATCACTATCAGCAGACTGACTATTGCCTGTCTGTTGATTTTTTTGTGAATTAGACTGATTGGTATTGGAAGATGAAGAACCGCCTTCATTATTATCTTCTTGAGAAGAATTTGATTGTGAAGATGATTTCTGCTTTTGCTGTTGAGTTTGTGATTTATTTCGATTGTCGTTAATGGGAGTTTTTTCATTTGATGCCATTGGAATACCACCAGAACCCTGTTGTGTTGCACCTTGTAATTGTGGAAAATTTTGTTCATTTTCCTTTTTACTCACAAGATAATCAATTGCAGGTTTGTAATAATTCCATAATTTAATAAATATAAGGTTTCCTATCTGTGCTCGCTTAAAAGCATCCATAGTTACCATATATTCATCAATTTCATCCATAATAGAGAAGATGGCTTGAACTCGTTCATCATTAAGGTCGCAACCACCGAATTTGATTTCTCCAAATTTTGCGTAAGATAAAGTATGTTGAAGAATGGAACTTAAAATATCTTCTTTTTGTTCCTCTTTTTCAATACTCTCAAGCAAAGTGGGAATTTTTTCAAACTGATGATTTCGCATCAATGTAAGACAGCGTTTTACATCACCTGTGTAACGGCACATCATACGATTTTCAATGTGACCGTCTTCCACAATATTGTGCAGGTCGTGAAGAAAATAATTGATGATTGAAGCTTTCTTGGGGTCTTTAAGATAAGACTTTATTTCACCAACTTCAACATCCCATCTCGCTTCTTTGGGAAAGTCAGGATAGAATTTTTGATAATTCATTATATTTTCTTTCATCTTTTTAAGGATTGTAAAATCCGTATAAAGAACGTGACCTTCTTCGTGAGAATGAACACCATAAAGAAGCTTATATCGTTCTTGGCGGTCTGTACCTTCAAAGAAATCACTGCCTGCATTAAGAGTGACAGTTAAACTGTTTGTATAACCAATTTCTGCGTTAGGGTTTTCATCCCATAAAAGATTAACTTTGATACGCTTATTACCGTATTTTTGAGTGACACCAAAAGCGATGTCCTCAAAATGTCGGCGAAGAACCGAAGAAACAAAAAATTCTTTGTCTTTTATTTTAGATTTTTTATCGGCAACTAATTGCCGTACTTTTTTGTGAATGTTGTTCACTTATTTCACTCCCTCATTAGAATGTCGGGTTCACACAAGATGTTTCAATTGCATCTCGTTCTGTTTCGTTAGTAGTTGCCTTACTTAAAACAGTAAGCTTTGCAGATTGTTTTACATCACCTGTAATCATATAGGAGTTAACCCAGTCAATAAGACCACGCTGACCTACAGAACCATCTGTAATGTACTTATTCTTACAATAGTCTTCAATTGCAAGTACAACCTGTGCCATCTTGCGAACTGTTGCTTCATCAGTACAACCTGTTGCCTGCATAGCAATCTTTTTCATACTTTCAACATTTGGATTAGGTATGTCAAAGATAAGGTTCATACGGTCAGAAACAGATTGGTTCATTGCACGACAGCCTTCATAATCAATGTTAGTTGTAAGAATGATAACTGCATCGGGATGGCGTTTAACAAC
>JAZNZX010000067.1:0-139214 GCA_045595185.1 Candidatus Fimenecus sp. | reverse complement strand
CCAATGCTCTTTCAATAAGACCTTCAACATCAAGTGCCTGTTCAGCAGTTTCGATAATTGAAATCTGTGGTCTTGTTTTAGGATGCTTTGGAGTAAATACCGTACAGCAATCTTCATAAGGTTCAATTGAAATATTAAAAGTATCAATTTTTCTAGAAACCTTAATAATTTCGTCCTTATCAAGACCGATTAAAGGTCTGAATACAGGCATTCCAACAACTGCATCAGTACAGGCAAGAGCATTAAGTGTCTGACTTGCTACCTGACCAAGGCTTTCACCAGTTATGAGTGCTTTACATTCTTCTCGCTCGGCAATTCGTTGTGAAATACGCATCATAAAACGGCGCATAATAAGAGTAAATAATTCCTCAGGACACTTATCTCTTATTTCTTCCTGAATTTCAGTAAAACCAACTGTAAACAAGCAGATGTTTCCGCTGTATCTTGAAACCTTGCGAAGAAGATTGTGAACTTTTTCTTCGGACTGTGGAGAAGTATATGGTGGTGATGCAAAGTGAATTGCATTAAGTACAAGGCCACGCTTTGCCATCATATATGCTGCAACTGGACTATCGATACCGCCTGAAATAAGAATTGCGGCTTTTCCTGCTGTGCCCGTCGGCATACCGCCTGCACCCTTTGTCTGGTTACCACGAATAAAAGCAAATTTTTCTCTTATCTCAATAGTAACAAGAATATCGGGATTTTTAACATCAACCTTCAAGTGAGGAAACTTGCTTAAAATTGCTCCGCCGACTTCGGCTGAAATCTCGGGTGATTTAAGCGGGAATTTTTTATCCGAACGCTTACCCTCAACCTTAAATGTTTTTGCTTCCTTTAACTGCTCTGCAAGATAGTCAGGTGCATTATTGAGAATGACTGACATATCCTTTTCAACCTGTAAGGCTCTTGAATAAGCTGCGATACCGAAAACACGACTTATTCTGTCGCTGACTTCATCCATATCTATGTATTCGTCAACAGGAATAACAGAAATTGTTGATTGCTCTTTTCTGTATTCAAAATCACCTAATGGTTTTATGCGTTTACGAATATTTTTAATTAAGATATCTTCAAACGTTGAACGGTTAAGACCTTTTAAAGCTAATTCACCGTTCTTAATCAATATAATCTCTTTCATATTCATCTCCTGACACGGTTAATGGTTTCAATTATTCCATTATACAACAAATTCATATCATTTTCTGTGGTAAATTTTGACAAGCTGATTCTTATAGCACAATCAATTCCTGCGGGTGAAACACCCATTGCTGTGAGAACATCACTTCTGTGACCTTTTGCACAGGCAGAACCTGCTGAAACATAAATTCCCATTGAAGAAAGTGAATTGAGCATAACCTGTGATGGTACACCCTCAACAGAAATGTTGATAATATATGGTAAGGCATCCTGTGGGGAATTTATATATACCTTGTCAACATCTTTTATTTTATTGACAAAATAATCTCTTATGGCAGTAACATTATGAAGATTCTTCTCAACATTACCTATATCCCCTACTGCCTCGGCAAAAGCACATATCATTGGAGTTGATTCAGTACCTGAAATCATTCCGTTTTCCTGACCGCCACCAAGGATATACGGTGAAATGCGAATATTATTACTTACAAACAGTGCACCTGCACCTTTTACTCCGTGAATTTTATGAGCACTCATACTCATAAGGTCAACACCAAGTTTTTTTGGTTTAATCGTTATTTTGCCGAATGCCTGAACAGCATCACAATGGAAATATGCTTTTGACTTTTTGTTTTTTATAATACTTTTTACTTTTGCAAAATCCTGAATTGAACCAACCTCATTATTCACAGCCATAATGCTAACGAGAATTGTGTTTTCGTCAACAGCATTTGACAATTCATCAAGGTCAACTTTTCCGTTCATATCGGGTTTAAGATAAACAACCTGAAAGCCTTGTTCCTCAAGATTTTCAAAACATTTAAGTACACTTGGATGTTCCAACAAAGTAGTAATTACTTTTTTACCTTCACGATGTTTAGCATTAGCTGTCCCAAAAATTGCTGTATTATTGGCAACAGTACCGCTTGGCGTAAAGAAGATTTCTTTATCATCGCAGCCTAAAAAAGAAGAAATTGTAAGACGAGCAACATCAAGTTCTTTTTTCGCATTAAAGCCACACATATGAAGTGAAGACGGATTACCGAATTTTTCGTTCATCATTTCAAGTGCTTTTTTTACCGATTTTTCACAAGGTTTTGTTGTCGCACTATTGTCGAGATAAACGTTCAAATTCTTCGCCCCCATTTTACATACTTAAACACAATGATTATACTACATAAACTGTCGTTTGGCAAATAAAAATTGCATTTTTTTGAGCATAAATTTAAATTTTTTGTGAATAATATTTCCAAATGTTTAAAGAGGTGCATTTTTATGGAAAAAACCAACATTTCCACAAGAGCAAAAGCGAGAATTGTTCTTTATTTGACAGCATTAGTTGTTTTTTTAGGAATATTTGCAATAACGCAAACTATCAAGGCAAACAGATATGAAAGAGAATCAATGTTAATCAAACAAATGGCATTGATTGCGTTGGACGAAAATCTTAATAATATATCCACAAATCTTGAAAAAACTATTTATGTCAGTACCCCAACTATGCTTTCAAAATTATCTGCTGAATTATGGAGAGAGGCTTCAGGTGCTAAAAACAATCTTTCAATTTTGCCGACGGGTGAAAACACAGTAAATAACACATATAAGTTTTTATCACAGATTGGTGAATTTGTTATGTCACTTGAACGAAAAAGTGCGTCAGGTGAAGATTTAACAGACCAGGAAAGAGAACAACTCAAACAGTTAAACTCTTTTTGTAAAAATCTTAATGAACAGGTTAATCAGATGTGCCACGATATGCAGAACGGTAATTACAGTTTTGAAGATTCATCATCTACCCTGTTAAATGCAAATGCAGACTTAAAAACCTTTAGCGAAGGCTTTGATGATACTGAACAGACAATGACAGATATACCGACGCTCATTTATGACGGACCTTTTTCTGACCATCTCACTCAAAGCGAACCCAAGTTTTTAAAAGGACTTAAGGAAATCAGCAAGGATGATGCTTTAAAAATTGCAAAAAATATCTGTCATTATGAAAAGGATACTCTTGCATTTTCTCACGAGGAAGACGGTGACATTCCCTGTTTTGTCTTTAAAGGTGAAAAATATACTATTGCAATCACAAAACAAGGTGGAAAACCTTGTTATATGTTGAGTTCGGATTTTTCAGGGGAAATTAAAGTAAAATACGAAGATGCAGTAAGATATGCTGATGATTTCCTTGAAAAAATCGGTTATGACGATATGGAAGAAAGCTATTATTTTACTGATGACGGAATTTGTACAATCAACTTTGCATATGAAGACGATGACATTATTATGTATCCTGACCTTATAAAAGTCAGCGTTTGCCTTGAAACAGGCAATATTTTATCCTTTGATGCATCGGGATATATTTCTAACCACACAAGCCGAAATAATTTAAACAGAACTTTGTCATTAAAAGAGGCTGAAAATAAGCTCAACAATCATCTTAATATAATCGATTCACAACTTTGTGTAATTCCTACTGAATGGAAAACAGAACAGCTTTGTTATGAATTCCATTGTAAAACAGATTCAAGGCAAGAGCTTCTTGTTTATATTGACTGTGAAACCGGCGAAGAAAACAATATTCTCATTTTGTTATATAGTGACGGTGGTGTTTTGACAAAATAGAATAAAACAATTAAGATTACAAATAATATAATTACCAAAATTTTTAGGAGGTACAAAATGAAAAAAGCAATTATAGTTTCACTTGTTGTTATTGCGTTGTTCAGTGTATTTATGACAGGTTGCAGTAATCCGGAGGATGGAAAGGTTACAAGCGACAATAACCAAAGTTCAACATCTTCAACAACTAACCCAAGCAGTTCAACAAGTACGACAAAAAACAATGGTACAACAGATAATACTGCTACTAACATTAGTGAAGGCGCAAGTAATATGGCAGGTAATGTTGGTGATGCCGTATCTGATGTTGTTGGAGGCGTTGGTGAAGCCGCATCAAATGTAGCAGACGGTGTCGGAAGAGGATTCAGCAATATGACAAACTAAAAAATAGCCGATGTTAAACATCGGCATTTTTTATTTATTTGGAATTTGATTTCGCTCCATCTTCTTCCAGTTTATAAATCCATACATATCATTTACAAAAAACACAATAAAACATATTACAACGGAAACATATGTAATTTCTGTTACGCTCGCCAATACCCACAAAACTATCAATACCAAGTCATTCATGGCATATGCAAGAGCAAAATATGGACTTCGCCTGAATGTGAGATAAACAGCTAAAAAACTGGTTGTTACCGAAATCGTACTTGGAATAAGGTTAGCAGTATTGAAATACTTTAATACAAAATAGAAAATAGATGTTACTACTGCCGTCAATAAAAACATAAAGATAATTTCATCTCGTTTTAGTCTGTTCACTTTAACTTGAGATTTATTGTTATTATAAGGGTTTTTAAGCCATGAAACAAGTGCAATAAACGCCATAGGCATTGACATTCCAAGATATGTAATCATTTCACCATAATATGAAAATCTATACGAAATAATTCCATAAAGCAGACTGAATACAATTGTTAAAAATTGACCAAACGGATTACCTTTTGCATTAAATATCAAGAATGTAGCACCTATCAATGAAGCTGAAAGAGTTAGATAGTCAGTTTGTTTAAATATAAAGAATGGAATAATAATTAACAAGACAGATATTGACCAAAGTCCAATTTCAAATTTAGTAAAATAATTTAAAAGTTTTTTCATAATACACCTCAAAAAAAATAACACCCACGGATATATCTTCAAAGACCTAACGATATATCGGTGGATGCATTGCATCACTCTACCCGGTGGCAGTATAGTATTTAATTAAGATAATTTATTTGCTGTTCGTTAACGAGATTATAAATTATTAAATCGCTTCTGTCAAGATTTTCTCGATATAAATCTACTGCTGAAAGTTGACTGTTATCATAAGTTTTATAATAGTAAATTCCTTTGTTTGTATTGCAACAAGAAGCATAAACCGTTTTTTCAAATTTATCATTTACTCTTACACAACCGTTTGTCTGTGATACTGAATCAAGAATATGAAAAAACTGACTTATACTTTCACTTTCTGTTTCACCACAAATGGAATTAAGTCTTGTAAATGAACCTCGAACAAATCGTGACATTGAGGATGAATCACCCGGTAAACCTATGCCACCCATTCCCCTGCTGTATTTATTAAGGTCAAAGCCTTCTGCAAATCTTGTTTCAGGCTCTTCGCGAGTAATATTCATATAGTTGTTCAGATTAAATACCTGCATTGGAAATTCAGGATTGTTTGTAAGAATATGAACAGGATTATAATAAATATTCATACCGTCATTGACACATTCAAGTACAATTGAATAATCCTTATCTGAAATCATCCAATGAAGTTCTGCTGTCTTATATTTTTCGTTAAAATCCATACTGACAATATTGGTTTCAGTAAGCAATTCACGAGCCTCGTCAACAGATGCACAGTTCCCTAAAATCCAAGGAATAAGTTCAAATACACCAATGTTATTTTTATCTTTTACAATTTCACTATATTTAGCTGAAACAGGGAAATTAAGTCCTGCAATTGACAAGCCTTTTTCATTTGTTGCGTCATAGTATAATGGGTAATTGTCAACAACTGTTCCAATACCGATTATTGCGTAGTGGTTGTTTAATTCCTTTGATAATCTGAATTGTAAATTATATTTTTTTGGCGTTATAATCACTTTTTCATCGTAAGAACATTCCAAATCAAGTGTTCTGCCAAAATAGTGGTCTTTCGTTAAAAACGAAACAGAAGTACACATAATAATCACATCCTTAAAAATTCTTTTGATTATTATATGTACTTCAATTGTAATTATTTTTTCTTTATTAAAGATATTGTTGTTTCATTTGCTATAAATGTTCCAACAGCAAGTGCCATCAAGACAAATGTTGTAATTTCAAATGTTGTTGCAGTTGCCACAAATCCGAAAATCAACTGAACACCAAAGCCAATTCCGTATGCACCGCCCATATGAAATCCTGTTATGTCAGCAGAATATTCAGTACCAAATCGGCTTGGAACACTATGAAGAATACTTGGAAAAACAGGTCCAAAGCCAATTCCGATAAGCAACAAGCCTAAAAGTGAAATTTTACCAATCGGAAGGGTTAAAAGAATCATACCGACAAATGAAGTTATAATTCCCATACGAATCATTGTGTTATCAGATGCCTTCATTGATATAAAGCCTGATATAATTCTGCCTACTGTTATTCCGCAGAAATACAAAGAAATCCACTTTGCCGCCTCATCAGGTGCTAACGTATGAATATGAACAAGAAACGATGCACCCCAAGTACCGATTGTAAACTCCATACCGCAATAAAGTCCTTGTGATAAAAGACTTGTAAGTACACCTTTTATTTTAAGTATTTCAAATAATCCTTTTTTATTTTCATTCGCTGTTTCTTGAGTTTCATTATGTTCTTTAACTGTTCTCCATTTTTTAAGTGAAAACAGAATAACAATTGCTATTGATAACTGTAAAAGTGCTATTACACGATAACCGTTACGCCAAGAGCCTAATTCATCAGTTAAGAAAAATGATAGAATTAGCGGACTTATTGTAACACCAATACCCCAGAAGGCATGAAGCCAATTCATATGCTGTGCTTTATAATGAAGTGACACAAAATTGTTAAGTGCTGTATCAATTACACCTGCACCATAGCCCAAAACAACTGCACCTAACATCATAATTACAATATTAGGCGAAATACTCATAATAAAAAGTCCGCATACAGTAAGTAATGTTGAAACAAATGTAACCAAAGGTGTACCGAATTTTCGTATGACCTTACCTGAAATAAAGCTTACTCCACCTACACAAAAGCCTGTGATTATACCATAAAGTGATGCAAAGCTTTCTTCAATTCCGAAATCCTTATGCACAACAGGCCAGGCTGCTCCAAAGAGCGAATCAGGCAATCCCAAGGATATAAAAACAACATAAATTACCACTAAAATAAAAGTCATAATAACTCCTTAAATTTTTATTTGACATATTCTATCACAGTTTATTTTTAATATCAATGAATATAAACAATAAAAATTCATTGAAATACTTCCGTTTTTATTTTATAATTAGCACATATTGAATGTGGAGTTATTATATGAAAGTATTTGTTCCGAATTATTATAAAAATTTTAAATGTATTGCCCAAAAATGCCGACACAACTGTTGTATCGGTTGGGAAATTGACATTGATGAAGAAACATTATCACATTATGAAAACATTAAAGGTAATTTCAGCAAAGCACTTATGGAAGGTATTGAATATCACGATGATTGTGCTTGCTTTCGACTTGACGGCAAAGGTCGTTGTGCATTTTTAAATGAAAACAATTTATGTGATATAATTCTTAATATTGGTGAAGACTCCCTTTGTCAGATTTGTAATGACCATCCGAGATTCAGGAACTTTTATTCAGACAGAATTGAAATGGGATTAGGACTTTGTTGTGAAGAAGCAGGACAAATAATTCTTTCTCAGGATATCCCCTTTTCTCTTGTTGAATTGTCAGACGACGGTAATGATGAGCAAAATAATGATACAGAATTTTTTGAATACCGAGAAAAAATATTTGACATATTAAATGACGAAACAACTACACTTGCAGAAAAAACAAAACAAGTTTCAGCATTTTGCGAAATTCACATTCCTGATATTTCAAAAGATGATTATGTTGATTTATTCATCTCGCTTGAACGACTTGATGATTATTGGAGTGTTTTATTAACTCAATTAAAGGATACCGATATTTCAGATGTTGAAATTCCCGAAAAATTCAACAAGCATTTTGAAAATCTTCTTAAATATTTTACATACAGACATCTGACATCAAAGGATGATAAGGAAATCATATATTTCATTTTAACAAGCTTCATTATGATTGAAAACCTTTCTAAAATGCATATAAAAAATTACGGTGAATTAACTGTCGATGATATTATTGAATATTGTCGTTTATTTTCTTCGGAAATTGAATATTCAGACGAAAATACTGATAAAATTATTGAATTTCTATATAAAAATGAGCCTTGAAAATTCAAGGCTCATAATTTTTTATTCTTCAACTATCTTTTGTAAAATCATTCTTGCATCAATAGCAGTAATTTCACCGTTTCCGTCCAAATCAGCAGAATAAACCTGTTTACCGGTCAACTGTTTAAGATTAGCAGTAGCAAGCAGAACCATTCGGGCATCAATTGCAGATACTGTACCGTCAAGATTAATGTCACCCAATACAAAAGATTCCTTAACAAGAGTCAGCATTTCTTCCAACTGCTGAACATAGTTATCAAGAACATCCTGTTGTGACAGTTTAAGACCTGTCATATCAACACTCACCAATTCATCAAGTTGACGAAGAAGCTCCTCATCATACAAAACACGATTCAAAGAGTATATTTCTTCCTGCAGTTTATTGTACTTTGAATAGTCTGCCTTACGATATTCAGCAGCATTCAAAATCGGTGATGATACTTCAGTAGCTGAATATCCGTTATGAGAACTTGTTACAACACAGTAATATGCAGCACAGTCGTCATCAGGTGATGGTTCATAGAAGAAATAAGTTGCACCTTCGATAGGAGTACCGCCGACATTTGAAACTATGTCATTTTTGTACCACTGATACTGCATACCGTATCCCATAGCAAAAATAACGATATACTTTTTATCAGTTGTAACATATTCGGATGAGTTATCAAAAATTACGGGAACAGCATCAAACTTTTTATTGTTTTTGGTTGCATATGTCTGTGCATATGTATCTTCAAATCCATAAACAGTAAAATCGCTTGACGGTGTTGCTGAAATTGAAACAGCAGTTTCGGGTAAAGTAATACCCTTAAGTGTATCAGGCAAACTGTTGATACTCTCAACATTATAAAACATCAGGTATTCAATATATGAATTCTTGAAAGCATTACTCAATACATTAACAACACTTGGCAAAACAAGAGCTTTTAATGATTCGCAGTATGAGAATGAATTGGAATTTACTTCCACTAATTTAGCAAGGTTGACAACCTGTAATGATGTACAATTTGAAAATACATATGTGCCTGTTGTTGTAACCTTCGGCAACATTACACCTGTAAGATGTGCGTTTTCAGCAAAGGCATAGTTGCCGATACTCTCTACATTCATTCCGACAAAGCCTTCAATTGCAGAATTTCTGAAAGCATTAGCTTTAATTTCTGTCAATGCAGGAAGCTCGACCTGATTAAGAGCAGTACAGTTTTTAAAAGTACCGAGTGATAATACTGTAAGTTGAGGAATAGATGCAGAAACAAGATTTACACAATCGGCAAAAACATTGTTACCTGTTGATATAAGCTTTTGTGCGCTGAAAAGAGAAACACCTGATTGTGCAAAGGCTTCTGTACCAAGTTCTGTGAGATTATCGCAAATCACAACTCCAAGGCTTGGTGTTTCTGTAAACGCATACGCGCCAATTGTTTCTACATTTGAGAATGTAACAGAATTAAGATTTGAACAACCCGCAAAAGCATACATACCAATGGTTTTAAGATTTGGAAAATCAACAGTCTGGACTGACGAATTTTCAAAAGCATTAGCAGATATTGTTTTAATCCCACTACCGGAAATTGATACAAGTGCTGTACAATCTTTAAAAGCAGCTGAATTTATGTTTGTACAAGAATCAGGAAGTATAATATTTTTGGTTCTTTTATTATCCTTGAACGCACCTATACCGATACCGTTCACCTTAATTCCTTTAATTACATCAGGTACAACAACATCAGCCTCAGAACCATAATAATTTGTAATATAGCCCAAAGAATTGATTTCGTAATAATCTTCCTCCGATTGAGCAATTCTATCATACTCAACTGTTACAATATCACTTGGCAAGGCTCCGTTTTCCCATGCAACTGCAGATATTTTCATATCATACGAAACAGTAATCGGTCCATCATACTTAAAGCTGTCAAACCAGTTTACAGACTCTAAATCAGTATCATAAATAACATAATAAATCTCTGCATCTTCATCAGCACAAGTAATTTCAACTGTAAAAGTCTCTTCAAATGTTCCGCTTTCTACGCTGAAAACAGGGTTTGCTGTGGTTGGCTTACCATCAACCAAATACTTAAGAGAAAGAAGACCTGCACCGAAATAGTTTTTACCCTCTTCCTCCACAAGCTTTATTGCAAAATCCTTTATTTTTTCTTCACTTTCTTCAGCAGAAATATCCAATGAAATTGATTGAACAATTGCAAGACCTGCTGAAACCTGCGGTGCTGCCATTGATGTACCGCTTAACTGTATATATGTATTATTGAGATAACTGCTTTCAATATCAACTCCCGGTGCACAAATGTCAATTGTTCCGTTATAATTGGAAAATGATGCTTTTTTGTCATCCCTATCCGTTGCACTTACTGTAATAGCAGATTCAATACACGCCGGAGAAACATATCTGTTGTCAAGATTGTAGTTATTATTACCTGCTGCAACGACAACATTTATATCGTTTTCAGTAGCATTGTCAATGGATTCGGTCAATGTCGGGCTTTCATTTTTACCGGAAATACTGATATTTATTACATCTGCACCGTCAAGAACTGCCATATCAACAGCAACTGCAATTGTGCTCAATGAACCCTTTCCCTCATTATTAAGGACTTTATATGGCTTAATGCTTACATTATCAAGTGTACACATTGCAACAATACCTGCAACATGTGTACCGTGACCATAATCATCTTCAACACTGTTCTGATTTCCTGAACCACTTAAATTTACATCACTTTCAACAAGTCTGTCAACCAAGAGTTCGTGGTCAGTATCAACACCACTGTCAATAACAGCCACAAGAACATAGTCATCCTCAATTTTTTGAGCAAGTTTTTCTTTTATATCTGAAAAACCGACTTTATCAGAAAGCCACTTGATTGCAGCAGCTGTTACATCATCATATTCGTTTGCTTCGTCACTCGGAATTATTATACCCGGGTCCTCCTCAGTAGATGTATAAATCGTGTCAGGCTCCACATAGTCAATATCCTTACGAGTAAGATAGTGTTCATATGCCTTTTTTGCATCTAATTGTGATTCATATTGTAAAATATAAAGATTTTTATATCCGCTGACACAATCAATTGCACCTTGATAGTCATCAAGATGGTCGGCTTTTACAATCAATCGTTTTGTTTCAAAAGCGTCTTCATGTAATTCATCATAAATAGATGAAGATTGCATATTATCAATAAAATGGTCCATTTTAAACAAGACATCATCTAAAACAGATGCACCACTTGATGAGTCATCAATTTTATTTTCACGGATAACTCGTGACAAATCGTCAGCAAAATCGTGAATATTATCATAGTTATATTCATCTTCAGCAAATACAATCAAACCTTGAGAAATAGAAATGAAAACTACTGTTACTACAAGAACCAGAGATAATACTTTTTTCATTAAATTTAACCTCTTCAATCAATAAGTTATACAATCATACGATTAAAAAATTTTGATATTACATTTTATCAATAATTTTTTTCTTCTGCAATACAATATGAAGATAAAGGACAGATACTAAACAGATTGTTCAGTAAATTCAGTTTTATCTTAGCATATACAAAAGCCGTACCAGAAATCTGATACGGCTATATATTTTAATGATAAAAGTATTTATAAAATGTAGGATATTCATTTAAAAATTGTTGAAGATTTGTTCTGTATTTTGTTCCCGGGTCATTGATTGTAAAGCCTGATGTACTTAATGAATTACCACCTGTAAAACCTGTAACCACTACCCAATGTTGAGTGCCTGATGAATTTTTTGCACCAAAAAGTACAGGCTTACCCTCTTTAAGCTTTTGATAAATTTTGCTTAAATAATTCGAGCTACTTGTCACAACAGTATAATCACTTGGCCAATAAAGATTACCTGATGATGAATAGCTTAATTTTTTTGACATAGCATCAGGGTAAATCGTTTTTCCTGTACGATAGGATTCTATCATGGCGATTGCTGTTGTTGCACAACCGATTTTTCCGATTGTTTTACCTGAACTGCCAATCTGGACATTCGCCCAACGGGAATCCGTCTGTTTAAAATCAGGTATGTTCAATGAAATTTTTGAATATGTTGTGGAAGATGTTGATGTTGACAGATATTGACTGCTTACATATCCTGTTTTTGTTCCGTCATAAAGAATCTTACTCCAACCGTTTGATGATGAAAGTATTATCACAATATCACCTTTCGGAACTGAATCCTTTATTGAATAATTTGTTCCTGCACCCGAACGGACATTCAAGGCTGTTGAGCTTGTACTTACTGTTGCTGTTTTACCTGAATCAGGTTTTATATAATTCTTATGGCAATATCCGTATTTACCGTCAGCGTACTCAACATAATACCAATCACCGCTTGTTGATATTAAGGTAATATATGACCCATTTGATAATGATGCTAAAACCGTACTGCCTGTTGTTGCACTTTTACGCACATTGAGTCTGCCACTTGAAAGTGATACAACACCTGCCTGTGAAGTCAGTGTTGCACCGTAGGATTTAATTGGAAATATAAATAGTGATAATATTATTGTAATTACTAAAGTTATTGATAATATTCTTTTCATAAGTCACCTCTTTGTTACTTGCTTTTTTGCATATATGCATACACAGTATAACAGAGGAGATTTATATTGTTAATAGTCCAAATGTTGGAATAACATATGTCTATTTTATTTTTTACTATTGAAATAATTTAATAATCATTATATAATTCAAAGGTAATCGTTATGCTTTCGGAGGAAATAAAAATGCATTTATTAAAGGTTGATAAATCACATTATGTTGGTCAGGCTGACCCATATATTTTAAAATCAAACGGCAGATATTACATCTATGTTACAGGTCATGATGCCGTTTATGCTTATCATTCAGACAATCTTTTTGATGGTTGGGAATATTATGGTGTTGTTATGACTGTACCTAATCACGATTCATTCTGGGCACCAAGCGTTATTGAATTAGATGGCAAATTCTATATGTATAATTCCATTGAAATTTATACTGATACACCTGACAAAGGTGGTCACAGAGGTGCTATGCATGTTTCTGTTGCTGATAATCCACTCGGTCCTTTCACAGGCACAAAGCAGATTCTTCACCCGTTTTCAATTGACTCACATATTGTACAGAATGAGGCAGGACTTTTCCTTTTTTATTCTGCAAATCGTTTTGAAGGTGAAAGAATTGGTACTTGCATTTACGTTGACAAGATGCTTGACCCATTCACACCTGCAGGAAACCCTGTTTTGGTTGTTGAGCCTACTCTTGACGAGGATATTTACCGTCGCGACAGATATAAAAAAGGTCAGCACTGGCATACTATCGAAGGTGCATTCTACTTTAAGGAGGGTGACTGGCACTATCTTATGTATTCCGGAAACTGCTTTGAACAGCCTACATATTATATCGGTTATGCAAGAGCAAAAACTGATGAAACTGACCTTACAAAGATTAAATTTGAGAAATATCCTGATGATAATACATACTTCCCTGTTCTCAAGGCAAATGAATTTGAGGAAGGTACAGGACATCATTCAATGATTAAGGAAGATGGTCAATGGTACGCAATTTATCACGCTCGTGATTATAATGACGGACTTAACGCAAGTGCTTTTGATGCAAGAAATGCAAGAATCTGCAAGTTGCATGTTGAAGATGGAATAATTACTGCAGAAAGATATAAAGACCATATATAAAATGCAAAACCGTAATCTAGAATTTAGATTACGGTTTTTAATTTTGTTCTAAAGTGAAATATTAAGTTCTTTTGCAAGATTTTTAAGATATGCTAAATGCCCACTATTCTCATCAGGCAAAGCACATCTTCCGCCATTTGGTAGAATGTACAATTCACTATCTTTAATTTGTGTGCCATTTTCAAGAATGTATTGTCTATGTTCACGTGCTTCTTGTATTGATTTATCATAATATTTTAGAAAGAGTTCTATTGCTTTTTCTGTTTTGTCCATTCTTCCATATATCATGGCTTCATCAAGCAATATTATATTAGTATTAAAATCAAATTGCGTATAATTTCTTCGTTCCTTTAGAATGGATTCACGACTATTTAATACATCAAAAACTGGCATAATATGCTTTTCAAGTTTATTTACTATATCATTTGCATATTTATTATGTTTCTTTCGCAAATCATAATAAGTATCTTTTTTATCAACAATACTCCCCAGTCTTGCTCGCATAGTACATTCATACTCATGATAATATTTCTTGATTGGTATTTCTTTATTAAAAGTTCGCTCATTACATTCAGGAATGCTTATTCCTACATTAATCCATAAACAATGATTATTACCTTTGGCAGCTAAACCGACTTGAAAGTCTATAACCTGAGCAATATCGGTATCAACAAATCGGCAAAAAGTTCTTCCATTCTTTCTGAACCCTAAAGGCTTAAGATATTTATAAACTTCATTTTGAATTTCATTTACTTTTTCAGTTGTTGTTTTTTCCTCTTTGTTAAACATCATTTTGGTCACCGCCTTTATTTTATATAATAACACAAATAGTTCATATAATCAATTATAGGATTAAATTATGATTATTGACAATAAAAAATCTATTTGATAAAATGTTTAAGTAATTTTGGAGATGTACCCAAGTGGTTGAAGGGTCCGCACTCGAAATGCGGTAGGTCGTGAATAGCGGCGCAAGAGTTCAAATCTCTTCATCTCCGCCAAAAATGACCTTTCATTTGAAAGGTCATTTGTTTTGAGGTGATATTGATGCTAAAAGTCAAAGATTTCATTAAAAATGAAATTGTGCTGATACTATCTTTTATTTTAGCAGTAATTTCAGCATTTTTTGTTACACCAAACAAAGGATATTTTGAATATATTGATTTTCGCACATTAGGGTTGCTGTTTTGTCTTATGGCTGTTATGGCAGGGCTTAACAGCATGGGCGTTTTCAAATTTATTGCAGAAAAGATGCTTTCAAAGGTAAAAAGTATCTCCGGACTTTCCCTTATATTAGGGTTGCTTTGTTTCTTTTCGTCAATGATAATCACAAATGATGTTGCTTTGATTACATTTGTTCCCTTTACAATTACTGCTTTAAAAATATCGGGCAAAACAGACAAGCTTATATGGATTGTGACTGTTGAAACTATTGCTGCAAATCTCGGCAGTATGCTGACACCTATCGGAAACCCACAGAATTTGTATTTGTTCTCTGCATTCAATATGAGCATAAGTGATTTTTTAATTACCATACTCCCCTATGCTTTGTTATCACTTATTCTTGTTATTGTATCTTGTTTTATTACAGGAAAAGGTGAAATCAAATCAAATTCAACAGAAGATAAATACACTTTTTCAAAATTACATATTGTGATTTTTGCTGTTTTATTTATTCTTTCTTTGTTAACTGTTTTTCGTGTTATTCCGTATGTTGCAACTGTAATTATTACTATTGTTGCTTTACTTATTTTTAACAGAAATGTGATAACAAAGGTTGATTACAGCTTACTTCTCACTTTTCTATTCTTATTTATTTTCATTGGAAATCTTGGTGAAATTAAACCTATCAGTGACTTTTTGAAAAACATTGTTAACGGTAATGAGGTATTAGTTGGTGTTGTTTCAAGTCAGGTATTTTCAAATGTTCCCGCTTCAATTCTTCTTTCAAAATTTACTGAAAATGCAAAGGATTTACTTATTGGTGTAAATCTTGGCGGACTTGGTACTTTAATTGCTTCAATGGCAAGCTTGATTTCGTTTAAATTTATTGCAAAAGAAAAAGTCAGCACAGGAAAATACATACTGACCTTTACTGTTATGAATATTATATTTTTAATCATGAATTTAGGTTTGTGGTTGATAATTAAATAGCATTATTTAACGGATATTCCATAATTGGAATATCCGTTAATTTTTTGAGATTCTTCGCTATACTCAGAATGACAATGCAGGTAGTGGCAAAACTTATTTCTTTTGTCCGTAGTATGCGTTTGCACCGTGCTTACGGAGATAATGTTTGTCGAGGAGTTCCTGTTGCATTGGCTGAATCCCAGAATTCATCATAATATTGTGCCAAGCCATAAATGCGAGTTCTTCCAATACAACTGCATTGTGAACTGCATTGTGTGAGTCAGTACCCCAAGTGAATGGTCCATGACTGTGAACAAGGACTGCAGGAATATCATTTGGTTCTTTGTCATTAAAAGTTTCGATAATTACATTACCTGTTTCAAGTTCATATTTGCCACCGATTTCTTCAGGTGTCATTTTTCTTGTGCAAGGGATTTCACCGTAGAAATAGTCACCATGAGTTGTACCTAATGCAGGGATTCCCATACCAGCCTGAGCAAAAGTTGTTGCCCAACGAGAATGTGTATGAACAACACCTTTAATATCAGGGAATGCGTTATAGAGTGCTACGTGAGTATCAGTATCAGATGAAGGATTCAAGTCGCCCTCAACCTTTTTACCAGTTTTCAGGTCAACCACAACCATATCTTCTGCTTTCATTGTGTCGTATTCAACACCTGATGGTTTAATTACCATCAAGCCTTTTTCACGGTCAACACCCGAAACATTACCCCAAGTAAATGTTATAAGTCCGTATTTAGGCAAAAGCATATTTGCTTCAAATACTTCTTTTTTTAACTGTTCAAGCATAAAGACACTCCTTATTTAAGTTTCCAAGCAAGGTCAGCAAGGAATAAATCTTTTTCAAGACCTGCAACTGTTGTGTCTTTATTAATATGAACAAATTCAATATCCATCATATTTGCCCAGTCTTTCATCTGCTCTGCAGTAACATCATAACTTAATACTGTATGATGAGCACCACCTGCTGTAATCCAGCATTCAATACCTGTTTCAAGGTCTGGCATTGCTCTCCACATTACACGAGCAACAGGAAGATTTGGCATTTCCATAATTGGTTTAACACATTCGATATCCTGACAGATAAGACGAAGACGACCACCCATATCAACAAGGCTAACTACAATGGCACTACCTGCTTTGCCTTCAAAAACAAGTCTTGCGGGGTCTTTTTCGTTCATACCGATTCCAAGGTGATGTGTTTCAATTCTTGGTTTATCAGCAGCCATTGATGGACAAACTTCAAGCATATGAGCACCAAGACTATATTCTTCACCTTCAACAAGGTGATAAGTATAGTCTTCCATAAAACCTGTACCACCGTTTTTGCCTTCTGCCATTGCTTTCATAATAGCAGTCATAGCGGCAACCTTCCAGTCACCTTCACCACCATAGCCATAGCCCTGAGCCATAAGGTGCTGGCTTGCAAGACCAGGAAGCTGTTCCATACCATATAAATCTTGGAATGTATTTGAGAATGCCATACAGCCTTCAGCATCAAGCATTTTCTTCATTGCGATTTCTTCGCGAGCCTGATAACGGATTGCATCAATATTTTCCGTATTGAAATCATATTCTGCTTTATAAACATCCATCAAAGCATCAATTTCAGCGTCAGTTACTTCATTCATAACCATTACAAGATCACCGACTGCCCAAGTATTAACCTGCCAACCGAGTTTTGCCTGTACTTCTACCTTATCGCCTTCTGTAACAGCAACTTCACGCATATTGTCACCGAAACGCATAACTTTAAGTTCTTTACTTACAGCAACACCAACTGCTGAACGCATCCAGTCACCAAGACGAGTACGAACTGATTCCTTTGTCCAATGACCTGCGATAACCTTGCGAGGCATACGAAGTCTTGCAGCAATAAATCCGTGTTCACGGTCACCGTGAGCAGCCTGATTAAGGTTCATAAAGTCCATATCGATTTCATCGTTTGGAATTTCTGTATTATACTGTGTTGCAAGGTGGCAATATGGCTTCTGTAAATCTACAAAACCGTTAATCCACATTTTTGATGGGCTGAATGTATGACACCAAGTAATAATACCTGCACACTTTTTGTCGTAGTTTGCTTCTCTTACAACATCTGTGATTTCTTTGTTTGTTTTTGCAGTTACTTTATAAACCACTTTGCAAGGAAGTGTGCCTGATGCATTGAGTTCATCAACCATTTCCTGTGCACGAGCTGCAACTGTTTCAAGAACTTCAGGACCATAAAGGAACTGACTACCTACTACAAACCAAAATTCATAATTTTTTAAACTCATAATATTTTTCTCCTTATTTTAAGTTAGCAATAGCAGATTTTTCTACTGCAACTGCTGACTCGTATCTCTTAATATATTCATTGAAACCGTCAACATCTGATTTGTCAGGTTCAATAACTGATGCTTTGTATTCTGCGAATACTTTATCATCAAGGTATGCTTCAAGAGTTTCATTTTCACCCTTATTTACCATATATGATGCAAGAAGTGCAATACCCCAAGCGCCACCCTCACCTGCTGTTTCCATTACTGCAACAGGAGTATTAAGTGCCCCTGCCATAAGCTTTTGTCCCACAACAGGAGTCTTGAAAAGACCACCGTGACCAAGAAGTTTTTCGATTTTTACATTTTCTTTATCAAAAAGAATGTTCATACCAAGCCTGAGTGTTGCCATTGTACCATAAAGCTGTGCACGCATAAAGTTTGCAAGGCTGAATTTAGTATCAGGCATTCTGACAAGTAACGGTCTGCCTTCTACAGTATCAGTTACAGGCTCACCTGAATAGTAGTTAAAACTGATAATACCGTTACAATCTGTGTCGCCCTTAAGAGCTTCTGCATAAAGCATATCGTAAAGTGCAGGTTTATTAACCTCTACACCACTATTTGCTAAAACCTCTGCAAAGAGTTTTACATAAGCATCTAAATCGGATGTACAGGTATTACAATGCACCATAGCAACAGGCTTACCTGTCGGAGTTGTAACCATATCAATTTCTGTATAAACATCTGAAAGTGCTTTATCAAGTACAATCATACCGAAAATTGATGTGCCTGCCGAAATGTTGCCTGTTTTTGCTGCAACGCTGTTTGTAGCAACCATACCTGTACCTGCGTCACCCTCAGGTGGACAAAGAGGACAACCACATTCCAACTCACCTGTTGGGTCAAGGAGTAATGCACCGTCCTTTGTAAGTGTTCCTGCATTTTCACCTGCTACAAGAATTTTGGGCAAGATATCAAGCAATTTCCAGTTGTATCCCTGAGCCTGAATTTTAGCATCAAAATCGGCTACCATTTTTTCGTCATAACAGTTCTTTGTACTGTCAATCGGGAACATACCTGCTGCTTCGCCTATACCGATTACCTTTTCACCTGTGAGCATCCAATGAACATAGCCTTCAAGTGTTGTTAAAAAGTCGATTTCAGGCAGATGGTCTTCACCATTGAGGATTGCCTGATACAAATGAGCAATACTCCATCTCTGTGGAATATTGAACTTGAAAAGCTCTGTAAGTTCCCCTGCAGCCTGTTCAGTAATTGTGTTTCTCCAAGTTCTGAACTCTGCAAGCTGTTTTCCGTCTTTTGAGAATGGAAGATAACCGTGCATCATAGCAGAAAAGCCCATTGATTTTACTTTTGTAAGCTTAACACCATACTTTTCATATACTTCTGCCTTGAGATTTTTATAAGCATCCTGAAGACCTGTCCACACATCTTCCATATGATATGTCCAGACACCGTTTTCAAAACGATTTTCCCATCCGTGAGAACCACTTGCAATTGGGTTATGCTTTTCATCAATCAAAACGGCTTTAATTCTTGTTGAACCCATTTCAATACCAAGAACTGCGTTGCCATTTTCAATTATCGATTTAATTGACTGAATATCCAAATTTTTCCAACTCCTTTAATGAGTATATATCTTTTTGATTATACCATTATTCAAACAAATAATCAACAAAAACTATCTAAGAATTGCCATTTCCTCTGCATTAAATTCAAATGTATTTGTTTTTGCATTTTCATTGATAAAGGTTATGATTTCTTCGTATGATGCTGTTTTAATGTCGATTCGTTCAACATCCTTATTGAATATTCCCCAACTTTCACCTGCGTTATAGGTTTTATAATTCCACTTTATACGACTTATGTTATTTTTAGCATACTGCTTTTGGGCATATTCTTCACATTCGTGATTGTTGTATTCACCAACGACCACAGCAACTCCCCAATCCTTACGAGATGTTTTTAATTCTTTTACACGATAACGAATCATGCCTTTATCGCTATCGTAAAGGTGCAACTGATAAAGCATATTTTCATATCCCATTTCATCAGGGTTAGGCAAAACTGTTGTTGACCATATGCCTTCAAATGAGATTATATGATTTTTATCTATTTCGCGTATTGCTTTATAAAGAGTGTCATATGCCTTATTTGTTCTCGTTACAGCCTCTTCACTTTCTGCTGTCCATGAATATTCACCGTCATAACCACCGTTGTTCTGTGGTTCATTCAAAAGGTCGTAGGCACAAACTGTTTTATTATCCTTATATCTTTCTGCAATTGAACACCAGAGTTCAACTGTAGCATTCATCATTTCTTCGTTGTCATAAAGCTCATTTCGACCTGCTTTGCCTGTACAATGGTTCATACTCTGGCCACCAGGTGCACCATGTAAATCAAGCATTACATAAACACCGTATTTTTCACAAGTAGATATAAGCCAATCGAGTTTTTGGAAACCGTAATTATTATTATGATTTTCTGTAAGCCAGTTTAAATCTTCTGTCATAAAATTGCGATACCAGAACGGAACACGAACACAGTTAAAGCCAAGTTTTTCAATTTGTGCAATATCTTCTTCTGTCACAAAATTATCTATAAATGCTTTTTCGATTCCAGCTGTTTTTTCTTCACCAAAACGGTCAATAAGAACTTCAAGTGTGTCAAAATGTGCCCAATCCTCAGAATATTCAGGTACAAAGCCCATCCATGTTTCCCACAAAAGCCAGTTACCTAAATTTACACCTTTGAGAACTATTTCTTCATCGTTTTCCATGACAATTTTGCCATTCTTCACAGATAAAAGGCTCATTTCTTTTGTATTGGAATAATTATATTCTTCTAATGGTTTTGTTTTACTTTGCGAGCAACCAAACAATGTAGCAATCAATGTAAAAACAAGTAAAAGTGATATGATTTTTTTCATTATATATCCTCCTTTTGTTTAATTATATTGGATTTACATTTATATTTCAAGAAAAAGAATATAAAAAAGCACTCAAATGAGATTCTTCGCTTACGCTCAGAATGACACGGACAGACAAGGATGTCTGTCCCTACGCGATTTTTCTAATTGGATATAAAAAATGGGTGATTCAAAAATCACCCAAGTTATAATTATTTCTTTTTGCATACAAAACAAAGCCATCCACCGTCTTCATATCTTTCGATGATTTCAAAGTTATTATCGTGGAACGCCTTTGTTACTTCTTCTTCACGAGGCTCGATAATACCTGATGTAATAAATACACCGTCATCCTTTAAAAATTCTCCAACCTGTGATGAGAAAAGAATAATGATATCGGCAACAATATTTGCAACAACAACATCGAAAGTGCCTGTTACTTTATCAACAAGGTTACCATTGAGAATGTTGTATTCTGGAGCTTCAAAGCCATTTACCTTACCATTTTCAATTGCAGTTTTAACAGCTAATTTATCAATATCAACACCTGTGGCGTTATCAGCACCCATTAAAAGTGATGCAACTGACAAAATACCACTACCACAACCACAATCAAGAACACTATCACCATTTTTTACATGCTTTTCAAGTGTTTCAAGGCAAAGTCGAGTTGTATTATGTCCGCCACTACCGAATGCAAGACCAGGTTCAATACTCAATACTGCTCTGCCCTCTGCATCATAATCGTCAATCCAAAGTGGTCTTATGAGGAGTTTTTCACCAATTTTCATTGGCTTAAAATACTCCTTCCAATTGTTTTCCCAATCCTCATTTCTGCAAGGTTTGTATTCAATTGAATGTGGGATATTTTCACTTTCATATCTTTCTGTCAAGAATGAAATTGCTTCTTTGTAGTTTTCTTCAGGTGAAATGTAAATGTGAACACAGCCTTTTGTTCTGTCCTTAGCAAGTAACTCTTCATCGATAAGGTCTATGTTTGCAATTTCCCAAGCTTCCTCTTCAAGTGTTCTGTAATCTTCAATATAAATGCCATAAGGCACAGCCATACTTGCAATATCGGCTGCGCGGTCAATATTTTCAGCATCAATTTCAATTTTAATTTCTGTCCAATCCATAGTTAATTCTCTTTTCTAATTATTTTACGGGCGATTCGTGAATCGCCCACAAAGTAACCGCTGATTAAATCGGGTTGCGATTATCAGCAAGATAGTTTTTCGTCAGAACCGTCAAAAAACGCAGGCAATACTTTGTGTATTAACGAGTATTTGGGACGAGTAATGACGGAAAAGTAGCCGCTGAGAATTGTGACCAAGATTTAAGAAGTGGTTACAACAAATAAACAAAAAGCAGAGATTGCTCTCTGCCTTGTTTGTTTTTTGACGATTCGATTATATCTGCTCTTTAACCTTAGCAGCCTTACCAACTCTGTCACGAAGATAATAGAGCTTGCTTCTGCGAACCTTACCGCGTCTTACTGTCTCTACCTTTGCAACGTTTGGTGAATTAACAGGGAATACTCTTTCAACACCTACACCGTATGATACACGACGAACTGTAAATGTTTCAGAAACGCCAGCACCCTTGCGAGCAATGATTGTTCCTTCGAATACCTGAATTCTTTCTCTTTCGCCTTCACGAATCTTAACGTGTACTTTAACAACGTCACCGACTCTGATTGCTGGATTTGCTTCCTTGATGCAATCCTGTGCCATTAATTTTAATGCGTCCATAACTAACCTCCGATAAAAATTTTTCAAGTGTTCGTACCGAAGTTCAGCAGAGGACCACCCGAGATAATAGTTATTTTTTTGCAGTTTCCCACAAATGCTTAAATATCATATCACAAGTCAAGTAAAAAAGCAAGAGTTTTTTTGAAAAAGTTTCTATAAATAAATAGCTATATTTTCGCCTTGTCTTGTATTTATATTTACAATTTCAAATCCTTTATAAGTTTTAGCCTTTTTAATAACAGGCTTTATATCTTTGTATTTAATTTTTACAAGTGGATAATATTTGACACCAAAAATCATTTTTAGAAACCAGAATGTAAATCTATTAAATATGAGTACATTGGGTATTCTTATACGGATTGTTTTCTGATTAACGGGAAATACCACCTTCATTTTTCAACTACCACCCGAACATCATCACCATTTTGTGTTTCAACCGTTACTATTTCACCAAGCACACCAAGTTCAACCATTTTGAAAATACTTTCAAAATTCACTCCACTTAAATCTATACCCGTAAACATAAATGAAATATCCTTACCCACATTTATAAGCTCCTTAACTAATAAATATGGAAGATTAACTTTAATATCATCACCGTGTGCTGTATCAACATAAACTCTTAAAACAAGTTCATTTTCATTAATCTTTTCTGTCTTTTCATATTTCACATTTGATTGCACTTCTTCATTTTTGAAAAGCTCATCAATTGTAATACCGAAAAGTTCTGCAATATACGGTAATGTCATAATATCGGGACAGGCAATATCATTTTCCCATTTTGAAACTGCCTGTGCAGACACACCTAATTTTTCAGCAACATAGTCCTGTGTAAAGCCTGACTGTTTTCTTAATTCATGAAGTTTCTTACCAATTGTTTTTTTCATAAAAATCACTCCTTGAAATTTTGTAACCGATTACACCTGCATTGTATGGTACAACAATCATAAAGTAAATATAACAAAAGTTGAATTTTTACTTTTCAACCATTAGTTGAGTTGATTTTGAGTGTTTCAGCATCACATAAGTTGATACTGCTGTAATCAACCAAGCAATTATCTGGAATATGCTGAAAATATCTGTTGTGAATTTTTCTGCAAGTAAGCCGAATGTAATTGGTGAAAGCAAAATGCTTCCATAGGAAATTGCACCTTGAAGACCAATAAAAGACTGAGAAATATCTCGTCCCATATGAATTGGTGTTAAATGTGTCATGTTAGGGAATATCGGTCCGTTACCGAGTCCGATAAAGAAAAGACCAAGACCCGCAAATTTCGGGTTAACTGCGAAAGTAAGAACAACCGCGATAAAAGTGATTAACTCCCCTGTTACAATAATCTTTTTAGGTGAAATTTTATTAACAAGCAAACCTGACAAAAATCTGCCCAAAGTCATTCCTACAAAATAGAATGTTATCATTTCCGCACCCTGTTCAGGTGTTAATCCCTTGGAATTAACCAAGAAAGTACTACCCCAGGCAAGGCATACAGACTCGATTGCACAAGAACCGTAATAAACAACAAGACTTGCTCTTGCTATGGGAATACTCAATAATTCCTTAATGGGTACAACTTTTGTTTCATCTTCCTCTGCCTTTTGTTCCTTAACCTTTTTCCATATGGGTAATGATGCAAAGCAAATGATTGTCAATGCAAGCTGGAAAAAGAACATAGTTCTGTATCCGCCTTGCCAATTATTACTGTTACTCAATGCTATGGACATTAAAAAGGGACTGATTGTAACACCAACACCATAAGAACAATGAAGGAAATTCACATGGGTTGCATTGTAATTGAGTGCGACATAACTGTTTAAAACATTATCAATAGCACCTGCACCAAGCCCTAAAGGAATTGCACAAAGGCAAAGGAGTAATATATTATCTGAAAATGAAAATCCAAGAATTGCAACTGCTGTCAGTGCTGTACTGAATGCAGTTACCAATGCTGTGCCGAATTTATTTACAAGTCTTGAGCTTAAAAGACTTGAAACAATTGTGCCCATATACATTAAGCCTGTTACAAAATTTGAATAGGAAATAGGCAAATCCATTTCGGTATATATGGCAGGCCAAGCTGTCCCAAAAAGAGAATCAGGAATACCAAGACCCACATATGTAACAAAAATAACAATTACTAATAAAGTTGCCATTATCTAAATACTTCCATATCTTCAGTATAAGACTGAACCTTGATTATATCAACATCCTGCTCGTCGGTTTCGGTATCCTTTACCAATACACCGATTAAAAGCATAGGATTTATGTTGATGCTTGTTCCCGATGATAAAACGGTATTCAAAACAAGCTTACCGTCTTTTTCGGTTAATTCAAATGATTTGATATGCTCTTTGATATTAACTTCCTTATCAACCTTTTTTCTGCCTTGTTTTGCTTTTTTGAGAACAAGAATTTCGTCAGCAGAAAGGATTTTTTCAGCTTGCTCTGAAAGTAATTTATCGGGATTATTGAATATAATTTTATATTCAGCCCAACGGATGTCGTTAGGAGAAGCTTCGTAAACATATATTTCTTTGACAGTTATATCGACAGGCAAAGCATCGTTGATTTTTTTTGCGAGCTCATTCAAATCAACCTGTTCCAAAAGACGAAAATCAACAGTTTCACAAAGACTTTCAAAGCCCAATGAAAGTGGCATTGCAAAGGTTAAAAATGCATGCGGGTTAAAGCCTTCGGTGAACCATATTGGCACACAGGCTCTTTTCATTGCTCTTGTAATACAACGAACTGTATCAAGATGTGAGATAAACTTTGCCATACCTGTTTTTTGAAAGGACATTCGCACTTCCATAGCCCATTTTTTAACTTCTGGCATCACATTTACCTCCGTTCAATTTATTTGCACCACAAGCAGAGCATTTGATTCGACAGTGTGGTGTTGTTACACTTTCATGTGCTTTTTTATTTTCCTCAACAAGGAATTCTTTACGGATACCGTAATCCATAATATCCCAAGGAAGAATTTCCGTATAATCTCTGCGACGATTTGCATAGAATTCTGTTGTCAAATTACATTCATTAAATGCTTCACGCCATTTATTGAAATCAAAGAATTCATCCCAGCTATCAAACTTACAGTCCTTTTGCCAAGCCTTGTAAATAACATTACCAAGACGACGGTCACCACGAGCCAATACACCTTCAAGAACAGATGTATCTGACTGATGATAACTGATTGAAATTTTTCTGCTCGTTGTACTTGAAAGCAAAACCTTTTGCTTTTCGATAAGCATTTCGGCAGTATCCTGTGGCTCCCATTGAAACGGTGTAAATGGTTTTGGTACGAAAGACGCACAGCTTACATTCACCTGAACACCTTTACCTTTTGGCTTATTAGGATTACGATAAAATGTATCCACAACCTTTTGTGCAAGGTCACAAATACCCTTGATGTCATCAAGAGTTTCTGTGGGAAGTCCTATCATAAAGTAAAGTTTAACGCTTGTCCAACCACCGTCAAAGGCTTTAAGTGCTGTACGGAGAACTTCTTCTTCAGTAACATTTTTATTTATAGCATCACGAAGTCTTTGTGTACCTGCCTCAGGAGCAAATGTAAGACCGCTACGACGGACTTTTTTGAGTTCTTCCATAAGTTCATCCGAAAAATTATCAACTCTTAATGACGGTAATGAAACATTGATGTTTTCTTTTAATGCCCAATCAAAAAGCATTGGAATAAGTTTTTCGATATTAGTATAGTCACTTGTAGAAAGTGAGCAAAGTGAAATTTCATCATAACCTGTTGCATCACTTATGTTTCTGCATTGTTCATTAATAGTATCAGGTGATTTTTCGCGAATTGGTCTGTAAATAAACCCTGCCTGACAAAAACGACAACCACGAATACAACCACGAAATACCTCGCCAACAGTTCTGTCCTGAACTACATCTATAAATGGAACAACAAAATCCTTTGGATAGTGTGCTGAATCAAGGTCAGATATAATTCTTTTCTTAACCTTTGCAGGTGCTGTTTCAAAATTTTCAACAGCTTTAATTGTACCGTCTTCGTTATAATCCACATTATAAAATTCAGGTACATAAACACCTTCGATTTTTGCAGCTTCTCGCAAAAATTCAAGTCTTGTTGAGCCTTTTTCCTTATGCTCGATTAAAAGGTCAATAAGCTCGTTTGTCACTTCTTCTCCTTCACCGGGCAAGAAAATATCAATAAAATCTACCATTGGCTCAGGGTTACAAACACAAGGTCCACCTGCTATTACAATAGGTGTAAGGCTTGTTCTGTCCTTTTTAAGAACAGGAATTCCACCTAAACTGAGCATATTAAGAACATTGGTATAACTCAATTCGTATTGTAATGTAAAACCAACAAGGTCGAACTCATCAAGACTGTCTCCACTTTCAAGTGCATAGAGTTTAACATTATTTTCACACATAAGTGCTTCCATATCTTCCCAAGGTGCAAAAACTCTTTCGCACCAAGCGTCGCTTCTTGCGTTTACAAGACTGTATAAAATCTTCATACCAAGATGGGACATACCGATTTCGTAATTATCAGGAAAACAGAATGCATATCGAAGTTTTACATCCTCTTTGTTTTTTGTAACACTATTAAGTTCGCCACCTGTGTATCTTGCAGGCTTTTGAACCTTTTTAAGTAATTTTTCAACTTCTTTTTTTACCATAATTGACCTCACAAAAAGTTATTTAAATTATTTTACTATAATTTGATTTTTATTTCAATATTCATTATCGTTAAAGTATGAAATTAAAAGAAAAACTGCAATTATAATCAAGGAAAAATTGCAATTGCTGACAACAAAAATATATAGTCCCCAAATGAAAATTACAGAAATAAAAACCAGAGATGTTGCCTTTAATATTTTTGAACAAAGCATAAAATCAAATCTTATTGACAAAAGAAAATAAAGTATTCGTCCCCCATCAAGTTTCTTTATTGGTAACAGATTAAAGGTCATAAGGATAAGATTTATACAAGCAAATGTAACCACTATTTCACTATTATAAAATTGGAATAAAACACAACTGATTATAGTCATTAAACCATTGATTAGGGGCCCGCCAAATGAAATGAGTATTTCATTTTTTGTACTTATTACAGTTGACTGATTTCTTATTATATTTATCCCTGTCAGCTCAAACCTTACCTTTTCCGGTTTGTTTTTCAGGGAAATCATCATAACAAGATGACCTGTTTCGTGTAACAATGAAACAAATAAGGTTATAAGAACATTTGATGGTGCATCAAGTGAAATGACAAAGGAAATAAAAGCGATAAATAAAAATGTAATTTCCACCTTTATTCCGTACAAATTAAGTACCATATTCAAGCACCCACAAAGGATTCACATATTTACCGTTAAGAATTGTTTCAAAGTGAAGATGATTACCTGTTGAATAGCCTGTCGACCCAACGAGAGCTATTTTTTCACCTTTTTGGACTTTGTCTCCTTCTGTTACAAGCAATTTATCACAATGGTTATATGTGGTTTTTAAGGACTCGCTATGCTGGATTACAATATAATTTCCGTTTATGCTATTGTATTCTGCTTTTTCAATTATTCCGTCATATACAGCATAAATTGAGGTGTTTTTATCGGCAGGTATGTCAATCCCCTTGTGTAATGAGTATTTTTGTGTTATGGGACTTACGCGATAACCGAAATTAGAAGAAACATAATTTATTTTAATAGGTTCAGTAAATTTTACTGTTAAAAAAACAGGAGAAAAGTCTGCCTTTTCCCCTGATTCTTCTGTTGTTTCTCCTGATGTGTTTTCTTCCAATGTAGGTGCAAAAGTTTGTTTTACAACACCCTTCAATGTGCCGAAAATTGCTGAAACTGCAATATCGGTTTTACATATTTCGCAGTAAAATTCTTTTATGCTTTTTGACAAGTTGCTTTCAGTTCTGCAAACACCGAAGATAATTCCCGACACCATAAGAGATAAAACAAGCTGAACAGCAATCACCTTTGCCATTACATTCTGCTTGTCTGAAGCTTTTTTCTTGCTTCTTTTTGGGCTTCTTTCGTAAAAATCATTGTCCATAATATCACCACTTAAAAATATGCTGACATTATGGACAATATGTTATCTTTTAAATTGTCTTATTATTTTTGCAAGCTCCTCTGAACTTACTTTTTCTCTGCCTTTGGTATTTTGAATAAACTGAAGCAAAGTATTTTCATCATTTATTATTGCAATATTCAAGTCTGCATCATCCTGAATTTTAAGTTCAGTTCTATCATCAACGAAATACAAAACAGGATAAACGGTGGCAGTTATACGCAAATCCCTGAACAATTCCTCAAGTCGCCTTTTCTGACGGAACGACTGTTTTGCAGGATTTGAAACTTCCTTTTCAAAGGTTTTACCATTTTTACCGTGTTTAATCTGTTTCCAGTTTGAATTTGATGTTTTACCGCAAACTATTCCACGATAATTTTTACTTTCAATGATAAAAACTCCGTTTTTACTGACAACAACAAAATCAAGTTCGTTGACAGCACCACGATTATGAATAACAGGGTTAGTAAGAACTGTAAATTCTTTAGGAAGCTTTCGCAAAATTTTAAGTGTTGTTTCTTCACCGCGAACGCCTGACTGTAAAATACCGTATTCCTTTTTAAAAACAAGGAAAACAATCAGTCCTGCAAAAGCCAACAGAATAAATATAACAGGAATTGCCATATGTAATGTTGATTTTTTCAGCAGAATTGCAAAAAGTGTTACTAAGCCAAATACAGCAAACAAAATTGCAAGAAAAAGTGACAAAACAACCTTTAGAAAGGACTTATTCTTCTCTTGTTTAAGTTGTGATTTGATTTTTACAACCTTTGACATAATCAGAATACCTTTTTCATAACAGCACCGTCTTTTGCTGATGAAACGAGTGTTGAGTAACGAGCAAGCCAACCTGACTTAACATTTGGTTCAGGCTTAACATAAGATTTTCTTCTGCTTTCAAGCTCTTCGTCAGAAACCTGAACATTGATTTTGCTTTCAGGGATATTGATTTCGATAATATCGCCTTCGTAAATAAGACCGATTTCACCGCCTGCAGCAGCTTCAGGTGAAACGTGACCGATTGAAGCACCACGAGATGCACCACTGAAACGACCATCAGTAATAAGAGCAACAGTCTTGTCAAGCTTCATACCTGCAAGTGCTGAAGTTGGATTGAGCATTTCCCTCATACCAGGACCACCAACAGGGCCTTCGTAACGAATAACAACAACATCACCATCAACGATTTTTCCGTTGTAGATTGCATCGATAGCAGCATCTTCGGAATCAAATACTCTTGCAGGACCTGAATGGCAAAGCATTTCAGGAGCAACAGCACTTCTCTTTACTACGCAACCATCTTTTGCAATATTACCCCAAAGAATTGCGATACCACCTGTTTCACTATATGGGTTATCAATTGGACGGATTGCATCCGTATTCTTAATATAAGCACCTTCAATATTTTCACCGACTGTTTTACCTGTCGCAGTAATAAGTGACAAATCAAGAAGGTTTTTCTTTGCAAGCTCAGCCTGAACAGCAGGAATACCACCTGCGTTGTTAAGGTCGTGCATATGTGTTCCGCCTGCAGGTGCAAGGTGACAAAGGTTAGGCACTTTTGCACTGATTTCATTGAACATATGTAAATCAACAGGAACTTCTGCTTCATTAGCAATAGCAAGAAGATGAAGAACGCTGTTTGAAGAACAACCAAGAGCCATATCGCAAGCAAGAGCATTACGGATTGACTTTTCGTTGATAATATCGCGAGCCTTGATGTCATTCTTAACAAGGTTCATAATTGCCATACCTGCGTGCTTTGCAAGCTGAATACGACCGCTATGTACTGCAGGAATTGTACCGTTACCGGGAAGAGCAATACCAACAGCCTCTGCAAGACAGTTCATAGAGTTTGCTGTGTACATACCTGAACAAGAGCCACAACCCGGACATACATTTTCTTCAAATTCACAAAGTTTGCAATCGTCGATAATACCTGCTTTTTTAGCACCGACTGCTTCAAACATTTTTGAAAGCGATGTTTCAACACCGTCAATAAGGCCTGACATCATAGGTCCGCCTGAACATACAACTGCAGGGATATTAAGACGAACAGCTGCCATAATCATACCCGGAACAATCTTGTCACAGTTAGGAACAAGAACAGCACCGTCAAAACCGTGTGCCATAATCATTGTTTCAACGCTATCTGCAATAAGTTCACGAGATGCAAGTGAGTATTTCATACCAACGTGACCCATAGCGATACCATCACAAACACCGATTGCAGGAACCATAACAGGAGTACCACCTGCCATACGAACACCAGCTTTAACAGCTTCTGTAACCTTATCGAGATGAATATGACCAGGAACAATTTCACTGTGTGCAGACACAACAGCAATCAATGGTCTTTCGATTTCTTCCTTAGTATAGCCCATTGCATAGAAAAGGCTTCTGTTAGGTGCTCTTTCGACACCTCTTAATACATTTTCACTTCTTAAATTCATAATGAGTCCTCCTAAATATAAGGGAATGAATCCCTCCACCACCTTCGGTGGTCCCCCTCCCTTTGACAAGGGAGGCAACATACAATATATTTTATACTTATGTAACAGATTTTTCAAGGGGTAAAAGGAAAAAACAACGGCCTCGCATTGCTAAAAATGACAAAAAAGTAGGGGCGGATGCCCACATCCGCCCGAAATAGTTTCATATTAACCTACGGGGCGATGTGGGCATCGTCCCCTACAATGTTTTTTTATATCAATAATGAGCTACACCGCAAGAACAGTATTTGTTTGTGCGGAAAAGTTTGTTGAAGAAAAGAGTGAGTTTCCAGAAGAAACCACCTTTATGACAGTTGTGTTTACAAATAAGTTCGTCACATATATTGCAATTACCGTCATCACCTACATTATGTCCTGTTGCATTGAGAACAACTGTTTCACGATTTATTTCTTCATCACATACAGAACAGTATGTAACTACATCTTTACTTCCATTTTCTGTACAAGTAGGAGCAACATAATTTTCTTCAACTACATTTGCAGGAGTGTGACTAAGAGCATCTACAAAATCATCAATGTAATTGTCACCACATTCGCAAGTGTATGTTGTATAACCTTGCTCAGTACAAGTAGGTTCATTTATTACTGCGTTGTATGTGTGTTCAGTTGTCTTTGCAATTATTTCTGTGTATGTGTCACCACAAGGACAAGTGAATGTTTCAACACCTGTTGTTAAATGTGTTGCTGGAATTGTTATTTTTGATGTATAGTTGTGACCTATCGCACTTACATAGTCACGAGTATAACTTTCACCACATTCACAAGTGTATGTTGTATAACCCTGTTCTGTACAAGTTGGAACAGTCACTGTTTTAACAAAATTATGACCAATTGCATCTACATAATCATCAATATAAGTGTCACCACATTCGCAAGTGTATGTTGTGTAGCCTTGTTCTGTACAAGTAGGTGCAGTAACTAGTGATTCATAACTATGGTCTGTAATCTTTTCAATGGTTTCCGTGTATGAGTCACCACAATCACAAATAAATGTCATAACACCTGTTGTTGTATGTGTTGCAGGAGTTGTGATTTCCGATGTATATTCATGTTTATGTGCATAATCTTCTGGTAAAACAAGAGGAACACCAACAAGTTCAGGATAAGGATAATCTTCTCTACCACCTATTGTCCATATAGAATCAAAATTCCACTGTTCAAAAGTTGTAGCTTTTTTCAATTGGTCTTCACTTTTTGCTATTCCTGATGTGCAAGTTGGATTTACAACTGCTTCGTCAAGATAGTAACAGAAGGTACTTGTTTTAGGAGTTTCACCAAAACAACCACCAAAATCAGATGTGGCAGTAACACAACCTACTGAATAAGAATGTTTAACACTAGTATAATTAGAATCACATTTACCGACCACTCCACCAACATAACTCGATGCGCTTACATTACCGCTATTATAACAATAGTATACATATTGGTTTGCGTTAGAACCATAAGAACAACCAATAATTCCTCCCACATTAGAGCCGCTCGCATTAATAGAACCATTATTTGAACAATTTTGGACATATGAATACCCATAATAACAGCGACTATAATAAATACTATCATATTCATATGAATATGAGTATCCGACGATTCCTCCTTCATAGGACTCTGCGTTTATCAACGCAGCATTATTACAATATTCTATGTAATTGTATATATATGAGTCATCCTGCGTATATGATTTTTGATATCCAACAATACCACCAACATATTTCTTACCATCAACTATTCCTTGAGTATTACAATAGGAAACGATTGATTCCATATAAGAATATCCCACAATACCACCAATGTAATTATTTCCAACAATAAAACCACTATAATCACAATTAGTAACAGTACTATTTGAAATGTATCCTGTAATACCACCAGCATATTTGTTACCTGTAATGTTTGCGTCTTCTAAGGTGACATTTTTTATAGTTGCGTTACTCATACAACCAAATAATCCTATGTAATCTTGTTTAGAATTATTAATATATAAATTTGAGATTTTATATCCGTTACCGTCAAAAACACCTGTAAATTTAGTTGAAGATGTTCCTATCGGTTCCCAACCTCTTCCACTATTGTAAAAGCTTCCACCTTTTTCATAGTCGGAGTCTTCAAAGACAATATCATTCATCAATATGTACTTACCAGCCATATCAAGTTTGATATTATCAAGGTCATCCTTTGTATATATTCCCACATATCCTTCAGGAGCTTCTGTAAGATGTTCTTGTAATTCAGTTTCTTCAGCAAAGCATACAAGTGAAAAACAACTTAAACTCATAATCAATGCTAAAAAAATCGCGAGAATATTTTTTACTTTTTTCATTTTGTCTTCCTCCATAAATTAAAAAAGTGCGACCACCGAAGCAGCCGCACAAAAAACGCAAACTCCGATAGTCGCCAAACCAATTCAATATAAAGGGCAATTAAGCACATTCGTATTGATAGAATTTGCGTTTTTATCAAATTCATAATACAAATATGCAAAAATGAGTAAAATATCCCTATAAAAAAATAGAAATCGCCCTCATTTTTATATTCAATTGGTTTGGCAATTATAAGTTTACCATAATTTTTGAGAATATTCAATATTAAGTTTTGTTTTTTGAGATTCTTCGCTACGCTCAGAATGACTAGCATTTCGATGAATCGGAGTTTATCAGCGATAAATGAACACCCATTGGTGTCACGGTATGGCGGGGTCAAGACCCCGCCATACAATAAGTTATTATTTAAGTTTCGCGTTAAAGTTTTTGCTTGTGGCTTTGATTGTGAAATACACAATACCCCACACTACAAAATAGACCACCATAAAGATTATTGTGAAAATCAAAAGCACTTTTGGTTCAAATGGAATCCATGTGTTTATCACATAGCAAAGAGAATATGCAACATAGAGTGTTGAAAGATGACAAAGTAATGATTTTGCTACTGACCAATGCTCAATTTGATTAAACACCGTTGCTCCTGCTTGAACAAACGCAAGAAAATATATTGAAACAATACCCAAAAGAACTTCACTGCCACTTAATATTAAATCATTTATTGTTTTTGAGAGTATAAAGTATATAATACCCAAAATTATCGGTCCAAAACCTGCAAAAATTAAACCACGATGAAAAAATTCCTTTACATATTTATTCATAATTACAAACCTAACCTTTCTTTTACATTTTTAAGATTTCTTCGTGACACGAAATCCACATATCCGTTTTTAAAAATTACTGTTAATGAGCCACCTACTGTTGCTTTAAAACGGTCAATCTTTTTAACATTGGCTATACACGACTGATTGATTTTAATAAAGTTATTATTTAGATTTTCTTCTAATTTATAGAGTCTTGTTTTCAATCTATATTTATCATATTCTGTCAACGCATACACTTTATTATCTTCCGTTACAAAGCAGTACACATCATTAAAATTGAGTTTTACCGTTTCGTTATCTGTATAACCTGTTAAATCAAAAGAATTACTGTTAACAAGTTCTTCGATTTCGCTTATTAAAGCAGTTTTTTCGTGAGCATATATAAGAATTTCTTCGTCACGATTTTTGTTTATTACAATTTGAAGTTTCATGAAATTCCTCCTTGCAATTGTATATTATCATTCTGTTTCGTGGTTTGCAATATGTTAAAAGTGTTCGGTTATTTTATGAATATATTCGGCAAAATGACATATACAAATTGGAGTTTATCGGGGTGTTTAAGGTTAGTGTCATTCTGAGGAACGAAGTGACGAAGAATCTCTATTGGTTGATATATCACTGTTGGAGAGATTCTTCGCTACGCTCAGAATGACCTATCGAATTGTTATTCATCCCGACAAATTATAATTTGTAAAATTTTACTATCTATCGACAAACCGTCGCACATGGACGACAGAGTTCGAGTCTCTTGCAAAAATATATAAAAACGAATAAAACCCACACATCGGATGATGTATGGGTTTTATTGGCGCAGAAGGAGAGACTCGACAAGGCTTTGCCTTGTCTTTGCTATCGCAAAATCCTATTTGTATGTCCGTGCTCCTCTGCCTGTCGGCATACCGTCGCACATGGACGAATCGAGTTCGAGTCTCTCGAACAAAAAAAATAATTCCACACACCAAAAGGTGTATGGAATTATTTGGCGCAGAAGGAGAGACTCGAACTCTCGCACCGGTTTCCCGGCCTACGCCCTTAGCAGGGGCGCCTCGTCACCAACTTGAGTACTTCTGCAAGTGTAACGGATTTAACCATTATTTAATTAAAAAGCGGGCTGTAACAAATTACAACCCGCATCTGGCGGAGAGAGTGGGATTCGAACCCACGGTACGTTGCCGTACGACGGTTTTCAAGACCGTTCCGTTATAACCACTTCGGTATCTCTCCATATTGGGCTTGATTATAATATCATAAAAGAAACACAATGTCAAGGGCTTTTTTTATAAAATTTTAAAGGACTTGCAAACTTTATTTATCACCCTGCATATACTCCCTTGAGGTGTTATTATGTTACTGTCATTACTACAAAGTCTTTCAACAAATATTCTTTATTTTATGCTTCACCTGTCCTCTACTAATTCATTCCCAAGGCCATTGAGTGCCAAGGAAGAATTGGAAGAACTGATAAATTTTCACGAAAATGGTGACATCAATGCAAGAAACAAGCTGGTCAATCATAATATGCGACTTGTGGCACATATCATAAAGAAATATTACTCAAATTATTCCGACCAGGAAGATATTATTTCTATCGGCACAATCGGTCTCATAAAAGCCATCAACACATTTGATTATAAAAAGGGTACTCGACTCGCCACCTACGCATCTCGCTGTATTGAGAATGAAATTTTTATGCATTTTCGTACACGAAAGAAAAATGCACAGGAAATTTCCATGGATGAACCTATCGACACAGACAGCGAGGGTAATCCCCTTACCTTTTCCGATATAATTTTCAGTACAGAGTCGGTTTTTGATGATGTGGAACTGAAAATGCAAGCAGAAAAGCTGTATCACTACATTGATAATATCCAAGACCAGCGAAAAAAGCAAATTCTTATTATGCGATACGGTCTTTACGATACAGAACCATTTACTCAACGAGAAATTGCACAAAAACTTGGTATCTCCCGTTCATATGTATCGCGAATTGAAACAAAAGCACTTGAAGAATTGCGAGAATATTTTGAGGTTGAATAGGAAAACACCCATCTTTTTATGATGGGTGTAGCTTTTAATCTTCTACCATGTTTTTAACTTTTTGTGGTATTAGAATATCAGGAAAACCGTAAAATTTTCTTGCGTTTTCACCTAAAAAGAGCTTTTTGTTTTCTTCGCTGATTTCTTTTGATTTAACAACAAAATCATGGCTCATTTTATATGTGATTGCTGTCATTGTACGAGGATAATCACTACCCCACATAAGCTTGTCGTAACCAACAAGGTCAGCTGCTTCATTGATTGCTTTTACTGCAGATGGAAACGGATAAAACTCGCTATTGAAAAGCCAAGTAATGCCACCACTCTCAATAAACACATTCTTGTTCTTTGCGAGTTTAATCTGTTCAAGCCAATTTTCACGAGTTACCATACCGAAATGACCAATTGCAATTCTAAGGTTTGGAAACATATCTATGATTTCCTGCATCATTTCTGTTTGCTCATCACCGTCAGCGAGGTCGATTGAAATGAATTTTCCGTTTTCATTTGCTACCTTAAACGGTTCAAGATGATTAAGTAAATTCTTGTCGGCTAAACGACCTGCACAAATTTTTATTCCGTCAAAACCACTTATATCACCAAGTGGTTTTTCTTCATACAATGCACAGATTTTAATTCTGTCACTTTTGCATTTGAGCACGTATTCGTCTTGATTACCGTCGATGTATTCTTGAGTAATTACTGCACCACTAACACCTGCATAGTCCATATTGGCAAGAAATCGTTCAACAGAATTTTCACCGTCTGTCATATAGGCAGGCATCATCTGTCGAATTTCACCACCGAAATCACTTTTGCCACCACCAATATCGAAAACCGGCTTACCGTTTACAATACCATTCTGTTTTTTCCACAAATGGGCATGTGCATCAATAATCATAATGTTACTCCGTCTTTAAAAATTGCAATTTCTCTGTTGCCATGAATTTCGTTCTTTGTCTGTTCACCGTTTGCAACTCGTTTTATAAGTTCTAACAGCTCGTCAGCCTTCGCTTTTTTATCAAAACCGTATGCAGAATAATCAATCCAATGGGATTTTTTAGTAGCGATATTGTCGTTAGATGCGATTTTGATTGTGGGTACAGCGCCACCTAACGGTGTTCCGCGTCCTGTTGTAAAAAGCACAATATGACATCCTGCAGCAGAAAGATTGGTAATTGAAACAATGTCATTTCCCGGTCCGTTAAGAAGGTTAAGTCCTTGCTTTGTCAATGTTTCACCATAATCAAGCACATCAACAACAGGTGCTGTTCCACCTTTTTGAACGCAACCTAAAGACTTCTCTTCAAGAGTGGTAATTCCACCTTCTTTATTACCCGGTGATGGGTTTTCGGAAACAGGCTCACCGTGGTCCTTGAAATATTGCTTGAAATCGTTAATGAGATTTACACTCTTATCGAAAACTTCTTTACTTACACATCTGTCAAAAAGTACGGTTTCTGCACCAAACATTTCAGGAACCTCAGTAAGCACAGCAGTTCCACCCATAGCACAGATTTTATCCGTAACTAAACCACAGACAGCATTTGCAGTAATGCCTGAAAATCCGTCTGAACCACCACATTTAAGACCGATTTTAAGTTTTGAAACGGGTACTTCTTCTCGTTTATCATTTGAAGCATATGCCTTTAATTCATTTATGAGTGCTATTCCCTGCTCAAGCTCGTTTTCGCAATCCTGAACTGAAAGAAACTTGACTCTGTTCTCATTCCAAGTGCCCATTACCTTTTGCATTTCAGGAATATTGTTGTTTTCACAGCCAAGACCAAGTACAAGTACGCCACCTGCATTGGGATGATTTATAAGTCCACGAAGAATTAACTGTGTAGTTTTATTGTCATCACCCAACTGACTGCAACCATAAGGATGGGCAAAATGAATTGCACCTGTTTTTTCTGCTAATTGCTTTGAAATACTGTTTACACAGCCAACAGTTGGCACAATCCAGATGTCATTTCTGATACCAATATCACCATTTTCACGGACAAAGGCTTTTATTGTAAACGGTTCAATTGGCTCAAGGTCAGTATAATCAGGATTATATTCGTATGAAAGAATGTCACCTAATTTTGTTTTCATATTGTGAGAATGAACAGAGTCACCCTCTTTGATATTTTCAGTTGCATATCCGATTGGATATCCGTATTTAATAATGTCTTCACCTTGTGGAATGTCACATATTGCAATTTTATGACCTGTTTCAAGGTTTACACAGACATTATCCCTTTCATTTATTCTGACAGTATCCATTTCATTGTTTCCTTTGCACCGATTGTATCAATTTTATTGTAATATTCTGTTACCATTTCTGTAAGGTAAGAAAGGTCTGATGCCCATAATGATTCATTTGCAAGAATATCAGCAATACTGTCATTTTTCATTGTTGCAACAACATCTGCATTATCATCAGGTTTGTCATTTTTATAGAAATAAATGAGATTTGCCAATGCTAAAGTAAGTCCCTTTGGTGCTTTTCCGTTTTTCTCTTTATACTCAAGAAGTGTCGGAAGGTCACGAACAGCAAATTTACTTACAGAATTAAGTACGATTGAACGCCATTTATGCTGAATATACGGATTCTTAAATCTATCGAAAACAGAATTTGCAAAGGAAATACTCTCGTCATTTTCACCGATTGTAGGAAGAATTTCTTCCTTTACACATTTGTTAAGGAATGCGTATGTTGTTTCGTCAGCCATAGCCTCGCCAACTGTTTCGATACCTGAAAGCAACGCACCGGCAACAAGTGAAGTATGAGCACCATTGAGAATTCTTACTTTGATTTTCTTGTATGGTTTTGCATCATCTGTCCATACAACATTGAATCCTGCTTTTTTGAGTGGGAATTCATCCTCAAAGTCACTTTCGATAACCCAAAGGTGGAAAATTTCTGCTGTATCAAGGAATTTATCGTCAGGGTGCATATCCTTTGTTTCATCATTCGGATAGCCAGTAACAATTCTGTCAACAAGAGTATTTACAAAGTAATTTTCAGTTTTAATCCATTCTACAAATTCCGGTTCAAGATTCCAGAGTTCTGCATATTTTAAAACGCATTTTTTAAGCTCTGAACCATTGTTATCAATCAATTCACAAGAAAGGATAATAAAGCCATTAAAACCGTTTTTATATCTTCTGTAAAGAAGTTGAGTAAGCTTTCCCGGGAATGACAATGCAGGTTTATCGTCGAATTTGCAACTATCAACAAATTCAATACCTGCTTCTGTTGTATTTGAAACAATAAAACGGAAATCAGGGTTATCGGCAAGCGCCATATAATCCTCATAGTTTTTATATGGGTCAACACATCTTGAAATTGACTCAACAAATGTGTGTTCCTTTACGATTTCACCATTCCGGATACCTCTTAAATAGAGATTATATTTACAACCCTGTTCATTGAGTTCTGATACTCTACCCATTGGAATTGGCTGAACAACCACTGCTTTTCCGTCATAAAGACCTTTTTCGTTCATCTTATGAAGAAAATAGTCGAAAAATCCACGAAGGAAATTACCTTCACCAAATTGAATTACTGTTTCTTTCATATCAGTCACCTATTTTAATAAGAAGTTTTGCAAGTGTTCCGTCATTATTAGCCAATGCCTTGAATGCGTCAAGAGCATTTTCCATATCGTAAACACCGCTGACCATTTTCATCGGGTCGGCTTTTTTGTTTGCAACGATATCAATTAAGTTGATAAAGTCGTCCTTGAGAGCATTACGGCTACCGTGAATATTAAGCTCTTTTTTAAGGATAATTGAATGAACGAAGCTTGTTTCACGCTTACCGTTACCGATAAGAATGATATTTGCAGCAAATGCAGCGTTATCGATACATCCCAAGAATGTTTCAGGAGCACCACAAGCCTCAATACAAACATCAAAACCGTTGCCGTTTGTGAATTCCTTTGTAAACTCTTCAAGTGACTGTGTCTTTGTGTTTACAACTGCATCTGCACCGTATTCAGTAGCAAGTGCAAGACGGTTATCGAGAATATCAGCAACTACTATTTTGTTGCATTTCTGCTTTGCAGCTAAAAGTGCAAAAAGACCGATTGGACCTGCACCAATAACAAGCACATTATCAGTTTCTTTAATCATTGCACGAGAAACCGCGTGTTGAGAGATTGCAAAAGGCTCGATAAGTGCTAATTCCTGTGCTGAAAGTCCTTTACCGTCGTAAATTCTTTCAACAGGCATTGAGATATATTCACAAAATGCACCGTCACGCTGTACACCCATTGTCTGATTATCTGTACAGCAGTTTACATAGCCTCGTTCACAGCTATAACAAGTGCCACAGTTGAAATATGGGTTACAAGTAACAATATCCCCTGCCTTGAGTCCTTTGTCATTTTCAGGGATTGATACGATTTCTGCCGAAAATTCGTGACCAGGGATTCTTGGATATGTAGTGAATGGCTGATTACCTGTAAAAGATGCAACATCAGCACCACAGATACCCACATATTTAACCTTAAGAAGTGCCTCACCTTCTTTTACCTCAGGCATTGATACTTCGCGAATTTCTATTTCATTTGGATTTGGAATAACTATTGCTTTCATATTACTTATCCTCTTCTATGTAATTTTTGTTCCAGATAACACCTGTTTTAAGTGGTGCACGCTTACAGAATATTTTATTTTCATAAGCATCTAATGGGTCGGCGATAAATTCGTCCTTGTCGATAAGCTCAACAACCTCGTCATAACGAGAATCAACAAGAATTTCAATTGCTCTTTCCATATGCTCCTGACGGAAATTGATTGATGCAAAAATAACATGATTTTCAAAACCAAATGGCATTGTATCGTATGAAACAACAGGACCTAATGAGAAGCTGTTATAAACACCGTTACAGCCAAGAACCTTATGCTGGAATGCGATTCTGTGTTCAATGTTCGTACCACTTGTGCCGACAAACATTGTAGCACGACCACCGATTTTTTCCATAATCTTTTCTGCTGTTTCTTCTTCAGACAGACCTGCCGTGCAAAGGTAATCTGCACCACAAATCTCTTTTGAGAATGTAACTTTCTTGCAGTTTTCATCACTTCTGCCAACGAAAAGAATATTTGCATTCGGATGATTTCTCTTAATCTGGTCAGCAATAAAAAGTCCTGTCATACCAAGACCGAAAACAACAACTCTTGTGAAAATGTTTTCCTTTGCGAGCTTACGAGCTTCCTGCTCGGAGCATTTGTGCTTTGCCATTTCAACTCGGAAATTCTGTGCTTCACCGATGTCTTCCATTCTTTCAAGCTGGAAGATTGCACAAGCATATGGGTCAGCAAATGAGAGTTTTTTTGCTACTGACAAAGGTAATTTCTGAAGTCCCTCATAATTTTTAGGCAAATGAAGAAGCATATCAGGATTAAAGTAGTTTTCGTCACAGAAAAGACCGTCAGCCCTGTCACAACCATATTCGAAATATGTTTCGTCCTCTGTGTAACGAGTCGGGTCATAGCTGTCGCCACCACGAATAAGTACGATTGCAAATCTGTTTTCACTTGGCACCCATACAACGCCTTCGTGACCATTTATAAGACGATTTTCACCCTCAGGGAATTTGTGAGAAAGGTTATTATCCCTACCCATTTTCATAAGCTCAAAGTCTGTACCACAGAAGCCCTGAAATACAGGCCAAGCCTCAACACCCTTATATAAGGGCTCACCACGAAGTCTTTGTCTTTCGGGGTTTATTAAATTGATTTCACCATATTTAATTGGCAAATCCTTGTCATTCTGAAAATATGTACCATATGTTTTCATAAGAATTTCCGTCCTTTTTTACAGGATTTTTTACATTAAATGTAAAAATGCCATATTCAAATTTATTATACTACATTGTCATTGAAATTGCACTATGTTTTATATAAAAAGACGAGTAAATTTTCGTGCAAAGATTCTTCGCTACGCTTAGAATGACCTATCGAATTGGTTATTCATCCCGATAAATTATAATTTGTTGAGCTGAATATAACAAATTTTGTGTTAAAATACAATCGGGTGTGGGTGTCCCACACTTATTTATTCACTATTACTTATTACTTTACCAAAAATCTGCTCCGAAGGGTAGTGAAAATTAATAGTGAAGAAGTAACAAGTAAAAAAACGACAATCTTCAATAGAAGATTGTCGTTTTTTTGGCAGGGGCAGAAGGATTCGAACCCTCGGCACGTGGTTTTGGAGACCACTGCTCTACCAACTGAGCTATACCCCTATATTATAACAACCAAATTTGGTGGGCCAACAGGGACTCGAACCCCGGACCGTCCGGTTATGAGCCGGATGCTCTAACCAACTGAGCTATTGGCCCTTAACACGGTTGCTCGAATATTATATATATTTTTTTTGCAATTGTCAATACTTAATTTAATTATTTTCCTTAATATTCTTTATTTTATAGCCACAATTCCATCTGAAATTGTTTTAAAGGCAGGTGCACAATCCACTGCACCTGAATAACCGTCATCCTTGAATATAACGACTGTGTATGTTGTGTCCTTATATGAAAAATATCCGCAAAACCAAGTATGCGTTATTTCTCGCTTTTTTTCATACCAGCCTGTCTGTGCTGTTGCAGTTTTACCGTGATTGACCGTCATTTGCGAATATGCCATTTCACCGTTGCCTGATGCAACTACATTTTCTAAAATTTTATCTAACTTTTCCACCGTGCTGTTATTGAGAATCCGATAACTTTGAGGCAATTCCACCTTTTGAACTGCATTTCCCCTTTCGTCAATTATGGTTTTCATCAAGGTGGGTTCACGATAATAGCCACCATTTGCGAAGCAGGAATATGCCACAGCCATTTGCAAAGGACTTACAAGCAGATTACCCTGACCAAAGGAAAGGTTAGCAAGGGCTTGTGGTGAGTTTATTGAGTCAGTTGAGGGAAGAACACCTGATTGAGCATAAAAATTATCACTTAATTCAATACTTTTGCCCAGACCGAGATTTTCACACAAGGAAATCAGTTTTTCTTTACCTACCATTTGACCTAATGCTATAAAATATGTGTTACAGGACTTTTCCATAGCAGAATTCATATCCACTTCACCGTGAGCCACATTATTACTGCACCTGAAAACCGTACCGTTTACTGTAATACTTCCTGTGCAGTTATGCGACATATTAATTACATTTTCCAAAGCGGCAGCCGCCACAAAAGGCTTGAAAACAGAGCCTACACTATACGGTGTAATACATCTGTTTATAAACGGCGAATCAGTATTATTCAAGGACAATGAAACATCATTGGGATTAAATACAGGTGCTGATGCCATAGCGAGAATTTCGTTTGTATAGGAATTGAGAATCACAGCTGCACCTTTATTTATGCCTGACTCATCAAGTGCATTTTCTGCGATTTTTTGTATATCAAGGTCAATAGTCAACTGAATCCCTGCAGGTGAAAGATAGTTTTCACTTTCAAGACTTATGCCCTCACCTATTAAAATATTACCCAAAGCGTCAATACCCCAGACCGCCTTAAGTGTCCCCTTCTGAAGCTTCAGATAATTTTCATAAGCCTTTTCAAGCCCCATAGCACCTTCACCGTTTTCGTCAAGGTGACCTACAAGATGAACACAGGGCTGATTTTCGGAATACCGATTTACTACGGATACAGATTTTACATTGGTATCGTTGAATTTATTCTCTGTACTTAAAACTGTGATTTTACCGTTTTTCGTATTTTCATATAAGGTTGTTTTCTGTTCGTCGGTAACATGTTTTTCAAGAGATTGAATTGCTTTTGCTGTGGGTAATGCTACGGTTATATTTTGGGTAGTATTATTCACGATTTTTTTCATATTACTGTCGTATATCATACCTCTTGAGCTTGCAAGTTCAACACTTCTTTTGTTCACGCTCTGAGAGGTTTTGTAAATTCCTACACCTGAAAATATAATTCCAAGATTTGTTATCAAAATCCCAAAAACAATAATAAGCGCAAAAAATGCGATACTAATTCTTTTATACATAAAAAAATCACCTGTGTACAGTTTTGACACAGGTGATTAAAATAATCAGTTTTTATGCTTTTTTCTTTTTAAACTTTTCGATTAAATCAAATTCAGCAATCTTTGTATTCTTCATAAGTGCAGTCATAATCACATAACCCATAATACCTGCAAATGTACCGATAAGAACACCACCGAGAACATCAGTTACATAATGAACCATAAGGTAAATTCTTGAAAGGCCGACTAATGCAGAGAATACAGGGAAAACCCAGCTGTATTTCTTGTTAAGTACAAGGAAAAGTGCAACACCGATTTCAAATGCTGCTGTTGTATGACCTGATGGGAATGACTTGTCACTTTCAACATGTGCACCGGCAAACTCATACCAGCTCATAAAGAGAGGGTTTTCAGCATAGTAAACATATGGACGAGGACGGTCAAACATTGGTTTAAAAATAACGTTAGTGAGCAGTGTACCAACGATTACTGCAAAAAATACAGCCATACCGAATTTGCGTGTTTTCTTGAAAAAGCTTAACACAAGACCGACAACTGCCATTGGGATAACAAATTCAGAACCACCAAAGAATGTGATAAAATTTGCAACAATGTTCATCGCTGCACCTTGAATCTGTTCACCGAAGAAAGTGAATACACTCATATCAAATGAATCAAAAATTGAAAAATCCATTTTCCATTCTCCTTTATTTTTAATGTAAACATTTTACAACATTTCTGTTTGTTTTTCAAGTATGACATAATCTGTACAAATCACTTTTTCCAATTGATTGTTAATTCGTCAATATTTTTACCCTGATTTGTAGGATACCATTTATTACCAAGGGTAAGATTTGATTCAACATTATCAACATTTACTGTCAAAAGATTTGTGCAGTTATAGAAAGCATATTCGTCAATCTGCTTAACATTTGCAGGAATATTAAGTTCTGTAAGTCCGTAGCAATATGAAAAAGCATCTTTTCCGATAAATTCAAGTGACTGTGGCAATTTAACCTCAGTAATAGCCCCACAACGGAAAAAGGCTTTTTCTTCAATTCGTTTAACAGAATCAGGAATATTGATTTCTGTCAGATATCCGCATTTATAAAATGCTTTTGAACGAATCGTTTCTACACCCTGAGGAATTGTGTATTTTGAAATTTTTATGTCATTTCCGTCATTGTCTTTTACATCTTCCAAATCTTTTGAAATAGGATAAAATAGCAATGTTTTCATATCCTTCGTATAGATTACACCGTCAACATCACAAAGGTATTCATTGTCATCATCCACATCATAAGCAGTAATGTGCTGATTATTTTCAAGTGCCCAGACACCGATTTCCTTTACATTTTTACCGATTGTAAATTCAGTTACATATTCAAGGTTAGTTGCAGCGAAATCGGCAATTTTTGTAACAGGTACACCCTCATATTCATCAGGGATTACAATCTTTGTTACAGTTGATTTATTCGGAACACTTTTAACAATTGCTTCACCATTTTCAATTTTATATGAAATACTTTCATCATTTCCGCCTAAAAGAGATGTAACCGATTCACAGCCTGAAAACACAAGGCATACACAGAGAATGAGCGCGATAATTGATACTATTTTTTTACTCATACCGCTGACACCTCACTTTCAGTTTCTTCAATAGCCTTTACTCTTTCCTGCAACTCTCTGACGCACATATCGTGTTTTTCTTTAGTCAGGTCGTAGAAAATAAACGGAACCGTCAGAAGAACAAGACCAATCACCGAACCCCATGTATAAAGAGTAAACACATTGTTAAGAATCTGCGAGTCAAAAAGAACATCCCAGTCAGATGTAAAGCCAATCATTGAAAGCATCCAAGGCATAATATAACCGATTGCAACATTGACAGGGTTTAAGAACCAACCAAAAACACCTGCCATAGCATCTGCTCGTTCACCGTATTTCCATTGGTGATATGTAAGAATATCTGCATTAAGACCAACATTGACACCGTCAACAACAGGTGCAATTGTATTTTTAAGGAACATAGCAACCATAAAGATTATAATATTTTCCATCTTAACAGCAAGGGCTATTCCCAATACAGTAAGAATTGTAACGCCACGGAACGAAATGAGAATATTTCTCTTCTGGAAGCGTTTTGTAAGGATAGGACAAAGAATGTTACCGAATGTCATACCCATAACAACGATATTGGCAGCAACACCTGAGAACCATTCCATACGAAGTGAATATACAAACCACCAACTGAGAAGATTACCCACAAGTCCATGCCATTGACCGATTACATTTGAAATATTTGTAATCCAGAAGTATTTGTTTTTAAGAACATTTTTAGCACCCTTAAAGAAAGTAACTCTTGCTCGTTTTTCCATTGGTGCTTCAATGATTCTTTCCTTACAGAAAACTGCCAACAAGGACATACAGGCACCTGAAATCGTAAAAATAGGAATAAACACCTTATATGTCTGAAGGCTTAAGTAACCACCTGTTGAGTCGATAAGCATCGGAAGAATTGCACCGACAACCGATGAGAAAAAGCCCGAAATAATAGGAACAATTGAATGAAGCTTCTGTCTTTCCTGAGAATTTGGTGTCATAAATGTAACAAGTGTGTTAACGCCTGTGTAATTATTATAGAAATATGACATAAGAGTGAATGCAAAGTGAAGAACAACAAGCTTATTTGTATATGTCATACCCTGAACAGGAAGATATGGAATTGCAGAAATCATTAAGGCACACGGAATACCGCAGAGAAGAACAAACGGCTTGAAACGGCCATGCTTTTCACAGAATTTTCTACGGACAAACCAATGGAAATAATCCCATATAGCACCTGCTACAAGCATATTACCAACAAGCTGTGGCAAACCGTTAATTACCGACTCGAACATACCTTGCGGCAGGAAATAGCAACTTATGCCGACTACAAGCTTACCTGCATAAGACAGATGAGCAAAAATCTTCATCCTTTTTGTAAGTCTGCCGTGATTTTCATATATCAGAACATTGATAGGGTTCATAAACATAAGAACATAACCTACAATTGTACTGATAATATTGATAATTGAAAAGTCAATGGCAGCAATACCCATAACCGCACCACAGAAATAACCTGCTGAGAATGAAATTATACCTGATGCAGTAAGGAAAACATATGAACCTGCCTGAGTCAGCATATATGCAGCAGACTCCTTAAGTGTCAGATATTCACCCTCGTTTGGTGTATTCCAATGTTCTTTTACATAAGATGGTAGTCCCTTGACCGTACTTATAATCTCATTTTTAGTCATTAAACCATCCCTTTCCCATTTATAATAATATAATTATACAATAAAAAGTGGTTAAAATAAAGTAATATTTCACTAAAATTGTTTTTTGTTTATAATGCTATATAACAAGCCTGTTATATGTTACAAATGCCCAAAAGCAACACATAATTTCAAAAAAACGGCGGGGTCTTGACCCCGCCTTACGATTATTACTTATTTTTTGAGCGCTACTGCTGCCTTACATTTTGCAACGATATTTGCAGCATCAAGTCCGAATTCGTGGAGAAGCTGAACTGCAGGACCTGATTTACCGAATGTATCTTCAACACCTACACGAAGTACAGGAACAGGAACTGTTTCACAAACAACTTCTGCTACTGCTGAACCAAGACCACCGATTACATTGTGTTCTTCTGCAGTAACGATTACGCCTGTCTTCTTTGCACTTTCAATGATGATGTCACGGTCAATAGGCTTGATTGTTGCCATATTAACAACTCTTGCATTGATGCCTTCTGCCTTAAGTTCTTCATAAGCCATAAGTGCTTCGTTGACCATAAGACCTGTTGCGATGATTGTTACATCGTCGCCTTCCTTAAGAACAGAGCCTTTACCGATTTCGAACTTATAGTTTTCGTCAAATACTCTTGGCACTGCAAGACGACCGAATCGCATATAAACAGGGCCATCGTGTTCTGCTGCAGCAAGAACGCAAAGTCTTGCTTCAACATCATCGGCAGGGTTAAGAATTACCATACCCGGGATTGTTCTCATAAGACCGATGTCTTCACAGCACTGGTGGCTTGCACCGTCTTCACCAACGGAAATACCTGCGTGAGTTGCACCGATTTTAACATTAAGATGAGGATAACCGATTGAGTTTCTTACCTGTTCAAATGCACGACCAGCAGCAAACATTGCAAATGATGATGCAAATACTGTGTATCCTGATGCTGCAAGACCTGCAGCAATACCCATCATATTACCTTCCGCGATACCGCAGTCGATGAATTTTTCAGGGTGTTCCTTTTTGAACATTCCTGTTTTTGTAGCAGCAGCAAGGTCTGCATCAAGAACAAGAACCTTAGCATCTGTATTACCTAATTCAACAAGTGCTTTACCGTAAGCATCTCTTGTTGCTGTTTTGATTACTTCACTCATTTTGCTGCCTCCAATTCATTAAGTTTTGCAGTAAGCTCTGCTACTGCTGTGTTATAAAGTTCTTCATTTGGTGCTGCACCGTGCCAGTTAACTGCATTTTCCATATAAGAAACACCTTTACCCTTAACTGTCTTTGCAATAATTGCAGTAGGCACACCCTTTGTTTCCTTTGCTTTTGCAAAAGCATCTTCAATTTCGTCAAAGTTATTACCATCAATTTCAATTGTATTGAAACCAAATGCTGTGAACTTTTCAGGAATCGGATATGGTGAGTTAACCTCTTCAATACTACCGTCAATCTGAAGATTATTATTATCAACGATTACTACAAGATTGTCAAGCTTCTTTGCACTTGCGAACATTGCTGCTTCCCAAACCTGACCTTCTTCGATTTCACCGTCACCGAGAATTGTATAAACTCTTGTGTCTTTATTATCATATTTTGCTGCAAGTGCCATACCAACAGCAGTTGAGATACCCTGACCGAGTGAGCCTGTACTCATATCAACACCGGGTACGCATTTCATACTCGGATGACCCTGAAGGTATGAATCTGACTTACGAAGTGTCTTAATATCCTCTGTCGGGAAAAAACCTTTAAGTGCAAGTGTTGCATAAAGAGCAGGTGCTGCGTGACCTTTTGAAAGAACAAAGCGATCTCTGTCCTCCCATTTTGGATTAGATGCGTCAACTCTCATTTCTACATTGTAAAGATATGCCATAAGCTCGGCAATTGAAAGTGAACCACCCGGATGTCCTGCTTTAGCATTGTAAATGCCTTCAAGAATCAACATTCTTTCTTTTACAGCAAATACTTCTAATTCGTGTTTGAGTGAATTATTCATATATTATTCCTCCTTATAATCATCCATAATATATTCGAGCAAGTCTGCAACTGCACCACCGTTACAATGACAAGCGTGGAATTTTGCAATTTCATGCATAGCTTTCGGTGCTTGTCCGCAACAGGCAGGAAGACCAACTGTTTTTAACATATCATAATCGTTGAAATAGTCACCGATTGCAGCAGTATGACTTTGTTTGATACCATACATATCGGCAATTTTCATAAGTGCTGAACCCTTATGTACACCCTCGTTAAGCATTTCAAAAGAACAAATTGAGCTTGACATAAAGTTTGCTCTTGTATCTGTCAGTTTATCAACATATCTTCTGATTGCTTTAATAAGGTCAGGCATACCAAGGAAAATAACCTTACCCCAATTTTCTCTCGGTATTTCACCGGGATGTTTACAATTTTTATAATGCAATTTATCTGCTCTAACCATAACTTTTGCAAAAATTCTTGAATTAAGAGTATAAATCATTTTATCGGTCAAAATTTCAATTTCAACCATAGGAAATCTCTTATAAATTTCAAAAACCAAATCCATTGCATGGTCATTTATTGCATTAAATGAAAGCATTTTTTCGTTTGCATAGTCATAAACACCGGCACCGTTAAGAATTACGGCAGGTGTACCCTTAATCGGTAAACGCTCGTAATGCTTACGCATTGACTGAACATTTCTGCCTGAAGCAAGTGTAAAATGTCCGTTACATTCATTTACAAAACGGCATATTGCTTCATAATTTCGTTTTGGCAGTTGTCTGAACTTATTATTAAGTGTTCCGTCGATATCAGACACCACAAGCCAATGCGATAAATCTTTATTTTCCATTTTAAACACCTCCCGAGGTGTGTTTGAGTTTTCTTAAAAACTCATTAAAATAATCAGGTAAATCCGATGTAAACTCAAGATATTCATCGGTTATTGGATGAATAAATCCGATTTTTATAGCATGTAAGCACTGACCGTTAAGGTAAGCACTTTTTTTATCATTTCCATACACAGAATCCCCTGCCACAGGATGACCGAGATGAGCCATATGAACACGAATCTGGTGCGTTCTTCCTGTCTCAAGCTTTAATGAAATATGCGAATAATCCTCATAATCGTTGATTACGGAATAGTGGGTAACTGCATTTTTTGAATTCTGATATGTTACACACATCTTTTTACGGTCCTTGGGATTTCTGCCGATTGGTGCATTGACTGTCCCCTTGTCATCCTTAAGATGACCAACAATAACAGCATTATATTCACGGGTAAAGCTATGTTCCTTTATTTGCTCTGCAAGTCCCATATGCGCTTTATCATTCTTTGCCACAATCAGCAAACCACTTGTGTCCTTATCAATTCTGTGGACAATTCCCGGTCGAAGAACACCGTTAATCCCTGAAAGAGAGTCCTTACAGTGATACAAAAGTGCATTAACAAGTGTTCCGCTGTAATTTCCAGGTGCAGGATGAACAACCATTCCTCTTGGTTTATTTACAACAAGAAGATGCTCATCTTCATAAACAATATCAAGCGGTATATTTTCAGGCTGAGCATCCAAGGGCTTAAGTTCCCCCGGAAGCATTGTGATTTCATCATCAATGCTGACTTTGTATTTTTTATTTATCGGTTGACCGTTAACGAGAACCTTTTCATTCTCAATAAGCTTTTGAATTGAACTTCTTGAGGCATCTTCTAAGAGAACCGATAAAAACTTATCTATTCTTTCTCCCTCATACTCCTGAGGGACCTCAATTAAAATCTCACTCATCTTTTTTCCCTTTTATCGTTTTTATTTTCACGATATATCTCATACATAAGCCATATTACAAGCGCAATACAACTACAAGTTACAAGAATATCAGCAAAATTAAAAATTGCGAAATCAACAAAAAGAGGTTCAATATAATCAACAACAAAACCACGGAAAATTCTGTCAATGAGGTTTCCTAAACCACCTGCAATAATCAATGAAATACAGACATATTCCATGTCCACCTTGCGTTTCTTTACAAAAAGATAGACAAGTCCAAGAAGTATTATTGCCAATGTGAAAATTGATAAAAATGTTGTTTCCCCACTAAAAGAACCAAAAGCAGCCCCTGTATTTTCGGCATAATTCAACTGAATAAAGCCGTCTATTAAAGTAAGGCTGCCAATCGGTTCGAGATGTTCAATTACAAGTAATTTAATGATTTGGTCAATTGCAACAAGAACTGCAATTATGATTAAAGTAATTACTTGAAGCATTAAAATACCTCGTCTATTTTATTTTTTCTTAAAAAAGTTTTTGAATGAAATTGAACCTGAATCATCATCATTATTATCTTCCACAACAGGCTTTTCTGTTTTTTCAGCCATTTCAAATCTTTCAAATGTTGAAACAGGAATTTCAGGTTCGTCGTCATCGGAAAAATCAATATTGTCAATATTAAAGCTGAACATCGGCTTTGAATCAACATTTTCCTTTGTTTCAACAGGTTCTTCTGCTGCAACCTCTTCAACAACAGGTTCTTCCACAGCCTCAGGTTCTTCGATTACAACAAACTTTTCTTCTTCGATAACAGGTGCTGTATCTTCAACAACCTCAACAGCCTGAACAGGAGCTTCTTCAATTACTACCGGTTCTTCAACAGGTGTTTCAGCAGGTGCTTCTGCAACCTCCTGCTTTGGTTCTTCCTCTTCCTGAGCTTCAGCATCAAGTTTTTCATCAACAATTTCAGGAAGCTTATTGATAAGGTTAATGTGCTCCTTATACATTGAAACAAGTCTCTGTTTAAAGATTGTTGATTCCTTCTGCATCATTTCATAAACAAGGCTTTCGTGAGTAACCTTGCGATTAAGATTTCCAAGAACTTCTTTTGCTTCTTTTGTTGCATCTTCAACAATTTTTTCTGCTTCCGCCTTTGCATTTGCTAAAAGCTCAGCAGATTCTTTCTTTGCACTTGAAAGCATTGCTTCAGATTCGTTCTTAGCGTTAAGCTCCAATGCAGCAGCGTCAGATGCAGCCTCAGCACGAAGCTGGTCAGTTTCACCCTTTACAGATGCAACTTCGTTAGCAGCAGCTTCCTTTGCCTCAGCAACTATTTTATCAGCAAGCTTCTGTGCATTAAGAAGTGCCATTTTAAGGCTATCTTCATCAGCACGATATTCTTCAATCTTCTTTGCGAAAACGCTGATTTTTTTAATCAAATCTGTGTTTTCCTTAAACATCTGCTCATAAGAAGCAGAAACCTCACGGAAAAAGCTATCTACATCTTCTGCACGATATGAACCGCGTCCTGATGTCTGGAAAGTTTTTTCTTTGATTCTATCTGGTGTAAGCATATTTATTCTTCCCTTTCTGCCAAGCAGTAATTCTAAGACTTCAGAAAATATCTATGGCTTAGAAAAACATACCGTTATTTTCAAGTTCATCAAGCAAGTCGCCCATTACATCAACATTGTAAGGTGTAATGATAAATGTGCTGTTAGCAACACGCTTAATCTGTCCGTTGTTTGCATAAGCAACGCCTGTAAGGAAGTCGATAAGACGACGAGCAACATCCTTGCTTACTGATTCAAGATTCAAAACAACAGTTCTCTTTTCATTAAGATTGTCAGCAATACCGCGAACTTCTTCAAACTTTTCAGGCTTTGCAAGAACAACCTGAAGCTGTGCAGTTGTATGTATATTGACAACCTTATCCTCAGGATTTCTCTGTACTCTACGCTGTTGTCTTACTACTTTTTCTTCCTGGTCCTCAAAATTATCAGAACCGATAAATGAACCTGTATCTACATCATCGTCAGGATAGTATCCATCCTCGTCAACGTTAACAATATTTTTGATTTTGTCCAAAAAACTCATTTTAAAAATCCTCCCATTAATATATTCTCGGACCAAAAATTGAAGAACCGATTCTTACAAGATTTGACCCGCAAATAATTGCTTGTTCATAATCTCCCGACATACCCATCGACAGAATATTCATATTTATATTATCTAACTTTTTTGCCTTTATGTCAACATAGATATTATAGATATTTTCAAAAAATTCACAAAGAACACTGTTATTTTCACATATAGGCGGTATAGTCATCAAGCCTTTGACGTTTATTTGCGGAATTTCAGCTATCTGGTATAAATTTTCCATAAATTCCGACTTTGAAAATCCTGTTTTGCTTTCTTCATCACCTATATTGATTTCAAGCAAAACATCGGTGATAATTCCTTTTTTGGCAGACTGTTTAGCAATTTCTTTTGCGATTTTCAAAGAATCAACTGATTGAATCATATCGACTTCACCAACAATCTGTCCCGCCTTATTTGTCTGAAGATGACCGATAAGATGCTTCTGTACATTATCGAGATGTAAATCAGGCTTTTTGCGGAGCATTTCCTGAACGCGATTTTCACCAATCATATTAACACCGTAATCAAGAGCGTAATTTATGAAAATCGGGTCAACGGTTTTTGTAACAGCCATAAGCTGAATATCACTTGGATTTCGACCGCTTTTAATTGCACTTTCGGCAATTTTCTCATTGATTACATCAAGGTTATATTCTATATCTGCTTTGCGTTTTTCAAGAAACGACTTTTCCATTATACAGGTCAACTCCTTCTGTGATAATTGTGTCATATTGCTGTAAATATGACGAGTCAGTTACACATTCAACGATTGAGTATTCTTCAGTAGAAGTAACAATGTTGATTTTTCTGAATTGAATAATATTACCGCGTTGAACATATACGCCTTTTTCACCGTCAAGCTCGCGAATTGCCTTATTGCTGATTTTCATACCGACATAGTCGCTGACAATAATCTCAATATCGTGAATACGAAGGTTTGCAACATCACGATTCATAAGGTTACATTTAAGGACAACTGCAACACTATCGTCTTCTTTGTCACCTTTGCTGACAACCGTGCAATTGATAATACCAACTGCAGTATTAGGCACATTGACTCTTACTGTCTTGCCCACAGTCAGTTCACCTGATTCATTATAAGGAACTGTGCAGACAAAGTACCAGTCAAATTCATCAACAAGTTTACCCATAACATTGGCAGGTACATCCTGTTTCTTTGCATTAAGTAATACATTTATTTCTTCACAAGTCATTGAAGTGACTTTTGTGTAATCCACAATATTTTCATATCCGTCAGCAGAACCGATATAATATCCTGAATTCGGAGAAGAAATTGTCTTATAATCAAGGCTTTTGTTATTTATTGAGATAAGCTCGGCTTCCAATTCAGCAAGCTTTGCATCCACAGAAAGTTCTTCGCCAACTGCTAACTGTCGAGCTGTTATGGCATCTCTTAAATCAGTTAACTTATCATCAAAGTTACTTCCGATTGACTCTCTTGATGCAGAAATAAAGGCAATACAAGCATCATCGATAAGTTTGCTGTATGATGAAGGTGCATTTGTGCCGATACCTACACGATTTTTAAGCTGACTGTAATACTCAATTTCCTTTTCAAGCTCATTTATACGGACATATGCTGCTGCACTTTCTGCAGTCGGGAAAACAACAGCAACACCGTCACCACTTGAAACCCTTTTACCGTCTTCGGCAATTGAAACAACTGTTCCGCCTGAACTGTCTGTTGTTATATATGTTTCATCGCGTACAACAAAGGCTTCTGTCTGAATACTTCTTTGCATATCGCGCTTCATTGCAATTTCAGTTTTATAGGGAGCAGAATTCATCTGTACAACCTGATAAATAAAGTAGAAAATTATAAAAAATCCGATTAATGTAAAGACAATATATTTAACTTGATTTTTGTTTAATTTATCAAATTTAAAATCCATAAACTATCCTCCTAAGAATTCATTTACCATATTGAAAACTGAATTGTACATATCCTGTGAATTCTCATAATCATCAGGATAAATCCAGTTAATATTCTCGTTTTTACGAAACCATGTAAGCTGACGCTTGGCATAGTGTCTTGTTTCCTGCTTTAGTTTTTCAACACATTCCGAAAGCTCCTTTTCACCTTTAAAGTAAGGTGCTAATTCCTTATATCCGATTGCCTGACAAGCCGTTGTATCAGAAGAAGTGTCATAAAAATCTTTTGCTTCTTCTAAAAGTCCGTTTTTAAGCATTATATCAACTCGCAAATTTATACGGTCATAGAGTACATTTCTGTCACGATAATTTATGCCGATACACATTACATCATAAGGTGTTTCTTCTTCGCGAGAAATCACTTTTTGTTCTGTCATTGTTTTGCCTGTAAGCTGATAAATTTCAAGAGCACGAATAATTCGACTTTTGTCTTTCAAATGAAGTCTTTGGGCAGTTTCGGGGTCAATTTCACGAAGTTTTTCGAGCATATATTCTGCACCTTTTTCGTCGAAAAGGTCAGTTAACTCCTTACGAATTTCTTCGTTGTTTTCTTCCTTTGAGAACTGAATGTTCTGTAAAAGAGAATCAACATAAAGCCCTGTACCACCTGCAATAACAGGCAAGTCACCTGCATTATAAATCTTATTGATACATTCATTAGCAAGGCTTACATATTCTGCAACGCTGAACTTTTTATCAATAGGCTGAAATCCAATTAAATGATGTGGTATTCCCTGCATTTCTTCCACAGTTGGCTTTGCAGTTGCGATATTCATTTTTTCATAAATCTGCATTGAGTCAGCTGACACAACTTGTCCACCGAAATGTTTTGCGATTTCTATTGACAAGGATGTTTTTCCTGAAGCTGTAGGACCAACAACTGCAATAACCGGAATTTTTTTCATTTTTACACTCTACCAAACTGTTTTTCTAATTCATATTTTGAAAGTTCAATCATTACAGGTCTTCCGTGAGGACAGAAACGAACTTCATTGTCTTCAACAACTTGTTTCGCAAGGGCTAAAAGTTCCATATCCGAACTGTCGTCCCCTGCTTTTATAGCACTACGACAAGCAACATTATGATAAATCCAATCAAGATGCTCGTTTGTAATGTCGCGTCTGTTTTTAATTATGTATTCTGCGATTTCACCGATGAGCGGCACAATTTCGCAATCTTCCAAATCCATCGGGCAACTACGGACAATTACAGTACCGTTACCGAAATCTTCGATTTCAAAGCCTGCTTTTGAAATCATATCAAGATTTTCGGTTACTGCTGAATATTCTTCTTTACCAAGTGACACGGTCACAGGTGCTAAAAGCATCTGACTGCCACTATTCTGTGATTCTTTTTTCAGTTTGTTGAAAAGAATTCGCTCATGTGCTGCGTGTTTGTCGATTACACAAAGAGTTCCATCAACTTCAACAAGTATATATGTTTTATATGCTTCGCCTATAAGACGAATTGTTGCTTCCGTTTTGATTTCTTCTGTTTTTGGTGCCTGAATCGGCTCTGCAACAGGCTTTTCAACAGGCTTTGCAATCGGGAATTCAATATTGAACGGGTCATCGTCAACATCTGCTGAATATTCAGTTTTTACATCATTAACCACAAACGGTATGTCAGAAAGTGGCTTTAAAACCTTTTCTGTAAATGCTATATTTTCCTGTACAGTTGTCTGTTTAAAATCTTGTTGTGGCTTTGCAATGAAGTCATTAAAGGTTGGTTTCTTTTCAGGTAAAACAGCTTGTTTTAATGCTGTGCTTTCGTTGAGTGCAGATTTTACAGAGTGATAAACTGCGTCAAAAATTGCTCGTTCATCAGAAAAACGGACTTCAATTTTTGACGGATGCACATTCACATCAACAAGCTCAGGCGGTAAAGTGATAAACAGTACACCACCGGGGAATTTACCTACCATTACGCTGTTTTTATATGCACTTTCAAAGGCCGCCATAATTGTTGTGTTCTTAACACTTCTGCCATTCACAAAGAAATACTGCATACCGCGTGAGCCACGACAATTAAACGGTGGTGTAACGAGACCTGAAACAGACACATTACCCACAGCAGAATCAACATTTAAAAGACCGTTTGCGAAATCTTTTCCGAATGCAGAGAAGCATACATTCTGTAAATTTCCGTCACCGTTAGTTGTGAATACCTGTTTACCGTCACGGATAAAACGGATACTGATTTCAGGATGAGAAAGTGCGAGTTTTTCAACTGCAGCGGCTACGAAATTGCCTTCGCTAACATCCTTTTTAAGGAATTTCATTCGTGCAGGAGTATTAAAAAACAATTCACGGACAATCATAGTTGTACCTACTGCACAGCCTGCATCAGAGAAATCGGTTATAATTCCGCCTTCGATTGAAAGAGTTGTACCCATTTCTTCATCGGCAGTTTTTGTAATCATATTGACCTTTGAAACTGCAGCGATTGACGGTAAAGCCTCACCACGGAAGCCTAAAGTCAATATTGTGTTAAGGTCTTCGGCAGTTTTAATCTTACTTGTAGCGTGACTTACAAATGCAGTTTTTACATCTTCACGGTCAATACCGCAACCGTCATCGGTAACACGGATATATGAAATTCCACCGTGCTGAATTTCGACTGTTATGGAAGTAGCACCGGCATCAACGGCATTTTCCATAAGTTCCTTTACAACAGACGCAGGTCTTTCAACCACCTCACCTGCTGCGATTAAATCAGCCATATGTTTTGGGAGTTTATTTATTTTTGCCATTGGTCAGCACCACCTTTTTTGAATGCATAATGCAAAATGCAAAATGCAGAATTATTTTGTAGGGGCGATTCAAGAATCGCCCGTATGATTATTAGAATTCTACTGTAAAAATCAACTTACTATGATGTTCTTTTGTTGCCTTTGCTTCCATTTCACTCTTACCCTTAATACCTGCCAACTTTGACATAGCAACATCTATATTATACGCTGCCTTTTGTGACATAGTTGCAGATGTTGAACCTGATAATTCGAGTGTTTGGGACTTAATCGCATTATTACCATTACATCTCATTTCGATTAATCTTTTTATATTGTCATCATGTGCAAACCATTTTAATGTTGGTATTTCAGGTTTATCATTCCCATCAAATTCAGCAACAATTTTACCGTTTCGTTGATTTACACTCTCGTTCACATTAATTTCTTCTCGACCTTCGTTTGCTTTAACATTAACACCTTTAATCGAAACAGATTGTGTTATAGATGCATTTTTATGTTCTTTTTTGCTCTCTACAACCATTTCATTTATCTCAATCGAACATCTTTTAGCACCAAGAAGATTTGCAATATTTTGCAGTTCAGACAAGCGTTCTTCATGTGCTTTACTAAAAATGCAGTCTGTTCTAATAAAACGATTACGGTCATAGTTATCAATATAATAGAAAGCATCGCAAGATGCAACAGGAACAAAATTAATGCCACTAAAATCAATGGCTTCATCATAAAGGCACATAACCTCCATACCATTTGCGTTATCAATCCAACCAATTGCACCATCACAAACATCAATTCCTCGTCTTTCAGCATCGTCACGAATCATAATCATATTTGGAATATTAAATGATTCACTTTGATACTTTTCAGGAAATAATGGGTTGTATTTTTTTAATCTGCGTGCATAACTATCATTCTTTGCTTTTTCTGACAAATCTTTTGCACCTTGTTGAATATCAGTAACAGCCTTTTTACCTACGTCAGATGTTTTCTGCAAAACTTTTGATAAAGTTTCTTTACCTTTTTTAGTATCAATACTTATTTTCATATCAATACCCCTTTCAAACAATGTATTTCTATATACAACTTGTTATTTTCGCGAAGTTTCGGGCGATTCATGAATCGCCCCTACAACTCCCCCAGTCACGCGTTGCGTGACAGCCCCCTCAAGGATGGGGCGGAATCGGGACGATTTGAACATCGTCCCCTACATTTTTATTTATTATTTATTATCTATTCTTTATTATCTAATAATAAACAGAAATTACCTGTACACTTACTTACTACGCGATTTTGCGGGTCGTCGAGGACGCCGACCCCTACGAATTTACCAATTTGTTGTGTCTTTCTGAACGAAGTGAAGAATCTCTAACAAAATAAACATATTGACTAACAGAGATTCTTCGTCGTTGTACTCCTCAGAATGACAAGCAAACTACAATTATTCAGGTTTATTATCTTTCTTTTGTTTGATGTTGATGACTAATGAACAAATACAGGCAATAAGCAAGACAATGCCGATTGCAATATTGTCCTTACTGATTAATTTTAAGATGATAATTGCGATACTTGCGATTATACCGGCTATGGAAAGGATTATGCCAAGTGTGTATTCGTTGAATTTTTTCATTGTCAATGCTCCTATCGTTTTTATTTATATGCAGGCGTGGAAGCCTGCCACTACGCGTGTTTACACAACGGGTCGTCGAGGACGCCGACCCCTACAATCAGTTTTTTGCTTTGTCGATGAGTTCGTAGAGAAGTCCCATTGCTTCGATTGGGGTTAATGTATTGATGTCGATTGTGCGGAGCCTGTCCATAATATATTCTCTTGATTTTGATTCAAAGGACATCTGGAACTGTGGTTCTTCTTTTTCTTCAGGAATATCAGCAACCATTTTAGGCTTCATCAAGTCGTTGTCTTCAAGGGTTTTGAGAATTGCTTTTGCTCGTTTGATTACATTATCAGGTACACCTGCAAGCTTTGCTACCTCAATACCGTATGAGCCGTCAGCACCGCCACGAACAATTCTGCGTAAAAATGTTATATCGTCGCCACGCTTTTTAACTGCGATATTGTAGTTTTTAACGCCACTTACTGTGCCTTCAAGTTCGGATAATTCGTGATAATGAGTAGCAAAAAGTGTTTTTGCACCGATTCGTTTTTTGTCGGCAATATGCTCAACAACCGAACGGGCAATACTCATACCGTCAAAGGTTGATGTTCCGCGACCTATTTCGTCAAGGATAATAAGGCTGTTTTTTGTGGCATATTTAAGAATTTCGGAAACCTCATTCATTTCCACCATAAAGGTTGACTGACCTGATGCCAAATCGTCAGATGCACCGACACGAGTGAAAATACTGTCAACAATGCCGATGTCCGCTGATTTTGCAGGGACAAAGCAACCCATTTGTGCCATAAGCACTATAATTGCAATCTGTCGCATATATGTTGACTTACCTGCCATATTAGGACCTGTGATTACTGCCATTCTGTTGTCTTCACAGTCAAGTAATGTGTCGTTTGGCACGAACATTGTCTTTTTCTGTATAACCTCAACAACAGGATGTCTGCCCTCTGTAATTCTTACGATACCCTTATCGTTGATATCAGGTCGTGTATAGTTATTTTTAAGTGAAACCGTTGCAAATGAACAAAGCACGTCAAGAAGTGCAATTGCATGTGCAGTTCTTTGAGTACGAAGATATTCACCTGCTATTTTCTTACGAATTGAATTGAAAATCTCGTATTCAATTCCCACAATTCTTTCCTGTGCACCAAGAACGCGTGTTTCAAGCGTTTTAAGCTCTTCCGTAATATATCTTTCACAGTTTGAAAGTGTTTGCTTACGGATATATGTATCAGGAACTAATTCTTTATAGGAATTAAGGACTTCAAAGTAGTAACCAAACACTTTGTTATAGCCGATTTTGAGTTTCTTAATACCTGTTTTTTCCTGCTCGTCAGCTTCAAGCTTTGCAAGGACACTCTTACCACCGTTCACAATGTCACGCAGTTCATCAAGTTCTTTATTGAAGCCATCCTTAATCATTCCACCTTCACGAACTGAGAACGGTGCATCTTCTTTAATTGCAACCTCAATAAGAGAGCATACATCATCGAGAACATCGATTTCACTATAAATTGATTTAAGAAGATTGCAATTTGCATTTTTAAGGTTTTCTTTGATTTCAGGCAACTTTTCAAGTGTTGTTTTAAGGGATAAAAGTTCTTTTGCATTGGCTGTGTTATATACGACTCTTGTCATAAGTCGTTCCATATCGTAAACGCCCACTAAAAGTTCAGTTTCGCCTTCAAGAAGTTCAGTATTTTTATAAAGCTCATCAACTGCATTAAGGCGTTTTGAAATTTCAACACAATCATAAAGCGGTCGTTCAATAAACGAACGAAGCATTCGCTTACCCATAGCAGTTTTAGTTTTATCAAGCACCCAGAGAAGTGAACCCTTTCTGTCCCTGTCACGCATTGTTTCAAGGAGTTCAAGGTTGCGGATTGCAGAAATTCCAAGACTCATAAGCTTGGCATCTGTATAAAAATTCACATTTCTGATGTTTTCCAAATCTCGTTTTTGAGTTGAACGAAGATAAGAAAGTGCCGCACCTAAAGCACAGACTGCAGTATCCCTTTGATTAAGAGAAATTGTGCTTAAATCATTAGTTCCAAAATGCTCTTTACAAAGATTTTCTGCGTTAGAAAACTCAAATTCTTCAATCAATAGCTCAACAGACGCTTCAAGTTTTTTTGATATGAATTCAGAAAGAGAATTAAATGAAACTATTTCTTTATTGAGAATAATTTCAGTTGGAAGATATCTTCCCATTTCATTTATAACTCTCTGTTCAATATTTTCTGAAAATTCTGTTAAATTGACTTCGCCTGTTGAAATATCGATAAAACAAATACCAACTTTTCCGTTTGATGCACAAACAGAAGCAAGATAATTATTCTTTGACTCATCAAGCATTGAGCTTTCAATAACAGTACCCGGTGTTATAACGCGAATAACATCACGCTTAACAATACCCTTTGCAGCAGCAGGGTCCTCCATCTGCTCACAGATTGCAACCTTGTAGCCCTTTGACACAAGTCTTGCAATATATCCGTCAGCACTATGAAACGGTACACCGCACATTGGTGCTCGTTCTTCTTCACCACAATCACGACCTGTTAAAACGAGCTCAAGCTCTTTAGATGCAGTTTTTGCATCGTCAAAGAACATTTCGTAAAAGTCACCAAGACGGAACATCAATATGGTGTCTTCGTAATTCTGTTTTATTTGAAAGTATTGTTGCATCATTGGTGAAAGTGCCATATCAGTTAAATCCTTCTTAGTAAATTTTGATTATTGTCGTGTCATCGAGAACAACGAGTAGATGTGAATGAATCCCTCCACCACCTACGGTGGTCCCCCTCATTACTCGCCTACCGGCTCAGACAGCGCTAATTCGGCATCCACTGGATGCCCGCGCCCTTTAACAAGGGAGACACACATTTTTATAAATTAGTGGTTGCAGCCTTCGTCGCCACAGTCACAATGACAACCTGAGCAGTCACCGCCGCACTGATGTGCTTTAGGGTCGCATGTATCAGGGTCATCACCGTTTACACACATAGCAAGAATACCTGTAAGGTAGTTCATAAGTTCATCAATATCCTGTCTTGCTTTTTCATAAGCCTGCATATTAGGATTCATCATAATTTCTGTGTAAACACCACGGAATTCTTCGTCATAAGCCTTCATTTTTTCTTCGTTTGGCTCTTCCTTTGATGCTTCGTGCTGGTATGAAACCTGAATAAGCTGAATTTTGCTCATAAGCTCGTTGAGTGCTGTATCCTTTTCGTTAGCCTCAATTGCTTTCTGCATTGCAAGATATCTTTCATCCTGCTGAATTGCTTTACCAAGCTCTCTTGTAAGTTTTTCGAGTGACATTTTGTTTTTGCTCCTTTATTTTTACTTTTTTATTATACTAATTCACCTCTGACGAGCCAGTTAAGTGGTTCAGTCACCTTTACGCGACAGAATTTGCCAACCAAGCTTTTATCGTCAGACGGAAATTCAATAATAACATTACCATCGGTTCGACCTGCCAAGTATCCGTCGAGAGTTTTACTGTCACCCTCACAGAGTACACGATAGGTTTTACCTTTCATTTCTGCACTGTGGTTTGCTGCGATACTTTCCTGCAAATCACAGAGTTCTTTAAACCATTTATTCTTTTCTTCATATGGTACAGGGTCATCCATTAAAGATGCCTTTGTTCCCTTTCTGCTTGAGAAAATAAATGTAAAAAGTGAAGTGTATCCCACTTCTTTTACAAGTGACAATGTGTCGGAAAATTCTTCGTATGTTTCACCTGGAAATCCCACGATTATATCACTCGTAAGGGATAATCCTTCGATTTTTTCTTTTGCATAATTTATAAGCTCAAGGTACTTTTCGCGAGTGTATCGACGATTCATTTCCTTAAGGATTCGGTTGTTGCCTGATTGGACAGGAAGATGAATATGCTTTGATGCCTTTTCACATTCTGCAATTGTGTCAATAAGCTCCTTTGTACAATCCTTTGGATGTGAAGTCATAAATCGTATTGTAAATTCACCGGGAATATCATTGAGCTTACGAATAAGCTGTGAAAAATTGATTTCTTCATCTAAACCTTTACCGTAAGAATTTACATTCTGACCGAGTAAGGTTATATCCTTATAGCCTTCGGCAACAATCTGTTTGAATTCAGCTAAAATATCCTCGGGCTTTCGGCTTCTTTCTCTGCCACGAACATAAGGCACAACACAATAGGTACAGAAATTATCGCAACCATACATAATCGGTAGCCACGCTTTTGCAGAGTTATCACGCACAGCGGGAATACCCTCAGCCACAGGATTAGTTTCCGTCATATCAGAGAAAACTCGTTTACCACGTGTCAGATATTTTTTGAAGATTTCAGGAATCATATATTGATTATGAGTACCGAAAACAATATCAACATAAGGATAGCTTTTATAGAGTTTTTCACGGATATGTTCCTGTTGCATCATACAACCGCAAAGGGCAATAATGAGATTAGGGTTTGACTGCTTCAATTTCTTTATTGCACCGATATTACCAAAAACTCTGTCTTCTGCGTGTTCACGGATTGCACAGGTGTTATAGAGAATTAAATCAGCCTCTTCCTTTTCTTCGGTCATAGTGTAGCCCATAAGCACAAGAAGACCCTTTATTCTTTCACTGTCGGCAACATTACCCTGACAACCGTAGGTATGAACAAAAGCTTTTGGATTTGTGCCATGACGGTGAAGAAGCAATTCACTAACTTCACATGCTATATTCTTTTGTAATTCGATTTGTTCTTGTGATACGAAATTTGTCAAGATTTAAACTTCCTTAGTGTAAATTGAGAGAAGGAATGAGAGAACATCCTTGTAAACAACATCTCTGTCAGTTTCGTTAAGAATTTCGTGTCTCATACCGGGATAGAGAATTGTTGTCGGTTCAATTCCTGCTGAAACAAGACTGTCAGCAACTGCTAAAACGCCTTTACCGTTCATACCGACAGGGTCATTTGCACCTGAAATAATCATAACAGGTAATTCCTTCGGCATACGAAGTGCCCAATCAGAGTCACAGGCTTCACGCATAATGTTATAAATATCACGATAACCTGCAAGAGTATATGTAAATCCGCAAAGCTCGTCATTTGAATAGTTAAGACGGTTTTCTGCGTTTTCTGAAAGCCATGCAAGTGAATTCTCTTTATCAGTACCCATCATTGAGAAGCCTTTGTTCATAATTTCTGCAATTTTGTCAACTCTTCTCATAAGTCCGTATTTGCTGACAAGCATATCAATAAGGTCAACACCTGCATTGATAATGTCAGGCATATCACCTGTACCGCAAAGGATTACACCGTCAAGCTCATAGCCGAAATGAACAGAATAAATTCTTGCACAGAATGAACCCATTGAATGACCGAAAAGGAAATACGGAATATCAGGATTTCTCTTTTTCATAATTTTTGTGAGAATGTGCATATCGTCAACAAGTCGCTTGTCACCGTTATAGTCACCCATATAACCAATCTGGTAACGGTCGTCAATACTCTTACCGTGACCCAGATGGTCGTTACCGCAAACTACGAAACCGTTTGATGCAAGGAAACGAGCAAACTCGTCATAACGAGCTATATGCTCAGCCATACCGTGAGTGAGCTGAACGATACCCACAGGAGTCAATTCATCGTCTTCCCATATAAAAGTTCTGATTTTATTTTGTCCGTTTGATGAGTTGAAATAAGCCTCTTTTCTAACCAATGCCATAGTTTTTCCTCCCTTAAACAAAAGCAATTTTTGCCATTAGGCATACTTCTGCATATTAATAGTTAGATTATACTACAAAACTACTTTTTTGTCATCAAAAATCTTTAAAATTTTTAATTTTTTTAATTTTGTATAGATTACCATTCAAATGGACTTTTTAAGAAAATTTTTATATAAAATAATTAAATAAAAATGATAATTCTTCCATATATGACCTATTTTTCAGGTGATTTTGCATAAAATATGGAAACCTAAAAATTTGCATTGAATTTTCATTTATGATAAAATACAGAAAACTGAAAAGTAAGGAGTGAAAACCATGACATATGAACAGGTTGTAGCAAAAGTTAAGGCTAAATTCGCAGATGCAGACGCATCATCTGTTGATGGTGTAGTTGCTTTACAGATTAACCTTGAGGGTAAAAATGTAAACGGTATTTTCTATATTGAAGTAAAAGACCACAATGTTAATGTTGAGCCATATGAATACTATGACAGACACGCTATTGTTACAGTTAACCCGACAAACCTTATGAAGCTTGTTGACGGTAAGCTTGACCCTGTTGAAGCATACAACAAGGGTAAGGTTACAGTTGATGGCGACGCAGGTGCCGTGCTTACTGTAATGAATCTTGTGAAATAAGAAATTTGCAAAAAGTAAATATGATAGCAAAATAGGCTCCCCTTGTCAGGGGAGCCTTAATCAGTTTAATATTTAATTGGGTTTGCGTCAAGGTATTTCTTAACCATAAGTGCTACTTTGAACACGATTGCATCGTCAAATTCACGAAGGTCAAGACCTGTGAGCTTCTTGATTTTTTCAAGACGGTAAACGAGTGTATTTCTGTGAACAAAGAGCTTTCTTGATGTTTCGGAAACATTAAGATTATTTTCAAAGAATTTCTGGATTGTGAAAAGAGTTTCGTGGTCAAGGCTTTCAATTGAACCGCGTTTGAAAATCTCACGAAGGAACATTTCACAAAGAGTTGTAGGAAGCTGATAAATAAGTCTTGCGATACCGAGATTGTCGTAGCTTACGATTGTCTTTTCAGTATCAAACACCTTACCAACCTCAAGAGATACCTGTGCTTCACGATATGAACGAGCCAAATCCTTGATACTGTCAATCGCTGTACCGATACCGACAAGCACATGAGTATAATACTCTGTACCGAGTGAATCGGCAACTGAACGAGCAAGCTTTTCAAGGTCCTTTGTTTCAATATTGCTCTTAACTTCTTTTACAAGTGCAATATCTGTTTCGTTGATATTGATAACGAAATCCTTTGACTTATCAGGGAACAAGTCCTGAATAACATCAAACACGGAAACATCGTTCTTTTCAGTAATTCTTATAAGAAGAACCGCACGAGTAACATCATTGGTGAAATGAAGTTCCCTTGCCTTAATATATATGTCACCCGGAAGAATATTATCGAGAATTACATTCTTGATAAAGTTTCCGCGGTCATATTTTTCGTCATAATATTGCTTGATTGTAGAAAGTGAAATAGAAAGTACACCAACATATCTGTCAGCAATATGGTCATCACCCTCAACAAAAACTGCATAATCAGGATGCATATGCATACCAAAAACCTTGTATGTATATCCGTCAATCACTTTATTTTCGTCAGATGAAAAAACCTCAGCAACTGCATTTGACTGCACTTCACCGATACGGCCCAATTCACTGCATGAAATAACAGTTCCTGTTTCATCAATTACGCCAAATGTTCTTTCAATAACATCAGACATCTGGTGAACTATACCCTGAAATAATCTGTTTGACACCGCAATACCACCTTTTATACAAAATCACCATTAGAATACTATGTATTTTACACAATAAAATACATTTTTGCAAGTGATTTTTTGATATTTTCCAACTTTATTCAATCAAAATACACAAAAATTTTCACTTTTTTTGTATATTACACGCATTTTAGTTATTTTTTTACTATAATTTTCTTTGTTAAAATTGACCAAACGCTTTATTTTTTTGATACTAATTGAAGTTCTTCAGGTGTAATTTCACGACATTCACCGGGTTTAAGACTCTTGTCGAGCTCCAATTCACCCATTTTTTCACGATGTAGCGAAACAACCTTATTACCTGTTGCTGCGAACATTCTTTTTACCTGATGGTACTTACCTTCGCATATCATTATTTTTACAAATGGCTTGTCCTCGTTGGAAATAATTTCAACCTTCGCCTCTTTCAGCACAGTTCCGTCACCAAGAGTGATACCGCCTTCCAATGCTTTTATGTCTTCATCGGAAAGACTATGCTCAAGTCCTGCAACATATGTTTTAAAAATATGGTTTTTAGGTGACAAGATTTTATGGGCAAAATCACCGTCATCCGTTATAAGCACAAAGCCTGTTGTGTCCTTATCAAGTCGTCCCGCAGGAAAAAGTCCTTTACGGTACAATTCATCGGGAACTAAATCAACAACAGTTTCATCCTTGTCGCTATCACTTGCGGAAACCACGCCTTGTGGTTTATTGAGCATTATATAAATGTGCTTTTTGAGTCGGATTTCTGTTCCGTCAACAGAAACCACATCTTTATTTTCATCAATTTTAACGGAGCTGTCCTTTACAACCGTTCCGTTAAGATGTATTCTTCCCTTTTTAATCATTTCCTTGACTTCTTTTCGTGACAATGTACCTTGTGAAGCCAATATTTTATCAAGTCTTTCCATTTTAACTACCTGTAAAACCATGCATAAATCCGTCAAGACGAACAGAGCAGATGTCACCACCGATTACTTTTCCGTCACAGACAAGAATGTTTGCATGTATGCAATCCTGATTTTCGTAACCTTTATAATTTTTTACGGTATAAGTCCAGCATTTTGCCCGTTCGCCCGCAAATGAGTCAAGGTCAAAGCCCTGTGACTTCTGAATGTCGTTATATGCAGAATAAGTGTCATCAGGCTCAGTAGGTATAATCACCTCTTTGACCTCCACAGGTTCTTCATTCACTTCCCAACCAAATTGGGAAATAAATTCCATACGCTGTTTATGGGTTTCACCATCATAGCTGACGCTTTTGGTACTGCCTGTCTGTTGATTTTCATTTGACAGAATAAACAAGGAAATGCCTGTCATTATAACAAACGATACCAACAATATAAGCTTTATCTGTTTTGACTTAACAGAATAAACGAACATAAATAAACACCTCGAACACAATTTATATAAATAAATATGCTACGAGGTGCACTTGTTATGATTTTATTGCGTATTATTCGTCAACACGTTTTGTCTGTGATGCAGATTTAAGATGCTGACGCGCACGACGAATTTCATTAACAGAATTTGTAAGAGTTTCATCAGCAACAGCAACAATGCTTTCAACATATTCACTTGCACTCTGACGCATTTCTCTTGACCAGTTTCTTGCCTGTTCTGTAAGTTCAGTTGCAGAAGCACGAGCCTGTTCAATAATTTCGTTTGCAGTCTGTCTTGCCTGCTGAATGATTTCTTCAGCCTGAACCTCTGCTCCTCTTGTGATTTCATCTTCAGAAATGATTTCCTTTGCTCTTACATGTGCCTGTTCGATAATCTTGTCAGCATTATCCTGTGCTCCTGTAAGAATTTCTTTTCTTTCTGATGCAATCTTTCTTGCCTGCATAAGTTCTTCCGGCATATTGAGTCTTATATCCTCGATTGCTGTCTTAATGGCCTGTGCATCAACCAAAAGGTTTGATGTAAAAGGAACTGTTTTTCCTTCCTCAAGTATAGACTCAATCTCGTCAAGTAAGTTTTCTACTGTCATTTGCTTACACCTCTTTTAATTCTTTCAACTATATCTTCACAAATTATTTCAGGGACAAAATCACTTATATCCCCACCTAATTCGCAAATTTGCTTTACTGCACTTGAACTGAGATAAAGATTTTCAACGCGAGTGTTGATAAATATTGTCTCCAGTTCATTGTTGAGTTTTTTGTTCATCTGAGCCTGCTGAAATTCATATTCAAAGTCAGACACGGCACGAAGTCCCTTAACTACTGCAACAGCACCCTTCTGCCTTGCATATTCAGCAAGAAGTCCTTCGTAAATATCAACCTCAACATTGTCAAACTCACTTATACAGCGTCTGATAAGCTCTGCTCTTTCTTCGTAAGAAAAGCAGAAATTTGTTTTTGAAGGGTTCTTCATAACAACAACGATTACCTTATCAAAAAGCTTTGAGCTCCGACGGATAATATCAAGATGTCCGTTAGTTACCGGGTCAAAGCTACCCGGACAAATTACTGTTTTCATTGTTTTCACTTATTCTTTCTGTAAGTGGTAATTTTAATCTTACCATACTTATATTCACGGTCTTTGGAAAACTCACCTGCTGTTTCAGGTAATTCTTCACGCAATTCGCTTTCACAGAGAATTACACCGTAATCGCTCATTTTATCAGCCACAACAGGCAAAACATCGTCAAGAATTTTCTTGTTATATGGTGGGTCAAGAAGTGCGATATCAAACACATCTTTACTGAGTTTAATATACATTTTTCCGTCACCACAGAAAACACTCGCTCTTTTTTCAAAGCCCACCGTTTTAAGATTCTGCTTTATAACCTCGACTGAACGATTGGATGAATCAACGAAAGTACAATGCTTAGCACCGCGACTGAGAGCCTCAATACCTAATTGTCCTGAACCTGCAAATAAATCGAGAACAGATGCACCCTCAATATCAAACTGAATAATATTAAAAAGACTTTCCTTTACCCTGTCAGTTGTAGGACGAACATCGTCACCCTCAAGGGTAATAAGTTTTCTGCCTCTTGCTTCACCTGTTATTACTCTCATAAATTCGCTCCATTGTTTAAATACATACAGATATTATCGCATTTTTACATGTATTTGTCAAATTATTTTAATAATATTATGGAAAAATCATCCGTTTTTTAAACAAATAAGTAATTTTTCAAGGTCATTTACAGTTTCAACTATGTATTCTGCACCTTCATTTTCAATTACATCACGGTCACGGAAGCCCCATAAAACACCGATTGACGGTAAACCTGCATTTTTCGCTGTGAGAATGTCTGTATCTGCGTCACCCACAAAAACAGTATTTTCTGTTTTGCTGTTAAGGACATGGAGAGCATAGAAAACTCCGTCTGGTGCAGGCTTATTCGGTCTGTCATCAGTACTGCCCACAACCAAATCAATATTTTCACCGAACATTCTCTTACACAAATCCTGTGCTGCGAAATCAGCCTTGTTTGTAACAATAGCAGTTTTAAAGCCTGCTTTTTTGATATTTGTAAGCATATTATTTATGCCCTCGTACGGTGCAGTTTTATCTTCCATATGAATTTTGTAATAATCACAGAAATCCTTAAAGCACACTTCAAAAGTTTCTGTTCCAACAACATTTTCAGGAACTGCTCTTTCCATAAGAAGACGAATTCCGTTACCTACAAATGAACGGATTTCACTCAAAGTTCTTAACGGAAAACTCTGTCGGCTGAGCGCATAATTAACACTGTCCATAAGGTCCTCAAGAGTGTTTAAAAGTGTTCCGTCCAAATCGAAAATTATTGTATCAAACATAGTTTTTATTCCTCACTGTAAAATTCGTATATTTTTTTTGCAAGTTGTCTGTTGATTCCTTTGACTTTTTCAAGCTCATCAACAGATGCAGTTTTTATGTTTTTAATGGTTTTAAATGCTTTAAGAAGCTCTTTTGCCTTTTTCTCACCAACTCCGTCAATTTGGGTAAGTGACAGCTCAAGGCCTTTTTTAGTATGCTTTTTGTGATGAAAACCAACTGAAAAGCGATGAACCTCTTCCTGGATTTCCGACACCAAAGTAAAGGCACTTCGCATTGAGTTTATTGCGATTTCACCACCATCGCCTGTAATGGCTCTTGTCTTGTGCTTTGAATCCTTGACCATGCCGAAAAGTGGTATATTAAGATTTTTTTCGTTCATAACCTCTTTTACCGCATTGACTTGTCCTTTACCACCGTCAAGTAAAATCAAATCAGGAAGCTTGCCAAAGCCCTCTGTGGCATTTTCGTTTGCAAATTTAAAGTATTCATCAAATCTTCGCGATAAAACCTCACGCATTGAACCGTAATCATCTTGGCCTGTAAATGATTTGATATTAAATGTGCGATATGCTCGTTTTAACGGTTTTCCGTTTTTGAAAACAATCATACCTGCCACATTGTCGTCACCGCCTGTATGAGAGATGTCGTAAGACTCAATGTATTCAGGTGTTTTTGAGAGTCCTAATAGGTTTTTCAGTTCTTCAAGGGACTTAATTTCAGTTGATTGCCTGCCTTTTTTCTGGGCAAGTTTCTCGTATGCATTTTCACGACACATATTGACAAGTTTCAAGCCCTCGCCTCTTTGCGGGATTGTTACGGTACATTTTTTGCCACGCACATTTGTAAGGTGCTGTTGCAATAACTCAATATCGTCAAAGAATTCATCAACATAAACCTTTTGAGGTACGGTACGATTCATTCCGTAGTACTGAATAAGAAAATTGCACCTGACATTAGTGACCATTTTTTCAGAATCAAAGAAAAAGTATTCGCTGTCACAAAGTCTGCCCTTATCATATCGCAAAACAGTTATACAAATATCCTGCTCATTTTCAGCAAGAGCAAAAACATCCTTTGAGTCACCTGTTTCGGTTACTACCTTTTGCTTTGATTGCATATTTTCAATGGCACGAATTCGGTCACGGTATTTGCCTGCCTTTTCAAACTCAAGGTTTTCGGCACAAATATTCATCTTTTCTTTTAACTCTTTTATGATTTTTGTAATATCACCGTTTAAAAAGTCAAGAGCATCGTTAACTGCTTCGTCATATTCAGCTTTTGAGATTTTTCCTGTGCAGACACCCATACAACGATTTATATGGAAATTAAGACAAGGTCTGCCCTTCTTAAAATCTCTCGGAAAAGATTTATTACATTGCGGAAGCCTGAAAATTTTGTTTGCCTCATCAACAGATTGCTTGACTGAATACGAGCTTGTAAATGGTCCGATATATTCTGCGTTTTCATCGTCCTTTTGCAAAACTGCTGAAATTTTTCGATAAGGCTCATTTGTTATTTTTATATAGCTGTATCCTTTGTCGTCTTTTAAAAGAATATTATATTTGGGTTGATTTTGTTTTATAAGACTTGCTTCAAGCACAAGTGCTTCAAATTCGGAATCTGTAAGAATATAGTCAAAATCCTCAACATTTTCCACCATTTTTCGAACCTTGATAGGATGCTTATTCTGTGAACCGAAATACTGACTTACACGATTTTTAAGTTTTTTTGCTTTGCCGATATAAATGATTTTACCCTGCTTGTTTTTCATAATGTAAACACCGGGTGTCAAGGGTAATTTCATAGCTTTTTCACGGAGAATATGCAGTTTATCGTTCACGGAATTCACTCCTTTCAAAGTTTTTTGGGTGATTTACGGCTTATTCTACTATAACTTTTTTAAATTTAAAATTGATACATAATGTGGTATTTCAAATCTTTCTGGAACAGTTTTTAAATATTTAGTATGTTCTATTGAAAAGCTTTCTTTTTCTTCATTTGAAAGTGATGAAGCACCAATACCACGACAAGCTACAATTCTTCCATGCCAAGTTTCACGAGTAAATGGCACATTAACTCCGTAAGTTATTGCATTTTCAACTTCAAACAAAGATTCTGCCCATTTTGGCTTTTTGAGTTCATATCGTGTCATACCGCCACCAGTCCAAGCAGGATTATATTTCAAAACAAGCTCTTCGCTTTTTGATGCTATTTCACTCTCATGTGGTAACCAAGCCATAAATAGAATTAAAAAATGACCGTTGTCTTTAAGAATATTATGTATTTTAGGAAGAATTATATTTTTATCAAAATACATAAAACATTGACAAGCAGATACTACATCAAAAGTTCCATTTGGAAAATCAATTTCTTCTGCAGAAGAAACTATATATTGTATGTCCATTCCTTTTGATAATTCAATAGCTTCAGTAATCTGATTTTCAGAAATATCTGCACCAGTAAACTTTGCACCAAATTTATACATATTTCGAGGAATAACGCCTGTTCCTGTTCCTATGTCAAGTACCTTCTGTCCATTTGTGCAAAGACCTAAATCCACTATTTTCTTGTAAAATTCTTCAGGGTAAATATCACGATATTTTCCATAGTCTTTTGACACTTTTCCCCAGTCAAATGATTTACCGTGGTCAATATTGTTATTTACTATTTCCATACAACATTTTCCTTTTAACTATATTATTTTTTAACGGGACGTCGAGGACGCCGTCCCCTACGAGACACTATTATAACATATAGTAACAAAAAAATAAAGCACACTCAAAGTAACCTTCAAGTGTGCTAAATTCTGTTAAATTATTCAGCAAAGCCTGATTCAACAAGTTTAACAAGCTCCTCAACAGCCTGTTCCTCGTCAGGGCCACCTGCGTGAATACGGATTGTTGTGCCACCCATAATGCCCAATGAAAGGACACCGAGAAGGCTCTTTGCATTTACTCTTCTGTCTTCCTTTTCAACCCAGATTGATGATTTAAATTCATTAGCCTTCTGGATAAAGAATGTTGCAGGACGAGCGTGCAAACCAACCTGATTTTTAACTTCTACATCTTTAGTATACATAACTCATTCTCCCAAATGATAAAATATAAATAACATAATTAAATACGTTTATTACTAATATATTATACCACAAAACTTTGACTCGTCAACGAAAAAAGTTGCAGTTTTCACCCAAAATCGATAATTCAGTTATAAAAACAAAAACACCTTTTTTATGAGATTTAAGTTTGTGCATTTTTCCCATAATCTTTGTATTTTTTTGTCTATTATCAATTAAAAACAGGATGATTTGTAAATTCGGTTGCTTCTGTTAAAACACCGAATTCCATTCCACAAGCCTGATAATATTCAATAATTTTTGGTAAGGATTTCATTGTGATTTCCTTGTTATCGTGCATAAGGACAACTATTTTCTTTTCGTTGCGAGGAAACTGACTACAATTTATTACTTGTTTCACAATTGTATTTGCACCGTCAGCATCACCGTTAGAGCAATTCCAGTCAAAATAACTGTACCCTTTTTCTACAACAGATGTTGTAAGACGGGTCATAATACCCGGTGAATACTTTTTGCTGATTGTGTTACTTCCTCCACCGGGAAAACGAATGATTTTAGTATCCACACCTGTTTGTTTTTTTACAACATTTGAAATCTTCTCTAAATCTTTAAAATATGCTTCATCGGATTCATAAATTTCAGAATAAACATGCTTGTAACAATGAAGTCCAATCTGGTGACCACGGTCAACAATATCCTTCATTATATGGTTATATTTTCCGTTCACCACAAAAAAAGTTGCCTTGACACCATAATCGTCTAAGATGTCAAGGATTTCAGAAGTATATTGTGATGGTCCGTCATCAAATGTAAGATAAACTGTTTTGCCTATTGATGATATTGGTTCAGGCATAACAAGTTGTGTCTGTGGTTTTTTTGTTGTGGTTTCTTTTTCTTTGTCTTTATCTTTGTCCTTATTTTTTAAGGCTATCTGCTTATTGAGGTCGTCAATTTTGCTATTTAGTTCATCAAGAACACTTTCGTGACTTTCTTCCTGTTCGTTAAGCTTGTCCTTATATGACTGCTCAATACTGCTTTTTTCTTCTTCAAAAAGCTCTTTTTCAGATTGATTTTCACTTAACAACAATTCGCCTGATGCCAACTGACTGTTCAGCTCGTCAATTTCATTTGATTTATTTTTGTTTCTTACACCGAGAACTACCGTTGAAACCAACAATACCATAGCAAGTATGACTGCAACATACTTTACTATATCTGATTTTGTAACTAATTTTATATCCATTTCTCTCTTACCCTTGTGATTTGTTATAAATTATTCTTCTTTAAAAATTCCCTGTCCTCATTTGTAAGCTCTGCTTTTTCAAGCATATCAGGTCGATGCTTTGCCGTCATTAAAAGTGACTGCTCACGATGCCATTTATCAACATTACCGTGATGACCTGACATAAGCACATCAGGGACTTTTAAGCCATTCCATTCGTAAGGTCTTGTATATTGGGGATATTCCAAAAGACCGTTATAATGGCTTTCAAGCTCCTTTGCCTCATCATTCGGCAATACGCCTTCTAACATTCTTGATATTGAGTCAGCAAGAACCATTGCAGGTAATTCGCCACCTGTCAACACATAATCACCAATTGAAATCTGTTCGTCAACAAGTGTATCAATTACTCGTTGGTCAATCCCCTCATAATGACCACAGAGAATTGTAATTTCAGGCATATTTGCCAATTCCTTAACCTTACTTTGAGTAAGCACTTGTCCGCAAGGTGACATATATATAAGGTGGTTTTTATTTTCACTTTTTTCACAAATTGCCTTATAACAATCTGCAATAGGTTGTGTCTGCATAAGCATACCCATACCACCACCGTACGGTGCATCGTCAACACGACGGTGTTTATCGAGAGTATAGTCCCTTATGTTTACACAATTTATCTCAACATATCCTTTTTCCCTTGCGCGACCGATAATACTTTCAGAAAGTACATTTTCGCACATTTCGGGAAAAAGTGTCATAATGTTAATTTTCATCTTCAAAAAGTCCTTTTATAGGATTGATTTTTACAATGCCTTCTTCCACATCAACTGAAACAACAACCTGTTTAATTGCAGGAATAAGCACTTCACCATTAGGTGTTTTAATGTGCCAAACATCGTTAGCACCTGTTTCACTTACATCGCTTATTGTTCCCAAAATTTTATCTGTATTATCATCAACAACAGTACAGTCAAAAAGTTCCTGTATAAACCAAGTACCCTTTGGAAGCTTTGCGTCGCTGCGTTTCATATAAAGAACCTTATTCTTTAATGAACGAGCTTTATCAATATCATCAATACCGTCAAGCATCAAAATGGCAACATTGCCATGAGGACGAGCAGAGATGACTTTTATTTCTTTTTCACCCTTATTATCAAAATACAAGGTTTTGAATTTTTTAACAAAATCAGGTGTATCGCACCAAGGGTTAAATCTCAATTCACCTTTTATTCCGTGAGTCGATACAATCTGACCTAATTCGAGAAAATCTTTAATCATAGTGTGTCCTTTTCAAATAAATTTACAATAGGGCAGACAAAATGTCTGCCCCTGTAAATCAGTCAATGTCAACCTGAACTTTTTCTCCTGTACGAGTAGCCCCTGCTTTAACAACTGTTCTAATCGCCTTTGCAATTCTACCCTGTTTACCGATAACTCTGCCCATATCGTCTTCAGCAACATGGAGATGATATACAACAACACCTCGGTCGTCAACATCATCAACAGTAACGGTAACAGCATCAGGATTTTCAACAAGTCCCTTAACTATTGTAATAAGAAGTTCCTGCATTTTTCAAAAACCTTTCTTATTTAATAGCGCCGCTCTTTTTAAGAATAACCTTAACTGTGTCAGTTGGCTGTGCACCATTCTTAATCCACTGAGCTGCCTTTTCATTGTCAATCTTGATTTCAGCAGGGTCTGTCATTGGGTTATAAGTACCAATTTCATCGATAAATCTGCCGTCTCTTGGATAACGAGAATCTGCAACTACTACTCTGTAGAAAGGAGCTCTCTTAGCACCCATTCTGCGAAGTCTGATTTTTACTGCCATTTTTGTTTCCTCCAAAATATATAAATTTTTATTTTATAAACACCTTTGTGTTATATACATTACATTGGGAAGCCACCCATGCCACCCATTCCGTTCATTCCACCGTTGCCAAAGCCCATACGCTTTAACTGACGCTTCATTTTACCTGAATTCATCTGCTTGAACATTTTCTGCATCTGACGGTGCTGATTAAGAAGTCTGTTAACATCCTCAACCTGCATTCCGCAACCTGCAGCAATTCTGCGTTTACGAGATGGGTTGATAATGTCAGGATTTCTTCTTTCCTTTGGTGTCATTGAAAGAATAATCGCTTTCATTCTGTCAAGCTGACGCTCGTCAACATCAACATCCTTAATCTTTTTATTAACACCAGGAAGCATTGAAAGAATGTCTTTCATACTGCCCATTCTGTTAATCTGTTCAAACTGGTCAAGCAAATCCTCAAGGTCAAACTTGTTTTTACGAAGATTTTCCTCAAGCTTTGCAGCCTTTTTCTCATCAAGAGCGATTTCAGCCTTTTCAATAAGAGAAAGCACGTCACCCATACCGAGAATACGAGAAGCCATACGGTCAGGGTAGAAATAATCAAGTTCGTCAAGTTTTTCACCCATACCTACAAACTTAATCGGTTTACCTGTAACAGCCCTTGCTGAAAGAGCAGCACCACCTCGGGTATCACCGTCCATTTTTGTAAGAACAAGACCGTCAATTCCAAGCTCATCGTTAAATGTACTTGCAACTGTAACGGCATCCTGACCAAGCATTGCGTCAATTACGAGAAGAATTTCATGAGGATGAACCTCACCCTTGATATTCTTCAACTCATTCATAAGCTCTGTATCAATATGCAGACGACCTGCAGTATCGATAAACACATAGTCATAGCCTTTATCCTTTGCAAGCTTGATTGCTTCCTTGGCAATTGTAACAGGATTTGTCTGTCCCATTTCAAAAACAGGAACACCAACCTGTTCACCAACAACCTGCAACTGCTTAATAGCAGCAGGACGATAAATGTCACAAGCTACAAGCAATGGTCTGTGATTTTCGTTTTTAAGTTTTCTTGCGATTTTTGCACAGTGAGTTGTTTTACCTGAACCCTGAAGACCACACATCATAATGATTGTAGGTGGATGGCTTGCATAAGCAAGTCGCGTCTGTGTTCCACCCATAAGCTCTGTTAGCTCTTCATTAACGATTTTAATAACCATCTGTGCAGGTGTAAGACTTTCCATAACCTGAGCACCGATTGCTCGTTCAGTTACTTTTGCTGTAAAGTCCTTAGCCACCTTATAGTTAACATCGGCTTCCAAAAGTGCAAGTCGCACTTCTCGCATTGCCTCTTTAACATCTTTTTCATTCAGACTGCCTTTACTTTTCAATCTTTGAAAAGCGGCTTCAAGTCTGTCGGATAAACCTTCAAATGCCATAATTTTCTCCTATTCCACTAAGGAAAGTGCAATTGACTTTATCTTAACTGTTTTGTCGTTGATTTCGCGTGAAAGGTCATGAGAGAGATTATATTCATTAATCTCGTCAGAACATTTTACAATATCCGAAAGTCCCTTTTGAAACTTTTCAAGCTTTTGTGAAAACTTAAGCTTTGATTCCATATCGTAAAGCAACGCTTCTGCCCTTTTAATAGCATCACGCACGCCCTGACGGGTTATTCCCTCATTCTCCGCAATTTCTGAAAGTGAAAGGTCATCATTGTAGTAAAAATTCAGATAATCGCGTTGTTTTACGGTTAATGCTTCACCATACAAATCAAGAAGCATTGTTATCTCAATACTATTTGCCACATATGACACCTGCCTTTCAAAAAAATCGTTCTGTAAAGCATAATCACTTTACAGAACGACATTATACTAAATAACTATTTATTTGTCAAGACTTTTTTCCTTTAATTTCTTCCCAACTTATACTATCTTCATTAGAACTGTCCGAAGAACCGTCACCGATGATAATTGCGTCATCATCATTGTATTCATCGTCAGAAATTATAAGGTCATCACCAGGTAAAAGTTCAAGGTCATCATCTGTTATTTCGTTGTAACTTACAGGCTCTGTTGTTGATTCTGTAGGCCTTGTAGTAGTTTCATTACCTTCGTTACCCTTACAGGCAGCGAGCACTGCAACTATTGTAAATAAAATCACCAATGCTATAATCCAATTATTATTCATATATAAAACTCCTTTTTCTTACATTGTATCATAATAATAATTATTATGCAACCTTTACTTTAGCTCGGCTATTGTGACACCATCTTCACCTTCACCGAAAACACCAAGACGAAATGTACGGATGTTAGGATGCTTACGAAGATAAATATGAATACCCTTTCTTAATGCACCTGTACCTTTACCGTGAATAATGGTGATTTCATTAAGTCCTGTACGAAGAATATTATCAATAAAGGTATCAAGGTCAAGCATTGCTTCTTCCACAGTCTTACCACGAATATCAATTGATGAATTGGATGATGCATTTGCTCGGTCTGTGCCTGTATGAACTGTTCGCATACCACCTGTCTGCTTTTTCTGCTGTTTTTGTCCACCTAAAAGACGAATATCGGAAATATCGGCTTTCATTTTAATCATACCCGACTGAACCTGAACAGTATTTTTCTTTTCATCAACAGAAATAACATCGGCTTCACCACCAAGTGTTTTGACAAAGACTCTGTCGCCAACCTTTAATGGTCTTGGTAATGTGTAATCACCGTCATCGTCACCGAGACCGTTTTGAATTTCATCCATTTTGTCAAGCTGTTTTCCCATAGCAGCCTTTGCTTTTCTCGCAATTTCCTGAAGATTTTTTGTCTTTGCCTGTTCTTTCTTAAGCTGTTCAATCTCCATAAGCAAGGAATTACCTGCTCTGCGGGCATTTTCAACAATTCTTTCTGCTTCCTGTTTTGCTCTTGTTATTTCCTTTTCGCTTTGTGCTTTTGCTTTTTCAAGGTTTTTTTCTGCATTTTCCTTTTGACGAAGAATATGAAGCTTTTCTTCTTCTAATTTCTGTCGGTCATCCTCAAGAGCTTTTCGTGCAGTTTCAAGAGTATCAACAGCATCCTCAAAGCGTGTATCTTCTTCGGAAATCAGCGCTTTTGCAAAATCAGTTATACTTTCATCAATTCCAAGTCGGCCTGCAATTGCCAAGGCATTTGAACGACCCGGCATACCGATAAGCAGACGATATGTCGGTTTTAATGATGCCACATCAAATTCGCAACAACCGTTTTCAACACGATTGGTTTTAAGTGCGTATTCCTTTAACTCTGAATAGTGAGTTGTTGATGCAATTTTTGCACCTTTCTGTCTTAAATTTTCAAGAATGGCAACCGCTAATGCAGCACCCTCAACAGGGTCAGTACCTGCACCCAATTCGTCGATAAGTACAAGGCTTCTGTCGTCGGCTGTTTTTAAAATTTCAACGATTGTTGACATATGGGCAGAGAAGGTTGAAAGTGATTGCTCAATGCTCTGTTCGTCACCGATATCAGCTAAAACATTATCAAACACAGAAATTCTGCTGTTATCGGTAACAGGCAACATAAGACCACATTCAGCCATAAGAGTTAAAAGACCTATTGTTTTTATAGATACGGTTTTACCACCTGTATTTGCACCTGTAATTACAAGTGAATCAAAGTCAATCCCCAATGAGATGTTTACAGGGACAACTGATTTGGGGTCAATTAACGGATGTCTTGCCTTTTTAAGTAATATTTCACCGTCATTATTGAGAATCGGTCGGCTTGCTTTCATTTTATATGCAAGGTGTGCCTTCGCAAAGATTAAATCAAGCATTACTGCTGACTCAAAACTGATTTTGATTGTATCTTCAAACTCCCCTGCTATTCCTGAAAGTTCAGTAAGAATTCTTTCGATTTCATCCTGTTCACGACTTTCGAGAACCTTGATTTCGTTGTTGGCTTCAACAACCGCGGCAGGCTCAATAAAAACAGTTGCGCCACTGCCTGATGTATCGTGAACCATACCTGCAACATCACCGCGATTTTCAGCCTTTACAGGCACAACAAAGCGTCCGTTTCGTTGTGTAATAATTCCGTCACGAAGAATTTTTGAGTAATGACTTGAGTGAATCATTGAATCAAGCTGTTCGCGGATTTTATTTTCATAATGGCGTTTTTTACGACGGATTTCTTTAAGCTCAGGTGATGCGTTATCACTTATTTCTGTTTCGGATAAAATCGCATTTGTAATTCTTTCTTCAAGATACTTATTCGGATAAAGGGAATTAAACAAGTCGTCAAGTGCAGTTTCCATACCTGCACATTTATCGTGCCAAACGGTTATTCCGCGAATGATTTTAAGTGTTACTGCGATTTTAAGAAGCTCACCTGCTGAAAGCGAACCGCCTGCAGCTGCTCTGCTCAATGCGTTATTCACATTCTGAAGTCCACCAAATGACGGTGCACCGAATTTGGCAATAAATATATAAGCTGCTTCTGTTTTATCAAGCAACTCAAGTACCTCAAAATAATCTGTCAACGGTTCAATCTGTAATGCTCTTTCCTTGGCATCAGCACTACTTGCTGTATCCGACAGCATATTAAGTATTTTATCTAATTCAAGTGAAATACAATGTTTGTTCATTTTGTTATTTCCTTATAAAATTCTAATGTTTTAAAATTTCTTTGCAATTTGGAAAGAAGATATTTTTCTGTTATATATGATAAATCAGGTAATGCATAATCTTCCATACGGAATGAGTAGATTTTTTCAAAATCGGAAAATGCAATATGTCGTAAAGCCTTTACAAGACCTATATCAAGAGGATAAAGCAAATCTGTGGAAACACAATTTTCACAATAAAGTATGCCGTCCTCGATATCAAAGTACATGGTGTTTGTGTCTTCTGTACCGCAACGCTCACAGGCAGTCAAATCAGGCATATAACCTGCTATGCGCATAATTCGCATTTCTGTAATTGCCTTAATCTGTTCATTGGGCAATTTACTGTTTGCAAGAAAATAAAGAGAATTGAGAACAAGTCGCAGATATTCCTCTGCCTGTTCATCTTCCTGCACAATGGAAATAATAATTTCTGCAAAATACTGGGCAAGAGTCAGTTTTTCAAGGTCATTACGAAGTTCAAAAAAGAGTTCTAACGGTTCAGCCTCGTCAATTATGTAGGTTTCCTTGTTTTTGTACAAGGAAATTTTTGAGTAACAGAACATTCCTGTTGAACTGTTTTTGCGATTTTTAACAGATTTTGCTCCACGTACAAATGCACGTACAAGCCCGTTGTGGCGTGTAAGCACCGTAACGAGCTTGTCTTTTTCACCAATATTCTGTTCCTTGAGTATCAAACCGTCCGTATTCGTCCTCATAATCAGATTCTCCGTCAGTGAACGTGTTTCTTTTATTTTCCAAAGATTTTCTGTACATAAGATAATCTTCTACTTTTCCTGTTTTTGTAAATCTGCTCCAGATTGCCATACTGTCCATATTGAAATACCACCTTTCTGTTTATAATTTGCGATATTTCAATATGAATTATAAATGGAAAAAATTAAAATTTAAAAAAAATCAATCCAAGCCAAAATTATGGATAAGACCTTCTCTGTTCCTCCAACCCTCTTTAACCTTTACCCAGCATTGAAGATTGATTTTACAACCGAAGAAGTTTTCCATATCCTGACGAGCATAGGTGGAAATCTTTTTAAGCATATTACCACCCTTTCCTATAATGATGCCCTTGTGAGTATCGCGTTCACAATAAATTGTTGCTTCAATGTCCATTATTCCGTCACTGCGTTCACGCATTTTTTCGATGCTCACAGCTGTACCGTGAGGAATTTCTTTATCGAGTAAACGAAGCATCTTTTCACGGATAATTTCTCCCGCCAAAACTCTTTCAGGTTGGTCGGTAAGTGTATCATCAGGGAAAAAGTGCTCAGATTCAAATGCAAGTTTTTTAAGCTCGTCCAAAAGTGCATCAATTCCATTACCTGTCTGTGCTGACACAGGGACAATAGCATCAAAGCTATAATGCTCTGTCATTTCTGCAATTCGAGAAATAAGGTTTTCCTTTTCCTTTACAGTATCAATTTTATTGATAGCAAGGATTGCAGGATTCTTACCCTTTTTGATTTTTTCAATAAGTTCAAGTTCAGCAGGATTAAGTTCACCTTCAGGTTCAACAACCAAAAGACAAGCGTCAACACCGTCAATACTATCGCTTACTGCCTTAACCATTTTTTCACCAAGCTTTGTCTTAGGCTTATGGAAACCAGGTGTATCGGTAAATACAAGCTGAATATTATCATCAGTTGTAAGCACGCCCATAATCCTTGTACGAGTTGTCTGTGGCTTTGAAGAAACAATTGCAATCTTTGTTCCTAAAAGCTTATTGAGGATTGAAGATTTGCCCACATTGGCTTTTCCTATAATTGCTATAAACGCTGTTTTTGATGTGTTCATTTATTTTCCTTACCTTTCACAGGTATTCCTTTAAATATAAAAATTGTAAATATAATGACTGATACAACAAATAATACTATTGCTATGGGATTTGAAATAAAGTATTCAAATAACAATTCAAATGCTGTTGGCTGATACATAATTGCTATACCGCAAAGTACTGAAAAAATTGTGAAAACAAGCACAGCACCTGCTCCGCAATCCTTTGCAATTTTACCGTATTTTGTATGCTCTTCACCGTGCATATCCACAACTGCTTCAATGGCTGTATTTATAAGCTCTGAACCTATGACAAGTCCACAAGCGATAAATAAAATTGCTGTCTGAGTTCTTGTGATTTCAAAAAAATCAAATGCAAAAAGGAAAAAGAACATATAGAGCATACAGACAATATGTATTCGCATATTTCGTTCTTTGGTAATTGCTGTAAGGATTCCCTGGAATGCATAACCAAAGCTTTTAATAAGTTCTTTCATATTATTCACCATCGAAATAATAACTTCCGTTACGCTTCAATCCGATATTTGTAAGTACTGCTTCTTCCTTTTCTCGCATCTGTACAGCCTCAAGTCCACCGTTTTCGTGGTCATATCCCAAAAGGTGAAGAAGTGAATGAACTGTTAAAAATCCGATTTCGCGTTGAAGTGAATGACCGTATTTTTCAGACTGTTCATATGCGTGTTCAATGGAAATAATTATATCACCAAGCACCTTTGCGCCTGTATCGTAATTTATGTCGTACTCGCCATTCTCGCCCATCGGAAATGAAAGAACATCAGTACTCTTATCAATTCCACGATACTCTTTATTAAGCTGGTGAATCATTTCATCATCAACAATTGAAACGCTGATTTCGGCAAGGTCAGTAAAGCCCTCGTGAACAAGCACAGCCTTACAGCAACGACGAATAAGCATTCGAACACCTGTCGGCACTTTCATTACATTCTGTTTATTATCAATTATTACTCTTAATTTCTCGTTCATTTATTCTTCCTCATTTCCTGTTTCTCATATGCCTTAATAATATCCTGAACAAGACGATGTCTTACTACATCCTTTTCGGTAAAGACATTTATTGCAATATCATCAATGCCTTTAAGAATTTTCATTGCCTCCACAAGGCCTGATTTTTTACCGTCAGGCAAGTCAATCTGTGTAATATCACCTGTTACGACAATTTTCGAATTAAAGCCAAGACGGGTTAAGAACATTTTCATCTGTTCGCGTGTTGTATTCTGTGCTTCGTCAAGGATAATAAAGCTGTCATCAAGTGTTCGGCCACGCATATAAGCAAGAGGTGCAACCTCAATGCTTCCTCTTTCCTGATAACGTTGAAAGCTTTCTGCACCAAGCATATCAAAAAGAGCATCATATAACGGTCTTAAATACGGGTCAACCTTTTGTTGCAAGTCACCCGGTAAGAAGCCAAGCTTTTCACCTGCTTCAACAGCAGGACGAGTAAGGATTATACGGTTAATTTCTTTGGCACGGAAAGCGTTTACTGCCATTGCAACTGCAAGATATGTTTTACCTGTACCCGCAGGACCTGCACCAAGAGTAATTGTATTATTCTTAATACATTCAATATACTTTTTCTGACCAAGTGTTTTCGGCTTGATTGGTTTGCCCTTTGCAGTAATACAAACACAGTCACCTGTCATTTCGCAAAGCTTGTCCTCGCTTCCCTCGTTAACGAGAGAAAGGACATATCGCACATTTTGTTCAGACAAGGCTTCGCCACGATTGATAAGCATTAAAAGTCCGTTGATTGACCTTACTGCCTTTGATACATTTTCAGCATCACCGCTTACCTTGATTTCCGAACCTCGACTTACAACTCTTACATTGTACTGTGATTCAATAAGTTTAATATTTTCATCAAAGCTGCCGAACAAACTGACGGTTTGTTCCATTCTGTCAACATTTATGACTTGTTCAAACAACTTCTGCTCACCTACTTACAAAACTATATATGTAATTTATTTTAGCACAAATTTTACTCGTTGTCACCATTTTTGACATAAATTTCCTGTAATTTTCCTATTTCCTGCTCGCACTCACCATAAAAAGTAACGGTATTTTCATCTATTGTTACATAGGAATCTTTTATTATGCAAAAATCAAGGATTTCGTTGACATAACAAGCATTATGAAACAAAGCAAGTTTTTCTTTTGTAGCATTATCCGTGATTATGGTTTCACCTGAAAACTCAGCTCCGTACTCTGTTATTATTCCCAACGGAAGCAACATATTTTCAGTTTCCGCAAAGGAATTATGGCTTGTGAAAAAACTTTCTCCCACAGATGCTCCGAACGGAATTTTAAGACCAAAAAAGAACAGACACTTTCTCTTTTTTTCAAGCAACTGATTGTATGTAAAAAAATCATCACCACAAAAGCTCTGTTTATATTTAACCAAGGCTTTTACATAACCGTCAGCATGGACAAAGGTTTCCTTACCGTCGGCGTGGGATATGATTCCGCTAATCAGCAAGTCCCCTTTTGTTACTGCTGAACCGACTTTCACTTCCTCAACACCGTAAAGAGAATCAATGCTTATGATTACGCCATCTTCACTTGCAACAAGATTTGTAGGTGTTTTATCGTCATAGCTTTCAGGCGCTTTTGTTTTTTCCCTGACCTCAATAACAACAGAAGTGCCTTTTCTGTTGACCGATGCCCACGAAAGCTCCTCAATTTCACTTACCACCTTTTCTGCAATTTCTTTATCATCAAGAACCTTTATCGGTGAACCGACTTTTACACCATATTCTGTGAAATGCTCCATAATATATTCTTGTTCAAGGTCCACATTTCCGATAAGTGATACACTCCAGATAAATTGGCTGAGAATTATTGTGATACAAGCAAAAACCGATGCACCAATCATTATTCCCACTCTTATTCTGTTCCTTTTAAGAAAGAAAATGAGACCTTTTTTCTCAAGCACCTTAAGCTTCATTCCCGATTTTCTTGCTGAACTGCGAATGGACAAATATCCGTTTATGGTGGTTGATGCTGAAATATTGCCCTTAACATTACTTATATTCCATAAAGGAATACCGTTATGAGTACACAAATTTAAAAATCTGTCTGAAAATCCGCCGAAGGCTCTGAAATTCACATAACCTAAAAGGTATCTTAATAATTTTATTATAATCATAAATACTGTCACCCTACAGTAAAATCTATATCGCTAATCTGACCGGTAATTATCACAACATCATTATCAAAGGATTGAATTATCAGATTATCACCTGATATTGACATAACACTTTCACCAAGGCTTATACGAATGTTGTTTTCGGTGTACTCTATAACACCTTTGCAACCGTCAATAATTATTTCGCGATTTCCCGTCATTTCAATCCGTGGTTCACTTGTTATCATTTCTGATAACAGTTTTTTCTTAATGTTCAGTTCTTCTCTTTTTCTTCTTGCCAAGAAAATCACCTACCTGCTCATAAAAATATATGAAAATTAAATTAAATAATTCATTATGAGTTAATCTTTTTAATATATTTTACAAGGATGTGAGTATATGGCTGTTATTAAATTAAAAAGAGAATATTTTTCAATTCTTTTTATTTTCTTTTGTTTATTTGTGTTGTTCAGATTTCCCGATTTAGCAAAAAACGGTGTTATAAAAGGACTTGAAATTTGTTTATATACAATTATTCCTTCGCTTTTTCCCTTTATGACACTTTCCACATATATTGTAAAATCCAATGTGCTGTCCCCTTTTTACAACGTACTTTCATTTCCGTCAAAGATATTTTTTAAGCAACCACCTTGTGCTACTCCCGTTATAATCATGTCAATGATTGGCGGTTTTCCTGTTGGTGTTAAAATGACAAGTGACCTATATCTTTCAAAGCAAATCACAGAAGAGCAGGCACACAGGCTTTGCCTTTTCTGTATGAACGGTGGTCCTGCTTTTGTGATTACCACCGTTGGATTAAGTATGCTTGGCAGTACAAAATCAGGTATTATTATTTATGTATCAATTTGTATTTCATCATTTTTGTCAGGTATTTTTTCTTCGTTTATTGCAGATAAAAAAATGGTCTTTGAAAATAAGGGACAGCATATTTCTCTGCCACTTTCTTCACTTTCGGTTGCAATAAGCGATTCAATTCAGTCGATTTTAACCATTTGTGCTTGGATAATACTTTTTAGTTCTGCCACAACTTGTTTAAGTGAACTTAATATGAATGATAAGTTATTTCTGACACTTTCTTCCTTGATGGAGGTTACAAACGGTTGTTCACTTTTAGCAGGAAAAGCTTCAATCCCGATTATTGCAGGGCTTATAGGCTTTGGCGGTTTTTGTATTCATTTTCAAGTGCTGACTTTTCTTAAAAATATAAATATGAAATACATATATTTTTTTATAAGCAGAGTTCTGAACGGTGTTTTTTCAGTAATTATTACGCAGATTTTGTTGACATTTTTCCCTGTTGAAACAGATGTTTTTTCAAATTTTGACAATACTCTCGTTTATTCTTTCTCCGTTTCTATGCCTGCATTTTTTGTCGTAATAATTATGTGTATAATTATGATTTTGGATATTGATAGGAAGAAAAAAATGTGTTAGAATTAACTCAAGGTGATTATATGAAAAAACTGTTTGGCAAAAAAGATATTGTTCCATCTTGTTCATATTGTGTACACGGAAGAATTGCCCCTGATAGAGAATCTGTGTTGTGCAAAAAATCAGGTCTTACTGACCTTGATTATTCATGCAGGAAATTCAAATATGACCCACTTAAAAGACAGCCAAGACGACCAAAACCAATTGCAAAATTTTATGAAGAAAACTTTTCATTAGATATTGATAATGAAAATATGAATGAAGATGAAAATGTTTTGCAAGAAGCATTTAGTGAGGCTGATTTTTCCTTGGATGTTGATAATGAAACCGAATAAATAAAAAGCTCGAAATCTGCAAAGGATTTCGAGTTTTTTTTTGAAATTGTCACGGGCCGATGTAACAAACATCAACCCGTGCTTTTATAATTGTTTAGTTTTCATAAATCTTTGCTAACCCAAAGATACTGCGGAAGAAGCCTCCGATTTTATCAAAGAAGCCTGACTTGGAATAAAGCTCAACGCTATCTGTTGCAAGTTCATTTCCGTCTGCGTCATAAAGAGTTGCAGTAAATGTTGTGTAGCCCTTATTATTAGCAATTACTCGTAAAGAGTTTCCTTTATTCATAACAGTTTTGTCAAAATTACTGTTGCTTGAAGTCCATTCAACATATGAACCTTCAGGTACATTACCTTCGATTTCAGTATGCAAGATGATACCGTCTTTATTTCGAATAGTTTTTATTGATGGTTCTTTAAGACTGAACACATAATAGTCAGGGTCTTCGCCACCACAGACAGTACAATTTCCGTTTGTAAATGAATGACCGTTTGCAGGTGTTTCGTCATCAACATATGAATCGTCACAATTTGCACAAGTATATGTTGTGTAACCATTTTCTGTACAGGTTGGCTCTGTTACAACTGAATTGTAACTGTGACCGTTTGCTGGTGTTTCATCGTCAACATATGAGTCGTCACAATTTGCACAAGTATATGTTGTATAACCTGTTTCGGTACAAGTAGATGCAGTTACAACTGAACTGTATGAGTGGCCTGTTGCAGAGAGTTCGTTTGTTTCTGTTGCATCACAGTCAGCACATTCTCTTTTTTCAATACCTTCTGCTGTACAGGTCGGTTCTGTTACAGTTGACCATTCACCAAATGAATGTCCTGTTGCAGGTGTTTCATCATCAACATAACTGTCATTACAAGCACAAGTATATGTTGTATAACCACCTTCTGTACAAGTTGGTGGTGTTACAGTCGGCACATAATAATGGTCACCTGTTGCATTTATTGTTTCTGTGTAGCTGTCACCACAATGACAAGTATATGTCATAACACCGTTTTCTGTATGTGTTGCAGCCTTTGTAATTTCTTCTGCGTAATTGTGACCTGTTGCATTTGTTTGACTATCAACATAGTTGTCACCACAAACAGAACAAGTATGAGTTGTATAGCCAGATTCAGTACAAGTTGGTTCTGTTACAACTGAATTATATGAGTGTCCAAGAGCAGGAACAATTTCTTGTTCAACAGTCGCATCATCACAACGAGAACAATGAGAACCTTCTGTTAAGCCTGTGTTTACACAATCAGGTAATACTGCATCATCCACAATAATATCGTGACCGAATGCAGGATTGTTTTCATCTGTTACAACAACTTCTGTACCACAAACATAACAGTTGCCTCTCTTTGTACCATTAGCTGTGCAAGTTGCATTGTTATCAGGTGTATAAGCTTTTACATCATGATTTCCTGACTGACAATTTGAAAGTTTCGATTCAACAACAGCAACAATTCCGTTTGCAGACTGTGTTGCATCGTCAACAATTTCTTGTTCACTTGCAATTAAATCTCTGCGAGGATTTCCGTTGTTGAAGAAATTGGGGTTATTAGCCGTAGCGTTCTGAACAGCAAGAAGAATTTCTCCCTTTGCCTCTGCTGTAATATCTTCATCACTCAAATAACCTATAATCTTGTTGTATGCCTTATCAAATTCTGTGTAGTCAGCACTTTCAACTTCTACAGTTGTTGTGTGATTACCATCATTCTTGCAAGTATATGTGTAATAACCCTTTGCAGAGTCAGTAGGTCTTGTGAGAACACCGTTTTCGTAATCGTAATCGTGACCTATCGCAGATAATTCGTTTGTTTCTGCTTCATTACAAGCTGAACAAGTCCTTTTTTCAAGTCCTGATTCTGTACAGGTTGGTGCTGTTTCTGTTGACCAACCGCTAAAGCTATGACCGTTTGCATCTACATAATTATCGTTATGTGTATCACCACATTCACAAGCATATGTTGTGTAGCCTTGTTCTGTGCAGGTTGGCGTTGTTACTGTTCCGTTATCATAATAGTGAATCTTTGTGGATTCTGCTGAAGATGAAAGCGGATTCAAGTCAATATCTACAATTTCATCGACCGAAAGAATAATATCGGTACAACCATCCTTAAGCACTTCAAACTGAATGGTGAAAAGAGTACCGCTTACTGCTTGAGTCATGGCAGAAGCACCAAGATACACAAGTTTATTGTCAGCAAACTCTGTATTGAACTCCTCCATACTGTATTTAGCGTGCGAATTGGCAGAAAGAATTTTCAAAGCAGTATTATCATAAGTAATAGAAAGAGTCAATGCTGCTATTTCAGAGGTTTCTGTCATATTGATGTTGACATTTACAACATCACCTGCTTTTGCACCTTTGACATCTGCTTGGGCAGAAAAGGTTATGACATCATCCGTAGCATTAGCCAAGTTTGCTGGGAATAATGTCAAAATTAAAATAGTTGCCAGGAGAATTGATAAAAGTTTATTTATTTTTTTCATAATAATTCATCTCCAATCAATAATTCCATATTACCACATTTATACTGACAATTCAAGTTATTTTAAGCCAGCCACGACCTGAAGAATATATCGAGCATCAACCGCTGTAACAGAGCCGTCTTTATTAACATCAGCAAGAGCTAATTGTTTATTGCTTAATGTTTTAAGTCCTGCAACTGCTTGCAAAATCATTCTCGCATCCGTTGCGGCAATTTTACCGTCACCTGTTACATCGGCAAGAATTGTTGTTGAATTAAGAACGGTGACACTACCGTTTTTTGTTGTGCAGGAATATTCTTTTCCGTTATAATCAATATTTTCTGTACTTGTAATTTTGAGTGTATATGTTCCTAAATCCTTTAAAACCTTGAATTTTACAGTAAAAACAGTTGCATTGGTCTTGCCATAAGTACCTGAAAAATTAACTGAAGAGCCTGTATTATGAAGGCTTCCGTTGGAAACTGCATCTCCTTTACTACTGCTTACATATTGAAGTTCGTTTGAATTATAAGCGAGATACACATTTGAACCCCATATTTTTGAGGATGATGATATTTTTACGGTAACAGTAACTGTTTCGCCTTTTTTTCCTGCAACATCATTGGCAGAGTATGAAATTCCCTGTGCACTTGCATTGATTAAAGGAAAAGATAAAACAATTATTACAATTGAAATAATAATTGCAAAAAATTTTGTGATTTTCATTATGTACTCCTTGTACGAAAAAAGACGGAGAATCAATCCCCGTCTTAATTTAGTTTTTAAGCTTATCTCTTGCTCTTGAAAAGGTCAAGAATGTCGCCCATATCATCGTCAGCACCAAATTTTCCGCCATTTGAGCTGATGTCTTCCATACCACTGTTGTAGTGTGGCTTTTTAGCCATACCATTTGAATCAAGACCGAAGCCTGTTGCAATAACAGTAACAATCATTTCGTCGTCAAGCTTTTCGTCAAATGCAACACCGAAGATAATGTTTGCATCTTCATCAGCCTGTGCACGAACGATACCAGCTGCTGTATCAACATCTTCAAGTGTAATGTCAGCAGATGCTGTGATGCTGATAATAACGCCCTTTGCACCTGTAATTGTTGTTTCAAGAAGTGGGCTTGAAATAGCAGCATTAGCAGCTTGTTCCGCCTTATCCTTACCACTTGCACGACCGATACCCATATGAGCATGACCAGCGTCCTTCATTACTGATGTAACGTCAGCAAAGTCAAGGTTGATGAATGCAGGCATTGTGATAAGGTCTGTAACAGAGTTTACACCCTGACGAAGAACATCATCAGCAATGCTGAAAGCATTAGCAAATGTAATTTTCTGTTCTGAAACATACTTAAGTCTTTCGTTAGGAATAACGATAAGAGAGTCAACATGCTGAGCAAGTTCAGCGATACCAGCCTCAGCCTGTTTCATTCTGTGGCTACCTTCAAATGCGAAAGGTTTTGTAACGATACCAACTGTAAGAATTCCCATATTCTTTGCGATTTCAGCAATTTTAGGAGCAGCACCTGTACCTGTTCCGCCACCCATACCTGCTGTAACGAATACCATCTGAGCACCGTCAATTTTTTCAACGATTTCATCATGGCTTTCATCAGCTGCTTTTTCACCAACTTCAGGTTTTGCACCTGCACCACGACCTGAAGTTACCTTCTGGCCAATTGCAAGTGTCTGGTTAGCAAGTGAACGGTTAAGTGCCTGCTGGTCAGTGTTGATTGCGATAAGTTCAACGCCTGAAACGCCAGACTTAGCCATACGGTCGATTGCATTTCCGCCGCCGCCACCAACGCCGATTACTTTAATGTTTGCGATGTCCTGATACTGATTATCAATTTCGAATGCCATTTTTAACATCCTCCTATGTATATTTTCACACCTATTATATGCATTGTATCATAGGGTATTTTAACATTATTAATAAAAAATTGCAATATATATTGTATATATTTTTTAAAATTTTTTAAGTTTTTTTCGACTTTTTTACTGTTTTTTCTGCAAAAACCAATTTACTCGGTCACAGAAGGTGTTTCTTCTTCATTTTTTGCAGTTTCTTCCTCGGTTTTTTCGGTATTTTCTTCCTTTGAATCTGTGCTTTCTTCCGTTGGAATTTCTTCAGTTACAGGTTCAGTTGTTGATACTTCTTCTGACCAATAGCCTTTACCGTCAACCGTAAGATTGATTGTTCCTCTGTACAGATTGTTTTCTTCGTTTTGTTTTTCCAATGCAACCTTACCCAAAGCGAGTTTTGAACTTAAATTATCACTATCGGTTTCACCAAGTTCAAGTGTTATTCTGCCCTGATAAACAATTTTTATGTTATATATATCCGACAAATCTACCATTGATATATCTTCAAGTCCCACATTATTACATTCTGTTAAGACATCATGTAATTTTGACAAAACCTTTTCGTCCTTTAAAGTAACAATTTCACCAAGCTCTGCTGAACTGATTTCACCAAGATTTGCAAGGATAATGTTCTCGCCTACTGTTTCAAGGTCCTTTTCAAGCACTTTTCCGTTTTCGTCAAGCAAGGTGTAATAACCGTTCATTGCAATACCAAGCTTTGCATCGGTTTTTTTGATTACAAGCTCAAGTGTTGACGGTAAACGACGCTTAACGGTTACCGAGCCGATATAAGCCAATTCAGAAGAAATCTTATCATTGAGCTTTGCTTTTGAAAGGAAAATGAGATTGTCGCCTTCTGAAACGCCTGAAGCCTTGATTACTGTTTCGTGAGAATAGACTGCATCACCTGAAACAACAATTTTGTTTATATTAAAAAACAAGGATAATGCAACGATTACACCGACAACAAGAAAAACAGCACCTGCTATTGAACGAAAGATAATTTTCTTTCTTCTGTTTCTCTTATTACGCTGAACGCGTCTGTTGACTATTCTCTCGTTATTTGAAAGCTGTGAATTATGATTTGAATTCGTCTTTTTCACATCACTCATTCGTGTCCACCCTTTTTATATCCGCACCCATACTGTTGAGTACTTTTTCCGGTTCCTCATACCCTCTGTCGATATGATGAATTTCTGTTATTTCTGTTTTGCCCTCTGCACAAAGTCCCGCAAGTATCATTGCTGAACCGCCACGCAAATCTGTGGCTTTTATCTTTGCACCGTTAAGAGATTTTACTCCTTCAACCACTGCCATTCTGCCCTCGACACTAATTTTTGCACCGAATCGCAACAGTTCACCAACATGCTTGTATCTGCTTTCAAAAATATTTTCCACAAAAACGCTTGTGCCTTCGGCTATTGTTGTAAGTGCCATCATCTGAGCCTGAACATCCGTAGGAAATCCCGGATGTGGCATTGTTCTAATCATTCGTATTCTTTTAAGGTGACTACCGGCCGATGCAACTACATTTCTGCCATTCACCGAAATGTGACATCCTGCATCACGCAAGGGCTGAATTATTGGCCCTATATGAGAAGGGATAATATCTTTTATTGAAATTTTTCCACCTGTCATTACTGCCCCAATCATATATGTAGCAGCAACAATTCTGTCGGGAATAATCGTGTGTTCACAAGATTTAAGGCTTTTAACACCTTCAATTGTAACGGTGCTGTCACCTGCTCCGTGAATTCTTGCACCGCAACGGTTAAGAAAATCGGCTAAATCGCTTATTTCAGGCTCTCTGGCTGCATTTGAAATAATTGTTGTTCCCTTTGCAAGTGTTGCAGCAAGAATTATGTTTTCTGTTGCACCTACACTCGGAAACGAAAGGATAATACGAGTACCCTGAAGTCCTTTTTCCTCTGCAGAACAGACTATAAAACCGTTTTCATTAGTGATTTTTGCACCGAATTGTTCCATTGACGACAGGTGCAGGTCAATAGGCCTAAGTCCTATTTCGCATCCACCGGGAGTTGAAAGGATTGCTTTTCCCATTCTTCCCATTATTCCGCCAAGAAAGACTATTGATGAACGCATTTCACGCATCAGGTTATCAGGCACATCGTACCTTTCGATTGACGAAGAATCAACGATTATTGTATGACCTTCACGCGTTACTTTACAACCAAGATATTCAAGAATCCTTATTGTTGCATCCACATCCGAAAGACAAGGACAATTATGTATAACTGATTTTCCCTTTACAAGAAGTGTTGCAACAAGAATTGGTAGGACACTGTTTTTTGCCCCTTGAACAGAAATTTCACCATTAAGGCGATTTCCGCCTGTTACAATGAATTTATTCAATTTCCACACACCCTATGACAAAATACTATGCGTCATATACTATGCAGTTTGCGGAAATATTGTTATTAAATTATAAAGAAGTAATTATTCTGCAGATTTCTGAAAGTGCATTTACCTTTGCATCCTTTCCTGCATTCTGCGAAATATTATAAAGCTTGAAGCTATCGTTTTTAAGCTCTTTGACTTTTTGTGCAAGGTAATTACCTTCAAGGTCTTTTTCTTCTATAAGAATTGCACCGTCATTTTTTACAAGTGCCATTGCATTATGGAACTGATGATTTTCTGCCACATTTGGTGACGGAATAAGAATTGACGGTTTTTTAAGAGCTTGAATTTCGGAAATTGAGCTTGCTCCTGCACGACTGATTACTATATCACAGGCAGGAAGACAAACCTCCATATTGTCGATGTATTCACGGATATGTATATTTGTGCCACCGCCAAACTCTATATTTTTTTCGCGAAGCTTATCCCCTACCCAGTTACCGTATTTTCCTGTGGAATGTAAGAAGCAGATATTTTTTTCATCTTTAAGAACATCAAGCATCTCGACAACTGCGTTATTTATTGCATCTGCACCCAATGAACCACCCATTGAAAGAACGAGAATGTCGTCATCCTGAAGTCCCATTGATGCACGGGCACGGTTACGGTCAGCCTTTAAAATCTCGCGTCTTACAGGAAGACCTGTTACAATCGGCGGATTTTTACATTTCATATGCTGTTCGGCATCAGGAGAAGTCAGCATTACCTTATCAACCTCTTTTGCCAAGGCTTTATTTGCAACTCCAGGAAATGCATTCTGCTCATGAATTGCAGTTTTGATGCCCATTTTTACTGCCATTTTAAGCACAGGGCCTGTTACATAACCACCGAAGCCGACAACCACATCAGGTTTAAATTCTTCAAGAATTTTTTTCGCATCAACAAATGCCTTTACTGTAAGAACAACTGTTTTTATATTTTCAACTATTCCCGAAAAAGTCATATTACGGGAAAAGCCATTCATTTGTACTGTTTTTATATCGAACCCTGCGTCCGGAACAATTTTTGTTTCCATTCTTCCTTCTGTTCCCACAAAAAGAATTTCTGATGTAGGGTCAAGTCGTTTAACTTCTTTTGCAACTGCTATGGCAGGGTTAATATGACCACCTGTGCCACCTGCTACAAACATAAATTTCACGCAAAATCACTCCTTCTTTCGTGCACTTCGTGAAATTGAAAGCACCATTCCCATTTCGGCAAGTAAAATTACAAGAGATGTACCACCGTATGAGAAGAATGGTAAGGAAATACCTGTATTCGGAAGTAAATCGGTAACAACACCAATGTTGAGTGCAACCTGAATACCAACCTGGAAAACAATTCCCATTGCAAGCAAGCCACCGAAACGGTCCTTTGCATTCATACCGATTTTTACACCTCTGTATATAAGTGCAGCAAAAAGAAGAATGATTGCTGTTGCACCTACAAAGCCTAATTCTTCACAGATAATTGAGAAAATAAAGTCGTTTTGTGGTTCAGAAACAAAAAGATGTTTTTGTTTTGACTGACCAAGTCCTGTACCTAAAAATCCACCTGAACCGATAGCATAAAGAGAGTTGTTTGTCTGCCAACGAACACCCAATGGGTCAGAGTCCTTATCAAGCCACGCTGTAATTCGTTCACCTGCGTATTCCTTAAGAATTTCAGGGTTGAAAATAAGAACTAATGCTGCGACTGCAACGACAATAGCACCGATTGCAAACCATCTGCCTTTTGCCTCGCCTAACCAAAGCATTACAACACCGATTGCGAGCATAAGAAGTGCACCTGAAAGGTGATTTTCCAAATAAACGAGGACAGCAAAAGATACAATAAGCATACCGTAAAGTACAACACTTGTGAATGATTTATATATTACAAGTCGTCCGTTGGATAATTGGTCGATTTTTCTGCAAAGTGTCATTTCACTCGGTACTTTTCCTGTTACACCTTTATAATTCTTTTCAAGAAGAAATGCAAGAATTAAAATCAAGCCTATTTTTGCAATTTCCGATGGCTGGAATGTGATAATCTTAAGGTCAATCCAACGATAGAAATTTGGCTGAACACTATCAGGAAGAAACAGAACAATTATAAGCAAGAAATATGATACAGGCACACCAATAAGTGCAATCAATCGGAAATACTCATATCTTATTTTTGATACAAGGAACATTACGATAATGCCAAACACAGCAAAAATGAGCTGTCTTGTAAAAATTTCCGTACTGCTTCCACGATTATAATAACTGTAAGTATAGCTTGAAGAAAACAGCATTATAAGACCTACCGTTACTATTGACATAAGTATAATGAAGAAAGGTACATCAATTGAGCCTTTTGCAAACAAGGTATTTATGAAACTATTCTTCTTTTTTGTATTACTCTTTGTTGCCATTTTCTCACCGCCTTTTTTGAAATATTAATTTTATTTGTTGATAATTCCGTAATAATACAATGCAAGTCCCACTGCACAACCGAGCATATTAACAAGAGAGAAGATTGTAACAATCTTGCGTTCCTTCCAGCCACACATTTCAAAATGGTGGTGAATAGGTGCCATTTTAAAAATTCTCTTACCGTGAGTAACCTTGAAATAACCAATCTGAATGACATCTGAAAGTGCTTCGATTACATAGATAATACCGAAAAGCACAAGAATAATAGGACAATCGATTGCGTAAGCCAAAGCTACAACCATACCACCTAAGAACATTGAGCCTGTGTCACCCATCATAACCTTTGACGGATAATAGTTCCATATAAGATAACCTAAACAGCCGCCTGCAAGACCTGCTGCTAAAATACTGATTCCGAAGAACTTTGTCATAAGTGCTGCGATACAGAATGCAATTGCTGTAACTGATGTTACGCTTGCACAGAGTCCGTCAACACCGTCTGTGAAATTAACTGCATTAACTGCACCGTAGATTACACAGATACCGAAAATCCAGAAGAACCATTTAAGGTCAACTGCACCTACAAAAGGTATTTTCATATAGGTTAGACCGTTCATATAAAGTGCAAACAAGTATGCAACTATCAGAATAATCTGTGGAACTGTTTTCTGAATTTCTGTAAGTCCAAGATTTCTCTTTTTAACTACCTTTATATAGTCATCAGCAAAGCCAACAAGTCCAAGTCCTATTGCAAGAACAACACCTGCCACAAGCTTTACCTTTAACTGATTCGGCATAATATGTTCACTTGCGAAAAGATTACCGCCCATAAGATGGTCTGTTACAAGAACACAGGCTACTGACAAAATTGTACTTATGATAAACATAAGTCCGCCCATTATTGGTGTTCCCTGTTTTGACTTATGCCATGCAGGTCCGATATCGAGAATTGTCTGGCCAAACTTTAACTTTCTGAGCCATGGGATAAGTACAAATCCCAACAAAAATGCAATTATAAAGCTTAATACGGCTACAGCACCTAATGCTACATAAATATTCATATCAACAACTCCTTATTTTACATCCCATTGTTCATATATTTTCTCAAAAATTTCTTCAAGCTTCATTCCGCGACTTGCCTTGAAAAGCAAGGTGTCACCTGTTTTGATTTCACTTAAAAGAGAGTTTGTAAGTTCGTTTTTATCTGTAAATGAGTAAACATTCAAAAGACCTGATTTTTTTGCACTGTCTGCCATAAACTTTGACTGTTCACCATATGTAAAAAGCATATCAATTTCACATTCGGCAGCATATTTACCAACATTTCTGTGGGCTGTTTCACTGTAGCTACCAAGCTCAAGCATATCACCAAGAACTGCGATTTTTCTTCCTTTTGCAATTTTGCAAAGCGAATTAAGACCTGCTTTTTGTGAATCGGGACTTGCGTTATAGCAGTCTTCAATAACGGTAATTCCGTTTATCTCTTTAATTCTCTGTCGCATACCTGACGGTGTATAATTTTCAAGTCCTTTTGCGATATTTTCTGGCGAAATTCCGTATTCAAGGCCAACTGCAAAGGCTGATAAGGCATCATAGACATTGTGTATTCCCACAGTCGGAATTGTGATTTTCTGCTTTATATCACCTTTTGTTGCAATAAAGCTTGTTGAAAGTCCGTTTTCGGTGATATTTTCAGCAAGAACATCACAGTTTTTATTTTCAATTCCGAAGAAAATCACTTTGTAATCATCTGTTTTAACGGTTGACAATAAATCGTTATCACCATTGAGGAAAAGCGGTGCACCGTTTGGAAGACCATGAAGAATTTCAAGCTTTGCACCTAAAATTCCTTCTCTTGAACCGAGGTTTTCAATATGTGAAACACCGACATTAGTGATGATTGCTGAATCGGGACTTGCACATTCTGAGAGAACTGAAATTTGTCCTGCACCATCCATACCCATTTCAATTACAGCATTTTTGGTTGTATTTTCAAGTCTGAAAAGAGTTCTCGGAACACCGATTTCATTGTTTAAGTTACCCTCTGTTTTAAGTGTTTCACCACTTTGTTCCATTACACAGGCAACCATTTCCTTTGTTGTGGTTTTGCCAACACTTCCTGTTAAGCCGATTACTCGTAAGCCTTTTAATGAGTTTCTGTAATAATTAGCAAACTGAAGAAATGCCTTTTTTGTGTCTTCAACATAAACTACAGGTGCTATACATTCAACCTTTTTATGACAAACAACTGCACCTACACCTTTTTCTGCAACCTCTTTTACAAAATCGTGTCCGTCAAAGCGTTCACCCTTAATTGCAAAAAACAGCGTTGTTTCGTTTACATTACGACTGTCAATCGACACATTATCTATTATATTTTCACATTCAAGATTTGTTCCTAATGCCTTTGCAATTTCAGTTACTTTTAAGTTCATTGTTAAAATATTCCTTTATTATAACCCTTTCATCAAAAGGTATTTTTGAATTTCCTATGATTTGATACGTTTCGTGACCTTTGCCCGCAAGCAGGACAATGTCACCTTTTTTTGCCTTTGAAAGTGCAAATTCGATTGCCTGACGACGATTTTCTATTACTGCAATTCTTGCTTTTGACTTTTCCATACCGCAAAGAATATCGTTGATTATAAGCAACGGATTCTCATTTCGCGGGTTATCAGTTGTAACAACTGCAATATCACTGAGTTCTCCTGCAATTTTTCCCATTTCAGGTCGTTTCAGCTTATCCCTGTCACCACCGCAACCGAAAACAACAATGACTTTTCCTGTGGATATTTCACGAACTGCAGAAAGTATATTTTCTAAGCCGTCAGGAGTATGGGCATAGTCGATTATAACCGTAAAATTCTTTGGTATGGGAACAATTTCACCTCTGCCCTTTACACATTCAATCTTTTTAATGGCTTTTGAGATTTCATCAAGAGCAAAACCGAGATTTAAAAGAACAGATGTTGCACAAAGCGTGTTATAAACTGTGAATTTTCCTAAAAGTGATGACTCAATTTTACTTATACAATCAATTCCCACAAACACATATTCTATTCCGTTTTCGTTACACAAAATATTCTTTGCTGTATAGTCTGCTTTATTATCTATTGTGGAAAATGAATATACAGGACATTTTATTCTGTCAATATTTTTTTGTATCAACTCATCATCGATATTTACACAAGCAAATTCCGATTGATTAAAAAGCTCAAGCTTTGCATTTATATAATTATCCATTGAACCATGATAATCAAGGTGCTCAGGAGTTATATTTGTAATGGCAGAACCACAGAATTTTATACCGTAAACTCTTTTTTGACTAAGAGCTTGTGAAGAAACCTCCATAACACAGTATTCACAACCGTTTTTCACCATATCACTAAAAATTTTATTGAGCTCCATTGGTTCAGGTGTTGTCAACACCGATTGATTTGTTGTGTTACCCCAACTATTCTCAACTGTACCGATTATTCCACATTTTTTACCCAAGGATTCAAGAATATTCTTTATGAAAAAGCTGGTTGAGGTTTTTCCGTTTGTTCCTGTGATGCCGATAATTTTTAATTTTTGTGACGGATTATCATAAAAATTTGAAGCAATTAAAGAATACGCACATCGCGTATCTTCGACGATAATCTGTTGGCTTAATCCTAAATCACGATTGGTCAGCACTGCCACAGCACCGTTTTTCACAGCCTTTTCGGCAAGTGAATGGCCGTCTGTTCTGTTACCGTCCACGCAGATAAAAAGTGCGTTTTCTAAATTTTCGTTATCCTTATCCGTTGCTCTTTCAACTTCCCTTTCTTCATACACATCCTGTGTTTTTACGCCCTTAAGAAGTGAAGAAAGTTTCATTGTTTTACCTCATATTTATTTTTATTGAATTAGTCTGATATAACTTCGTTCGAACGGAAATAAACCGTTATAACATATCCTGTTTCAGCCACAGTGCCTTCAGGTACGCTTTGCTTATATGAGAGCATCTGTCCTGAGCCCTGTGTTGTACCTGCAACCTTTATATTAAAGCCTGCATTTATTGCTGTTCTGTTAGCTTCTGTCAATGTAAGGCCTGTAAGGTTTGGTACAGTTGCTGTCTGCTTTTCTGCATTTTCTTCTGTATATACTACAATTACGCCACCCTTTGGCATTGACTGACCTGATGCCGGCATCTGTGAAACAACCGTTGAACCGTCACCGACAACCTTAACTGTAAAGCCTGTTGCTTTTGATTTTACTGTATCTGTGCTTTCGCCGATAAGGTTTGGTGCTGTTACAGTTGCCTGTGCAAATTCTTCGTCAGTATATTCAGGGTCAATGTTAAGATAAGCGAGAATATTTTCAAAAATACGACCTGCCACCGGTGCTGCACCTGAACCGCCTGTTGCATAATACTGTGGTTCGTCAAGAGCTATAAACACAGCAATCTGTGGGTTGTTTGCAGGAGCAAAGCCTGCGAATGAAGCAACATTTTCATCCTTGGCATTAGCACCGATTTTTTCACTTGTACCTGTTTTACCTGCTATATGATAACCTGCAACATAAGCATTTTTTGCAGTACCCCATACACAAACCTGTTCCATAACCTCAGTCATAATATCTGCTGTTTTTTCAGATATTACCTGTCTTCTTACAAAAGGTTCAGTTTCGGAAACAATATTACCGTCTTCATCAAGAACTTTTGATACAACATACGGTCTCATAAGCTTACCACCGTTACCCAACGATGCTACGGCTGTAATCATCTGAATTGGTGTAACCTGGAAAGTCTGACCAAAGGATGCTGAAGAAAGCTCTGCAATACCCATATTAGCAACATCGTAATATGTTTTTCCTGCAACAGGTTTTGCCTCAGAAGGAAGGTCAACTCCCGTTGTTTCTGTAAATCCGAAAGCTTGAAAATACTTTGAAAATCTTTCTTTACCGAGCTTTTGTCCCATTGTGATGAAGAAGGTATTACAAGAATTCGGCATTGCTTCGAAAACTGTCTGTGTACCGTGAGCCTTGTGATTGAAGCAATTCTGGTTGTAATTAGCAACTCTTATTGTACCTGAGCAATTATATGTGGTATCAGTTGTCATAAGACCTTCTTCAAGTGCTGCTGCAGCAACGAAAAGTTTGAAGACTGAACCCGGTTCATATGTATCACTTATTGTTCTGTTACGCCACTGTGCATAAAGTGCATTTGTTTCTGCCTGCTGTCTCTCCTTGTCGTCTTCAATTTCCTTAATTTGTTCAAGAACTGAATTTGAGCTCACCTTATATGGTGAATTCAAATCATAATCAGGCATTGTTGACATACCGAGAATTGCACCTGTTTTTACATCCATTACAATACCATAAGCATATTTTGCCTGAGTTTCCTCAACTGCCTGTGATAACTGCTGTTCAAGATAATACTGAATTACCTCATCAATTGTAAGAACAAGGCTGTAACCCTGCTGTGCATCGTAAATTGTTTCATAATCATTAGGCATTTCACCGTTACGGGCATTTTTTGCTGTGATAATTCTGCCTGATTCACCTGTAAGAGTGTCGTTATATTTAAGCTCAAGGCCTGAACGACCGATATCTTCTGAACCTGTAAAGCCGATTATTGTTGATGCGAACGAGCCAAGCGGATAATATCTCTTTGTGTCAGGGTCTATACCGATAATCGAACCGAGCTTTGCACTTTTGTGGTCACTGATATATTTCTGTAATTCTGCTTTTTTACCGTTGTCAATCTGACCGACGATTTTTTCGTAACCGCTTTCTTCACGGTTTACCTTTTTTGTAACTGTTTCTTCATTAAGCTCAAAAATATCAACAAAGCCATCGATAAGTAATTGTTTTTGTTCGTCGGTGGTTATTTTTGACGGATTTATATATACAAGCCATGCAGATGCACTTTGTGCAATAACCTTCATGTTAGAATCATAAATTGTTCCTCTGTTAGCTGCAATCACAGTATCACTCAACTGATTTCGTTCAGCCTTAAGACGATATTCTTCACCTTTTATAATCTGAATCCAAAAAAGATTTCCAATCATAACAAGTAATGCAACACAAAAAATCAAAAAAGCTTTAATTGAACGATTTTTCATAGCTTTTGACGGTTTTCTGTTCACTTTCAAGTCACATCCCTTATCCGAATTTCACTTTTTAAATAAAACAACGAGAGCACAGGGCTTTTGCCCTGACTCTCCGTATTTTAATATATTATTTTTAATTGTTATTTATTACCTTATCAGTATCTCTGCCATTAACCTTTGCAACATAGTCTTCTGATGATAAATCAATATAAACTACCTGATGATTCTGCACCTTAACCATTCCAAGTTGATTTGCCGCGTAGTCTTCAACATTGTTTATTGAAACTATGGAGTTAAGTTCGTTATTGATTTTAATTGTATCACTTTTTGCCAACTCGATTTGATTTTCAATACTGTTAATTTCACGATTGATTTCATCAAGCTGAACTCTGCTGAAAATTGCCAATGCCATAAACAAGAAAATTGCTGTTGCAACGCACATTGCTTTGAAGATACGCTTTGTATCTTCAGCAGTCTGCTGGCGAACCTGTGCGGCAGTCTTTCTTGTCTTCTTAACGAGCTCAAGTGCAGGTTTTTTCTGTGGAGCAGGTTTAATCTTTGGCGCTGCAGAGCCGTTAAAGTTATGAATTTTTGCATTCTGATTGTAATTATTGTATGCATACGCATTTTTGTTCTGTTGCGCCATATCTCTCTTCCTTTTACCTTAATCTTTCTATTGTGCGAAGCTTTGCACTTCGACTTCTGTTATTCATATCAAGTTCAGACTGTTTTGCAGATAAGCCCTTGTGAATAACCTTTCCTTCAGGAGTTTTCCCACACACACAAACAGGAAATTCCCTAGGACAAGTACAGCCTTGACTGAACTCACGAAATTTTTCTTTAACTGTTCTGTCTTCCAACGAATGGAAGGTAATAATTGAAAGTCGTCCGCCGATTTTCAAGCTGTGAAACATATCATCCACAGCCTGTCCGAGTGTTGACAACTCGTCATTGACCTCAATTCTTATTGCCTGAAACGTTTTTCTTGCAGGATGACCGTCGCGTCTGTACTTTGCAGGAACTGAATCCTTAATAATCTCTGCAAGTTCTAATGTTGTTTCTATGTTTTTTTCGTTTCTTGCTTTTACAATGTTTTTTGCAATATTTCTTGCAAACTTTTCTTCACCGTATCGTGTAATGATGTTACATAGTTCTTGTTCGCTGTAGCCATTTACAACGTCAAATGCACTTTTGCCTTTTTTGCTCATTCGCATATCAAGCGGTGCATCGTAGTGAAACGAAAAGCCCCTTTCAGGTGTATCAAGCTGAAATGAGCTTACACCCAAGTCAGCAAGAATACCGTCGGCTAATCTGCCATTCAATATATCCTTTATGTTGCTGAAGTTGTTATTGACAATTTCTACTTGAGGCATATTGCCAATTCGTTCAGTAATTACCTTTATGGCGTCGGGGTCACGGTCAACAGCAACAAGAACACCGTCCGGGATGTGCTCAAGAATTGCTCTCGAATGCCCCGCACCGCCACAGGTACAATCAACATACAAACCGTCTTTTTTAATATTCAGGGATTCAATAGTTTCATCAAATAAAACTGATATATGTTTAAATTCCATTGTTTTATATTACCAATCAATATCTTCTGAATAATCAATTTCAGCATCATTATCAAGATAAGAAATCTTGAATTTATCCATAGACCAGATTTCAACTCTGCGACCGGCACCCACAACAGCAACTTCTTTTACAAGTTCTGCATATTTTACATGCTTTGCATCAAGAGTAACACGTCCCTGATTATCAACAGTAGCTTCGCAAACCTTGCTGAAAAAGGCCGTTTGTTCCTTTGGTGACCTGTGTTTCATTGTGTATTGTTCTGCAACCACATCGAAATTTTCCTGAGGATAAACAAAAAGGCAACCACCTGCACCAGGCATAATGAAGAACCGTTCTCCAAGCTGGTCGCGATAACGCACAGGAACAAACAAACGATTTTTCGAGTCCAAATTATGATAATTCGAGCCAACAAACGTAATCATTAAATCCATTCCTTTCGTAGTTGTTTTTTGTCTAAAATCCCTTTCAGATGTATTTTGGGTGCATTTTGCCACCACTCAATGGATTTATTATACATTATAGAATAAAAAAAATCAAGAATTAGTTCATAATTTATTTGTGCATTTTTCTACAAAGTTTTTGCAATTTATTTGTGCATTTTAAACAATGTAAAAAAGCATAAAAAAACACTCTGTTTTCGCAAAAACAGAGTGAATATTGTCTATATTTTATTTTACATAAGTTTTTTTATAGCCTTCGATTGCGTCGTCAATAATGTCGATTGCAGCAAGAACGCCTTTTGCCTCATCAATTACAGTATCCTTGTTTTCAAGCATTTTATATACTGTAAAGAAATGGGTCATCTCATCAAAAATGTGTTTAGGAAGCTGACTTATATCCTTGTATTCATTGTATGTGGGGTCACCGAACGGGATTGCGATAATCTTATCGTCGGCGTGACCGCTGTCAACCATAGAAATAACACCGATTGGGTAACAACGGACAAGTGCCATTGGTTCAATTTTTTCTGAACAAAGTACAAGAACATCCAACGGGTCATTGTCATCAGCATAAGTTCTTGGAATAAAACCGTAGTTAGCAGGATAATGAGTTGATGTGTGAAGAACACGGTCAAGCTTTAAAAGGCCTGTTTCCTTATCAAGCTCATATTTCATTTTACTGCCTTTACTGATTTCAATTACCGCTTCAAAATCCTTTCGTGTAATTCTACTCGGGTCAATATCGTGCCATATATTCATTATTTTTTAACTCCTTTGTATTCTTCGATTAACTCTTTTCTGACTCTCCAGAGATTTTCAGAAAGGTCCACATAATAGGTATGTGGATTTTCAAATCGCTTAACTTCTTCCCAGAGATTGTCGATTTCGCCTGAACAGTAATCCCTGATTTCGTCAACTGACGGTTCTTTATATACGCACTCGCCTTTTACGAAAACAGGCTGAAGCATTTTTCTTGCAACAAAGTTTTCAACCTCTTTGCGTTTCCAAGTGAAATCAGGGTCAAAGAGTGTATATGGTTTACTTTCGTCGATTTCTTCATTTTCAAGTGTAAGCACATCGGCAATAGCTTTACCTGTATCACAGTCAAAAAGTCTATAAAGCATTTTTGAATGAGGTATTGTAATTTTGCTTACATTCTCTGAAAGATTGATTTTAGGAATGATTTCACCGTCTTTTTCGATAGCACTCAATTTATAAACACCGCTGAAAAGTGGTGCTGATGCTGAATTGATAAGGCGTTCGCCAACAATAAAGCAGTCAACCTTTGCACCCTGTAAAATCATATCGTTGATAATATGCTCATCAAGTGAATTTGATGCAGTAATACTGCAATCAGGGTAACCGGCTTCATCAAGCATTTTTCTTGCTTTTTTAGAAAGGTAAGTTATGTCACCCGAGTCAATGCGAATACTTACAGGTCGTTTACCCATAGGTGCTAAAACATCATTGAACGCTTTTATCGCGTTTGGTACACCTGAACGAATTGTATCGTAAGTATCAACAACAAGTGAACAATCGTCAGGATACTGCTTTGCATATTCGCAGAATGCCTCGTATTCGGAGTCAAACATCTGTACCCAGCTGTGAACCATTGTATTCATTGTAGGAATACCGAATTTTTCGCTCTGTACCACACCTGATGTACCAACACAGCCACCGATATAAGCAGCACGCGAGCCATAGAATGCAGAATCAAAGCCCACAGCACGACGAGTGCCGAATTCGGCAACACTTGTACCCTTTGCAGCACGGACAAGACGATTTGCCTTTGTGGCAACAAGGCTCTGATGATTCATACAAACCATAAGAATAGTTTCAATAAGCTGAGCCTGAACAATAGGGCCACGAACCTTAATTACAGGTTCATTTGGGAAAATTGGTGTTCCTTCGGGAACTGACCAAATGTCACATTGGAACTTAAAATTACGAAGATAGTCAATAAATTCATCACAAAGCCCGAGTGTTCCAAGATACTCCAAATCAGACTCGGTAAATGAAATATTTTTAATAAAATCAACAATTCTTGAAAGCCCTGCAAAAACTGCAAAGCCACCTTTATCAGGAACTTTTCTGAAGAAAACATCAAAATATGCAATTTCGTCATTTTTACCACTCATAAACAAGCCGTTAGCCATTGTGAGCTCGTAAAGTTCCGTCATTAAAAATCTGTTCTTATTGAGAGATTCATTATTCATAAATATCACCATTTATATTTTAACAAATATTTAATTAAAAGTCTATAACAAATTATTATTGAAGATAAATAAAAAATAGTATATAATATTTTTATCTTAATTGTAGGAGAAATACTTATGAATTTTAATGAATTGATTTTAAAAAGAGAAAGTTGCAGAAATTATAACGGTGAGCCTATAAGTACAGATTTGCTCTTGAAATGTGTTGACGCTGCTCGTCTTTCACCATCTGCTTGTAATTCACAACCTTGGAAATACTATGTTATAAACGGTGGAGAAAATGCAGAGAAAATAAGAGATTGTATTCAGCCAAACGGTGCTAATAAATTCGTGCAGAATTGCCCTGCATTTGCTATTGTGACAGAGCAGACTGCTACTCTTAAAAGCTTCGTAATTGAAGCAGTTAAGAACAGCCAGAAATGGGCTGAAAATGATATTGGACTTTCAGTTGCTCATTACTGCTTGCAGGCTGCTGATTTGGGTCTTGGCACTTGCATTATCGGTATGGTTGAGGAAGACAAGGTGCGTGAATATTTCGGCATTGAAGATAAAATAAGACTTGTTATTGCAACAGGATATTCAGCAGACGAAGCACCAAGAAATAAAGTAAGAAAAGCACTTGAAGATGTTTGTGTGGTAGTTGAATAAAAATAAAGACAATAAAGGAAATGGGACGATGAAGGCATCGTCCCCTACTTTTTTGTTTATTGATTCGGGCTGCAGAGTCGTCAGCCTCTACATTTTGCGTTTTGCATTTTGCACTTTATAAACGGACTGATATTCCTTTGTCGCGGAGATAGTGTTTTAAGTCTATAATTGGGATTTCGTTGAAATGGAAGAGAGATGCTGCGAGCACTGCGTCGGCTTTACCCTCGTTGAATGCATCAAGGAAATGTGATTTTGCACCTGCACCGCCTGATGCGATTACAGGCACACCGACACATTCTGAAACTGCACGGTTAAGGGCGTTGTCATAGCCTGTTTTTTGACCGTCGCAATCCATACTTGTAAGGAGAATCTCTCCTGCTCCCCTTTTTACTGCTTCTTCTGCCCATTTAACGGCATCAATGCCTGTTGGGATTCGTCCGCCGTTAAGGTAAACTTCCCAGCCTTTATCATTTCGTTTTGCATCAATGGCACAAACGACACATTGGCTACCGAATTTATAGGCTGCTTCACTGATAAGGTCAGGATTTCGAACAGCAGCAGAGTTTACTGAAATTTTGTCAGCACCTGCACGAAGTAATTCCTTAAAATCGTCAACTGTACGGATACCGCCACCTACTGTAAACGGAATAAAGATATTGTCGGCAACCTGACGAACAATTTCAAGCATTGTGCCCCTACCCTCGTGAGTTGCAGTAATATCAAGGAGAACTAACTCGTCTGCACCTTTTTTATTGTATTCAATAGCACATTCAACAGGGTCACCTGCATCACGGATATTGACAAAGCTGACACCCTTAACTACTCGTCCGTTTTTCACATCAAGACAAGGTATAATTCTTTTAGCGTACATTATTTAACCTCCATTGATGCAAAATTTCTTAAAATCTGTAAGCCCACATCACCTGATTTTTCAGGATGGAACTGTGTTGCGAAAACATTGTTTTTACCCACAGCAGAATGGAAATCTATTCCGTAGTTTGTCACGGTTGCGATTTCATTTTCATCCTCTGCGTGAAGATAATAGGAATGAACAAAATAAACATAACTGTTTTCGGGAATATCTTTAAAGAGAGTATCCTTCTGCTTGATTTTCAAGGAATTCCAACCGATATGAGGAATTTTAAGTCCCATATCAGGTGAGAATTTTTTGATTTTTCCCTTAAAAATTCCAAGACCTTTTACTCCCGGTGATTCTTCGGATTCTTCAAAAAGAAGTTGAAGTCCTAAGCATATACCTAAAAACGGTTTACCACTATTAGCATTTTCCTTTACTGTATCCACAAGACCTTTTTGTGTCATTGAGTCCATTGCATCACCGAAAGAACCAACACCGGGAAGTAAAATTTTATCACAGGCATTGATTGTTTCAATATTATCTGTTATTACGCTTTCGGCACCGATAAAATCAAGTGCTTTTTTTACACTTTGAAGATTACCTGCACCATAATCAATTATCGCTATCATTTATGTCATTCTCCAAACTTGAATAATAGAAATATTTTAGCACAGTAAAGCGAGAAAATCAATAGTATATGTTTGTTTTAATTGACTTTTGGAAGAAATTACTATAAAATCATTTTAACGGAGGTGCATACCAATGAATGATATTTTAAATAAAAAAGGTTTTATCAGCGATATGGACGGTGTTATCTATCACGGTAACAAAATTTTACCCGGTGTTGCTGATTTCATAAACTGGATGATAGACAATGACAAAAAATTTGTATTTCTTACAAACAGTCCTGAAAAAACTCCACACGAGCTTAGTATGAAGCTTGAAAGAATGGGTCTTAAGGTTTCTGCCGACCATTTCTACACAAGTGCTATGGCTACTGCTGCATTTTTAAGCAGTCAAAAGCCAGGTTGTACTGCATATGTAATCGGTGAAGCAGGTCTTACAAAGGCTCTTTATGACCAAGGCATTTATATGAATGATGTTAACCCTGACTATGTGGTTGTCGGTGAAACAAGAACATATAATTTTGAGAAGATTGAAAAGGCTATTGAACTTGTGCTTAAAGGTGCAAAGCTGATTGGTACTAACCCTGACATTACAGGGCCTACTGAAAAAGGAATTATGCCTGCAACAGGCTCACTTATTGCTCCTATTGAAATTGCAACAGGTAAAAAGGCATATTTCGTCGGCAAACCTAACCCGTTGATGCTTCGTCACGGACTTCGAAAATTAGGTTGTCACAGTGAGGAAATCGCATTTATCGGTGACAGAATGGATACTGATATTATTGCAGGTATTGAGTCAAATGTTGATACGGTTCTTGTTCTTTCAGGTGTTACATCAATGGAAACAATTGATTTATTCCCATACAGACCGAAATACATTTTTGAGAATGTCGGGGAAATACTTACAAGAGAATAAATGAATAAAAGAGAGCTGATTGGCTCTCTTTTTTGTTTGTAATTGATATATAAATTGGAGTTTATAGAGATGTTTAAGGTTAGTGTCATTCTGAGGAACAAAGTGACGAAGAATCTCTGTCCTATTTTAATAGACCCTTCGTTTCACTCAGGGTGACTGATGAAATGCGAGAGATTCTTCGCTACGCTCAGAATGACTTACCGAATTGGTTGTTCATCCCGACAAATTATAATTTATCCACGTCGGCATCGGTAATCATATGGAAGCCTGCGTTTTCAAGAGCTTTTTCTGCCATCTGATTATCGGCAACACGAAGAACAACATAAGCGTGTTTTTCTGTACGAGCCATAAATGCGTAAAGATACTCCATATTGATTTCTGCTTCGTCAAGGACCTCAAGTGCCTTTGAGAGTTTACCGGGCTGGTCACCGATTTTAACACCCACAACATCTGTCATTTTGATAAGATAGCCTGCGTCCTGTAATGCCTTTGTAGCAACATCATTGTTATCAACGATAAGACGAAGAATACCGAAATCCTGTGTATCTGCGATTGAGAGTGCTCTCATATTAACATTGTTTTTTGCAAGGATATCTGTGATATCTACGAGTGTTCCCTGCTTATTTTCAACAAATATAGTTAACTGTTTTAATGACATATTAAAATCCCCTTTCTATTAGTCATAAAGCTTACGCTTATCAATAACACGAACTGCTTTACCTTCACTACGAGCAATACTCTTTGGCGGTACAAGACGGACATTTGGATTGATACCAAGCATAATTTTCATAGCATTTGCAAGTGATTTTTCCTGTGCTGTGATACCGCTGACAGTATCAGAGAACTTTTCAGGATTCATTTCAACAAGCACATCAAATGTATCGTTATTCTTAACTCTATCAATGATAATCTGATAGTTTGGCTGATAACCTTCATTGAGAAGAACTGTTTCAATCTGACTTGGGAATACATTGACACCGCGGATAATGAGCATATCGTCGCTTCTGCCCATTGGTTTTGCCATTTTAATGAATGTTCTGCCACAAGAACATTTTTCGCGAGTGAGGACACAAATATCTCTTGTACGGTAACGAAGAAGTGGGAATGCTTCTTTATCAAGTGCTGTGAATACAAGCTCACCCTTACTGCCTTCAGGTAAAACCTCACCTGTATCAGGGTCAATAATTTCTGCAAGGAAATGGTCTTCGTTAATGTGCATACCTGTCTGTTCTTCACACTCGAAAGATACACCGGGACCTGATGTTTCTGTAAGTCCGTAAATATCGTAAGCCTTAATTCCAAGTGTTTCTTCAATTTGGCGACGCATTTCGTTTGTCCATGCTTCTGCCCCGAAGATACCTGCTTTAAGAGGAATCCGGTCAGGAGTATAGCCCTGTTCTTTCAACGATTCTCCCATATATGCAGCATAAGATGGCGTGCAACAGAGAATTGTAGAATTGAGGTCCATCATAAACTGAATCTGGCGGTCTGTATTACCTGATGACATGGGAAGTGTAAGACAACCTACCTTATGTCCGCCACCGTGAAGACCTGCACCGCCTGTGAAAAGTCCGTAACCGTATGCTACCTGTAACACATCTTCATTTGAACCACCTGCTGCTACGATTGCACGAGCACAGCAGTCCTCCCACAAGTCCACATCGTGCTGTGTATAGAATGCAACAACTCGACGGCCTGTTGTACCTGATGTCGAATGAATACGAACACATTCATTAAGTGGCTTTGCAAGTAATCCGTAAGGGTAAGCATCTCTTAAATCTGCTTTTGTAAGGAATGGAAGTTTGTGCAAATCCTCGATTCCTTTGATATCGTCAGGTGTAACACCCTTTTCATCCATTAATTTTTTGTAGTAAGGCACATTTTCATAAACGTGCTTTACCTGTTTTACCAACTTTTCTGACTGAAGCTTCTTAATTTCTTCAACAGGCATGGTTTCAAATTCTTTCTGATAATAACGTTTTTCCATTTTGATTTCGTCCTTTCTGCAATATGCATTTTAATAAGTGGTTTTTGGATTGCAGAAGTAAACAAAAAAGTCCTCTGCATTCCAATTCGGAATACAGAGGACGAGAAAATTCCCGTGGTACCACCTCTATTTACCGTTACCTCACGATAACGGCCTCCGAGTGCAAACACACCCTTGTCGATATAACGGTCGAACCCGTTTGACCTACACAATCAAATGACCTTCAGCCAACGACTAACGAAAGGAATTCACCGACTTTACACTACTGCATCACACCAACCGCAGCTCTCTGTGAATGATATTACTCGGATACTGATTTTCGCTCAAGCATCTTTATTACTTTAGCATTTTAGCACACTAAATCTTTATAGTCAAGTAGTTTTTTGAAAAAAATCTTTAATTATGAATTATATCCCAATTCAAATGCTTTCTTATTCATTTCCACAAATTTTGGTGCAACTGTGTTTTCAATTGCAGTTATCCAGCTTTCATATGGAATGTCGAAATACTTTGATGCTTTACCCATAAGAACAATATTAACTGCCTTTGATGAACCGGCCTGTTCAGCAAGTGTAAGAGCGTCAAGAGCATCAACACTAACTCCCTTTTCAGTTAACTCATCAAGCACATTTTCAGGGTACTGAGCAGCACCGATAATAACAGGCATTGGGTCAATCTGTTGAGTATTTACAACAATTTTACCGTCTTTTTTAAGGAACTTAGCATAACGACCTGCTTCAAGCTTTTCGAATGAGATAATAATGTCTGCTTCACCATCTGTGATAATAGGTGAATAAACCTTATCACCAAAACGTACATAAGTTACAACAGAGCCACCACGCTGACTCATACCGTGAACTTCACTTACCTTTACATCATAGCCTTCGTCAACAAGAAGACGACCTAATAATTTTGATGCTAAAAGACTACCCTGTCCGCCAACACCAACTATCATAACACTAACAGTTTTCATTTTAAGTCTCCTCCTTTACACGATTGCATCAAATGCACAAAGCTGTTTACAAACTCCACAACCTACGCACAATGTTGCATCAACCTTTGCTTTTCCGTCCTTCATACTGATTGCAGGACAGCCAAGAGTCATACATCTCTTACAAGATTTACATTTATCAGCATCAACCTTAAGTGGTGGTTGAGGTTTTACTGATTTAAGCAATACACAAGGTCTGCGAGAAATAATTACTGATGGTTCTTCTACTGCTAATTCTTCTTTGACAACATCGTTACAAGCCTTAAGATCATATGGGTCAACAACTCTTACACGATTGATACCAAGAGCCTTACAAAGTGCTTCAAGGTCAACCTTTGCTGCCGGGTCACCCTTAATATTATAACCTGTTGTTGGATTCTGCTGATGGCCTGTCATACCTGTGATTGAGTTATCAACGATAATAACAGTTGAATTTGTAGCATTATAAGCTACATTTACAAGGCCTGTCATACCTGAATGCATAAATGTTGAGTCACCAATCACAGCAACACTCTTCTTTTCTGCATCCTTACCTCTTGCAAGGTTAAAGCCATGAAGACCTGAAATTGATGCACCCATACAAAGAGTTGAATCAAGAGCATTAAGTGGTGGTGCTGAACCGAGAGTATAACAACCGATGTCACCAAGGGCTGTAATCTTATTCTTTGCGAGAGTATAGAACAAGCCTCTATGAGGACAACCTGCACACATCATTGGTGGTCTGTTTGGAATTTCTGAATCAGCTGAAACACTTTCAGGTAATTCTTTACCAAATGCTTTTGCAATAGTTGCCTGTGAAAATTCACCTAAAATTGAGAATTTTTCTTTACCTATACAATCTATACCAAGTGCTTTAACGTGATTTTCGATAAATGGGTCAAGCTCTTCAATAACATAAAGAGTCTTTACCTTTGATGCAAAATCTTTAATAAGATTTACAGGTAACGGATACGACATACCGATTTTAAGGACACTTGCACTATCCCCCATTACTTCCTTAACATACTGATATGAACAACCTGATGTGATAATACCGATTTCATCTGAGTTCATTTCAACAGTATTGTATTCACAGTTTTCTGCAAGTTCCTGTAATGCCTCTGTTCTTTCTTCAACGAAAGGATGACGCTTGATTGCGTTAGCAGGTGCCATTATGTATTTAGCAGGATTCTTTTCGTAATCCTTTAATATTGCAGGCTGTTTTTCGCCTGTTTCAACGATTGACTGGCTGTGTGCAATTCTTGTACACATACGAAGAAGAACAGGTGTATCAAACTTTTCTGACAATTCAAAAGCATTTTTAGCAAACGTATATGCTTCCATTGAATCAGAAGGTTCAAGCATAGGAACTTTTGCTGCCATAGCATAATGACGCGAGTCCTGTTCATTCTGTGATGAATGCATTGCAGGGTCATCGGCAACACAGATTACCATACCACCGTTAACACCTGTATATGAAAGTGTAAAAAGTGGGTCAGCTGCCACATTAAGACCGACGTGTTTCATAGCACAAGCTGAACGAGCACCTGCAAGGCTTGAACCGAATGCAACTTCGCAAGCAACCTTTTCATTTGGAGCCCATTCACTGTGAATGTCGTCAAATTTACTTAAAAATTCTGTAATTTCAGTTGATGGTGTACCCGGATAGCTTGAAACAACTCCTAATCCACCATCGTGCAAGCCTTCTGCGACTGCCTGATTGCCTATCATTAATTTTTTCATATCTGTTTCTCTTTTCTATATATAATTATGACTTATTCTGTGAGTCAACAAGGCCTTCGCCACCGTACATTTTACGAAGTTTTGGTTTTTCGATTTTACCTGTTGGATTACGAGGTACATCTGCAAAAATAATCTTACGAGGTCTCTTATATCTTGGAAGACTCTTACAGAATTCGTTGATTTCTTCTTCTGTACAAGTCATATCCTTTTTAATTTCGATAATTGCAGTTGCAATTTCACCAAGTCTTGGGTCAGGAAGACCGATAACAGCCACATCCTTGATTTTTTCGTGGGAAGCCATAAAATTTTCAATCTGTACAGGATAAAGGTTTTCACCACCTGTGATGATAACATCCTTTTTACGGTCAACAAGATAGATAAAGCCTTCTTCATCAAGCATAGCCATATCACCTGTCAAAAGCCAACCGTCTTTAAGTGTTGCTGCAGTTGCCTCAGGGTCACGATAATAGCAAGTCATAACACCGGGACCTTTGAGACAAAGTTCACCAACATCACCTTGTGCTACTTCATTACCGTCAGGGTCAATAATTTTTGTCTGCCAACCGTATCCCGGCACACCGATTGCACCAACCTTACGGACATTTTCAACACCAAGATGAACAGCACCCGGGCCGATTGATTCTGAAAGACCGTAGTTTGTGTCGTACTGTTGATTTGGGAAATATTCAAGCCAACGCTTGATAAGGCTCTGTGGTACAGGCTGTGCACCAATATGCATAAGTCTCCAGTTTGAGAAATCAAATTCATTCAAATCAATTTCTCCACTATCAATAGCATTGAGAATATCCTGTGCCCAAGGAACAAGAAGCCATACGATAGTACATTTTTCGTCACTTGCTACTTTGAGGATATTTCTTGACTGTGTACCCTTAAGGATAATTGCCTTTGAACCACTTAAAAGGCTACCAAACCAGTGCATTTTTGCACCTGTATGATAAAGTGGCGGAATACAAAGGAAACAGTCATCCTTTGTCTGTCCGTGATGAGCCTGTTCAACCTTACAAGAGAAAATAAGGCTTTCGTGATTATGTAAAATAGCTTTTGGGAAGCCTGTTGTACCTGATGAGAAGTAAATTGCTGCGTCATCAGATTCTTCAAGCCAACATCCGTGAAATGAGCTTGAACATTCAGAAACGAGTTCATTATAGTCGTCTGCAAATGCAGGACAGCTTGCACCAAAATAAATAAGCTTGCATTTTTTACTGATTTTTTCTGCTATTGTTTCAACTCGACCAATAAATTCGTTACCGAATACAAGAACATCAGCCTCAGCCAAATCAAGACAATAATCAATTTCGTCAGATGAATAACGGAAATTAAGTGGCACTACCAAAGCACCTGTTTTAAGGATACCGAAATATATAGGCAACCAGTCAATGCAGTTCATAAGAAGAATTGCAACCTTATTACCCTTTCCGATACCATTCTGTGTAAGCATATTTGCGAATCTGTTTGCTTTTTCCTCAAATACACTCCATGTGATTTCACGACGATATGGTCGTCTTGCACCGGGTTCAACAAGTTCAAATTCACTCCATGTGATTCGTCTTGTCTCCGGCTGTTCAGGATTGATTTCAACCAATGCCACATCGTTTGGAAATTCGCGGGCATTTTTTTCAAGTAAGTGTACGATTGTCATAACATTTCTCCAAAATTACAATATTTTGTTATTTTACTTTATTTACTACAAAAAATCAATAGACGCGACAAAATAATTATTTTTCATTTTACCCATTGACATAATTACTTTAAAGTGCTAAACTTTAAAGCGTTAAAGCAAATATACCACATTATCCCTTGTTTGTCAAGAAATTTTGTTTATAAAGGAGTGATTAAAATGACAACAACAATGATGATTAGTATACCAATGCTTATATGTTTCTTCGCACTTATGATAGGTGTCGGTTTTTATTGCAGAAAGCACTCAACAAATGTTGACGGTTTCGTTTTGGGCGGCAGAAGTGTCGGACCCTGGCTTACAGCCTTTGCTTTCGGTACATCTTATTTCTCTGCAGTTATCTTTGTTGGTTATGCAGGTCAATTTGGTTGGAATTTCGGTATTGCTTCCACCTGGATTGGTCTCGGCAACGCGTTTATCGGTTCACTTCTTGCTTGGTCAGTGCTCGGCAGAAGAACAAGAGTTATGACTCAGCACCTTGATTCAAAAACAATGCCTGATTTCTTTGAAAAGAGATACGATTCAAAGGCACTTAAAATTGTAGCATCAGTTATTGTATTTATTTTCCTTATTCCATATACAGCATCACTTTACAATGGTCTGTCTTCCCTCTTTAATAATGTATTTGAAATTCCTTATGCTGTAATTGTAATTGCTATGGCTATCCTTACAGGTGTTTATGTTATTTTTGGCGGTTACATGGCAACTGCTATCAACGACTTTATTCAAGGAATCATTATGCTTGTAGGTATTGTTGTTGTAATTGCAGCAGTTCTCAAGCAAAACGGTGGTTTTACACAAGCAGTTGCTTCTCTCGGTCAGGAAGCCGGTGCTGAATTCACCTCGATGTTCGGTCCAAATCCTATTTTTCTTTTATTTGTCGTTTTACTTACATCCTTGGGTACATGGGGATTACCGCAGATGGTTGGCAAATTCTACTCAATCAAGGATGAAGGCTCAATCAAAAAAGGCACTATAATTTCAACAGTATTTGCAATTGTTGTTGCAGGCGGATGCTACTTCCTTGGTGGTTTCGGCAGACTCTATAAAGAGGAAATGGTTGCAGGTGGCTTTATTTCCGAAACAGGCACAGTTATGTTTGACAAGGTCGTTCCCACAATTCTTTCTGACCTTGCTCCTGTTATTGTTGCTCTTGTTATCGTGCTTGTTCTTTCAGCTTCGATGTCAACACTTTCTTCACTTGTTCTCACATCTTCATCAACACTTACTCTTGATGTTATCAAGCCAAAGCTTGAAAGGAAAGCAAAGGTTGACGATAAAAAGAGTATCCTGATTCTTCGTGTATTCATTGTATTCTTCATCGCAATTTCTGCTGTTATCGCAATTCTTAAAGACTCTATCTGGTCAAAATCAGTATTCATTGCTCAGATGATGGGCGTTTCCTGGGGCGCTTTGGCAGGTGCATTCTTAGCTCCTTTCCTTTACGGTTTATACTGGAAAAAGACTACAAAGGCTGCTGTTGTTACAAGCTTTATTTTCGGTACAGGACTTGAATTTATTCAGCTTTTAATCAGTATCGGACTTTTCACTCCAAAAACTGCAGTTTTCAGTTTTGTATTTACAAATTCACTTTACTCAGGTGTTTTTGCAATGGTCGGCGGACTTGTTCTCGTACCGATTGTAAGCTTACTTACACAAAAAACTCTGCCAAAAAATATTGATGAAAAATTCAGTTGTTATGACGCAAAGGTTACAACAAGTGTTACAAATTCATTAGGATAAAATGTTTAAGGACTTGGAAATTAATCCAAGTCCTTTTTGTTATATTTTTAATATTCTCTTTGCGTTCTTATAAAGAATCAAATCTTTTTCGTCTTGTGAGAGTGGTAAGGAATTAAGTATTTCTATTTCTTCATTTGCCTTAGTCCATGGTGAATCGGAGCCAAAGAGAATTTTGTCCGCACCGTGATTCTTCACTATTCTTAAAAACTGGTCATGTGGATAATGCTCCATACCCATTGAAGTATCAAGATACACATCTGTACCTACAAGATATTTTTCAACATCGTCCCATTGACTATGTCCACCAAGATGTGCAGCAACTATTACCCCACCTTGCATTTGCTTTGAAATCTCAGCAAACTGCTTTGGGCTACTGTGAATTGGTGGTGGAAAAGATGGGTCATACCCTGCGTGGAAAAGAATTATAAGTCCCTTGCTCAAAGCGTAGTCATACATTTTAAGCATCTTAGGGGCATCAATAAAGAATTTCTGAAATTCAGGATGAAACTTTATTCCGGGCAAACCAAGTTCACAAATAAAATCAATATCCCTTTTGTAGTCGTCTGTTTCAGGGTGAAAGCTACCGAAAGAAATAATCCTTTCACAAGTAATTTCCTTTGCCCAGTTATTTTGCAATACAGTATTTTTGTGATTTGTGACTATCGGTTGAACAACAGAAATGTCCACACCAAATTCATCCATTTTTTTGAGAAGTCCACCTACCGTACCGTCGCTACACGGCTTACACTCGTCTTTACTGCTTTCCATAAGAGATTCTATTACCCGTTCGGCAATTCTGTCGTGAAATGCATGAGTATGAAAATCTATGACCATAATACTATCCTCCGTTTATGTTTACATTATAACAAAAACATTTGTCTTAACTTTTCAGCAGAATTAAACATATTCTTTACACCGTCAAAAAGCATTTCCTCTGTGAAATCATTAAGATACCTGCTTGCTTCAAGAGTAAGGTAACCGTCATACTCAATTTCCTTTAATGCTTTTACAATCTCGACAAAATCAACATTCATTGAAAACGGAATCTGATGTAAATCGTGAAGCTTATCGTTATCGTGGATATGAAGTGCCTTAAGCCTTTTACCCAATGCACGAATCATTTCAGGAGCTGTCGTGTCACTGCCCTTCATTTCTGCGTGACCTATATCAAGACAGGCTACAAAATAATCGTCATTCACTGCATCAAGATGCTCATTGAAGCTTTCAGGTGTTGCGCAGGCCGCAAAAGATGAATGTTCTGCTCTTTCTTTCCAGTTCCACATATTTTCTGTTGCAATTTTCACATTATGCTCTTTTGCAAACGGAAGAAGGTCAAAATACATTTCTGCATTTTCTTGTGGTGTACCATTATTCATAGGGTGAATGATACATATATCACCACCTGCTTCGGCAACACACTCAATAGCTCGTTTAAGCCAATCTACGCTCTGTGGTGATGATGGGAATGGTGCGTGTCCCTGATTACATACAATTCCGTTATCAAGACCGATTTGCTTAAGCTTTCGTGCGAATGAAAGATAATTACTCTGTGTAGTAGGATGGTTTTTAGGGACTAAAATTTCGTTTTGCTTTTCGCACATTTCAAACATTGAAAAGTCCCAGGCATCAAAGCCTGCTTTTGCTACAAGCTCAACTGCCTTTTCTTCACCTGTATGTAATGCTATTGAACCGATTTCGGTAGATACTTTCATATGAACACCTCGAAAGTTTATTTTGTGAAAATTATAAATACACTTCTTAATTATTATCAATTACTTTTTACTTTACAAAAATCTCGAATATAATTTTTGTAAAGAGTGAATAGTGAAAAGGTAATAGTGAAAAAGTAAAATCCCCGTTCTACCGAACGAGGATTTTTGGTGGGCAGGGGTGGATTCGAACCACCGAAGTCGTCGACGGCAGATTTACAGTCTGCTCCCTTTGGCCACTCGGGAACCTACCCATATTAAATTACAAAAAAATGGAGCTGGTGGACGGACTCGAACCCCCGACCTGCTGATTACAAATCAGCTGCTCTACCAACTGAGCTACACCAGCGTCTCAACGCTCGATAATAATAACACATCAAAATGAAATAGTCAAGTGTTTTTTTGAATTTTTTTTAAAAATTTTTAACTTTTTTATTATATAGACTATTATGTCGAACTTTCGTGTTTATAATACAATTTTATCGATGGTTTTATTATATCTTTAATATCATAATGCAAATTGGAAGTTTGTAGGGATGAGTGCAGAACGCAAAGTGCAGAGTGCATAGTGTAGGGTCTGCGACGCGATTATAAAATATAACCTATATGGTTGGAATGTAGGGTCGGGTCTCTGTGCCCGACCGTAAACAACCTGCAAACTTGCGGGCGAGCACGGAGACTCGTCCCTACAAGGTCACCGGTTTCGTGTGTTGTAGGTTTCGGTCACCCTGAACGCAGTGAAGGGTCTCGTTGTTGATGATATGAGATTCTTCGCTTACGCTCAGAATGACACGAAATTAGTTTTTGTATTGACCAACAACGCGTATATAGCAAACCCGACAAAGTGTAATTTGTCGGGTTGGTTTTATTTTGCATAGAGCATTCCTATTATTTTGTTACGGATTTTGCAAGGGAATATTTTACAAAGGACACAAACTGTTTTGTAGCTGAAGCCTATTGCATAAATAGGCTTCGTTTTCTTTTTAAGAGCAATTTTTGCAATATACTGTCCTGCAAAATCGGGACTCATCCCCTTTTGCTCGTCCTTTTCCATTCCTGCAACACTACGAGCAATTCTACCACCATATACATTGTCACCCTCAAAAGATTTTTTACGGGCACTTGTAAATTCTGTGCAGATGTCCCCCGGTTGAATTGCTGTAACTGAAATGTTAAATGGTTTAAGTTCATTATCCAATGCACAAGTATATGATTCGATTGCTGCTTTTGATGCGGAATAATATGTTTGAAACGGAATATGAGTAACAGCAGCAACTGAACTGATATTCACAATTCGTCCACCACCTGCTTTACGCATATATGGAATTACTGCTTTATTCACATTTACCATACCGAAAAAGTTTACATTGAACTGATTTTTTGCACTTTCAAGGTCAGTAAACTCAACTGCTCCTGAAATTCCATATCCTGCACAGTTAATTACAACATCAATTCTGCCTTCGTTTTCAACAATCTGCTTGATTGACTGAATAACATTTTCTTCGTCGGTCACATCAGTTTTAATGTGAATAATACCTTCTTGTGAAATGTTTCTTCGGCTCAAATCGTAAACGGTACAACCCTTTTCACAAAGTGCTTTTGCAGTAAAGCTACCTATTCCAGAGCTTGCACCTGTTATTACAACAACTTTTGTCATACTGTCACCTTTTATGCGTTAATACCGATTGTTATAATCTCGAATGGCTTGTATTCGATTGTGTCGGTAACATCAATAACATCTTCAAGGAAGTTAAGAATTTTAACCCTGCCGCCAAGCTTGATTTTTCCTCGTTTTCCGTTCTGTTCAGAAAGACGCACAACAATCATATGACCTTTTTCACTCATTTTCATTGTCTGCATATAGAGTTCACCGAACGAGTTTTCACAGGTCAAATCTGCCTTACCTAAAGGAATATTATACTCATACGCAATATTATTGATTTCTGCCTTCACAAAATCGTCACCGTGCGGATAAATCATATAACTGAATTCGTGATGACCAAGGTCACTTGTAACATCAGGACGGACAGTTGCACGAAGAAGTGAAAGGCTCATTGAGTTTTCAAGAAGACCTATACCATACTTTGAATCGTTAATAAGAGCAATACCACCGTCTGTTTCTGCCATATCAACCCACTTATGATGACAAACCTCAAAACGAGCCTGTTGCCAGGTTGTATTTCTGTGAGTTTCTCTTTCAACGAAGCCTGCACTTGTATCACAAACTGCTTTTCGTGTCAATACATTACAGTCAAACTGTGCTTTTGCGAGAACGTGCTTTTCGTTCCAATCAACGATATTTTCAACTTCGATACCGCGACTGCGACGGAAAACTCGGATAATTCGTTTCCATGTACTCTTTTCAGTTGCAAGAGTACAAGCAAAGCACACAACCTCTGAATTCTTTTCAATAGTTTTAAGTGGTGAAAGAATTTTCACATCAACCTCACGGTCTGTGTAGTTTGGCAAAATATCCCAAGCATCATAAACACCGGGATTATCTTTATAGAGTTTTAATGTGTTGAACTCGCCATTCACCCATTCACGCTGAAGCTCTTTATCATAAAGGCTTTCAATACTACCGTCAGTATTAAACGCGATTTCATAGAATGGTGTTACAACCTTTTCACCGATTGTAAGCCATTCTTCGTTATATTCTTCCATCTTTATTTCGCCACTTGAAAGTGGTGGAAGATTAGGAATTACCCAATTACCCTTTTTACCGTAACGGGTACTGTTACCCATTTCATCAGGAATGAATGTAAGGTGCTTACGAGGAAAATTAAGTGAATTGAAATACTGTTCACCTGTGCCGATAATCTTATTTACTCGCTGTTCAATTTCTTCATAATCAGCCATTGCATCACGATATACAGGTGTAATATGGCTACCCGGTAAAATGTCGTGGAATTGATTTATAAGAAGTTTTTTATAAATGTCACGAATTTCGTCGTATGGATATTTTGCACCCTTTAAATGACGCAAAGTTGAGATAATTTCTGCTTCGCGAAGCTTATATTCAAGCTGACGGTTATATCGTTTCATCTTTGACTTTGTGGTGAATGTACCACGATGCATTTCAAGATAAAGTTCACCGTCCCATTTTGCGAGATTTTTATTATCCTTAAGATTTTTCTCAAGGAATTTCTGACCACCCAAATGCTCGGTTTTCGGCATAATTGAGAGCTTGTTGAAGCGGTGCATAACTTCAATCATTTCTTCGGTACAGCCACTGCCACCGTCACCGTAGCCAAACATAGACATAGTTTGTCCACCTTGATTTTTATCCTGATATGCTTCCCAGTTTTCCTGAATCTGTGAAGGCATATTCCAAGTTATAAAGTGTGTTGGTGGCACGCAGGCATAAACCTCACTACCGTCAATACCCTTCCAGATAAAGTTGTTATGAGGGAATCTGTTTGTATCGTTCCAGGTTGACATCTTATTGGATACAAAGTAGTCAACACCACTCTTTTTAAGAATCTGTGGCAAAATCCAGCTATTACCGAAAACATCAGGCAACCAACAGTTTTTAACTGTTTTTCCGAACTTTTCACGGAAATAGTGCTGACCGTACATAAACTGACGAATAAGACTTTCTGCACAAGGAATATTACAGTCAGGCTCAACATACATAGCACCAACAGGCTCAAACTGTCCTTTTGCAATTTTCTCTTTTAACTCTGCGAACACATCAGGATAATACTTTTCAAGCATTTCGTATGTATAAGCCTGAGTGTGAGTATATTTAAAGTCAGGGTATCTGTCCATAAGACGAAGCTGAATAAGAATTGTACGCAGATTCTTCTGTACAGAATGAATTCTTCTCCAATAATATGCAATATCAAGGTGAGAATGAGCAATAAGAGCCACATCACCGTTACCCTTGTAATCATCATTTGCATAAATTACATCATCAACATATTTCTTTGCACTTGCCACATCTTCTGTCTTCAAATCATCAAAGTCAATGAGATTAAGTGCGTTGTTGATTTCACGATTGAGGAAATTACGATAATCCTCGTTGAAAAGGTCACTTTTTGCAATATCCAAAAGCAATTCAAGGTCGTAAACCAAATCAAGAACCGTATGGTTGATTGTTGCTAAATATGCACCCTCAAAAATCTGACGACATCCGCGAACTGAAAGTGATTCAGGGTTTCTTTCGTCATCAGGCTTTGAACGGTTGTAACCCTCCATCTCAAAATGAAGAACATCTGACTTAATATAAGGACTTAAAAGTATTCTGTCACGGTTAGGGTCAACACCACCAACATATTTACCATTAACTTTTACGATTATTTCGGCAGCTGTTTTAAGTGAAAACCATAGTTCTTTACCACGAAGATGTTGTGGAATTACCACATCTGCTTCAAAAAATGCAGTTCCGTCAGGAGTAAAGTACATATCGCCTTTGCAAAGATTTCTCCAACCCTCGGGATAATACTCATACTGCATTTCGGCAACCTGACGAGCATCACGCACTTTTAAGTTTTCGATTTCGTACTTTTCTTCGTATATGTATCTTTTAAGCCAACCGAAGCGTAAATCTGTCCATTCTTCAGGACGCATACTTCTTCTTACAACTTTAATATGTGCCATAAAATCACCTTAATCCTTATCCCAAAAGAAAGGTTTTTTCTTCTGTGCAACTATTTTTACACTTTCGCCCATATCACGCATAATTTCACTTTCAATCCATGCGATACAGCGTTCAACTATAAGGCACTTTGAACATTCGCCCTGTAAAAGCACAGTAAGAATACCGTTTTCGTAGGAAACAAAATCAATTTCGCCACCATCACCCTGAAGCTTTGGCTTTATTACTCTGTCAATATAATCTCTCATAATCAGCCCTCAATTTCTTTCTTGAGAATTGCACGGATGTTTTCTAATTTTTCTGTTGCAATTTCTTTTGTTGCACCACACATTGAGTAATAAACCTTAAGCTTTGGCTCTGTGCCTGACGGTCTTACTGCAATCCAGCAACCGTCTGCAAATGTGTATTTAAGCACATTTTCCTTTGGTAAATCGTCAATACCCTTTGAGTAGTCAAAAACATCTTTAATGTCATCAAACAATGATTTACCATTTTCACGCATATTGGTCATAATGCTTTGAATTTTTTCTGCACCGTCCTTGCCTTTAAGTACAAAGGTATCAAGGGCATCAAGGTAAAAACCAAATTTTTCGTAGATTTTATTAAGTGCATCAACAAGTGTTCTGCCGTTGTTTTTGTGGTATGCTGCCATCTGGCAAATGAGCATTGATGAAACAACAGCGTCCTTATCGCGAGCGTGAGTACCCACAAGATAACCGTAAGATTCTTCGTAACCGATTATAAATTCACGGTCACCGTTGATTTCATATTTTCCAATCTGTTCACCGATATATTTGAAGCCTGTAAGAGTGTCAACCACAGAAAGTCCGTAGCTTCTTGCAATATCAGCACCGACTTCGCTTGTAACAATAGTTTTTACGAGTGTTGATTTTTCGTTCAATGTGTCTTTTCTGCTTAAAAGGACAAAATCAACAAGCAACGCACCAACCTGATTGCCTGTCATAAGTACATATTCGCCATTATGTAAAACTGCAATACCAACACGGTCACAGTCAGGGTCAGTACCAAGCACCAAATCTGCATTTTCTTCTTTTGCCTGTTCGATTGCAATTGTCAAAGCATCCTTTTCTTCAGGATTAGGTGAACGAACCGTACTGAAATTTCCGTCAGGTAATTCCTGTGATTTTACAATTGAAACATTCATATTTTCAATGGCTTTTCTTACGGGAATATTACCTGTACCGTGAAGTGCTGTATAAACAATTTTAAGGTCAGATTTTTCTTCGTATATTGACTGTTTTTTCACTTCATTTATGAATTTTTCTAATATTTCTTCACCGATTACTGTGATTTTTCCACTTTGTACTGCACTATCAAAATCATCAACTGCAACTGCTTTTAAATCTGTAACAGCATTTACGAACTCAATAACCTGACTTGCAAACTGTGGTACTAACTGACAACCCTTTTCGTCATAAATTTTATATCCGTTATATTCCTTTGGGTTATGACTTGCAGTAAGAACAATACCACCTTTACAACCTAAATACTTTGCAGTAAAGGACAAAACAGGTGTTGGCATAAGCGTATCGTAAATATATACTTTAATTCCATTTGCAGAAAGTACACCTGCTGCTACTTTAGAAAAATACTGTGAATTATTTCGCGAGTCATAAGCGATTGCGACGCTGATTTCACCATCAAAACGACTTTTAAGGTAATCGGCATAACCTTTTGTTGCCTTTGCAATTGTGTATCTGTTCATACGGTTTGGTCCTGCACCCATTATGCCACGAAGACCACCTGTGCCGAATTCCAATTCCTTATAAAATCTGTCTTCAATTTCCTTTTCATCGGCAATTGACATAAGCTCATTTTTTGTGTCCTCGTCAAATGTACACCAATATTCAAAAAGTTCCTTAATTGTCATTAGTATCGCTCCTTTACGGACATAATTATATATAGTGATTGTATAACAAAATACATATGGTTGTCAATGAAATCAAGAGGATTTAACGGCTTTTGAAACAATAAATTGGAGTTTGTCTGGATGTTTAAGGTTAGTGTCATTCTGAGAACAAAGTGACGAAGAATCTCTGTCCTATTTTATTAGACCCTTCGTTTCACTCAGGGTGACTGATGAAATGCGAGAGATTCTTCGCTACGCTCAGAATGACTTACCGAATTGGTTATTCATCCCGACAAATTGTAATTTGTATTGCATAATCATCATTTTACATGCCTTTTGTGTATTGCTTTTTGGATTTTTTTAAACTATAATTTTATTTAGTAATGAAAGGAGATGTTTACTTTATGAAACGCTTCAAGATTAACATTGAATATATGGTTGATAAAGTGCTTTATAAGACCAATGTTTTTGAAACAGAACATTTTAACATTAATTATACTGCTCTTGAAAGTCACATAAAACTTGATATTGTGCCTGTTGTACCATTGGAAAAGGTTACTTTCAAAATGACTGTGCCTTATGATTTCCGTAGTAACGACAGAATTTTCCTTAATGGTTTTCAGTCCTGGACAGCGTGTCGTGAACACTTTATTGATGACGAGCCTATTTGTCTTAACTTAAAACAAGAGGCATTAAGACGAATAAAGCCTACATCTCCTTACGGTGACTATGATTTTGTGAAGTATGATAAGCGAAAAGGCTGTTTCCACGGTTTTTCATACGGTTACATCCGTAATCTTGACGAATATGACTTTTTCGGTTCATTAAGTGAACGGTTCGGTTACACTATAATCCGTGCAAATGTGCCTGACAGAGAATTGATTTTTGAACGCGACCTTGAAGGTGTTATTATTGATAAGGAATATACACTTATTGATGTTATTAACTATCAGGGCAAAGAACAGGATGTTTTTGACAGATACTTTAAGGCTATGAACATTCCAAAGCCGAGAGTCGGCAGAACAAACGGATATACAACATGGTATAACTATTATCAGAATATTACTGAAGATATTGTTACAACTGACCTTGAATCACTTTCAAAGGTTGATTCAAAAATTGATATTTTCCAGATTGATGACGGATACCAGACTGCTGTTGGTGACTGGCTCAGCATTGACAGTAAAAAGTTCCCTAACGGTATGAAATATATTGCCGATAAAATTCACGATAAGGGTATGAAGGCAGGACTTTGGCTTGCGCCGTTATCTTGTCAAGTAAATTCAAAGATTGCAAAGGAGCATCCTGATTGGCTTATTCGTGATGAATATGGCAGAAAGAAGCTTTGCGGTATTAACTGGGGTAACTTTTACGGTCTTGACACAGAAAAAGAAGAAGTCAGGGAGCATATCCGCAACTTCTTCAATGTGGTCCTCAATGATTGGGGCTATGATATGGTTAAGCTTGATTTTCTTTATTCAACCTGTACTGTACCGAGAAACGGAAAATCTCGCGGTCAGTTAATGTGTGAAGCAATGGATTTTATCCGTGAATGTGTCGGTGACAAGCTTATCCTCGGTTGCGGTGTACCGCTTGCACCTGCATTCGGTAAGGTTGATTACTGCCGAATCGGTGCTGACATTGGCCTTGAATGGAACAGAAGCAAAATGATACTTGAGGATGTTTGTACAAAGACAACACTCTGGAATACTATCTTCCGTCGCGGTCTTGACGGCAGAGCGTTTGCAAACGACCCTGATGTATTCCTGCTTCGTGACAATAATATGACAATGGGCTTTACACAGAGAAAAATTTCGGCAACTGTTAATCACATTTTCGGTAGTCTTCTTTTTACATCCGATAATGTCGGTGATTACAACCGTGAAAAAAGCGATGTATTGTTGAGTATTTTCAACAATGAAAAGCCTGAGCTTGTTTCTGCTGAATTTATTACAAAAGAGCTTATTGAAATTAAATATATTGAAAATAAGGAAGAAAAACGACTTTGCTTTGATACCAACACAGGCGAGCTTATGTTATAAATTCGTGACCCATTCTTCTGATTTTTAAATCAACCTCGACTTCGTAAATGCTGTTTTGCAAAACGGAGTCGAGATTTTTTTCATTTTCTTTATAGAAATCCTTATATCTGATATATATGAGTCTTGCAAAGCCTATGGAATCGCTGTTGTATTCTTCATATAAAGATGAAATCAGACTTTTAGTTTGTCTTTCAATATACCCTTCACCTGCTTGTGCAATTTTTTCAATATCTTGCTTTTCCATTGCACTTGAAATACCGCCACTGATTTCCGAAATATCTGCTTGTATTTTTACTTTAACATTAAAAACAGGCTGACCGTCTTTCATTGTGACTTTCCGTGTTGTCTTTAAATCAACAATATTCAGTGACACCTTTTTGTCATTATCAAAGCTGTATGAAAGTGCAGTATTATTTACTTTGTCGTAAAGAATATTGAGAAACACCGTTTCATCTTTTGATATTTTTTCACGATATTTTGTATTGTTAAAAAGTGCTGTGCCTGAAATTTCTACACTTTTTTCGCCTTTTTCCTCTTTTAGCGAAAGCAAGGGCATAGCAAAATCCTTTGTGTTTGAATTATATCGGTTTATAAGCTCAAAAAGCTGAAGACTGAAAATTCTTGCATCGTATTCATATGAGCTTATCCCTGTTTCAATACTTTTTGCACTTATATATTCATCACCGTTTTTGGCTTCTAAAATTTCATTTGCAGTTTTTTCGGCAGCAGCAATATAAACAGAAGAACTGTTTTCCACATCACGCACAAAAAAGTCAATAACATCGGACATATTTTCTTCTGTTATGCTTTTTCCCAAAATTATAACTCTGTTTTGTGAATATAACGGTATTTTGCCCTCTGTTTCCGTTACACTTTTCAAGGCTGTATAAATGGTGTTGCCCTCTGTCTTATATGCTTTTAACGGTGGCTGTGATGCACTGTCAGATGATGTGGGAGATTGGGCATTTGTGTCGATTGCCTGAATTGTAACCGAGTATTTTCCGTCATCCTTTATATCAATACCTATTCCTTGAATAACAAGTCGGTTACGGATGTCTTTTTTATATATTTCTTCGGAATTAAAGGTATAAAAGGCAAAAAGGAACGCAAGAAGAATTATGCCTGCTTTTCGCATTTTCTGTTCCCCTTTCTTTTGAAAATAAGCACAATAAGAGGAATTATCAAAACAGAAATTCCCGTAATTATAATTTTTATAATACTGTTATCAACCGTTATAAATCTTTCAACCTGTTGTGATATAAACAGATTTGAAATTATTGTCAGAAGTCCTGTTGCAACGATATACTGTGTTCTTTTGAATTTCGGGAAATAGGTTTTGAGCAAATCCGTTTGGAGGAATATGAGTAACCCTGCTTTGATAAATGCACACATAATCCATACGCTTGTAAAAATCGCATCAAGACGAGTGAACATTGAAAACTCTGCAAGAGATGCCAATGTGTGAAACGGAAAAAGCTGAGTATTTGCGAAATTTCCCATAACCGTACAGGCAAAAAAGAACATAACTGCCATTAAGGACACCTGTGAAAAAAGCCAGATAAAATATCCTTTTCTGAAATTCCCTGTTACCCTTGGTATCATAAGTGCAATTATTCCGTATTCAACCGTTTGTCCCACAGAGTCAACTGCCACCTTCACAACAGATGCTACACCATTATAAAAAATTGGTGTTAAGTTTAGAAAATCCACTTTATTTACAAGCGTCAGCATTATAAAAATCAATGCAGGAATAACAAGAACACCTGAAATTACAGAGCATCTTCCCAAGGGTTCAAGCCCTAAATATACACCGTAGCAACAGAGAATCACCGCAAAAACTATCATATATTCCACATCAGTTTCGGGAAAAACGATTGTTCCTGCAAAAAGGTCAAGACGAGCCAGAGTCACAACGGTGAAATAAAAGAAGTAAATTATGAAAACAACAGAAATTGCTTTAGCAAGTTTTTCAGATTTTTCACTTATTAAATCCAAAATATTTTTGTCGTTGTATTTTCTGTAAAGACGAAACACTGGCAACATTATGAGAGTGCCGATAATTATTCTGAATATAGGTTGGATAAGCATATCCGAGAGCCTTATATTTTCCGTATATGACGAAAGATATGTGACGGTTGTCAGCGTTCGCGACAAAAAAAGCATTACATAAAACTGAAATGCACTGATTTTACCTTTTGTTTTTTCCATTCTATTTCCTCAACTTATCAATAACCATTTGTCTTTTGCCCATTTTCTTCCAATCACTACGAAAAATCATATCACGCCACGCACCAACCTTTGTAGGTGACATCGGTGATGTAAACGGTACACCGTAAGGGTTTATTGCAGACGCATTTATTAAAACAACAGCAAAGCAAAGCATTATTCCGTAAAGTCCCGTAAGTCCGCCGACTATAATAAATGCAAAGCGTAAAATCGCAACAGGCTCGTAAAGTGTTGACACCACAAATGAGCTTACGGCTGTAAGTCCCACCACAATAAGCATCGGTGCAGAAAGTATGCCTGCCGTTACTGCCGATTCACCTATTACCAATGCCCCTACAATTGAAATTGCGTGGCCTACGCTTTTAGGCATCCGAAGACCTGCCTCACGGACAATTTCATATATGAGATGTATAAGCAACGCTTCAAGCATTACAGGTAACGGTGTTCTACTTTCTTGTCCCGTTATTCCGAAAATCATTGTTTCAGGTATTATTTCCTGGTGAAAGGTACATACAGCCACATAAAGTCCGGGCAAAAACACGCTGAAAGCAAAAGAAACAAGCTTTAAAACGCGTATAAAGGTTGCGTAATACGGTCTTTTCAGGTAGTCGTCCATTGAATGAAAATGCTCAATAAAAAGATATGGCACAATCAAGGCGTTTGGCGTACCGTCAACAATAATACAGATTTTGCCTTCACTGATTTTTGCTGTTAATACATCAGGTCGTTGAGTAAAGCCTACACCGCTGAAAATCGAAGCATATTTTGTATCGAGAAAGCTCTGCATATAACCTGAACCAAGTACTGTATCCACCGTCGCGTTTTTAAGTCGTTTCACTACTTCTTCAAGCATTTCCTTATCGACTCTGTCGGACATATAACAGACACAAGCTCTTGTTTTGCTAGTGTCACCTACTTCTACTATCTGTGTTTTAAAAACAGGGTTTCGCACACGACGACGAATCATTGTCACATTATCCTTAAAGCTTTCCACAAAGGCTTCTCGTGAGCCTCGTTCCTGCATTTCTGTGTCAGGCTCAAGTACTGCTCGTTTCGGGAATCCCTGAACACCGAACATTACTGTAAAATGTGCATCCTGTGTAAGCATTATAATGCTACCGTAAATGGCTTCGCGAATTGCCTCGTCAATGTCATTAGTAATTGACTTATCAATACTTGCTGAAACTCTGTCAGCAGCAGAGTAAATGAGCTTGTCCCCTTTTTCGTCGGTAAAATCGGCTTCGATTATAGGAAGAATGACCTGTTCCGTTGCGAGAAGGCTGTCACACATTCCGTCAACCATTACAAAAATGATTTCTTTTCCCTGTGCACTGTATTTTCGGTATTTCACATCAAAGGCATCGCCAAATTGCTCTTTAATATAAGAAATGTTTTTCTGTAAATCAGTATCTATAAAATTCTTTTCTGTTTTCTTTTTCTCGTTAACTGTTATTTCGTCAACCTTTTTCATAAACAGGTTTTCTTTCATAAAAAATCACCATTCTTATCTTTTGCCAATAGTGACAGAATATTACTACTCTTTAAGGCAAAAATAAAAACGGTGATATTATGTTTGTAACATTAATCAGAACAGTTATTTTGTATGTATTTGCTATCGTCAGTATTCGCATTATGGGAAAAAGACAGATTGGTGAGTTGCAACCGTCAGATTTGGTTGTAACTCTGCTGATTTCACAGATTATTTCAATTCCCATTCAGGATACTGATATACCGCTTGTGAACACGATTATTCCTATTTTTCTCCTTGTGGGATTTGAAATTTTAACATCGGTATTTAATATGAAAAGCATTAAATTCCGTTTGTTTATGCACGGTCATCCTGTGGTGATTATCAACGACGGTGTTTTAAATCAGAAGTTATTAAAGGAATTACGATTTACCCTTGATGATTTAATGGAATCACTTCGACAAAAGGATGTTTTTGACATTTCACAGGTGCAATATGCCATTGTGGAAACAAACGGTCAGTTAAGCGTTCTTTTAAAGGCAGAATATGATACCGTAACTCGAGATGATTTATGCCTTTCAACTGAACCGCAAGGTTATAAATGTCCCGTAATCATTGACGGTAAAATTGTGGAAAAGGACTTTGCAGTCTGTAACACAGACACAGAAAAAATAAACAGGATTGTAAAAAAAGAAAAACTGCAAATTAAAGAAATACTCCTTATGACCGTTGACAGCGTAGGTAATCATACGATTATCAGAAAGGACAAGGAATGAAAAGAATTATAACTGCTGTTGGTGTTATTGTTATGGCTTTCGCCATTTCATTTACAGGCTATTTTCTTGTGGATAAGGCTTGTAAAAAACTCGAAAATGCTCTTTCTGAAATCTGTAATACAGCACAAGACAACAACATAGAAAAATCGATAGAATTATCAGAAAATGCAGTTGTGTTATGGGAGGATGTTCACGATACTATTGAAAGCTTTATCCGTCACGAAGAAACAGATAAGCTTGAAGAATTAGTAAAAAGCCTTCCCGTGTATGCCAAACAAGGCAACATGGAAAGGCTTGAACAACAAGCTGATTTGGCAATTGACGAATTACACCATTTAATCCGTAACGAAAAGCCATTACTCAGTAATATATTCTGATTTTATTTTTTCCAATTCTTTAATTTTTCACTTGCAAGATATGCAGCACCCATCATACCGGCTTTATTACGAAGCTGTGCTTTTTCAATTCTTACATGCTTATAGTTATCTTCAAGCTGTGCATTAACCTTTTCGCGAATATGCTCAAGAAGTAATTCTTCTGACATAATACCGCCACCAAGAACAATAAGGCTTGGATTGAAAATATAGCAAAGATTGCGAAGTCCCAAAGCAATTTCATCTTCCCAATTATCAATTTCTTCCTTGATAATCGGATTAGCAAGATTTTCAGGCTCGAAAATTTCTCTGCCGTTCATTGGTTTGCCCATTCTTTCTGAAACAGATGTTGTGAACACACGACAAGCAGCATATGCTTCATAGCAACCGATTCGACCGCAAGTACAAGGTCTTCCGTCCTTGTGTGTTGCCATATGACCAAATTCACCACCTGCAAATTTTGAACCACGATAAACATCACCGTTTATAAAAATTGCACCACCAACACCTGTACCGTAAGTAAGGCAAAGGAAATCACTTTCACCCTGAGCAGCACCGAAATGTGCTTCACCGATTGCCGCACAGTTAACATCGTTATCAACTGCAACAGGAACATTGAATTCAGGCTCAAATGTACCGCAAAGGTCAGAGTAGTTATAGTTTGGAATGTTACCAACACCGTCATGAATAACGCCTGTATTAACATTTACCTGACCTGCTGTTGAAATACCGACTGCATCATACTGACCCTCGTATTCCTTAAGCTTTGACTCCATTGCTCGGAGAACCATATTGTCAGTATCTTTAAATGTGTTTGTCGGAAACTCCTCTGAAAAAAGAATATTGAAGTTTTCGTCAACCAAACCGAATTTGATAGCAGTACCGCCTACATCAAAAGCCATAATTTTCATAAGATATATCTCCTTTTTTTTGTCCGAATAGTTACAGAATTACATATTTTTTTAATTATATAATATATTTCCTTATTTTACAATAATAATTACTTAAAATATTATTATATTTTCTGTATTGTCAAAAATTACCTTTATTTTTTGTACAAATTGTTAAATTTTATTTTTACTCTTGTATATTTCATTAAAATAGTATAGAATGTATATGTTAATGTGAAAAAGTATGTTGGATAACAACATACCTTTTCATTTATAAAAGCAAAATAGTTCGAAAAGGTGGTTTTTCCCATGGAAAACAACAACAAATCTCAGGCAGAGCTTTATCGTGAGGAACGAAAAGAAAGACTCGCTAAGGCTGCCGCAAAAAACGCAAAAAAATCTCCTGTGAGCATTAAAGCTCAGAAGACAGCTAAAAAGGTTATTGCAATTGTTCTTGCAGTTGTTATCGCTCTTGGTGCTGTTGTAGGTGTACTTAACTTCTTTGACATTCCACAGAAGACAGTTAAAGTTTCAATTGATGGTATTGAAAGTAAGATTTCTCTTGCTGAAATCAACTATTTCTACTTCCAGGTATGGTCACAGTATTACAGCACTGCTGCCCAGTATGAACAGTATGGTGAAGGTATGGGCCTTTCAATGACAGGTTATGACTATACAAAGACTCCTGACCAGCAGGAATACACTGAAGACGATGTTCAGTTCGGTGGCGTTTCTATGGAAGATATTGGTGACATCGAAAACCCAACTTGGGAAGATGCATTTACATATTCTGCTGTTTATCAGCTTGTTTATGCTAAATTCGGTGCTGAAAAGGCTAAAGAAGCAGGTCTTGAACTTACAGAAGCTGAACTTACAGAAATTGATTCTCAGTTTGATGACATTCGTAAAACTGCTAAAGAAAATGACTATTCAGTTAACAGATGGCTTCGTTTACAGCTCGGATATGGTGTTACAGAAAAGTTAATCCGTAATCTTGTTGAACAGTCATATCTTGCTGAAAAGTATTATGAAAAGGTAACTGAAGATACAACAAATTCATTTACTGCTGACAAGATTGATGCTGAATATGAAGCAAACAGCTATAAGTATGACATCGTTGACATTCGTCTTTATGCTTTCGCTGCTGATTTGGGTGAAAATCATAGCCACGAAGAAGGCGAAGACCACGAAAAGGAACATGAAGAAGCAGAAGCAAAAGCTAAGGAAAAGGCTGAAGCATTCCTTAAGAAGGCTACTGACGAAGAAAAGTTCATCGAAGCTGCAAAGGTTGAAATCTTATCTGCTGATAACAAGAGCACAAAAGACCCTGATGCTTCTACAATCTTCAAAAACAAGAAGTATTCTGAGCTTACATCTTCATATGGTGAAGCAGTTGCAAAGTGGGTTTATGACGATGCAAGAACAGCAGGTGAAATCGGTGTAGTTGACGGTGAAAACGGTTCATTCTATGTTGTTATGGTGAAGACACTTCCTCATAAGGATATGTCAATCTACAAGAGTGATGTAAGACACCTTCTTGTTCAGTTCCCTGAAAAGAACACAGATGGTTCTGCTACATCTACAAAAGATGAAAATGGTAATACAGTAACAAACATTACTGACGCAACAAAGAAGGAAACAAAGGCAAAGGCTCAGGCTATTCTTGACGAATACCTTAAGAACCCAACAGAAGACAACTTCGTAGCTCTCGTTAAAGAAAAGACAGAAGACACAGCTTCAAAGGAAAAAGGCGGTCTTTACGAAGGTGTTATGAATGACGGTACTTATGTTCAGGAATTCACTGACTGGGCAATTGCAGAAGGTCGTAAACCAGGTGATGTAGAAATCGTTGAAACTGATTACGGTTATCACATTATGTACTTTGTAAAAGCCGGTAACTTAAGCTGGTATCAGGCTGTTCAGACTGCTCTTGCAGGTGCTGAAATTGAAGCAGGTATTGCAAAGGAACTTGATGATGCTGCTCACAGCGTTAACATCAACTCATTCTTTATCAACTGGACTCTTAAGAGAGAGAATGACCATATTGCAAGTATTATTGTAAATAATCTTGGCAGTAGCCACGCAGGTCACGACCACTAATATCTGATATAGAATATCCCTCGTAGTCACTTCGATTACGAGGGATTTTTTATGTCTATTTATTTTTCTTATTCTTAAGAAGTTTAATTGTTGCATATACAGCACCTACTGTTGCAACAACAGGAAAAACCTTTCTTTTTGCTATATCCTTCACGGAGTCAACACTTGTTGGTGCGTAAGTATAAAAACCGTGTTTGAGCTTATTGCCAACATCAAATTCTTCCAAATCTTCAACAGTCAATGTTGTTGATGTAAATTCAGTTGGATTACTTTCTGTGAAATCAATAAGGCGTACTCCCCTTTTCTTGCCCGGACCATAGACATTAAATCCGCAACCTTGAGTATAACCCATTTTCATTCCTTTATATTCACCGATAAATGAGTTATTGTGGTCGTGTCCGAAAAGCATTAAGAACACATCACCTTTTTCATTCATAACATCAAACTGACCACCGTTTTCTTCCGGTACGCTTGGTGTTTCACCGATAAATGAACGGTCATTGATTTCTACTCTTTCAGGATTCATTGCGAAGAATTTTCCGTCCCATTCGCGATATCCTTGTGCACTATTCGGTGTACCCTTTGGCACTTCCATTAAAAGCTCATAGATTTCATTGACAGGAATATGCTGAAAAACGACTGACGGAACATAATCTCCGTTTTCTTCTTTAAGCTTATCTCTTGTGTTTCTATACCATTCAAGCTGATTTTCGTGAACATGGTCACAAGTACCGTCAAGCGTTGCTGTAAGGCTATCCACAAGATAAACGTTAAGCTTTGTTTTACCATCATCACCTTTTATTTCAAGGTTGTGGTTACAATATCCGTCAATCTCATCATCAGCATTAAACGCAACACAGTTTTCGTGGGAAGCATAAATTTCAAGCTGTTCTTTTTTAGATATTGAAAAAGCCTGGTCATCGTGATTACCGAAAACAAATGTGAACGGAATACCTGTTTCGTCAAGTGGAATAAGGAATTTATTTATACACTCTGTGACCTTCTTTTTATTATCGCCACCCATAAGGTTGAATCCATAACCCTTTACCTGGTCACCTGTAAATACCACAAGGTCAGGTTTTGCTTTGTTAAGAGCCTCACGGATAAAACGAACAGTTGCATCAGATGTTCGTTGCGTATCCTGAACATCAGCAATCTGCATTATACGGAATTTACCGTTATTGAATTTCAATTCCATAGTATCACCTCTGTTGTATATTTTATCATAATCTGATATAAATAACAACACGAAAAAAGTAAGTGAAAACATATCTTTGCAAATTATAATTTGTCGGTGAGGCTTCTCCTTGAGGAGAAGCTGTCTGCGAAGCAGACTGATGAGGTGTAGGTTGCGTTAGCAACCGTTAATTATCAATACAAAACAACTTTTCCACCTCATCCGTCACCTACGGTGACACCTTCCCCTCAAGG
>JAZNZX010000066.1:0-5289 GCA_045595185.1 Candidatus Fimenecus sp. | reverse complement strand
GGGATGAACAACCAATTTGGTAAGTCATTCTGAGCGTAGCGAAGAATCTCTCTAACAGTAACACATCAACCAACAGAGATTCTTCGTCACTTTGTTCCTCAGAATGACACTAACCTTAAACATCCCTACAAACTCCAATTTATTAAATAGAGTAAATGGCAAATAAATAAAATCAATTTAACAATCTTTCTGTCACTTTCTTTGCCAATTCCTTTGCTTTATCAGGGTTGGAATATCCGTTTGCAAGGTTATTATACTTAAATCTTTCGTCTCTGCCTTCATAAATTTGCAGAATTGCTTTTTCAAGAAGATTTTTTTCAACAGAAAGTAAAAGCTCAATCTTTTTGTTTCTTAAAACATTACTGTCATTAAGAAATCGTGATGCGTTGATGGTTTCGTGAGATTCAAAAGGTAGGGAATAAATATTATCGGAAATACAAAGACAAATTCTGCTTTCAGGAAAGGTGATAAATTGAAGAAAATTATTGTTGAAATATGCAGGACTTCCTATGATTTCAACTCTTTGTTTAAGAGCATAATTTTTTATTACAGATAAAATGACTGAACCGACAAAGCTCGTTTCGTCAACAATATTGATTATTCGCTTATAGTTTTCAAAAATTGTGTCATAATGAGCGTGAAATCCCAATGGTGTAGGGGACGACAAAAGCCTTATTTCGCCTTTTCCGCTTTTAGTCGAACCTTTCAGTTCTCTTGAAAAAAATTTATGGACAAAATTTACTGTTTTGTCTTCGTCAAGATACAAGGACAATTCACTGTGAAGCCTTTCTTTTATAAGTGAGGCTTTTTTTAGTGTAATACAGGCATTACGATAATGTTGACTTTCAATAGATTTGTGTATAAGCACCTGACGGAGAACATCAGTAGGATAATTTTTATTATCGGTTATATCTATATATTTTTCCCAAATTCCCGCTAAAACAGGGGAAATCTTGTTGCATCCACCGTCGGATAAAATGTACGTGTTGAGATTTTCTATGTAAATTCCGTCTGTGCCATCGTCATAAAAAGGGTTAAAAAGTGTAAGGTCAAAGCCTTTGAGCATTGATTTTAAATGACAGAAAAAAACAGACCTTTCATAGTCGTCACCATTAACTATATAAACCTTTGCTGTAGGGTCTTTTTTATAAATTGTATTGAATGCACAGCAATAGCCCTTACTGCACAAAACAGTTGAAAAATACTTTTTCACCACATCACCTCATACACAAGTTGGAATATAATTTCCAACATATACTATTCTATGCAGTTTATTTTGTTAATTTGTTGACAAAAATGTTAATGTAATATATAATATTTGCGAAAAATTTTTATAGGAGTGTATAAAACTATGCCATTAGTAAATGCAAAAGAAATGCTTACAAAAGCAAAGGCTGGTCAATATGCAGTTGGTCAGTTCAATATCAATAACCTTGAATGGACAAAAGCTATTCTTCTCACAGCACAGGAAATGAATTCACCTGTAATCCTTGGTGTTTCTGAAGGTGCAGGTAAGTATATGTGTGGCTACAAAACAATCGTAGGTATGGTTGAAGGTATGCTTGAAGGACTTAACATTACAGTTCCTGTTGCTCTTCACCTTGACCACGGTTCATATGAAGGTGCAAAGGCTTGCATCGAAGCAGGCTTCAGCTCAATTATGTTTGACGGTTCTCACTATCCAATCGACGAAAATATCGCAAAGACAAAGGAATTAGTTGCAATTTGTGAAGAAAAAGGCCTTTCAATTGAAGCAGAAGTTGGTTCAATCGGTGGCGAAGAAGACGGTGTTGTTGGTGCAGGTGAATGTGCTGACCCTAACGAATGCAAGATGATTGCTGACCTTGGTGTTACAATGCTTGCAGCAGGTATCGGTAATATTCACGGTAAATATCCTGAAAATTGGGCAGGTCTTTCATTCGAAACTCTTGCAGCAGTTCAGGAAAAGACAGGTACAATGCCTCTTGTTCTTCACGGTGGTACAGGTATCCCTGCTGAAATGATTCAAAAGGCAATTTCACTTGGTGTTTCAAAAATCAATGTTAACACAGAATGTCAGCTTGCATTCCAGGAAGCAACAAGAAAGTATATCGAAGCAGGTAAGGACCTTCAGGGTAAGGGCTTTGACCCAAGAAAGCTTCTTGCTGACGGTGTAGAAGCTATTAAGGCTACTGTTAGAGAAAAGATAGAACTCTTCGGTTCAGCCAACAAAGCATAATTTCCGTTATATTTCCTCGTCTTCAACTCGCAGTATCTATATACAGCTTCGTTTCGACGAGATTGTCTAACGAAAATTAAATAGTTTTTGGTTATCATAATACTGCGTGCTTATGGGCCCGCAGTATTTTTTATGTCTTGATATGTAAATTGGAGTTTGTAGGGATGTTTAAGGTTTAGTGTCATTCTGAGGAACGAAGTGACGAAGAATCTCTGTTGGTTGATATGATACCATTAGAGAGATTCTTCGCTTACGCTCAGAATGACTTACCAAATTGGTTGTTCATCCCGATAAATTAAAATTTAAAGATGGCATTTTAAACAATTTTATCCTAATAAAATGTACAAAAAAGATATCAAAACATAGTTGCATTGTTTAGGCAATTATGCTATAATTCTTTTAATGTGTTGGAAAATTGTATATATTAATTTTCCTGATAAATCGGAGTTTATAGGGATAAAGGCTTCTCCTTGAGGAGAAGCTGTCACGAAGTGACTGATGAGGTGTAGGTTGCGACCGCAACCGTTACATATCAAGGCAAATTAGTTTTCCACCTCATCCGTCTTTGCCTCACGGCAAATCCACCTTCCCCTCGAGGGGAAGGCAATCTCCCCGACAAATTATAATTTATAGAATAATTCCAATAAAAAATATATTAAAAACTTATCAAAACATAGTTGCATTGTTTGTTCAATTATGCTATAATTCTTTTAATGTGTTGGAAAATTCTATATATTTTTCACATAATGTGACTGTTTGGCAGTCACTAATATCGCATCTTAGGAAAGGGAGGCATGCTTTTATGAAAGCTTATACCTCAAATAACATCAGAAATATTGCTGTGCTCGGTCATGGCGGAAAAGGAAAAACTACTCTTTGTGAAGCAATGCTTTATTTAGCAGGCGCTACTGACAGACTTGGTAAAGTTGCCGACGGTAACACAGTTCTTGACTTTGACGCAGAAGAAAAGAGAAAGAAGTCTTCAGTTTCTTCAGCTATGGCTGCTATTGAATGGGACAACACAAAGTTAAATATTATCGACGCTCCCGGTCTTTTCGACTTTGAAAACGGTAGTGCAGAAGCTGTTCGTGCAGCAGAAGCAGTTCTTATCGTTACAAGTGCCGGTTCAGGCGTTGATGTTGGTACAGAAAAGGCATTTAAGGCTGCTGAAAAGAGAGGCCTTGCAAAATTCTTTGCTATTACAAAGACTGACTCTGACCACAGAAGCTTCTATAAGACTTTTGAAGCTCTTAAAGAAGTTTATGGTAACAAACTTTGTCCTACAATCATTCCTTATATGGAAGGCAATGTTACAAAATCATACGTTAACCTTATGACAGGTATGGCTTATGAATATGACGAAAACGGTAAGGCAACTAAAGTTCCAATGCCAAACGACCCTGTTATCGAAGAAATGACAGCTGCATTTATGGAAGCTGTTGCTACTACTGATGACGAACTTATGGAAAAATTCTTTGAGGGTGAAACATTTACTCCTGATGAAATCCTTAAGGGTCTTTGCACAGGTATTTTCGATGGTTCAATCTATCCTGTATATGCAGTTGCAGGTCTTACCTGTGCAGGTGTTGACCAGCTTCTTTACAACCTTGCTTGGTCAGTTCCTGGTGCTTACGGTTATGCTGGTGAAACAGCAAAGAATGAAGCAGGTGAAGATGTTGTTCTTCCTTGTGACATAAACGGACCTCTTGCAGCAGTTTGCTTTAAGACTGTTGCTGACCCATTCGTTGGTAAGATGTCATTCTTTAAGGTTGTTTCAGGTAAACTTACAGGCGATACTCAGGCTTATAATGTTCGTACAGGCGAAACAGAAAAAATGGGTAAAATCGTTACTGTTAAGGGTGGCAAACAGGAAGATGCAAAAGAAATCATCGCAGGTGACATCGGTGTTGTTACAAAGCTTGCAGGCGTTAAGACAGGTGACACACTCTGTGATGCTAAAAATATCGTAATTCTTGATGGTGTTGACGCTCCAAAGGCTTGTCTTTCAATGGCAGTTAATGTTCGTAAAAAGGGCGAAGAAGAAAAGGTTGCACAGGGACTCTTCAGACTTATGGAAGAAGACCCATCAATCACATTCACTATCAATAAGGAAACTAAAGAACAGGTTCTTTCAGGTATGGGCGAACAGCATCTTGATGTTATCGTTTCAAAGCTTAAGAACAAGTTCGGTGTAGAAGTTGACCTTTCTGTTCCTAAGGTTGCTTACAGAGAAACAATCCGTAAATCTGCTGAAGCACAGGGTAAACATAAGAAACAGTCAGGTGGTCACGGTCAGTTCGGTGATGTACATATCCGTTTCGAGCCATGCGACAGTGATGAACTCGTATTTGCTGAAGAAGTTTTCGGTGGTGCAGTTCCAAAGAACTTCTTCCCTGCTGTTGAAAAAGGTCTTCGCGATTGCGTTCTTAAGGGCGTGCTTGCAGGATATCCAATGGTAGGCGTTAAGGCTACTCTTTATGACGGTTCTTACCATCCTGTTGACTCATCAGAAATGGCATTCAAGATGGCAGCTTCATTGGCTTACAAGGCTGGTATTCCAAAGGCTGACCCAACAATCCTTGAACCTGTTGGTACTCTTGTTGCTTATATGCCTGACGATAACCTTGGTGACATCATGGGTGACATTACAAAACGTCGTGGTAGAGTTCTCGGTATGGGACCTGCTGACGAACCAAAGATGCAGGAGCTTACAGCAGAAGTTCCAATGGCTGAAATGGGCGACTTTACAACAGTTCTCCGTTCAGTAACAGCCGGTCGTGGTTCATTCTCATTCGAGTTCACTCGTTATGAACAGGCTCCACAGAACATCGTTGAAAAGGTTATTGCTGAAGCAAAGGTTGACGAAGAATAATAAAATTACAAAACACAAAATCAAGGCGAGGAGTAAAATCCTCGCCTTGATTTTGCCATTCAAATTATAATTTGTCGGTGAGGCTTCTCCTTGAGGAGAAGCTGTCTGCGAAGCAGACTGATGAGGTGTAGGTTGCGTTAGCAACCGTTAATTATCAATACAAAACAACTTTTCCACCTCATCCGTCACCTACGGTGAC
>JAZNZX010000065.1:0-4840 GCA_045595185.1 Candidatus Fimenecus sp. | reverse complement strand
ACTATAAACAATAGCATAAGTTGAGAAGCGGTCTGTTTCAAAAGTAAGAGTTCCTGTAGTTTCATCAAACTTTGCATTAAGAGTTGTTACCTTCGTTTCATCACCATCGTGATATCTTAAAACGCTATAACTTCTCTTAGTGTTACCATCTTTATTAATAAATTCTGATGGAAGTTCAACTGTAACCTTAATTAAATCATTAAGTTTCTGAACGTTAACCGAGTTATTAGCTATTTGCTTAACTAATTGAATATCAAGGAACACAGCAATTTTTTCATTAGTTAAAGCTTTAAAGATAGCTTCTTTTTCAGGAGTATTAATTGTAGCACCAATATCGCTTAATTTGAAAACGATTTTCATATCGGCACCTTGTTCAATTAACGCTTTTTCTTCTTCGGTTAACTGTAATTTTGTAACTATGCTATTAATATCTACAACAGTTGCTGAGAATGAATTTGACTCAGCTTCTTCTGCTTTAATTTCACCTGGTACGAGACAAGGAATTACTTCTTCATAAGAGTAGCCACATTCACAAGTAAATGTTTTTACACCTTCTTTTGTACAAGTAGGCTCTGTTGTGATTTTACTTGCAAATTCGTGCTCTGCAGATAAAATTTCTTCACAAACGTCACACTTTGTGTGAACATTCTGTGCACCAACTTTTATAGGTGTGTGACCATTTTCTTTGATTTCTTTTGAATATTGTGTTTCTTCACAATATTTACAATGCTGAGATTCGCTACCCTTCTCAGTACAAGTAGGCTCTTTATCTACTGTATAATTTTCTTCGAATGTATGAGTAGAAGAACCATAGTGAATTTTCGCATTTGTAACTAAAGCATCACCAATAGTTTTTTGTGAATCTTCTGTACCCTCAAAGAAAATGTATTTTAAATTCTCGCACCCATTAAAAGCAGTCACATCAATTTCCGTTACATTCTTAGAAATAACAACTTCTGTAAGTACGCTACAATTATTAAATACATCTTTTTCAATAATTTCTGATGCATCACCTAATTTAACATTTTCAAGTAAAACGCACAAAGCAAAAGCACCCTCAGAAATCGTTGCTGCTCCTACTTCTACAATTTTAAGAGAACCACAATTAGCAAAAGCATATTTTTCAATTATTTCAGTATCGATTGACACTTCTTCAAGTGCATCACAATAACGAAAAGCTTCTTCACCAATTCCGCCACCTGAAACGATTACTTTTTTTATTGCATTATTATCATAGAATGTCTGGTCTGGTATAATAGTTCCGTTACAGGTTACTGTTTCAAGTGAAGTCAATCCATTAAATGAATTTGAAGCAATAGTACATTTATCAAGAACAACCGCTGTAACACTTTCGCATTTATAAAAAGCAAGTTCACCTACTTCAGCATCGCATAAATTTATTTTTTTGAGTGCACTGCACTCAAAAAAAGCTTTATCCCCGATAGTTTCAACCCCTGAAATATCGAGTGTAGAAAGCGATTCACAACACCCAAATGCATTTTCACTGATTTCGCCACCTGAAATGGTTACTGTTTCAAGTGATTCACTCATATAAAATAAACCATCTGGTATATCAGTATTTTTTATAACTACTGTTTCAAGAGAAGTCAAGTTAGCGAATGCACATATCTCAATTGTACAGCTGTCAAGACTAATCTCGGTAACATTTTCGCAATTAGAAAAAGCATTATTACCTATCTTGACATTACTTAAATCTATTTTTGTAATACCAGTGCAGCCTTGGAAAGCTTGAGCACCTATTGTTTTCACACTACCTGGGATTTCTAATGTTGTTAGTGATGAGCAACCCTTAAAAGCTTCCTCTCCAACAGTTGTTATAGTATTCGGGAATTCCACCGATGTAAGTGCAGTGCAAGTACTAAAAGCAGACCTACCAATTGTTGTTATACTATCAGGGATTGTTACTGCTGCAAGTGATGTACAATCCGCAAAAGCATTATTACCAATTGCTGTTACAGGCTTACCGTTATAAGTTGAAGGAATTGTAAGAGCACCTAAAATTGTTGTATCACAGCCTGTTACAGAATAGCTTTCACCATCTTCATTGAGAGTAAAGGTTAATTTTTCTAATTCACCTGAACCATCAACTACATAGTTAATATTGTTATCAGTCGCATAGTCTTTAACATTGGTATTATCTTTATCAACAAATAAAAGTATGTTTGTGCAGCCATAAAAAGCATTATTACCAATTGTTGTTTCACTACCTGGAATTGTTACTAATGTAAGAGCTGTGCAATACTTAAAAGCATAATCACCAATTTCTGTTACACTCTGAGGAATAGTGATTGAAGTAAGCTTTTCACAATAGTTAAAAGCATTCTTACCAATTGTTTTTACACTCTCTGGTATTTCTACTGATGTAAGAGATGTGCAATACATAAAAGCACTATCACCAATTTCTGTTACTCTTTTTGGAATAGTTACTGATGTAAGTTTGGTGCAACAATAAAAAGCATCATCACCAATTGTTTCTACACTCTCTGGTATTTCTACTGATGTAAGTTCAGAGCAACCTTGAAATGCATCAACACCAATTGTTGTTACACTTTTTGGAATAGTTACTGATGTAAGATTATCACAGCCCCAAAAAGCAGAATCACCAATTGAGGTAACGCCATACTCTATATCAATTTTTTCTATACTGTTAGTATACTCTATCAGCCATGGCACTACTTCATCGTCTTCGAAACCCTCACCAACCATAGCACCTGAGCCTGTAATTGTCAAAGTATCTGTGTATTCGTCATAGAACCACACAACCTTGTCTTCATTTTTGTCAGCACCACAGTAATTGCCACCACAAGTTGTGCAAACATCATCGTCAGTCATAGTTTCGTGAGAACAAACAATTTCACAACCATCACCTGTACATTTACCATTTTTATAGGTGTGGTCTCCAAACTCTCCGTAGCTTACGCCACAGGTGCCGCAGATTGCCTGTTTCTTACAGGTTGCAGTGCCACCAGAATGAGAGCAAGGTGCTCCGCAGACTGTGCAAATACCATCCTTGCCGCTCCAATCGTGAGGTTCGTGAATAGTATTGCATCCATAAGTACAGACGCCATTTTCCCAGTTGTGATTGGTGAAGTAGTCCATACCGCAAGTTGTGCATTCAGCCGGTGTCTTACACGTAGGAGTACCGCCCACGTGGTTACACTTAAAACCGCAAATACACACACCTTCTACATACTTATGTTTGATACAGTTAACAGTACCTACTACATTGAAGGTGCCGTTGTTTATAAGCGTATATTCTTCAGGGAGGGTAAAGGTTACGCCTTCGGGGATTGTTAGGGTTGCGCCCTCAGAAAATTCGAGTGTATATCCCTCGGAAAGCACAAAATCTGTTTGCAGTGTAAAATCTCCGCTTATGGTGACGGTAGTGCCGTCAACTAACATCATAGAACCAGAATCACCTGCATTGATATTTCCGTAGTTGCTATTACCCGATGCATTCACGGTGCCGCCGAGAATAACAATTCTACCATTACCAACATTATTGCCTATGCCGCATCCATTCTTTGACGTAGCAGTTACTGTTCCGCCTGTGACGAGAATATTACCTGCACCATCTCCTTTGCATCCCGTTCCAATTGCCGCTCCGGCATAATAATTGTCGTCAACGCTAAAAACATCCCCAGTGTTTGTTGCCGTCACCGTTCCGCCAGTGATGGTGATGTTTCCGCCGTTTCCCGAGTAACCGCCGCCGATGGCGGCACCCAACCTATTATTTGTTGCCGTCACCGTTCCGCCAGTGATGGTGATATCACCGCCATCAAATCTATCGCCCCCGCCGATAGCGGCACCGTAACCAGCCGTCACTGTTGCGTTTACGACACCGCCGTTTATACATATCGAATGAACAGTACCCTGATCATATGAGCTATATTTGCTACCACTGCCAATGGCAGCCCCAGAGGTGCGACTTGAGGTGGCTGTCACAACACCTGCATTGATCGTAATCTGATACCCACCGCGACTTAAACCACTGCCGATACCTGCACCCGGGTTACTCGTAGATGCATTGATATTACCGCCGTTTATCACAATGGTTCCGGCATGATTGGACTCCATGCCGCCGATAGCGGCATCGTAATTGTTTGTTGTTGTTGCCGTAAGCTTACCCATGGTGCTTTCCTCCGAGGACTGCCCGTATATGTACAAGGAATTACCCTCGTTGACGGTGATGCCAAGGCTTGCGGTCAAATGCGCCCCGTCTGCCAAAATGAGATGCACCTCGCCCGTTGCCGTCATACGCTCGGCAACCGTGATCTCACCTTTTACTACGTACCAGCCACTTGTCATCTCTGTGGTTGTCGAGGTAATCTCGGTATATGTATCAACCGATTTCGTTCCGCTTGATAACGTCTTGCTTTCTTCGTCCCAAGTGTAGTCAACATAACTTACACTCTCTGCCGCCGAAGCAGTAATTGTTACAGGGGCACTAAAGCAGATGCCGACTGCAAGAATTAATGCTAAAAATAAACATAACGTTCTTTTCATAAAAATTTACTCCTTTGTAGTTTAATCTATATTAAAAATCTTATTTTGCTATTTGTTCTAACTGAGCCTTGTTCTTTTCATCAACATATATGCAAAACTCATTTAATATATTTCGTCCTATTTCTCTGTAATCCATACTGAGTACGCTTTGCAGTAACGACTTTCTTATATCCTCAGGAACGTCATATATTTTCATAATAACGTCGAGACTACTCTTAATTCGTTTTTCTAAAGATACTTCTTCAGTATCTTCTGTTACGAGCATAGAATACTCAATACCAGAAACAATATTTTCTGCAATTATAAAATCGGT
>JAZNZX010000064.1:0-10880 GCA_045595185.1 Candidatus Fimenecus sp. | reverse complement strand
TTGCCATAGCATCAAAAAACAAGTCTGTGAGGATGCAGAAAAATGCAACGGTTTATACAAGACCGGGAAGCTTTGTTGTAACAGGCAGTTATGATAATTTCCTGTATAAAAATCTTGACAGAACACCAAAACCAAAGCAGGAAAACAAAAAATAAACCATAATCTTTAAGGAGGGAAATCCAATGGGACTTTTTGACTCTCTTAAAAGGCAGGCAGAATCTGCAATCAAAAGAGAGGTTTCACAAGGAATAAACAAAGCAGTGAACAATGCTGCTCAATCTGTTGCAAAAGGAAGAAACTATACTGAAACTTTTACTTTTACATCACTTCCCACAAATATTGCTGAACTTCAATCGCTTCCTGAATCAAGTCTTGATTCTGCTTTTAAAACAACAGCACTTACCCTTGCGGCTTTGTGCAATTATGAGCACAATCCTGATGCCACAATAGAAATGCTCAATTTCCTTAAAGGTCCCGGTGAAGTCAGCGGATTTGAAAAGCAGTTTATCAAAGAACACCTTGGTTCTGGGGGATATAAAGCACGTTCATTTTTTGAAGGTGCAACTCCACAGAATGGCTACAAACCAAATAGTCCTTATAAAATAACGGTTATTGAAAATCCGTATTCTTTTGATAATGAAAACTGGGCAACACTCTATGTTCAGAGTGGTGGTGCGGATAACCTAAGACCGATGAAGCTTCGCAAAAAGCCTTCAACAGGGCAATGGTTCCTTGTTGAAATTCAATGTCTTGCAGATATTCGTATTCCGGTCGAGGAAGACCCTTGGGCATAAAAAGAAAAAAGGAGAAACTATTATGAAAAAAATATTTGCAATTATTCTTGCATGTTTAATGCTGTTTTCACTTGCAGCTTGTGGTGATAAAAATCCTGAAAAACCAAACGAAACAAAACAGCCTTCAGGCGATGCAGACATCACAGCCTCATTCTTTGAGATTAGACTCAGTGACGGTTGGATAAACATTGAAGATGACTTCAAGGATGAAGAAGAATATTCCAAAGCTGTTCTTCAGGTTCTTGACCCCGAAGATGAAGAGTATTACTTAATCGAGGCAACAATCAGCGTTGAAATTGATGAGCCTTACGATTTCCGCGAGGACCTTGTTTACTACGGCTTCAACCAGTACGAATATGAAGTGAATAAGGCTTATGAAACCGTTAAAATCGGCGGCGTTGACCTTCTTAAATATGACGACGGAGAAGAAACTCTCGTTTATTTTAACCGTATTGAAGGTGCAAACGCATCTGTTTACATAAGGTTTGATGCAACTGACATCAAAGATGCTCATATCCAAGCACTTCTCGACGGCATAACATTTAATCTTAAGGATATAGGTAACGAAGATGGTCCTTGGGAATGGGAAGGAACACCTTTCTCAGCAGAAAACAAGAGTGTTACTGCAGGTCCATTGACTATTCAGACACAAATGATAAAAATGGATGATTATATTTCAACATTTGAAACCTTTAACCATTCTGTTGCAGCAGTTGGCAACAATATTTATCTTCTTGTTGATGGTGAATTAAGAAAATGTGCATTAGTAGACGGAACATTAGCATTTGTTGAAAAAATAGAACTTCCTGAAGATGATTATGAATGTGTTGAATCAACAAGCGACGGCACACTCTGGCTCAGCGGTTCAATGAATGACATCATCTGCATCAAAAATGACAAAATTGCCACAACTTATGAAGATATTGACAATCTTGCAATGCATCCGTCAGGAACTTGGGGTATTAACTACTTTACATCAAGTGAATGCAGCAAAGTAACATTCAGCGGTGATTCATATACTTCTGTTCCAATGAAATTTAAAGAAGTTGAAACAATTATGCATCTCAATGTTGACGAAAATAACATTTACGTATGTGGTAGTGCAGCAGATGACAGCGGACACAAGGTTTTCGTCTATAATGCGGACGGCAAATTACAGAAAACATTGTGTGACGCTGAAGGCGAAGGTCTTGGCAGTATCACATTTATGGCAAAGAGTGCAAACGGATATATCGGATTTGACGGCAATATGAGAGATGTTCTTCTTTGGGATAACAATGGCAAATTTGTTGCCGAAATTTCCGGTGAAGATTTGTTCAGCACAAATTATCCTTGGTTCTGCAATTCAGCATTACTCTCTGATGGTAGTATCATCACAATTATGACAGAAGAACGTGAAGATAAATCAGCAACAGAGCTTGTTGTATTCACAGTTAAAGGATTTTAATGAATATGGATAAGTTGAAAAGAATTCTTTGTGTTCTGCTTTCATTTTGTATTGTAATCGGCTTTGCTTCTTGTGAAAAGGGTAATCCCGATGAGAATGTAACAGATACTCCTTCAACAACACAGACTTCCAATGAAAACACAAAGGATGAAATAAAAGCTCTTTCTCTTAATAAGGAATATATTTCTCATTATGAGTGGTATGAAGAAACTTCTATAATGCTCGTAAGAAGTGAGTACTCGGATGTTACTCTTGATAAATCTATGGAGAAACAATATCCGCTTCTTGCAAAAACTCTTTCGGAAACTTCTGCTATGAGAAAACGAGCAATGGAAGATGAGAAGGATAATTACATCTCTTTTGCTACGGAAGAATTTGAAAAGGATAGTGAGAACTTCTCGACCTATGTTTCAACTCTTGATGTTCAGGTAAGACGTGCTGACAGTATTGCAGTAAGTATTCTTGAAGATTACGGCACAGAGGGCTCACGCTCCTTCAACGGAACCAATTATGATACCGAAAGCGGAAAAGAGCTTGGACTTGCAGATGTTTTTGTTGACACTTCTAAAATTTCTTCAACAGTTGAAAAGGAGATTTTGAGTCGTATAGGTGAAGACGAGGCAACCGGTGATACTGCTGTTATTGAATATTTTAAAAATACTCCTGAAGACAGCATCACATGGACTCTCGATTATAACAGCGTAACTTTCTATTTTAATGCAGGAGATATTGCACCAACCAATTTCGGTGTTCAGGTTGTAAATGTAACCTTTGCAGAATATCCAGATTTGTTCAATGGAAAATATACTGTTGTACCCGATGAGTATATTGTAAGTCTGCCTGTATCAGCACCGTTTTACACTGATGCTGTGGGTGACAATGAAACATATGAGATTGTCGTTTCAGGTGATTATGATGAGGAAACTAAGTTTTACCATGCCATTAGTATAAATGCTGAAACCTCAGAGTATGAAACAGAATGGTTTTCATATATTGAACCGTATTATGTCAAAACAGCAAACGGAAGAAGCTACATCTGTGTTTTCAGCGTAAATAATGAAGAAGAGGGTAAAGAATTCAAACTTAGTGTTTATGAACTCAAAAAAGGTAAAGCTAAACTTCTCAGCACTTCAAAAACAGGTTTGGATTGCAAAGGAGAAAATATCTTTGCCTTGCCAACTAACCCGTCAGAATTATTGTCGGTCGGATAATAAAACTAATTGTTATCCAAGCAAAAGTTAATACTTACTAAAAAAAGCGTTGCAGAAGGGACAACAAATTCCCAAATGCAACGCTTTAGTCTTGTGAATGGCTTAAATACTATATAAAACAACGATACCACTATTGACCTGAATTGTATCAATAGTGGTATCTGATTTGGAATTAACTACGCTATTTAATACAATTCGTCATTTATGAGATAGCGTTGCACTTTTTCAATTTGCATATATAACTTTGTAAAAGATTAAAACTCTTCTATTGTTACGATTTCGCCCATACCGTTTTGTAAGTTGTCTTTTGCATCACAGTATTTAAGTGTTGTGCCTTCTTTTACATAAATTGGCATGGTTTTAAGGTCAACCTTGCGACTAATCCACATACCTGTTGACTCGATTCTTTCTTTGGTGAAATAGTCAAACCAAATGCCTTTTGGAAGGTAAATTTCACGGATATCAGTTTTGCTCAATGGTTTAAGCACAGGGGCAACTAGAAGACTATCACCGAAAAGGTACTCGTCATCAATGTATCTTACATTTCTGTCTTCGGGATATTCAAAATACAATGCCCTTGTCATTGGAAGACCTGTTTGTGTGCATTTTTCGGCTTGCTCATAGATGTATGGCATAAGTGAATAACGGAGTTTATCGTAATAACGGAAGATATCACAAGCCTCTTCTGAGAAACGCCATGGCTCACGGTAATTGTTGTCCCCTACACCGTGACAACGGGAATGTGATGAGAAAAACCCAAGCTGTGCCCAACGGACATAAAGCTCGTCGGTTGGTGTTCCTAAAAATCCACCAATATCGTGTGAGAAGAAAGGAATACCGCTTAAACCTAATGAAAGTGATGCTCTGAGTGTACCTGCCAATGCTTCAAATGTGCATTGACTGTCACCACCCCAATGAAGTGGATAACGCTGACTGCCTGCAGTACCGCTACGAGCCCATACAATGTTTTCACCTGATACTTCCTTTGTAGCATTGAAAATAACACTGTTATATACAAGTGAATAAAGGTTGTGGAAATACTTTCCGTCAATATTCTGATAAATCGCATCTTCTGCAATACCCTCACCAAAGTCAGTTTTGATTGCAGCTGCACCGAGCTTGATAAGCTCTTTTATCTTATCACCATACCACTTGCAGGCATCAGGATTTGAAAAGTCAATGGTAACATCCTTAACCCAACTGCCTTGGCAAGAATCAGGCAACTGATAAGGTTTACCATCTTTATCTTTTGAAAGATAACCATATTTTACTGCTTCGTGGTAGTTTTCGTTGTCATCATTTGGTGGAATAAAGTTATACTGCCACAAGCTGATTTTGAAACCGTCCTTTTTATAGCGTTCAATATTCTCTTTTGGATTTGGAAAGCGTTCTTGTGAGAATTTCAAATCGCAGTTCCAATCACGATTAAACCACGCAGTATCAAGGTGAAGGACATCACAAGGAATATCGTTTTCACGGATTTTTTTCGCAATATCGTCAACAACATCCCAAGAAACATAACTGTTGCGGCTCATCCAGAGACCGAAGCTCCATAGTGGCGGCAGTTTTGCAAAGCCTGTAAGTGTGCAATAACCCTTGATTATGTCTTTCGGTGTTTTTCCGCCGATTACAAAATAATCAATCTGACTGTCAAGAACAGCGAACTGCAAAGCACTTAAATCTGTTGTGCCAATCTGCCAATCGGTTCTTGCACCTGAATTGAGGAAAAGTCCGTAGCCTTTTGTTGAAAGGTAAAACGGAATATTCAGATATGAACGACGGCTTGTTGTACCGACGGCATCTTTATTATAAAAATCAACCGTTCTGCCGTTACGGATAAGAGAGTCAAAGCGTTCACCCAAACCATAAATCACTTCGTCAGTTTCAAGTTCAACTGACTCAAAACAAGCGTAATCACCACCCAAATCAGCAAGAGCCAAATCGTGAATATCGCCTGTACGGAAATCCTGTTTTTTCTGTGAGTAAAACTCTTTACCGTCAATGAATTTAGCAGAAATTCTTGTGGTTTCTTTGTTTATGGTTACTTGAATTTTGCTTGTAGTGAGAGTGATTTCGTTGTCAATTTCATTGAGGGTGAAATCAACATTTTGGGGGCTAGCAATAAGCATTTGAGCATCTTCGGGAAGTCCTGCAAAATGATTGATGATTTCCTTGTCTTTTGAAAAAACTACCCTGAAAATTTTATCAGTCCAGAAATTAATGTGTAAATATACCTTCGGGGCGGTAATGTCGGCAGGCTTGTACAAATGCAACGATGTTTCGTGAGTGTATGAGAGCATGGCACGACGAGCCATTGTACCGAGAGTGAGCACAATTCCGTTTTCTTCTTTTTCAATATTTAATATTTGAGCAGGTCTGTTTTGGATTGCAGGGTTAAACCGAAAATCTGCAATTTCAGTTTTTGAAACAGTTTTTGCTTTGCTTACAGTTTCAGCTTGCATAAATTGTGGAAAATTTTGACTATTTGGTGTAGTTTTAGTCATTAGGTATACCTCCAAAATAGAAATTTTTTGTTATTCTATTAAGATTCTAATAAATAAACCTTGACAAATTCAAGAAATATATTCTATAATAATAGAAAAAATTTACGATTTATGTAAAGGGAATGTTTATGCTTTTTGAAGAAAAACACAGTAAAAACAACTATTTTTGTCTGCTTGAATACGAAAATATTAACTGTCTTCTGCATTGTCAGACGAGTTTTGAAATTTTATTTGTAGAAAAGGGTAGCGTTGTTCTTGAACTAAAAGACAGAGTGGTTGAAATAAATCAAAATGAATGTGCGTGGGTTTTGCCTTATGAAATCCACCGTATTAGCACTCCAAAAGAAAGTAAAGTTTCAATTTCGATTTTTTCAACCGATTATATAGCCGATTTTTATGATACCGTTAAGAAAAAGTCTCTTAAAAATCCTGTTACAGTATTTTCTTGTAATATTCTTGAAATACTTAAAAACAAGTCAAATGATAGATTTTTACTCAAATCTACATTATATGGGCTTTGTTCAAAAGTAATCTCAAATGGGATATACGAAGATGACAGTAAGTCGAGAATGGACAATTCAGTTAAGATTATTCTTTATGTTCAAGAGCATTATAAGGAACAAATCACATTGAAATCTTTAGCAAAGGAATTGGGGTATAGTTATTCGTATACTTCTGCAATTTTTATGAATTGCTTCAATAGAAATTTTGCTGATATAGTTAACGAATACAGGCTTAATGAAGCTATAAGACTTTTGAAACTGAAAAAATACACTGTAACAGAAGTCTCACAACTTTGTGGTTTTTCAACAATTCGTAATTTCAATATCTCATTCAAAAATCACTTTGGCAAAACACCAAGAGAATATATTACTTCCGATATAATGGACAGGAATTTAGTTTTGGAGATGTCGACGATAATACAGTAGGTAAATTAGTATTGTCAACAGGAGAAGACGATACAACGACTCCATCTGACTTTACTGTTACAGAAAAGCTTCCTGAAGTATCATTAGATATTCTCGCTCCAACCACAACAACAATCAGATATAAAGATGGTATTGTTCTTCACACTGATGTTGAGGGAACAGTACCAACTGGTGCGAGAATCGTTTGGTCTGCAAGTAACAATAAGTTCAAGACAACAGATTCAGCAGACGGCTCAACATTGAAGATTGTTTCAAACAGTAACGGTTACACAACATTTACTGCAAAACTTATTGATGCCGATGGAAACGAACTTGCAACTGACACTATTGAAATGCGTTCAAAAGCAGGTCTCTTTGATCTTATCGGTGGCTTCTTCCGTGGACTCTTTGGTTTAACTAATATTCGCGAAAGATAAAGATTAATGCAAGTTTAAACATGAATGAAGAGACTTTTTGATTGATATTTCACTCGAAAATGCTCTTTGTCACTCCGTTTATTATTATCAAACAGAGGTTGAAAAATATGAAAAGTTTAATTAAAGACATTGTTTTGTTTATAGTTGGCGTTATAGCAGAGATGATAATCTATTTTCTGATGCCATATCTTGAGATGAAAAATGGTGATTATGCTGCTTATATTTTGTTACCTATTCTTGTTATACCTATAATCGGATTAATAATGGGGCTTTTTATTGAAAGAAAAATAAAACTGCTTTTCCCAATTATTACAGTAGTTTTTTCAATTTTGTTTATGGAGATTTTTTATAAACAAATAATTGTAGGATATATATTGATTTATATGCTATGTACATTAATAGGCGTTGGTATAGGATGGGGCATAAGAACACTTGTTCTTTCCATTGCTGAGTCATTCAGAACCCGCAAAGATAAGTTACAGACAGATAATACTAATAATTAAGTTTTAAAGGAGAAAAATTATGAAAAATATAAAGAAATTTTTATCAGTCTTCATGGCATTGATAATGACACTTTCAATTGTAAGTATTACAGCAGTTGCTGAAGAACCACTTTACTCTGTTGGAGATATTATCGAATTTGGTTCATACCCACAAAGTGAAGTAAAAGACGAAACACTTCTTGCAGAATTAAATGCACAAACACTTGAATGGATTTCTTACGATTATTATTCAGGTACAATTGATGAACAAGTACCTGGGGATTTTATGAAATATGCTGATGTGTCTTATAACGGAAACAAGTATCGTGCTGTAACTTTCACAGAGTACAGACCTATGGCTACAGCATATAATAATGACCTTTCATTACAGGCTGATAATGGATATTATACTAATACTGTTTATTGGTTTGAGTATGAGCCAATTAAATGGTGTATTCTTGACCCTGATGAAGGCTTGGTTTTAAGTGAAACAATAATAGATTCTCAGGCATATCACAACACTATGTATTCAGAATATGGCAATTGGTATCAGGATTCATCATGTGAAAAACTCGCAAATGATTATAAGGCAAGCTCAATAAGAGAATGGCTTAATGATGATTTCTATAACACAGCATTTACTGCTGAAGAAAAGGTTGAGATTTTCAACTCAGTACAAGATAACACTTCACCATTTGATAACATTTATGATGGTGAAACAACTTATGACAAAATCTTTCTTTCATCTTGTGACGATGTACTGAATGAAGATTATGGTTTTGTTTCTCACAAAAGAACAGATGTATCTCGATGTGCAAAAGGAACAGATTATGCAAAATGTCAAGGGCTTTCTACAGAAGATGTGACTGATATCTACTTTTGTTGGTGGTTACGTACAGCTGAAGAATACGGAAGTTCAGGTTATATTTACAAAGATGGACAGTATTATTCAGAGATTTTTGCACCTTGCTGGACTTGTTTTGGCGTTCGCCCTGCTATGAAAATGAATCTTAATCAAAATTTTGATGTAAAGAGAATTCGAGAAAGATTCAACATTATGACTCCATCGAGAACAAAAATTCGTTATAAAGACGGAATTATTCTTCATGCAGAGATTGAAGGCAATGCTCCTGCAGGCTCTTATATAAAATGGTATGTATATGATAATTTGTTTTCAACACATGTTCTTGATGATGGATACGCATTTGAATTGGTATCAGAACACAAGGGCGATACATGGGTTGAAGCAAGATTATATGATAAGGATGGAAATGTTCTTGCAGAGGACAGAATTGCTATGCATTCAAATGCAGGCTTATTCCAAAAACTCATAGGAATATTCCGCGTGCTTTTCAATAAAACAACAATTTATAAAGTCTAAAGTGTTTTCAATTATCGGAGAATTATCATGTTCTTTGCATTGGCATATGATTTTATACTAATTACCATGAAACCATAAACAAACTGAAAGGGGTTTATCATGGCTAAATTAATTGAAATATTTATAGTTTTAGCATTTCCTGTAACATTTTTGGTCAGTCCCATTATTGCACTATCTGTGGTATGGTTAGAATCTCAAAATATAATGACGCAAAGATTCAACGCGTTATGAAGCCTGATAGTTACACAGATGAAGATATGAACAATATAAAAAATCAATTATTGCTGCTTTAGTAACTGCTTTGATTCTGGCGATTATTGTTGCTGTTATCATATTGTTATTTGGTCAAGGAATTGCATATATGTAAAATAGTTTGATATAAACAAAACCAAGCTTAAGGAGGTTAATTTTTGTGATTTATGCAATTATTGCAATGTTTTTTGCATTTCCAATTATAGCTATTATCTATTGGCTTTCTAGTTTAGTGAAATTCACCAGAGCAAAAAAAGAAAACAAAATAAATCTTGATACATATAGTAATGAAGAAATGAAAACTCTAAAATCAAGCCTTATTATGTGCTCCATAGTTGCAGCAATATTGTCCATAATCGTTTTTGGCACAGTTGCCATGTTCTATATGGGCATAATTTATATGTAAGGTGACAAATATGAAACAAAAGACATATTTTAATATTTTAATTGCTGTTGTGGTTATCTGTCTTATACTGACTGTTGCACATCTTATATATGCCATTGATGCTTATCAGCATTGCTCCATTATCTATTTCATAGCAAAGGAGCTTTGGTGATATGAAGAAAACCAGTTTACCAAGACAGATTATCTCCATAATTCTTGTTATTGTTTTATTTGGTGCTTTTAATTCAAGCATTTATGCACTTTTGACTGTTCGTCTTGCAAACAATTTCAGCGATACTTCTCAGGCTAAAATGGTTGATGTGAGTAAATATTTGCCTCACGAGGAAGACTCTGATTTGGCAAAAGTTGACTCATCATTAAAGCTTAATGACAATCTGCCTGTTTTGGATGGTGCAGCAGCACTTGTTCCCGTTTACGCATCAATCATTGATTGTGTTTATCCAAAAGGCTCTGTTACATACGAAGGCGGAGTTTTTTCTGACGATAATTTCTACGGTGAAAATTTTGCAAAGGACAGTAAGATGCAATACAAAAACACCGTTCGCGGATACAAGGCTATTGTTGACGGTGAAACTGATATTCTTTTCTGTGCTGCTCCGTCAGCAGAACAAAAACAATATGCAGAGGAACAAGGCGTTGAGCTTGTGTATGTGCCTGTAGGACTTGAGGCTTTTGTATTTTTCGTTAATGACAACAATCCTGTTGACAACCTTACAACACATCAAGTTCGTGATATTTATGGCGGAAAGTATAAAAACTGGTCACAGGTTGGTGGTCCGAACAGAGTAATCAATCCCGTTACACGATTAGAGGGTAGCGGAAGTCAATCCGCTATGAACGCCTTTATGGGCGACACAAAAATCGCACCTAAATCCCCTTTTGCTATCACAGGCGGTTCTATCGGGTTTTCATTCCGTTTTTATATGGACGGAATTGTTGGTAACGATAATGTTAAAATGCTCTCATTAAACGGTGTTGAGCCGACTGCTGAAAACATACAGAACGGAACATATCCGATTATTGCACAATTCTATGCAATTTACCGTGCAGACAACAAA
>JAZNZX010000063.1:0-3619 GCA_045595185.1 Candidatus Fimenecus sp. | reverse complement strand
AAAAACAAACAACCGCACGAGAGCGGTTGCTTGAAATAGTAATGCGATGTCAAACTTCTATGCCGACTTTTAGTCGGCAAGCCAGTAGGCGGCCCTTATAGGGCCTGTGCAAACCACCAGTTCAACTGGTGGTTATGATTGCGTAATTCGTAATTAGGAATTCGTAATTCTGCATTTTGCATTTCAATCTGTCCTTTTTCACAAATATAATGAATATAATTCGGTAAAGTGGCTCATTGTAATAACTTATATTTTAGTGTATAATTAAATATCATCCGACAGATGTGAGGAGGAAAATATTATGAAAGTATATGAAATTAAAGAAATCCTTGATGCAGAGATAATCTGTGGTGAGGAATTTATGGACCGCGAGGTGTTTACAGCCTGCGGAAGTGATATGATGAGCGATGTTTTGGCTTATGTTAAGGAACAGGCAGTCCTTTTGTCAGGACTTGTTAATCCACAGGTAGTAAGAACTGCTGAAATGATGGATATGCAGTGCATCGTTTTTGTTCGTGGAAAACAGCCTGACCAAGGTATAATTGACCTTGCAAAGGACAGAGATATTGTACTTATGACCACAAAACAGCCAATGTTCGCATCCTGTGGTATGCTTTACGAAAAAGGTCTTCGAGGAGGAGTTGTGAGATGAGCAACTTGAAACTTCACTTTGATGTTCCGGGTGACGACTTTACCCGTGCAGGCGAGGCTTCAGGCTCAGTAAAGAAAACCCTTAAGGACTTAGGTTTTAACCCTGAAACAGTAAGGAAGGTTGTAATTGCTCTTTATGAGGCAGAAATTAACCTTGTTATTCATGCAGGTGGTGGCGAAATTGATGTTGAAATTTCACCTGAAAGCATCAGTATGGTGCTTACTGATGAGGGCCCTGGTATTCCTGATGTTGACCTTGCTATGAAGGAAGGATATTCAACTGCACCTGACAATGTGCGTTCATTGGGCTTTGGCGCAGGTATGGGACTTCCTAATATTAAAAAATATACCGATGAAATGAAAATTGATTCCACCGTTGGTGTAGGTACAACAATGTACCTGAAAGTATATACTAATTAGAGTGATAAATATGAACGAAACTTATTTCCATTCTGTGCGACTTGATGAGGATAAATGCAAAGGCTGTGTAAGCTGTCTTAAGCGTTGTCCTACAAATGCCATCAGAGTTCGTAACGGAAAAGCATATATTATTTCGGAACGATGCGTTGACTGTGGTGAATGTATAAGAATTTGTCCTCATCACGCAAAGTATGCTGAAAGGTATTCTCTTAATGAAATTCTTGATTATAAATACAGAATAGCAGTTCCTGCACCGTCACTTTACGGTCAGTTCAATAACCTTGACGACACGGATTATGTGTTGACAGGGCTTAAAAGACTTGGCTTTGACGATGTTTTTGAGGTATCAAAGGGTGCGGAGCTTGTCAGCGAAGCAACAAGACTCATTCTCTCTATGAAAAAGTCAAAAATGCCTATGATTTCTTCGGCTTGTCCTGCTGTTGTGCGACTGATTAGAGTTCGTTTCCCTAATCTTATCGAAAATGTGCTTGATTTGAATGCTCCAATGGAGGAGGCTGCTCGTCTTGCGCGAATCAAGGCACGCGAAGAAACAGGACTTGCTGACGAGGATATTGGTGTATTCTTCATTACACCTTGTACTGCAAAGATTTCGTCAATCAAACAGCCTATTTGTAACGGAAAATCCAATATTAACGGTGTCCTTGCAATCAAGGATATTTACCCTGTACTCGTACAGCAGATGGATAAGATTATCGAGCTTGAATCTTTAAGTGATTCAGGTATTATCGGCGTTGGTTGGGCTTCCTCCGGTGGCGAATCAGCAGCACTTTTAAAGGACAGATACTTAGCTGCTGACGGTATTGAAAATGTTATTAAAGTCCTTGAGGAATTGGAAGACGAAAAACTCAACGACCTTGAATTTATCGAGCTTAATGCCTGTTCAGGTGGTTGCGTAGGCGGACCGTTGACGGTTGAAAACCCGTTTGTGGCAAAGGCAAGACTTCAAAGACTTCGCAAGTATATGCCTGTGTCCTGTAATCACCTTGAATATGAGTCAATTCCAAAGGAAATGTATTGGGAAAAGCCACTTGAGGCTTCACCTTGGAAGCTTGCCGACAATGTTTTTGAGGCAATGCAGAAAATGAGCGACATCAAAGAGCTTGAAAAGGATTTACCGGGACTTGATTGTGGTATGTGTGGTTCACCATCGTGCCATTGTTTTGCAGAAGATGTTGTAATCGGCAAAGCAGACATAAATGACTGCATTTTCAAAATGAAAAATCGTGAAGGTGCAGAAAACTTTATTCCTAAGCCCTTTCGCTCAAAATCAAATGAGGAAGAATAACAATGACAGTTAATAAATTGGTCGAAAAATTGAATCTTAAAATATTGGTCGAAGGTGACCTTGAGCGTGAAATCACAGGTGGATATTGTGGCGATTTGTTAAGCTGGGTGATGGGCAGAGCACAGAGTGGCGATTGCTGGTTTACCGTAATGGGTAATATCAATGCAGTTGCAGTTTCAGTGCTTGCCGATTGTGCTTGTATTGTCCTTTGTGAAAACGCAACTCTTGACGACAATGCCAAAATAAGAGCAGAAATGCAGGGTGTAGCAATTCTTTCTTCTGAAGAAAATGCCTATACTCTTGCCAACAAGCTTGGTGAATTGTTATGAGATTAAAGTATGATTTTCACCTGCATTCGTGCTTGTCACCTTGTGGCGATAATGATATGACACCGTATAACCTTGTGAATATGGCTAAACTTATGGGGTATGACATTATCGCACTTACCGACCACAATTCCTGCCTTAATTGTCCTGCTGCTATGAAAGCAGGTGAAGATGCGGGAATTACAGTTGTGCCCGGCATGGAGCTTTGCACAGCAGAAGAAATTCATACAGTTTGCCTTTTCCCAACAATAGAAAAAGCATTGGAGTTTTCAGAATATGTTAAAACTACAATGCCACCTGTTATGAATGATGAAAGCATTTTCGGAAATCAGTACATAATGGACCATACGGACAAGATTTTAGGAAAAGAGGAAATCCTTTTAACAACTGCATCGGGAATAAGTATTGACGATGTTGTCAAAGAAGTCAGTCGTTTCGACGGTGTTGTTTTTCCTGCTCACCTTGACCGTGCGTCATATTCTGTATTGTCAGTTCTTGGCTTTATGTATCCCGAAATGAACTTCACAGCAGCAGAGTTTACGCATAAGGCATATATTCCACAATACGAAGAAAAACACGAGCTTTTAAAGGGTATGAAGCATTTTCACAATTCTGATGCCCACTATCTTGAAAATATGGTTGAGGCATCAGTCGAAATTGACATTCCCGAAAATTCACCACAAGCAGTAATAGATTATATCAAGGCAGGGCATTGACCCTGCTTTTATTTTAATATTCAAATTATAATTTGTCGGGATGAATAACTAATTTGGTAGGTCATTCTGAGCGTAGCGAAGAATCTCTCGCATTTCATCAGTCACCCTGAGTGAAACGAAGGGTCTATTAAAATAGGACAGAGATTCTTCGTCACTTTGTTCCTCAGAATGACACTAACCTTAAACATCCCGACAAACTC
>JAZNZX010000062.1:0-57681 GCA_045595185.1 Candidatus Fimenecus sp. | reverse complement strand
GTTGCCTTCCCCTTGAGGGGAAGGTGTCACCGTAGGTGACGGATGAGGTGGAAAAGTTGTTTTGTATTGATAATTAACGGTTGCTAACGCAACCTACACCTCATCAGTCTGCTTCGCAGACAGCTTCTCCTCAAGGAGAAGCCTCACCGATAAATTATAATTTGAACAGCATAAAAAACGGTGGGAGCAAGTCCCACCGTATCTTGTTTGTTTTTTATATCTTCTTTGTCAATTTTCCGTAAACTACACCTATTTTTTTGCTATAGAATTTTCGTTTTTTCTTTTCTTCTTCGGTAAGTTTTTCTTCGATAATCGGCTTTTTAAGACTATCCATATTTCCGTCATCAAGGACAAATGCCTGTGTAAGACAAATACCGCCTTTGCCTTTAAGCTGGGCACGGACATAACAAGAAATTTTGCCAGTATAGTCGTTTAAGTTGATTGTTGAAACTATTTCACCATCATTTTCAATAGTTGTTGTCTTAATTGTTTCACCATCTGCAATCCAGTCGATTTCCTTGCAATTTATACCTTTAATTGTTATTATATCGGTTTCGTCGTCAACTGATAGTCCTGTGACTTTTGGAGTAGGGCCAACGCCTTTAAAATCTTCACCAAGTTCATTTTTAGCATAACGGGCGATTGAAAAGAATGTGCCTGTTTCCATAGCGTTACGAAGATTATCGAGTGAATATTCAGGAAGAATAAAGTCCATAAATGCTGTGTCAATCTGGTCAACCTGATGTGCATCGCTGTTTGAAAAACCAAACACTTTTCTACCATGTGGTGTAAGGAGCTTTAAAAGCTCATCCCAAAGAATACGGTCACTACGATTTGGAATGTCGTACATATTAAGCACTTCAATCCCCATACAAGAAGGATATTTTTTTAGAAGATTTGCAAAGAAATGAATGTTCTTTTCTTCTTTTGCACAATCGGGGTTTTTCTTTGCCTGTAATAAATCCGTTGGGTGATTGATATGAGAAATGCCACCACTTTTTTCAATTAAATCAAGTGGAATTTCATAGTCAAATTCAAGCCCTTGAACACCTTCGTATGCGTTGTCGGTAAAATATCCGTTAACATGGTTCTTCATAATGGTGAACATATTGCATTCAATGGCATTCGGAACATCGTGGAGTCCACGCTTTTTAGTTCTTGTGCCTTTTTCAGTTTTGTATGTACCGTTTTTGATTGCTTTGTACTGTTCTTCTGTGAGATAACTGCGTTGACCGTGCCACAGATACTGGAAATTGAAAAATGGAATATGAGTCGGTTCTTCATTCCAGTATTTGCCTAAAATACCGTGTTCGGCAAAGGCAACAATGTCAAAATCATTGTCGTAAAAGCCTTTAATCATATCGGTCATAGTATCGTTGGCATCACTGTATGTTGAATGTGTATGAAGATTTGTTTTGTAGTGATTATCTTCATTTTCAATAAGTGACATAACACTTTCATAAGGATTTCTGATTTTGTAACTCATAAAGTCACTCCAATGCAATATAATGTATATATTTTACTATAATAAACAATGGGTTGTCAAATTATAATTTGTATAACAAAACAATAATAAAATAATTTTCAAAAACTGTTGACAATCGGTTTTTTTGTGATATAATAACAGAGCAAAATAAAGCAGAACAGTTAAATTTTGTTCTCACCTTTCGGTAATCGGGCTGAATGGTCAATACATTTTCTTTTATATAAAAGGACTAAATTGTATTGTGGTGGACAGAATTTCTCTGTCCACTTTTTCAATTTCGCCCATAGGGCACAGAGAGGTGTTTATTTATCAGTACTAAAGAATTGCAAATCAATGAAGAAATTCGCGACAAAGAAGTCAGAGTTATTACTGACGACGGCGAACAGCTTGGTATTATGTCTGCAAAGGATGCTTTTAAGGAAGCTGAAAAACGCAGTCTTGACCTTGTAAAAATCGCACCAAACGCGCAACCGCCTGTTTGTAAGATTATGGATTACGGTAAGTATCGTTTTGACAAGGCAAAGAAAGAAAAAGAAGCAAAGAAAAATCAGAAGGTTATTGAAACAAAAGAAATCAGACTTTCTGTCAACATTGATACGCATGACTTTGAGACTAAGGTAAATCATGCTCTCAAGTTCTTGAAATCCGGCAACAAAGTAAAGGTTTCAATCCGTTTCAGAGGTCGTGAAATGGCTCACGCTCATTTGGGTAACGGAATTATGGAACGATTTGCAGTTGCTGTTGAGGAATTGGGTACAGTTGACAAACCTGCAAAACTTGAAGGTCGTCAGATGCTCATGTTCTTGTCCCCTAAGGGCACAAAGTAAAAGGAATTTATAATTAGGAGGATATTATTATGCCAAAGATTAAAACACATAGCGGAGCTAAGAAAAGATTTAAGCTTTCAAAGAACGGCAAGCCAATCAGAGCACACGCTAACAAGTCTCATATCTTAACAAAGAAGAGCACAAAGAGAAAAAGAGGACTTCGTCAGACAGCTGTTGCTGATAAGACAAATACAGCACAGATTAAGCGTCTTATTCCTTACAAATAAACCAATTATTCGAAGCGTGAAAAACGCATAAACGTATCTATTCAATCGGAGGTAAAGAGAAATGGCACGTGTTAAAGGTGCGATGATGACTCGCAAAAGAAGAAATAAAGTATTAAAACTCGCTAAGGGTTACTATGGCTCAAAGAGCAAGCTTTTCAGAACTGCTAAGCAGGCTGTTATGAAGAGTGGTAACTACGCTTACATCGGAAGAAAGCAGAAGAAACGTGATTTCAGAAAGCTCTGGATTACAAGAATTTCAGCTGCTTGCAAGATGAACGGTATGAACTACTCAACATTCATCAATGGTCTTAAAAAAGCTGGTATTGACCTTAACAGAAAGATGCTTTCAGAGATTGCAATTGCTGACCCTGCAGCATTTACAGCTCTTACAGAAAAAGCAAAAGAAGCACTCAAATAATGATTTAACCACGCTTGGGGAAACTCCTCACGCGTGGTTTTTCCGTTTTATAAATTATGTTTGATATTGTAATAAATGCTAAAAATAACCCGAAAATTAAAGAAGTAAAAGCCCTTCTGACATCGGTAAAGGACAGAAAAAACAGCGGACTTTTCGTAGCGGAAGGTGTCCGTCTTTGTTGTGATGCCCTTTTGAGCGGATGCGAAATCCAGAGCGTTTTTTGTACTGAAAACTGTGCTGAAAAGTACGGTGATGAGATTACTGCCTTAAAAAACGGTTGTAAAAAATTTTATGGTGTCAGTAACGAAGTTCTTAAATCTATAAGTGATACCGTAACTCCACAAGGTGTTGTGTGTACTGTAAAAATGAAACAGAACAGTTTTGAGTATGAAAAAGGCAAAAAATATGTTGCTCTTGATACTATTCAGAATCCCGACAATTTAGGTGCGATTTCCCGTACTGCAGAGGCGTTAGGACTTGATGGTATGGTAATATTTGGTGGTTGTGATATATATAACCCTAAAGCATTAAGAGCCTCAATGGGTGCTCTTTTCCGTCTTCCTGTCTGTATTTGTCAGAGTCTTGAAACTGAAATAGAAAAGTGCAAATCCTTGGGAACACAAGTCTTCGCAACTGTTCCTGACAGAGATGCAAAAAGCGTTACAACCGTTGATTTTTCAAAAGGTGCAATGTGCATAATCGGTAACGAGGGTAACGGTGTAAGCAAGGAAATAATCGAAAAATGCAGTGACAGAATAACGATTAAAATGGATGGTCGTGCAGAGTCCTTGAATGCTGCCGCCGCTGCATCAATAGTAATGTGGGAAATGGCAAGATGAACTACGATTTATATTGGATATGGATGTCCTGCGGTTTAGGTGCAGGGGCAAGCTGTCTTGATTTAGTTTCATATTATGAGTGGAATCCGTATGAGATTTATGCTTCAAGCTTTAATGAACTGTTTTCACTTGATGTGATTACAAAACGACAGCTTGAAAAGTTAAAGGCATATTCCTTGGAGGATGCACAGAAAATATATGATACGGTAAAACAAAAGGGATGGAAAATTGTTACTCCGTCAAGCGAGTATTATCCTGAAAAACTCTTGACCTTACAGAATTTACCGTTAGTGTTATATGTTGACGGTGACGAAAAAGTACTAAAAAATGAATTGAGCATTTCTGTGGTAGGTGCAAGAAAAGCATCGGATTACGGTAAAGGTGTTGCGCGTGCTTTGTCATCAGCAATGGCGGAAATCGGCTTTACTATAGTATCAGGTGGTGCGTTGGGAATTGACAGTGCAGCCCATCAAGGTGCTCTTGATGAAAACGGACCGACAATCTGTGTATTAGGCTGTGGCCTCGGTACAAGCTATCTTATGGAAAACGAACCCTTAAGACGCGAAATTGTGAAAAACGGTGCAATCATAACGGAGTTTGCTCCATATGTTTCTGCAACAAGAGTCACTTTCCCATTGAGAAATCGTATTATTTCAGGTATTTCTCTCGGAACGGTTGTGGTTGAAGCAGGTGAAAGAAGCGGTTCACTTATAACAGCAAGACTTGCTCTTGAACAGGGTAAGGATGTTTTTGCAGTACCCGGTGATTTGGTAAGCTCCTCATTTCTCGGAACAAATAACCTTATCCGTCAGGGTGCAACACCTGTTTTTTCACCAAATGACATTCTGGATGCATATTATGGGAAGTATTTTGATATGCTTGGAGATGTAAAGCCTTTTCCAAATGATGAAATATTGAGAAGAACACAAGGGTATCTCACAAAATCATTTGCGCCCTCAAAAAAGACAAGTGCTCCTGAAAAAACAGTTGAAACTAAAAAGAATGCACCTGACTACTTGACAGAAAGTGCGAAAAGGGTCTATGATTTTTTAGGTGTGGAGCCAAACCACATTGACGAAATAATAAATAACTGTGGACTTACCACAGAACAAACGCTGTCTGCTGTTACGGAGCTTGAAATTTACGGTCTTGTACAGCAGTTAAGCGGAAGAAGATATAAAATAAACTGAAGATTTAATATTAGGATGATGATATATGTCAAAACTCGTAATTGTTGAGTCGCCTTCAAAGGCAAAGAGTATTCAGAAATATTTAGGAAAGGATTACACAGTTGTGTCATCAAAGGGTCATATCCGCGACCTTCCTGCTGCAAAATTAAGCGTTGATGTTAAGAACGATTTTGCACCTAAATATGCTGTTATCAAAGGAAAGGAAAAGTTGGTAAAAGAGCTTAAGGAACTTGCCGATAATTCAGAAGCAGTTATTCTCGCAGCCGACCCTGACCGTGAGGGAGAAGCTATTTCCTGGCATCTTGCAACACTTCTTGACCTTGATATGAACGAAAATAATCGTGTTAAATTCAACGAAATCAATAAAAACAGTGTTGTTAAGGGAATAGAGCATCCTGAAAAAATTGACTTGGATTTGGTAAATGCACAGCAGGCTCGTCGTATTCTTGACAGACTTGTTGGTTATACATTAAGCCCATTCATTTCACAAAAAATCCGTCGTGGTCTTTCAGCAGGTCGAGTACAGTCTGTTGCAGTAAGACTTGTCGTTGACCGTGAAAACGAAATCAGAGCATTCAATCCTGAAGAATACTGGACTCTTGATGCAAAAATGCTTGCACCATCATCAAAAAAGGCTTTCAAAGCACAGTTCACAGGTGATGAAACAGGCAAAGTGAAGATTACAAATAAGGAACAGAGCGATATGTATTTAGCACGACTTGACGGTGCTGAATACGAGGCAACATCAGTAAAAAAAGGTGTTCGTCGTCGTCAGCCTGCTCCACCATTTACAACCTCAACTATGCAACAGGAAGCATCCCGTAAGCTTAATTTCCAGGCAAGAAAAACAATGAAGGTTGCACAGGAACTTTACGAAGGTGTTGAGGTTCAGGGCTTTGGCTCAGTGGGTCTTATCACATATATGAGAACTGACTCTCTTCGTATTTCAGAGGAATCAAGAGCAGCAGCAAATGAATATATCAAAAACACTTTCGGCAAAGATTATCTTCCTGAAAAACCAAGATATTTCAAGACAAAGGCAAACGCTCAGGACGGTCACGAAGCAATTCGTCCTACAATGATGGCAATTACTCCTGAAGTGGCAAAGTCAAGTCTTACTGCTGACCAATATAAGCTCTATAACCTTATCTGGAAACGATTTGTGGCATCTCTTATGGCAAACTGTGTTCAGGATACCGTTAAGGCAGAGATTACAGGTGCAAATGAACAGGACAAATCAAACGGTAAGTTTATCACATTTGTAGCAAACGGCTATTCGGTCCGTTTTGACGGCTATACTCGTCTTTATGAAACAGGTACTGATGAGGATGAAGAGGAAGAAGGCAAGCTTCCGAAAATTAATGAGGGTGATTCCATTAAGATGAAAGAACTCGTTGGCAATCAGCATTTTACACAGCCACCTGCAAGATATACAGAAGCATCTCTTATTAAAGCACTTGAAGAAACAGGTGTCGGTCGTCCGTCAACCTACGCTTCAATCATTTCAACAATTACCCAGCGTGAATATGTAATCCGTGAACAAAAACAGTTAAAGCCGACTGAACTTGGCGAAGCTATTACTACACTTTTAAAAGATAAATTCTCAAAGATTGTTAATGTTAAGTTTACTGCAGGTATGGAATCACAGCTTGATATGGTTGAAAGCGGTGAAACTGATTATATCAAGATGCTTCACGAATTCTATGATGACTTTATTGCAACAGTTGATAAGGCAAAGGCAGAAATGCAGGGTCAGAAGATTAAGCTTAAGGAAGATGAAACAGACATTAAATGTGATAAGTGCGGTCGCAATATGGTTGTAAAATCAGGTCGTTTCGGTAAATTCCTTGCTTGTCCCGGATACCCTGAATGTAAAAACACAATGCCTTTAGTTGTTGAAACAAAGGCAACTTGCCCTGTTTGCGGTGGCAAGGTTATTGAAAAGAAGTCAAAGCGTGGTTTTGCTTTCTATGGTTGCGGAAATTATCCTGAATGTAACTTTATGACTTGGGATAAGCCTACTGATGACCTTTGTCCGCAATGCGGCAAGTCACTTTTCAAGAGAAAAGGCGGAATTGTTGCTTGTCTTAACGAGGGCTGTGGATTTGAGAAAAAAGCAGAGAGAAAAAGAAAGGCTAAGGAAGAATGAAAGTAGCTGTTATTGGTGGCGGACTTGCAGGTGTTGAATGTGCAAGTGCATTGTCACGAAACGGAATAACGGTTGATTTATTCGAAATGAAGCCACATAAAAAATCTCCTGCACATAAGCTTGATACGCTTGCAGAGCTTGTCTGCTCAAACTCATTAAAGGCAGAAAGACTCAATTCGGCCGCAGGACTTTTAAAGCACGAAATGGCATATTTAGGCTCAATCTGTGTTGAATCTGCCTATGAATGTAAGGTTGAGGCAGGTGGTGCGCTTGCAGTTGACCGTTATGAATTTTCAAGAATTATTACAGAAAAAATTAAAAATGATAAAAATATAAATATTATCGAAAAGGAAGTTACGGATATTCCTGAGGGTTATGACGGTGTCGTAATCTGTGCAGGACCTTTGGCAAGTGACAGCCTTGCTGAAAAAATCCGCGAAATGTGCGGTAACGGACTTTCCTTTTATGATGCGGCAGCACCGATTATCAGTGCAGAAAGTATTGATATGAGTTGTGCTTTTGCCCAGTCACGATATGACCGTGGTGGCGAAGCTGACTATATCAACTGCCCTATGAATAAGGAAGAATATGAAGCTTTTTATGATGCGATTATAAACGCAGAAAGTGCTGATGTTCATTCCTTTGATAAACGAAAAGATGTTTATGAGGGTTGTATGCCTATTGAGGTGTTGGCATCTCGTGGCAAGGATACTATGAGATACGGTCCGCTTAAGCCTGTTGGTCTTACTGACCCTCGCACAGGCCACAGACCTTGGGCAAATCTTCAGCTTCGTAAAGAAAATAAAGACGGTACAATGTACAATCTTGTGGGATTTCAGACAAACCTGAAATTCGGTGAGCAAAAACGAGTTTTCAGTATGTTTCCTGCACTTAAAAATGCCGAATTTCTTCGTTACGGTGTAATGCACCGAAACACATTTATTGATTCACCAAGACTTTTAAACGGTGATTTCAGTTTAAGAAACAATCCTTTACTTTTCTTTGGCGGACAGATTACAGGCGTTGAAGGTTATATGGAATCGGCTGCAAGTGGTCTTATGGCAGGAATTAACCTTGCTCGTCGTCTTAAAGGTGAGGAAACTGTTGTTCTTCCAAAGGACACAATGATTGGTGCGTTGAGCCGATATATAAGTGATGAATCCGTTAAGAATTTTCAACCAATGGGTGCGAATTTTGGAGTATTACCACCATTAGAAGAAAAAATTCGCGATAAGCAAGAGAGATATATGCAACTTGCAAATCGTGGTATGGACTCTCTTAAAGAATATGCAAAAAACAATAATTTAGGTGAATAAAAATGACTGATTTTGAAAATAAAATCGGATATGAATTTAAGGATAAAGGTCTGCTTAAAAGAGCATTGACTCATTCTTCCTATGCTAATGAAAAGGGCACGGGTCTTGACAATGAGCGACTTGAGTTTTTAGGTGACTCGGTGTTAGGCTTTATTACTGCCGAATACCTTTTCGAGCATTATAAAAACAAGCAGGAAGGTGAGCTCACAAAAAAACGCGCTTACTCAGTTTGTGAAAAAACTCTTTTTGAATATGCCGAAAAAATACAGCTTGGCGATATGATTTTGCTTGGTAAAGGTGAGGAGCATACAGGTGGTCGTCATCGTCCGTCAGTTGTGTCTGATGCTTTTGAGGCATTGATTGCTGCTATTTATCTTGATGGAGGAATAGAAGAAGCAAAGAAATTTGTGTTGCCATTTATTGAGATTTCAACAGAAGAAAAGCCTGTTTTCAAGGACTATAAAAGCACCTTGCAGGAGGTTTTACAGCAGAATCCAACAGAAAAATTTGAGTATGTTGTTGTTGGTGAAAGTGGGCCTGACCACGACAAAGAGTTTATCGTTGAAATACATATGAACAGCAATGTAATCGGTAGCGGTAAAGGCAGAAGCAAGAAAAAGGCCGAGCAGGAGGCTGCAAAATCCGCTTTGGAGTTAATGGGATTATGAGCCACAACAACATAAGCATTTTTGTGCCACATAAGGGTTGTCCCAATGACTGCAGTTTTTGTAATCAAAGGGTAATCAGCGGACAAACCGTGCCTGCAACACCCAGTGATGTGGAGGATGCAGTAAAGACAGCAATTGAATATAATGTGAACCCGAAAGATACTGAAATTGCATTTTTCGGCGGTAGTTTTACGGCGATTGAAAGGGAATATATGTGTTTTCTTTTAACCGCCGCAAAGCATTTTTTAGATACACATAAATTCAAGGGAATCAGAGTGTCAACGCGACCTGATTGCATAGATGATGAAGTGCTTTCTGTCCTTAAAAGCTATGGTGTAACAGCCATTGAATTAGGTGCACAAAGCATGGATGATGGTGTTCTTTCTGCTAACAACAGGGGACATTCAGCAGATGATGTAAAACAAGCATCAGCACTTATTAAAAACTATGGCTTTGAGCTTGGATTACAAATGATGACAGGTCTTTATAAAAGTGACTTTCAAAAAGATTTATATACAGCAAAAGAAATAATAAAATTAAAGCCTGATACCGTGAGAATTTATCCTACAGTTGTACTTAAAAACACTCATTTGGCATATTTGCAGGATATTGGTGAATACAAAGCACCGACAGCAGAAGAAGCAGCACCATTCTGTGCAGAACTTCTGCAGTTGTTCGAAAATCACGACATAAAAGTCATAAAATTAGGTCTTCACAGTAGCGAAACAGTTGAAGGTGATATGGTTGGCGGTGCTTATCATCCTGCATTTCGTGAGCTTTGTGAAGGGTGCATTTATCTTAAAAAAATCCTTGAGAAATTGACAGGAAAAGACAAAAACCACGAATATACGGTTTTTGTTAAGGAAAAAGCCTTATCTAAGGCAAAAGGACAGCAGAAAAGAAACGAAAAAGCATTGAAAAATCAAGGATTTCATTGTATAATAAAGGGTAATGAAAATTTAGAAGAATTTGAAGTTAAGGTTGTAGAAAATAAATGATTTTAAAATCAATTACAATGCAGGGCTTTAAGTCCTGTCCCGAAAAAACAGTACTTCAATTTAATAAGGGAATAACGGGTGTTGTCGGCCCTAACGGTAGTGGTAAGAGTAATATTTCTGATGCTGTCCGTTGGGTTCTCGGTGAACAGTCAACAAAGAGTCTTCGTGGCTCAAAAATGGAAGATGTTATTTTCAGCGGTACAAAATTCCGTAAGGCAACAGGCTTTGCGGAGGTTACTCTTTGTCTTGATAATACTGACCGAACACTTGGTAAGGATAGTGACGAAGTAAGCATCACTCGTCGTTTTTACCGTAGCGGTGACAGTGAATATAAAATCAACGGTGAAAGCGTAAGACTTCGTGACATTAACGAATTGTTTATGGATACGGGTCTTGGTCGGGACGGCTATTCAATGGTCAGTCAGGGTAAAATTGCCGAGCTTATTTCTTCAAAATCAGGTGAACGACGCGAGATGTTTGAAGAAGCAGCAGGTATTTCGCATTTCCGTTATAAAAGACAGGATGCACTCAAAAGACTTTCACAGGCAGAAGAAAATCTCGTTCGTCTTCGCGATATTTTATCAGAGCTTGAAAGTCGTGTAGGGCCTTTGAAGACACAGAGTGAAAAGGCACAGAAGTTTTTAGTCCTTGCCGAAGAAAGAAAAAATCTTGAAATCGGCATCTGGCTTTATAATATTGAAAAAACTCAGGAAAAATTAAAAGAACAAGACAGAAAAATTGACATTGCTTCCGTTCAGTACAAAGACGCTCAGCGTCAGCTTGAGGAAATCGAGCAGAAGATGAACGATATAATCGAAAAGACTCGCGAAATCAATGTGAAGATTGAAGAGGTTCGTTCATCAACATCTCATTTCGAAGAACAGGCAAGTGAGCTTGAAGCACAGGCAAAGGTTTACGAAAACTCAATTTTACATAACAACGAATCTATCGAAAGACTCGAAAAAGATAAATTATTGGCAAATCAGGACGATGCAAGTATCGACGCACAGATTGAAGAAACTGAAAAGCAGAAGCAGGTGTCACAATCAGGTCTTGAGGAGGCAAATAAAAAGCTTCAGGAACAGATGGCTGAAATCGAAAAACTTCAGGTTGAAAACAACGAGTTTGCAACTGTTGCTGCCCAGCTTGCAAAGGAAATTTCAGTTCTTACCGTAAATCTTGCCGACAATCGAGTTGTCAGCGAAACTGCAAATTCCCAGATTGAAGAAATCAGAACAAGAATTACTGCTATTGATGAACTTTTAGGCAACCGTAAGGAAGTTGTTTTAGCGCTTGAAGAAAAGAAAAACGAGGCTAAAAAGGTTCTTGATGAGTGTATTGAAAAAATCAACGAGTATAAAAATGCAGTTGACGGTTACAGAATAAAAGTAGAAACAAGAACAGAAAAAAGCGAAAAGGTTAAGGCTGAAATCAGCACATTACAAAGTGAAATTGACCGTAAAAACGAAAGAATAAGAATTCTCGATGACCTTGAAAAGAATATGGAGGGTTATCAGGGTTCAGTTCGTAGCGTGATGAAAGAAAGCAAGCGAGGTGCTTTAAAGGGTATTCATGGACCACTTTCACAGCTTATAACTGTTAAGGATAAATTTTCAGTTGCAGTTGAAACTGCTTTAGCAAATGCTATTCAGAACATTGTTGTTGACAATGAAAACGATGCAAAAAAGGCAATTTCATATCTTAAGGAAACTCGTGGTGGTCGTGCAACATTCTTACCACTTACTGCAATCAAAGCAAGACGACTTGAGGAAAGTGACCTTGACGATTGCTATGGTTTTGTGAATATTGCATCTGAACTCGTATCTACGGACAAGCAGTACAGAGAGATTATTGAAAATCTTCTTGGTAAAACTGTTGTTTGTGAAGATATGGACTCTGCTATCACAATGGCAAAGAGATATAAAAACAGATTTAAAATCGTGACACTTGACGGTCAGGTAATCAATGCAGGCGGTTCAATGACCGGTGGTAGCAAGGCACAGGGCGTTGGAATGCTCAGTCGCGGTAACGAGATTGAAAAGCTTACTGCAAGTGTTAAGGATTTGGAAGAAAAGAAAGAAACTCTTTTGATTAAGGAAAAAATGCTTTCAGAGGATTTGGCTTCTGCGGTTGCTGACCTTAACGGTATCGAAGGCGACATTCTTTCTGCAAATGAAGAAAAAATCCGTCTTGAGGGTGAATATAACCTTGCTGTGGAACAGTATGAAACTTCATCAGGTGGTGTTGGCGAGCTTATCGAAGAAGAACGCATACTGAACGCAAGAATTGACAAAATACAGGAAGACAGTCTTACTGCAAAAACAAAGGTTGAGGAACTCACAGTTGAAATTGCAGAAAAGGAAAAGAGTCTTGAAGCTGTCAGCGGTGACAGAGAAAGTCTTTCTCTTGTTCGTGAAGAGCTTTCACAAAAGGCTGAACAAATTCGTCTTGAAATCTTAGGCTATGAAAAGGATATTGAATCTGCTGACGATAATATTCGCAGACTTAACATTCTCAAAGGTTCACATTCTGACCGACTTTCTGAACTTGATAATGAAATCGAGGCATTCAGAAACAAAAACATCTGGCTTACAAACGATATTGAAAGTCTTCGACAGTCTGCTGATGGACTTCGCAAACAATGTGGTAATGCAAAGACGGATGTTGACGACTTACTTGAAAACAGAGCACAGCTTGAAAAGGAAAACACAGACCTTCGTAACCTTGAAAAAGAGAAATCTTCCGAAAGAGAAAGAATTAGTGGTGACCTTGCTCGACTTGAAGAAAGAAAGGCATCAATGCTTAACGAGTTTGAGGAATACAACTCAAAGCTTTATGACGAGTATCAGTTGACACGACGCGAAGCAATTGCTCTTGAAATCGTAATCGAAAATATCGGTGACGCAAGAACCCGACTTTCAGCACTCAAAAATGAAATTCGCGGACTCGGTTCAGTCAATGTTTCTGCTATTGACGAGTACAAGGAAGTTTCCGAACGATATGAATTTATGTCGGAACAAATCGGAGATGTTGAAAAATCAAAGGCAGAGCTTATAAAACTTATTGACGATTTAACAACGAAAATGAGCGTTCAGTTCCGTGAACAGTTCCAGAAAATCAATGTTGCATTCGGTGAAACCTTTGCCGAGCTTTTCGGTGGTGGTAAAGCAGAGCTTATTCTTGAGGATGAGATGAATGTGCTTGAATGTGATATTGAAATCAAGGTTCAGCCACCGGGCAAAAATGTTCAGAATATCAACCTGCTTTCAGGTGGTGAAAAAGGACTTTCTGCTATTGCACTTCTTTTTGCAATTCTTAAAGTTACTCCTGCACCATTCGTGATTTTTGACGAGGTTGAGGCCGCCCTTGACGATGTCAATGTTGTCCGTTATGCCCAGTATGTAAGAAGAATGACGAAAAATACACAGTTCATTCTTATTACTCATCGTCGCGGTACAATGGAAGAAGCAGATATGCTTTATGGTGTTACAATGCAGGAAGAAGGCGTATCGAAAATACTTGAATTAAAAACTGCAGAATTGGCAAGAAAGCTTGGCCTCGCCTAATTTAAAAACAAAGTCATTCTGAGCGAAGCGAAGAATCTCCATTAAGTAAATATATAAATCAACAGAGATTCTTCGTCGTTATACTCCTCAGAATGACACTAAATAAATTCTCGAAAGGATTATCATTATGGGAATTTTTAAGAAAATCAACTTTGGTCTTACAAAGACAAGAAATAAAATGGCAGGTGCTATCGACGATATGCTCGACAGCTTCGACGAAATCACCGATGACCTTTATACTGAACTTGAAGAAATTCTTGTTATGGGTGATGTTGGTGTTACAACTGCCGTTGAGATTACAGAAAAGCTTCGTGAAGAAGCAGAAAAAGGCAAAATCAGAGATGCCAACGAAATTCGTCAGAAAATTAAGGACATTATTTCCGAAATGCTTTACGGTGGCGAGGATATGGGACTTATCACAGTACCGTCAATTATCCTTGTAATCGGTGTAAACGGTGTTGGTAAGACAACAACAATCGGTAAGATGGCTGCTATGTATAAGGCAGAAGGCAAAAGCGTTATTCTTGGTGCTGCCGATACTTTCCGTGCTGCTGCTATTGACCAGTTACAAATCTGGGCTGACAGAGCAGGTGTTGACATTATCAAGCACAAGGAAGGTGCTGACCCTGCTGCAGTTGTATTTGACACAATCAATGCTGCAAAAGCAAGAGATAATGAAATTATAATTATTGATACAGCAGGACGTCTTCATAACAAGAAAAATCTTATGGACGAGCTTAATAAGATTTACCGAGTTATTGACCGTGAATTGCCATACTCTGACCGTGAGGTTTTGTTGGTGCTTGACTCAACAACAGGACAGAATGCAGTTAATCAGGCTCGCGAATTTCAGGCTGTTGCCGAAATCACAGGTATTGTTCTTACAAAGCTTGACGGTACTGCTCGCGGTGGTGTTGTTTTGGCAATCAAAAACGAGCTTGGAATTCCTGTCAAATTTATCGGTGTCGGTGAACAGATTGACGACTTACAACCATTCAAACCGTCAGCCTTTGCAGATGGCTTGTTTGATAAGATAGAGTACAAGGATGAGGAGGACATCACAATTGAAATTGTTGAAGAGAGCCCGGAAGAACTCGAAGAAGTTAATGAAAATCTTTTACAAAAAGAAGAATTCTCCTCTGAAGACGTTGGAGGAACTCAAGAAACTGCCGAAACAGATGCTGGAGAATCCGAACAGGAAGAAGAGATAGAAGAACAGGTAACAGAAGAGCCTGAAAAGAAAGAAAAGAAGAGAAGGGGATTCTTTGGACTTTTTAATCGCAACTCATAATATGAAAAAACAGGCGGAATTACAAAGAATTCTTGCCCCGTTAGGAATAAATGTTTTAACTGCCGATATGGCAGGAATCATTCTTTCAGATGTTGACGAAACAGGAGAAACATTTGAAGAAAACGCTTTCTTAAAGGCCGATAGTGGCTGTAAAGAAAGTGGAATGGTCTGTGTTGCAGACGATTCAGGACTTATGGTTGATTTCCTTGACGGTGCACCTGGAGTTTATTCTGCCCGTTTCGGTGGTGAACACGGAAACGATGCTAAAAATAACGAAAAGCTTTTAAGACTTATGAAGGATGTTCCTGACGAAGAACGAACAGCACGATTTGTTAGCTGTGTTTGTTGCTGTTTCCCTGACGGAAGAAGTTTTTCAGTTCGTGGCACTTGCGAAGGCAAGATTGCTTATGAGGTACACGGAAACGGTGGCTTTGGTTATGACCCTGTATTTTTAGTAGGGGATAAAACCTTCGGTGAACTTTCTGCCGAAGAAAAAGACAAAGTCAGCCATCGCGGAAACGCCCTTCGAAAATTTGTAGAAGAATTACCAAAGTATTTATAAAAAAGTAAGAAGAGTGTCATTCTGAGCGTAGCGAAGAATCTCCGTTAAAGTGAATAGTTAACCAACAGAGATTCTTCGTCGTTATACTCCTCAGAATGACAAACAAATTGACATAATTTTTAGGAGAATAATATGACAAGTAAAGAAAGAGCATATTGGAGAAGTCAGGCGAACGGGCTTCAGGCATTGTTTCAGGTTGGCAAAGGCGGAATTTCAGATGCACTTATAAAGCAGACTGATGACGCACTCAAGGCACGCGAACTTATTAAAATCAAGGTGCTTTTGGAAACAAGTCCTGAAAAACCAAAAGTAATTGCACAAAAACTTGCAGAAGCAACAAACAGTGATTGCGTTGGTGTAATCGGTGGAAGTATGATTTTCTATCGTTACAACCCTGAACTTCATAAAGACGAGAAAAAGAAGGCGAACAAGAGATGAAGATAGGTATTTTTGGCGGAACATTCAATCCTCCTCATAAGGGACACACAAGAATGATTGAAAAAATGGCAGAGGAGTTAGAACTCGACAAGGTTTTAATCATTCCTAATAAAATCCCTACACATAAGCGTTGTGACGATTTGGCTGATAACAAGCACAGAGTTGCAATGTGTAAAATTGCTTTTAAGAATCCAAAATTTGAAATAAGCACTATGGAAATGGACAGGGAAACAAGCAGTTATACAATTTTTACTGTTGACGAGCTTATGAAAAAGTATCCTAATGATGAACTTTATCTCATTATCGGTTCAGATATGTTCCTTATTTTCCATAAGTGGTATAAGCACAAGGAGTTGCTTGAAAAATGCACAATCTGTGTTGCATCTCGCGACAATGACGATACCGTTCAGGAGCTTCGTTCATATGCATTTGAAAGATTGGGTATTTATATGCCACAGCTTGATGCAAAGAATATACATATTTCACTTCTTGATGCTTATGAAGTAAGTTCAAGTGAAATCCGGGAAAGAATCGACCAGAAGAGAAGTCTTTACGGTCTTGTTGACCCTGAAATTATCGAGTATATGGAGACAAATAAACTCTATGGATACGGAAAGAAATATTGAGTTCCTTGAAATCCTTAAAGAACGGCTAACAGAACAAAGACTTTATCACTCAATTTGTGTTGCCGAAAAAGCAAAACACCTTGCCGAAATTTTTGGTGGCGACACAGAAAAAGCATATACAGCAGGACTTATTCACGATATAATGCGATATGAACCTGTCGAAAAAATGATTGAGCTTATTGAGAGTGATGGTCAAATTCTCACTGAAAGTGAAAAGAACATAACGGTTACGCTTCACGCAATAGCAGGTGAAGTTTATCTCAGGAAAAATCTAAATGTTACTGATGAAGAAATACTTTCAGCAGTAAGATGGCATACTACAGGTAAGGAAAATATGACCTTGCTTGAAAAAATAATTTATGTTGCCGATTTGACTTCTGATGACAGGGAATATCCCGATGTTAAGGAAGTGCGAATGATGGCAGAAGAAAGTCTTGAAAAAACTTGCCTTCGTGGACTTTCATTTACTATTGAAGATAATGCAAGGAAAAACAGACCGATTCATATTGATACGGTTAAAGCCTATAATTTTCTTGCAGAAAGGATAAAATAAATGGACAGAACAGAACTTATGAAAAATATTGTTGCTACACTTGATAATAAGAAGGCAACAAACATAAAAGCACTTGAAATCACTGAACTTACATCAGTTGCCGATTACTTTGTAATTGCAACAGGTACTTCAGGTACTCATATTCGTGCTTTGTCTGACGAGGTTCAGGATGCACTTACAAAAATGGGCGTTGAACCAAGAAATGTTGAGGGTAAATCAACAGGTTGGATTTTGCTCGATTACAATTCAGTTGTGGTTCACCTTTTTACACCTGACCAGAGAGAAACATACAGTCTTGAACACCTCTGGGGCGATGCAAAGGAAGCAGACATTAGTGATATAATCACAGACTAAAATAGTAAAAAATCTCTTTAAAGAAGGTTGTATATATGAATTACGATTTTAAAGCCACCGAATTAAAGTGGCAACAGAAATGGGAAGAAGCAAAAGTCTTTGAGGCACAGGATAATTCTGAAAAGCCAAAATTCTACGGACTTGTTGAATTTCCATATCCGTCAGGTGCAGGTATGCACGTCGGTCACATCAAGGCTTATTCAGGTCTTGAAGTAGTATCAAGAAAAAGAAGACTTCAGGGATACAATGTATTGTTCCCAATCGGCTTTGACGCATATGGTCTTCCAACAGAAAACTATGCGATTAAAACAGGTATTCACCCAAGAAAAGTAACTGATATGAACATCGAAAAGTTCACAAGTCAGTTAAAGAGAGTTGGTTTCTCGTTCGATTATTCAAGAGTAGTTGATACAACTGACGACAAATACTATAAGTGGACACAGTGGATTTTCCTTAAAATGTTTGAAAACGGACTTGCTTTCCGTGACAAGACTCTCGTTAACTACTGTCCATCATGTAAGGTTGTTCTTTCAAACGAGGACTCACAGGGTGGTAAGTGCGATATCTGTCACAGTGATGTTGTTCAGAAATCAAAGGATGTTTGGTACTTAAGAATTACAGAGTATGCTGACAAGCTTCTTGAGGGCTTGAATGATGTTGATTATCTTCCGAATATCAAGCTTCAGCAGGTTAACTGGATTGGTAAGTCAAGAGGTGCTTTCGTTAACTTTAATCTTAACGAAATTCCTGAAGAATTAAAGATTTACACAACTCGTCCTGATACTCTTTTTGGTGTTACATTTATGGTTATGGCACCTGAACATCCAATCATCGACAAATATGCTGACAAGATTTCAAATATGGACAAAATTTTAGCATATCGTGCAGAATGTGCAAAGAAGACAGAGTTTGAGCGTACACAGCTTGTAAAGGATAAGACAGGTGTTAAGATTGCAGGAATTACTGCAAAGAATCCTGTAAACGGTAAGGATATTCCTATTTACATATCTGACTATGTAATGATGGGTTACGGTACAGGTGCTATTATGGCTGTTCCTGCACACGATGACCGTGACTACGACTTTGCAAAGAAATTCGGTATCGACATTATTGAGGTTATCAAGGGTGGCAATATCGACGAAGCTGCTTATGCAGGTGACGGTGAAATGGTTAACTCTGATTTCCTTAACGGTATTGACAACAAGAAGGATTCAATCGCAAAAATGATTGATTTCTTACAGGAAAAGGGCATCGGCGAAGGCGGTGTTCAGTACAAGATGAAGGACTGGGCATTCAACCGTCAGCGTTATTGGGGCGAACCGATTCCGATTGTACATTGTGAAAAGTGCGGTATGGTTGCTGTGCCTTACGAAGAACTTCCGTTAAGACTTCCTGATGTTGAAAACTTTGCTCCTGGTACAGATGGCGAAAGTCCACTTGCAAAGATTGAATCATATGTTAACTGCAAGTGTCCAAAATGTGGTGGCGATGCAAAGAGAGAAACTGACACAATGCCACAGTGGGCAGGTTCATCATGGTATTTCTTAAGATACATTGACCCACATAATGACGAATGTCTTGCTGATATGGATAAGCTTAACTACTGGATGCCTGTTGACTGGTATAATGGTGGTATGGAACACGTTACTCGTCACCTTATCTATTCTCGTTTCTGGCACAAGTTCCTTTATGATATCGGTGCAGTACCAGGTGCTGAACCATATGCAAAGAGAACAGCACAGGGTCTTATCCTTGGACCTGACGGTGTTAAAATGAGTAAATCTCGCGGTAATGTTATCGACCCTAACGAAGTTGTTGATGTTTTCGGTGCTGATGTTCTTCGTACTTATGTACTCTTTATGGGTGACTATGAACAGGCTGCTCCTTGGTCAGAAAATTCAGTTAAGGGTTGTAAGAGATTTGTTGACAGAATCTGGAACTTACAGGAAATTCTCACAGACGGTGACGAATTCTCAAAGGAACTTTCTTCTTCATTCCACAAGACAATCAAGAAAGTTACAGAAGACATTGAAGCTCTTAAGTATAACACTGCAATAGCAGCACTTATGACACTTCTTAACGCAATTTATACAAAGGGTTCAATCAACCGTGCAGAACTCAAAGCACTTCTTCTCCTTGTTAACCCATTTGCTCCTCACGTTACTGAAGAAATGTGGGAAGCATGCGGTTATGGTAAGATGATGGCTGCTGACGGTGAATGGCCAACATATGACGAAGCAAAGTGCATTGATGAAACAATCGAAATCGTTGTTCAGATTAACGGTAAAATTCGTGCAAAGCTCAATGTACCTGCTGACATCGAACAGGCTGATGCGGTTGCTATGGCTAAGGCTGATGAAAAGGTTGCAGCAGAACTCGATGGCAAGAATATTATCAAGGAAATCTATGTTAAGGGTAAGCTTGTAAATATCGTTGCGAAATAATTTATAATGGTAGGGCGGGTGAAATTCCCGTCCTTGTCATTCTGAGCGAAGCGAAGAATCTCCGTCTTATTGGAATAGACCCTTCACTGTGTTCAGGGTGACTTAATTTTGAGATTCTTCGTCACTTTGTTCCTCAGAATGACAGTATAGAGTTAGGTGATTTTATGTTCCTTTGTCCTATTTGCAAATCAAAATTGAATAATATGGGAAAAGCATATGCTTGTGAAAACAATCATTCTTTTGATATTGCAAAGCAGGGATATGTGAATCTTCTGCCTGTCAACAAAAAACATTCGGACAACCCGGGTGACTCAAAGGAAATGGTGCTTTCTCGTAGAGAGTTTCTTGAAGGTGGTAGTTATGATTGTTTTACAGATAAGCTTTGCGAAATCATAAATTCTCTGTTTAACAACAAAGAAAAAATCATTATTGCAGATTGTGGCTGTGGTGAAGGCTATTACGACGGAAAACTCCAAAGCATTTCCTGTGATTATGACCTTTTTGGTTTTGATATTTCCAAGGAAGCAGTACGCTTTGCAGCAGGGAAGTATAAAAAATGCAACTACGCTGTGGGCAGTTGCTTTAATATGCCATTATGTGATGATGCTTTTGACCTTGCTATCAACATTTTTGCACCTATGGTGGAAAGCGAGATGTCAAGAATTCTAAAAAAAGACGGTTATATGATTTATGCTGTACCCGGTAAAAGTCACCTTATGGGACTGAAAAAGCTTTTATATGAAAACACCTATGAGAATGAAGAGAAGCATACGGAATATGACGGGTTCAGGTTCATTGACAGAATTTCAGTTAAAAATGAAATCACAGTTGACGGTGAAATGGGCGTAAATCTTTTCAGAATGACACCATATTACTTTAAAACTGAATTAGGTGCAGAAGAAAAAATTATAAATAACAACGGATTTACAACAGAAATTCATTTCGACTTTTTAATATATAAAAAACTCTGATTTTAAACTGGCAAATATTATTACTTGACGATAGGTTTGCTTATTGATATACTGAATTTGTACAATAAACACAAAGGGTAAAGATGATGAAATATAGAAAAATTTACATTTTAATGACACAATACCCTGGCTTTGATGCTAAAATATTGCGTTTACGCACGTGCTTTCCATATACTCATACATCAGTTGGACTTGAGGAAGATATGGATACATTTTATACTTTTGTGAGCAAAGGTTATCTTGTAGAAAGCATAACTAGGTATGAAAAGCCGGGCAGACCTTCCTTCCCCTGTGCCTTGTATGAAATTGTTGTAACCGATGAAGTATATGAAAAGGTCAAAAAAACGGTACAAGATTATAAGGCGAGAAAAACAGTGCTGAAATATTCAACTCTCGGTGTGATAATGTGTTTTTTCAAAATACCATTAAAGCGAAAAAATCACTATTTTTGTTCACAGTTCGTAGCAGAAGTATTAGAAAAATGTAGGGTTTTGAAATTGAAAAAACGAAGCACCCTATATTTCCCGAAGGACATATCAAAACATAAGGAATTAAAACTTATATTCACAGGTACACATCTTAGTTTTGTTGAAAAATTTGTAAAATTGACCAAGAGATAAGGCTTAACCCTACCGAGTGGTAGGGTTTTATTTTATGTGTTTGCAATTTTAAAAGCTTCTTCCGTTGCAAGGGCAAGTTTTGTAACCATATATTCCTTTGATGGAATACAGTAAATGGAATCGTTTTTTGTTGGCACCTCAAAACAGTCAACACCCTTTAAATGACCGAATTCATATTCGATATGTAAACTGTAATGGGATTTTGCCGGACGAGAAATCATAAAATCAACATTATTGTAATTTCCTATTAGCACAAAACCGTTTTCAAGGTCGTGAGTAACTGTAACCTTACCAAGATTAATATATTTAGTGACACCTGGAAAACCATAAGCCTGAACCTCATCAGAGTATTTATATGTACCGTCAAGAAGTTCTTTTCTGACATTTTCTCTTTGCCACTTGTACCAATCAGGAATGTGAGAAAATTCAGTTTCACCATTTTCTGCTACAAGTTCTCCGAGTTCAGTCATTTTCCAGGTTTTTCCACATTTGTTACAGGTAAGAGAAATGCCATTACTTGTGGTTTTACCTTCTGTCATACAGTGCGGACATTGATATAGTATCTTATGTAATCCGTGTGCACGATAGTTTTCAGTTATGAGAATATTGTTGTCTTTTTGCCATTTATAATCGTCATACTGAAACTCATTACGGATAATTTGATTGATTTCTTCCACACTTAATTTTTCCACATCTTCAGCTGCGAGAATTTGTTTTAATGTGGCGTGGAAAGGAACTTTTCTGAATTTATAGTGAGACCAGAATGGCTGATTAAGAAAGTTACCATGATTTAAGAGAATAACAACAGGAACTTTGTTTTTCTTTGCAAGCTTTCCGATAGCACTTGGTAAAATAGATTGAGTACCGTCGGGTGTATATCGTGCTTCAGGAAACATTACAAAGATATCACCATATTCTTGTAAGACCTTATGGCAATTTCGTACCAAACTTATATCGGTTATAAATTTTCTCGTACACATACAGCCTAACTTTTCCAACAAGGCATAGTCTTTATAATAAACATGATTCGCTGCAACTAAATTAAATTTTTCAGGATAGACAGCATCAAATAAAACAGCAAAATCCATAAATTGCATATGATTGGAAAGCAGAATATATGGTGGCTTCAGTCCGTCCATATTGATTTTTTTTAGTTCATGTCCTTTTCTTAAAAGAGAAAGCAATACTTTTGAAAACAGTTTTGTAAACAATACTGCTGTACGCGACTGTTTAACAGGAGGCTTTGACAAGTTGTATTTTTTTACATTGTCGGAATAGCAAACTTCATCCAAATAATTTTTTTCATCTATCATAGCTTTTTATATTATGTGACTATTGTTATAAATTTTAAACGCTTCTTCTGTTGCAAACATAAGTTTCATAACAACATCTTTTTTAGATGGAATACAATAGAATGAATCATCCTTAACGGAAACATCAAAGTTGTCGGTCTTTCCAAGCTTTTTATACAAAAATTCTGTATGCAATGTATAAAGAGACTTTGTAGGACGCTGAATTCTGAAATCATGACCGTTATAATGACCGGTCACAACAAAACCGTTTTCAAGGTCGTGAGTAACCTTACCTTCACCAAGGTCAATAAACTCAATACCCGGTAATGAATGAATACGAACATCGTCTTCGAATTTATATGTACCATCAAGAAGCTCCTTACGGACACATTCTCTTTCCCATTCATACCAATCAGGAATATGTGAAAATTCAGTTTCACCGTTTAAGGCTTTCATTTCACCAAGCTCAGTCATTTCCCATTGTTTTCCACATTCTTCACAAGTCAGGTGAATACCTTTACCGACTGTCTTGCCTTCTGCCATACAATGAGGGCATTTATAAAGAATTTTGTTAAGACCGTCAGCACGGAACTTTTCTGTAATCTTTATGTTGTTTTCTTTCTGCCATTTATATTCATCATAAGCCATTTCACGATGAATAACTTCATTGATTTCCTCAACACTCATTTCTTCAACCTGTTCAGCAGTAAGAACCTGTTTCATAGTCGAACGGAACGGAACTTTACGATACTGACGGAAATCCCAGAAAGGTGCATTGAGATAACTGCCGTGATGAATCATAATAACCAAAGGAACCTTGTTCTTTTTAACGAGTTTTGCAACAACATCAGGGATAAGAGAAGTTGTTCCGACATTTGTGTATCTTGCTTCAGGATACATATAAAGAATATCACCGTATTCGTGAAGCACCTTATGAACAGCACGAACAAGGCTTATGTCTGTTGTAAACTTTCGATGGCAAGCACAACCAAGCTTTTCCATAATCTTTGCCATACCCACAAAGCCGTCAAGAGTGGCAATATTGTTGAAATTGTATTTTCGTAATGCCCTGAAGCTTACAAGAAAGTCAACAAACTGTGTATGGTTTGAAAGAACAATATAAGGCGGCTTTAAACCGTCCATATTGATTTTTTCGATTTTACTGCCCATACGGATGCAGACTTTTGAAACCACTGCAGATGCAACATAAACAAGATTTTTATAAAACTTGTCTTGTTTTTCAGGCATTGTAGGCGGAGTATATATTTCTATGTTGTCAGAATAAACAACATAATCCTTAATCTCGTTCATTTAATCACCCTTAAAAGTCAGTTGCAGAAAAATCTGTAACCGATTTGTAACTATTTTACCACAATTGTTACAAATAAGCAAGTGAAACTTATTTTACAAATTGTGCAATATCTTCCGGTAAAGGGGATTCAATTTCAATAACTTCTTTTGTAACAGGATGAGTGAATTTGCAATAGCAACAATGCAAAGCCTGACGGGAAATATCATCGCGAGGAGTACCGTACATTGTGTCACCGACAAGCGGAGTACCCAAAGACGCAAAATGCACTCTGATTTGGTGCGTTCTTCCTGTTTGCAGGTGAATTCGTAATAAAGTTTTACCGTCATGATGTGAAAGTGCCTTCCATTCAGTAATTGCAACTTCACCGCGTTCGTCAACTGTACGATATGTCTTTATTGGGTCAGGACGATAAATAGGTCGGTCAATAATTCCTTCGCCCTCATAAACTCCGTCACAAACAGCCATATATTCCTTGTAAATCTTGCCGTTAAGAATACCTGTAACAAATCTGTTAAGTCCGCATATAACGATTCCCGATGTTCCTCTGTCAAGACGACCGATTGAACGAAAAACAGATGATTTGCCCTGTTGTTGAAGGTGATATGCCACAGCATTTGCCAAAGTGTCACCCTGATGATTATGTGACGGATGCAAAGGAAGTCCTGCCGGCTTATCCACAATGAGTAAATCTTCATCTTCATAAAAAACCTTTAAGGGATATGGCAAAGGCTCAACAGCATTTGTCTGTTCTTCTTTATCCACAGGCAAGGTGATTGATAAAATATCACCTTTTTTCATCAAATCAACAGTACGAGCATGTACATCGTTAAGCATAATTCCGTCGTCATCGTGCTTGAGCTTTGTAATAAGTCGTGCCGATGCCTTTGCTTGATTTCTAAGAAAATCAAGAACACGCTTACCGTCATACTTTTCTTCAATTGTGAAATCTATTCTTCTTTTTGTGTTCATATTAAAGATTTCACCTTTCGTAAAATTTTTGTTGTATTATATCACAAAAAGAATATATAAACAATAATCAAATTGATTGATAAATTGGAGTTTAGCGGGATGATATGAAATTAAAATAGGAACAAAAACCTTGTAGGGGTCATTCACGAATGACCCATTCCAAAGTGTGATGGTAACCTTATTCGGGCGATTCGTGAATCGCCCCTACATGGTGTTCGGTTCTATATTAACCATCCCGATAAATTATAATTTGAAAACCATATTTTCACAACATTTCATATGTGCAACTGTCAGTTGCTAAATTTTAAAGGCAAGTTGGTGGACTTTTATGCCTTTTCTGTGGTAAGATTTATTCAGAAAAGGAGGTTATACGATGAATTTCGGTGAAAAAATCTATGAATTACGAACAAAAAAGAATTTGTCTCAAGGTGACTTGGCAGACAGACTCGATGTTTCCCGTCAGTCAGTTTCAAAATGGGAAAACAATACAGCAGTTCCTGATTTGGATAAACTGATTAAATTGTGCGATATTTTTGAGATTACACTTGATGAGCTGACAGGCAGAGAAAAGATTGAAAGGGACATAGTGCTAGTAGAAGCACAAAAATCAACAATAACGCCAAATAAAGTGGCAGGTTTTGTGTTTTTGGGCGTTACATTATTAAGTGCACTTATTTTATTGGTAACTGCACCGTTAGCACTTTATCTGTGTATTCCTTTAGTTCTTTGCACAATTGTTTGCTTCAAAGTGAAAAAATATGCTTGGTATTGGTGCTCGTGGATATTTTATTTGTTGATAGAATTGTTTGTGGGTACAGGCTTTGCTTGGGAAATACTACATATTATCAAATTTGTTTTTATTATCATTATGACAATACTCAATATTGTGTATATGAAGGATATTTCAAATTTAACATTGAAAAAAAGAATAACCCTTTTAATATTAAGCTTGGTTATATTATTGATATGTGTAAGTTGTTTACTCCTTACATTCTCTTTACCGCACATTAGTGCTGATTGGTTTGAATGGCTATGTAGTTTTATGAATACAGGTGTAACAGCATCAATTGGGATGAGTATTTATCACATAATCGGACTTGTTCGCGAGAAGAAGACGGAAAAATAATGGAGTATGTGTCGCGTAGTGGCAGGCTTCCACGCCTGTAAAGTCATTCTGAGCGTAAGCGAAGAATCTCTATCCTAATTATAATAGACCCTTCACTTCGTTCAGGGTGACCGACAAATGGGAAGAGATTCTTCGTCACTTCGTTCCTCAGAATGACACAAATAACTATAAAACAAAAAGCTCGGGTTTTACACCGAGCTTTTGTTATGTGTGTTAAATTATTTTGCCAAGTCGCCGACTTCAAGCATAAAGCCACCAATTTGTGCACCGAATTCAGGACCACCGTCCATAATAATACGGCCTGCTTTTGTTGCTTCAAGCATATCGTCTGTGCCGAGAAGTGTTCCGAGTGCAGAATCAAGGTTATTGAAACGAAGTGTGAAGAAAGGCATTGCTCTCTTGTATTCGCCACGACCGGCTCTTGATTTACCTGCTTTAATACGGATGAAAGCAGCAACTTCAGGATGACCGTCAACTGCGAAAGCGTAAACACGGTCAGGGCTCTTTGAAGTCCAGTCTTTAATTGCTTCGTGACCCAGTTTGTTAAGCTGGCTGATACCACTTGAAAGGAGATAGAAGAAGCACTTAACCATAAGAGTTTTTGTTTCTTCATCCTTTGGAGGTTCAGTAGCACCTGTAAGGTCAGAAAGTTTAAGAAGTGTCATAAGCATTGCTTTGAATGCTGCAAAATTCTTAAATACACCCTTCATTTTTGGAAGAGTCTTAGGACCGATTTTACCCTTGAAGAATGCGTTCATTGCCTCAATATTCTTGAATTCAAGCTCAACATCAGGTGCTTCGTGTGCAGAATCAAGTTTTGTTTCCCATTCACCCTCTGTGATGATAAAATGAGTTGCATACTTTCCACCTTCTACCTCAGAATCAAGTGCACTAATCTGTAAAACAGTAGTGAGCTTGTCGAACTGAGCTTTGAGAGATGGAACATCAGTAGCAATAACTTTCAAAAGTGGCAATGCAGCATTGAAAAATATTTTTGATGAATAAAGTTCATTTTGTTCGTGCATATTATCAACTCTCTTTCCGAAGTAATGTTAACAAAGTAATTATACTTCGTCGTCCCAGTTGTCGTCTTCTTCAAAGTCTGCATTCATCATTTCACGAACTGCAGCGATGATACCGTTAGAATCAATGCCAGCATCTGACATAATATCTTCCTGAAGACCAATCATAGCGAAGCCCTTATGACCGAGCATCTTGAATGCACAACCCTTACCGTACTGAGCCATAACTTCAGCAACTGCTGAACCTAAGCCGCCTGTAACAAGGTGGTCTTCAACTGTGATAATTCTTCTTGTGTCTGAAATTGCTTTCTGAATAGCCTCAACGTCGATTGGGCTGATTGTGTGCATATTAAGAACACGAACGCTAAGTCCGTCAGCATTCTTAAGGAATTTAGCAGCTTCACGAGCCTGGAATACGCAAGAACCACAAGCGATAACTGTGATATCTGTACCCTCGTGAACTTCAACAGCCTTACCTACTTCAAAGCCATAATCCTGGTTTTCGTAAAGAACACGGTCAAAACCACGGTTGATACGGATGTAATATGGTCCAAAGTTATCATAAGCAGCGTTAACTGCGTTTGCTGTTTCAAAACCGTCAGCAGGAACGATAACTGTAAGGTTTGGCATTGCTCTTGTGATAGCAAGGTCAGTAATAGCGTGGTGAGTAGAACCTGCCTGACCGAATGATGTACCTGAATGAGTAGCAATAATCTTTGCGTTAACATTCTGATAGCAGATGTCTGTGTGAAGCTGGTCACAAGCACGCATTGATGTGAATGCAGAGAAACCTGAAAGGAAAGGAATCATACCTGCTCTTGCCATACCTGCTGCAACACCAAACATATCCTGTTCTGCGATACCAACATTGATAACTCTTTCAGGACAAACCTTTAAAACGTCACCAAGCTTTGTTGATTTTGCAAGGTCAGCTGTAATAGCAACAACCTTAGGGTCTCTTAAAATAATGTCGGCAAGTGCCTTACCGTAAATTTCAGCTGTAGAAAGTGCAGTCTGGTCAACTGCTGTATAAACAAATCCGCCTGCCATAATTATTTACCCTCCTTTTCTGCTCTTGCAACTCTTGCTGCATAGTCAGCATCAAGCTCATTGTTGAACTTTTCAAAGAGTGCATCGTCGATTGCACCGTAGTGCCATGTGTAGTCGCCTTCGATTGACTTGATACCTGCACCCTTCTTTGTATCCATAAGAATACAAGTAGGAGCCTGAGGTGTCTTTGCTCTTTCGATAGCAACGTCAATAGCGTCACAAAGCTCACCGATATTGTTACCGTCAACAACGATAGTGTTGAAACCGAATGCTGTCATCTTGTCAGCAAGTGGTTCAAGCTTCATAACATCTTCTGTGTTACCGTCAATCATATTGTGGTTACGGTCGATAAATACGATACAGTTAGAAAGATTGTAGTGATTCATTGTCATAAAGCCTTCCCAACATGAACCTTCACCAAGCTCACCGTCACCGGTAACTACATATGTAAGGAAATCTTTGTTCATAAGTCTTGCTGCAAGTGCTGTACCTGCTGCGATTGATGGACCGTGACCGAGAGAACCTGTTGAAGCGTCAACGCCTACAACCTTGTTTGAGTCAAGGTGCATACCCATTTTTGAACCTGAAAGGTTGAATGATTTAAGCATTTCAACATCGTTGAAGCCCTTGTCACAAAGAACAGGAGCATAAGCGATTGCTGCGTGACCTTTTGAAAGAATAAATCTGTCACGGTCGTCCCACTGTGGTTCGTCAACCTTGATGTTGAGATACTTGTGATAAAGAACTGTGAGAAGGTCCATAACACTCATACCGCCACCGAAATGTCCGCTGCCTGCCCATACAGTTGTCTGTACGCAGAGCTTGCGGAGTTCGAGGGCTTTCTTTTCGAGCTGGAGCCATTCTGCCTTTGATAAATTAGCCATAATTTTCCCTCCAAGAAAACTTTATTTAAAGTGAAGTCCCCACTTCACTATGATTTGTTTGATTATCTGAGTTCAGGATGATTTTTTGCTACAACTGAGAATGCATCTTCTGCAATTTCAATTGACTTCTTAATGTCTTCTTCAGTAAGAGAAGCATTGATGAAATGGTTGTGATGAGATGTGATGAACAAACCACGGTTAACACATTCTGCAACCCATTCCTGATGAAGCATAAGGTTGTCATCATTAGCAATTCTTAAGTAGAAGAGTGCAGGTTCACCTGATACGCGAAGGTCGAAACCATGTTCAGCACCTGCTGCCTTGAAGCCGTCTGTAACCATTTTACCGAGACGACGGAACATTGTTGGTGTGTCAAGAGCCTTCATCTTGTTGATACAAGCGATACAAGCTGCAAATGGAACAGAGCTCATCCAATATGAACCTGTATATGTAATACCTGAAACAGTTGCTTTCATATGCTCGCCACCGCAAAGTGCTGACATATTGTAACCGTTAGCAAGAGCTTTACAGAAGCAGATAAGGTCTGCCTTGAAGCCATAGAAATGGTCAGAACCAGCAAGGTCAAGACGGAAGCCTGCACGAACGTCGTCGATGATAAGAACTGCACCGTGGTCGTCGCACCATTTACGAACTGCCTGCCAATATTCCTTTGAAGCAACTTCATTATCCTTGAAGTTACCATGGTCATATGGCTGTGCAATAATACCGGCAATGTCGCCGTTGTTGTCGTCATAAGCCTTCTGAATTGCATCAAGGTCAAACCAAGGAACGATAATGTTGTTTGCTACATCTTCAGGAGTGATACCAGGGTAGTCAATTTTCTGTGCCCATGGGAAATCTCCGTGATAGTAGTATTTAAGGAAAATAATCTTTTTCTTATGTGTATGTGCTCTTGCTGCCATTGTTGCAAGAGTTGTTGTGTCAGAACCGTTCTTGCAGAAGAATGCCCAGTCAGCACATGCTACTGTATCAACAAGAGTTTCAGCACATTCAACCATAACCTTACCCGGTGCTGTTGTACAGTTACCGAGCTTAAGCTGTGCCAATGCAGCAGCATCAACATCGGGGTCGTTATAACCTAAAACGTTAGGACCGTAAGCACACATATAGTCAATGTACTTGTTACCGTCAACGTCCCAGAAGTATGAGCCCTGTGCTTTTTCTGCGAATGATGGCCATCTGTTAACAGGAATCCACTGACCTTCAGCAGGACCTAAATGACCGTAAATACCGCCGGGAATAACCTTTGTTGCACGGTTAAACATTTCGCGGCTTTTAGTTGTATCATATGTTGGGAATTTACTCATTTCCGTTTCCTCCTTATGCTAAGTATAATCCAACTCTGTCAAGGATACGGTTTACATTGTCAACCATTGAGATAAGACCACGAATTGTGATGTTACCGTTACCAACATGGTCGATTGAGTTAACTGTACCAGCAAAAAGAGCGTTTGCAAGCTGTAAATCGCAGAATTCCATAATTGCGCGTGGCTTTTCAGGATTCTGCTTGATTGTGATAAGGTGATTGTTCTTAACACGGATTGTTGAATAAACAACATCCTTAATGCCAATCTGAATATCACCGTCAACAATATTTGAAGCACTGAATTTGCCGATAGCATCCTGATTACCAATCTGTGAAATTGCCACAGAAACAGTATAGAATGTACAGATTGTATTAAGACGGAAGAAATCAGGGTCCTTGAGAGCTTCAGGAGTAGGTCTCATAACCTCTGTAAGTCTGTCTGTAAGTGCGGTAAATGTCTTCAAAAGGAAACCTACCTTTGTAAGACCCTTTGTAGGGATAGGTGTTACCACACCATCAATAATTTTGTTGAACTTGTCGCAAGAGGATACAGGAATTTTAATATCACACTTGCTGTTGACGCCATCTTCCATACGACATCCGTTTTTAGAGAATGTAAGTGTAGCACTTGGGCCATCTTTAACATCGAAAGCCAATGAAACAGGATTTTCAAGAGTTGAAAGAATCTCTTTTGCCTTGTTATCAAGCTCGCAAAGATTTTCCAATGTGCCGAGAACAGCATACATATTTATGTAAGCCATTGTTCTTGCGTCAGTCATTTTTAACGCCTCCTTAATCATTTTTCAGTATAACTAAATTAAGAAATTTATATACACATTAAAGGATACCAAAAAATCCTTGTCAAATCAAGGAAAAAACCTAAATTTTTCACAAAAAGTTAATGATTTTTCGTAAAATATATGTTATAATGTTACCAATATATAATGGGTTGGTTTAGGCAAATGACAAAATAACACAAAATACCCGTAAAAATTGCAATTTTCTGAAAGGATAGATATAAAAATGTCTTTATTCAAAAAACTTTTTGGTGATTATTCTTCAAGAGAAATCAAGAGAATTATGCCAATTCAGAAACAGGTTTTAGCTCTTGAAGAAGAATACAAAAAACTTACTGATGCCGAGCTTCAGGCAAAAACTCCCGAATTCAAGGAAAGACTTAAAAACGGTGAAACACTTGACCAGATTCTTCCTGAAGCATTTGCTGCTTGTCGTGAAGCATCTGCCCGTGTCCTTAATATGCGTCATTTCCCTGTACAGATTATCGGTGGTATCGTTCTTCATCAAGGACGAATTGCTGAAATGAGAACAGGTGAAGGTAAAACTCTTGTGGCTACTCTTCCTGCTTATCTTAACGCGCTTGCAGGTAAAGGTGTTCACATTGTTACTGTCAACGATTATCTTGCTCGTCGTGACTCTGAATGGATGGGTAAGCTTTATCGCTTTATGGGACTTTCAGTAGGTCTTATCGTTCACGACCTTGACGGTGAACAGAGAAGACAGGCTTATGCCTGTGACATTACTTACGGTACTAATAACGAAATGGGCTTTGACTATCTTCGTGATAATATGGTTATTTATGCTGAGCAGAGAGTTCAGCGTGGTCATAACTTCGCAATTGTTGACGAGGTTGACTCAATCCTTATTGATGAGGCAAGAACTCCGCTTATTATTTCAGGTATGGGAGATAAGTCCAACGAGCTTTATAAGGTTGCAAACCAGTTTGCAAGAAGCCTCAGAATGTTTAAGGTTAAGGAAGTTGACGCAAAGCTGGGTATCGAAAATATGATACCGGAAGGCGAAGAATACGACTTTGTTGTTGACGAAAAGGGCAAGACAGCATCTCTTACAAAATCGGGTATCAAAAAGGCTGAAAGAGCATTTAATGTTGAAAACCTTGCCGATGTTGAAAACCTTACTCTTCAGCACCATATTGACCTTGCAATCAAGGCAATCGGTGTTATGAAACGTGATGTTGACTATGTTGTAAAAGATGGTCAGGTGCTTATTGTTGACGAATTCACAGGTCGTATTATGCTTGGTCGTCGTTATTCTGACGGTCTTCATCAGGCTATTGAAGCGAAAGAAAATGTTAAGGTTGAAAGAGAATCAAAAACTCTTGCTACAATCACATTCCAGAACTATTTCCGTCTTTACTCAAAGCTTTCAGGTATGACAGGTACTGCTATGACCGAAAGTGGTGAATTCCAGGAAATCTACACTCTTGATGTTATTGAAATCCCTACAAACAAGCCGATGATTCGTAAGGACGAAGAAGATGTCCTTTATAAAACAGAAGCTGTTAAGTTCAAGGCTATTATTGAGCAGATTTTTGAATGTAACAAAAAGGGTCAGCCTGTTCTTGTCGGTACAACAAATATTGAAAAGAGTGAACTTTTAAGTAAGGCACTTCGTAAAGCAGGTATTCAGCATAATGTCCTCAATGCTAAATATCATGACAAAGAAGCTGAAATTATTGCACAGGCAGGTTCTCTTGGTGCAGTTACAATTGCAACAAATATGGCAGGTCGTGGTACTGACATTATCCTTGGTGGTAACCCTGACTATATGGCTCGTTCAGAAATGAGAAGAATGGATTATTCAGACGAGCTTATTGCAGAGGCAACAGGCTTTGCCGAAACAGATAACACAGATATTATTGAGGCACGAAACACATATCGTGAGCTTGAAGCAAAATATAAGAATCAGTTAAAGGATGAGGCAGACAAGGTACGCGAAGCAGGCGGTCTTTTCATCATCGGTACTGAAAGACACGAATCACGAAGAATTGACAATCAGTTGCGTGGTCGTGCAGGTCGTCAGGGTGACCCTGGTCGCAGTAAATTCTATCTTTCAGCAGAAGATGAATTGTTAAGACTTTTCGCAGGTGACCGTTTCTATAACATTATTGACGCTTTCCCGAGTGCTGCTGACCTTCCTATTGAAGCAAAGATTTTCTCAAATACAATTGAAAATGCACAGAAAAAGGTTGAAGGTAACCACTTTGCTGCTCGTCGTAATGTCCTTAAATTCGACGATGTTATGAATGAACAGAGAAAGAAGATTTACGAACAGCGTAATCAGGTGCTTGACGGATACGACATTCATTCTGCAATTCTTAAAATGTTTGACGGTTACTTTACAGAGCAGGTTGATTTCTATTGTCCTGACTCACAGTCACCATCTGATTGGAACAGAGCAGGTCTTGTGAATAAACTTAAATATCTCGCAGAAGAAGGACTTGAAACAAAGTTCGATACAAATGCAGAATATAAGGATTATTTCTACAACAAGGCTATGGATATTTATACTGCAAAGTATGAGGAATATGGCGAGGCCCTTATGGCTGAGCTTGAAAGAAAGGTTCTCCTTAACAATGTTGACCACAGATGGATGGACCACCTTGATGCTATGGACGAACTCAAACGCGGTATTTATCTTCGTTCTTATGCACAGCAGGACCCTGTTGTTGCATTCAGAATGGAAAGCTACGATATGTTCGACGAGATGAACTCGCTTATCCGTGAGGGTACTGTTACAACACTTACTCTTTTCCGTATCAGAAGTGAGGAAGATGTTAAGCGTGAACAGGCTGCAAAGATTACCGCAACAAACGGTGAAACAGACGGTAGCGACAAGAAGCGACCAATCAAAAAAGGCGAAAAGGTCGGCAGAAATGACCCATGTCCTTGCGGCAGCGGTAAAAAGTACAAAAAATGTTGCGGTGCAAATGAGTAAGGAGGAATAATCTTGGACGAAAACAAAGAAAAAATTTCCGGTTCTTCTCCTGATATGGAAGAAATCAAGGATGAAATGGAAGAGCTTGCGAAAGTATTCAAGCAAGAATTGGACAAGGCAAAAAGCGAAGCAGAAAATGCTGATAACGACCTTGAAAATCTTGAAATTGAAGGATATAACCCACAAACAGTTTCTCGCGCAAAGAAAACACCTGCAATGGAAGTTGAGCTTTGCGAATACTGCGGTGAAAAACCGAGAGGAACAGAAAAAGACCCAAACAGTCCGTATTGCGAAAGCTGTGAGGCGGTTCTTGAGAAATATCCTTATGATTACAGAGGAATCATAGTCGCAATTCTTTCTGTATGCATAACTATTGCTGCGTTGTTCTTCTTTGCAATCAATGTGCCTGTTTTTTCATCAATGGTACAGGGCGACAGAGCAACAAAAGATGGTCGTCTTTATACTGCTGTGAATAAATATGCAGATGCAATAGAATATGCAGAAAGCATCAGTGCGAATAAAAAATATTTCAATATTTACAAAAAATCAGCACTCACAAATTACGGTCTTGTGAATATGAACTCTGCTATTGTGGAAATCGATGAAAACATTCCTGAGGCAGTACTCAAGCTCCTTACTTTCAAGGATTTGCAGGATATTCTTGATGAAACAGAGAGAATGCAGGCTTCTGCTATGGTTATTCAGAATTATACCAACAAGTATGCAAAAATTGATGATACAAATTACGACAAGCTGATTGCCGAGCTTGATAATCTTAAGGGCAAAAAGATTTACATCAGAGGCACAGAGTATCACGATGAAACAGAAAAGGATTTTACTCCTGAAGACACTGACATTGAGTTAATATGTGATGACGGCTGGATTGGAATGTATAAATATGCCGCTGCACAGGAAGCAGGAAAAGACGATGCAACAATCGCGAAATTCCTTCAGGAAGCAGCAGATTCATCAACATATATGAAAACACTTGTAAGCTCATTGCTTGCAAGCACATATGCAAAAATGGGCGAATATGAAAAGGCTGAAAAGCTGGCGATGGAGCTTAAGGAAATCAACAGCGAAACTCCTGACCAATATGCTGCAATGGCAACAATCTACCGTTTGCGTGATAAGGATTACGCGAAGGCACAACAGACTTGTGATATGGGACTTAAAGTGTTGGCAGGACTTCCAAACGGTGACAGTTATATTATGCAGTACGGCTATATTCTTCACATTCAGCAGGTTCTTTGTTACATTATGCAGGATGACCTTGACAGTGCTTATGAAGTGGCAACTGTTGCATATGACAACCTTTCAATGACAGGTGCTCTTACAATCCCTACTCGTGATTTGTATGCTATGCTGGCTTGGGCAACAGGTGATAAGGAGTCGTTTGAAGCGCTTGAACTTGAAATTGAGTCTTACGGTGACGCATCAATCGAATTTTCAAGCGATGTAACAGACCTTAAGGCAGGAAAAGTAACTCTTAAAGAATTGGCAGAAAGTGGAAGGTATGATGTAATATGAGTATTATATATGTAATAGTAAAAGTACTTACACTTCCAGGTGCTGTACTTCACGCATTCTTTGAGCATATGGTTTGTCGTAGCGGGAAAATCATTGTTGAAGACGAAAGAGTTGTGCAGTTCAATGAAATGCTTTCTCACGTTGACCATCAGTTAATCAAGAGAAAAGGACCAAGCTTTGACATCTGTTTTATTCCTTTCTTTATGAACCTGATGTTCGGATTTTTAACACTTTCTTATGGTTCAACAGCAATTATCTACTTTGCAAAATATGAAGATATTTTCGCTTGGATTTGCCTTTATTTCGGTATTTCATTCCTTACAAATCTGTTTCCACAGATTGAGGATGTTATGATGCTTAAAGATAACTATCTTGTGAATAATGACAAGAAGTTGAACAAGGCACTTGTAACTCCTTGGTACGGAATTTTCTGGCTTGGTGCAAGACTTGAAAAATGGGGACTTACACTTCTCACATCAGTAGGTTTCGCATTCCTTGTACCTGTGATTCTTGGTTGGTTTATCCCTGCACTTTATAACATTTTGAAATAAGATAATAAACAAAAAACTGCTCGATACACATCGGGCAGTTTTTATATGTAAATTACAGTTTGTCGGGATAATTAAAATTAATTAGTGTTATGGTAGGGCGGGGTATTGTGTCTCACTGCCGGTTTGGTCGGTGCTTCTGCTTCGCAGAGGTGTCCACCGGACACCCGCACCCCCGCCGAAAAGCATCGGTCACCCTGAACGCAGTGAAGGGTCTCGTTGTTGATGATATGAGATTCTTCGCTATGCTCAGAATGACACAAAATCAGTTTTTATATTAACCAACAACGGCGGGGTCAAGACCCCGCCCTACCGGTTACATATAAAAATTGAACATCCCGATAAATTGTAATTTTAAAAAACAAGTCGCAAAAAACTCCCGATGAGTAATTTTCATCGGGAGTAATTTTTATTCTTCTTTTGTTTTTCCGTATTTTTTGTTTCGCTTTTCAACGCGTTTTTCACGAATTCTTTCAAATGCAATTTCCATTACGATAAACGCAGGGATTATGAGAATTGCAAAGAAAACGCGAATGGGAGTAACGGTTAATTCGTTTGAATACTTAACTGTACTTTCAGCGAATGCGGTAAGGGAAAGGCTAAAGCAAAGACAAGCTGAAGCAAGTAAAATATTCAGTTGTCTTATGCTTTTTTTCATAATTATTCCTCTGTTTCCTTTACTGCAATTCCGAGCTCGTCAAGCTGAAGTGTATCGACAGGTGACGGACACTCTGTCATTGGCTCGCTTGCATTCTGAAGCTTAGGGAATGCGATAACATCACGGAGTGAGTCGGCACCAATCATCTGCATAACAAGTCTGTCAAGACCGATACCCATACCACCGTGTGGAGGAGGGCCGAATTTGAATGCATCTGTCAGGAAACCGAATTTCTCATAAGCCTCTTCATCTGAAAGACCGAGGAGTGAGAACATTCTCTTCTGGAGTGCAGGGTCAGTAATACGGATTGAACCTGATGAAAGTTCAACACCATTGAGAACAAGGTCATAAGCCTTTGCACGAACCTGTGCCTTATCTGTTTCAAGATATTCTAAACATTCATCCATAGGAGATGTGAATGGATGGTGCATAGCAACAAAAGTCTGAGCGTCTTCGTCCCACTCAAAGAATGGGAATTCAGTAATCCAGAGAAGATTAAACGTATCTGTCGGGATAATATCAAGCTTCTTTGCAACTTCCTGACGAAGTGCACCGAGAACTGAAAGAACGCTGTTTTTCTTTGTATCAGCAACGATAAGAACAACGTCACCTGTCTCTGCTCCTGCTTTGTTAAGAAGTGCAGTCATTTCGTTTTCTGTAAGGAATTTTGCAAATGAAGATGCTGTTCCGTCAGGCATAAGACGAGCAAAAGCAAGTCCCTTTGCACCGATACCGCGAACAAATTCTGTGAGCTTGTCAATTTCTTTTCTTGTAAGAGTATTGACTGCATTTTTAGCTGTAATACAGTAAACTGCACCGCCGGCTTCAAGTGCTGATGTGAATACACCAAAGCCGCAACCTTTAACTACGTCACCTAAGTCACAAAGTTCCATTTCGTAACGAGTATCAGGCTTGTCAGAACCGTAACGCTCCATAGCATCTTTGAAAGTGAGTCTTGGAAGTGGTAACTGAATGTCAACACCCATTGCCTCTTTAAATACTCGCTGAATGTAGCCTTCGCCCATATTCATAACATCGTCAACATCTACGAATGACATTTCAAGGTCAATCTGTGTAAATTCAGGCTGACGGTCAGCACGCAAATCTTCGTCACGGAAGCAACGGGCAATCTGCATATATCTGTCAAAGCCTGCTACCATTGAAAGCTGTTTGTAAAGCTGTGGTGACTGTGGAAGTGCATAGAAGCTACCGTTATGAATTCTTGATGGCACAAGGAAGTCGCGAGCACCTTCAGGAGTTGAACGGATAAGCATTGGAGTTTCAATTTCAATAAATCCGTTTTCATCGAAATAGTCACGAGTAATCTTTGTAATCTTATGACGAAGAAGAATATTCTTCTGCAAGTCAGGACGACGAAGGTCAAGATAACGGTATTTAAGTCTTGTAACCTCTGATGTCTGACAATTTTCAACGATTTCAAAAGGTGGTGTTTCGCTTACACCGACAATTCTCAAATCCTTAACTTCGATTTCAATGTCACCTGTAGGAATGTCCTTATTCTTTGAAGAACGCTCACGAACAACGCCTTTTGCCATAAGTACATATTCGCTTCTTACTGTGAATGCCTTATCGAAAACAGCTCTGTCTGTATTGTCGTCAAAAGCCAACTGAACAACGCCTGTTCTGTCACGAAGGTCGATAAAAATCAATGCACCAAGGTCACGACGACGCTGTACCCAACCTGCAACTGTAACCTCTTTGCCGACAAAATCAGCATTAAGAGTGCCACAGTAGTCAGTTCTTTTTAATCCGTTCATTGTATCCATTAGTTTGTGCCTCCTAAAATGTCAGCAAGGTCAATTCCCTCAACACCAAGGGATTCAAATCCTGACATAGCATCTTTTATAACAACTGATTGGAAATTGTCAACGAAATCATTAAGTGTCATTTCTGTTTCGTTACCTGTTTCCATATTTTTAATTTTAATATTTCCTGTTTCAAGTTCGCTGTCACCTAAAACAAGTGTGTATAATGCACCGATTTTGTTAGCATATTTCATCTGTGGTTTAAGTCCACGACCGACAGTATCAAACTGAACGCACATTCCCTCATTACGAAGCTCTGTTGCAATTTCAGCAGCCTTGATATTAGCATCTGTACCCATACTTGCGATATAAAGGTCACATTTTTTAGGTTCTGGGAATGGAGTTTTCTGTGCTTCCATTAAAAGTAAAAGTCTTTCAAGACCTAAACCGAAACCACAAGCAGGTGATGGATTTCCGCCCATTTCCTGGATAAGTCCGTCGTAACGACCACCGCCACAAACTGTACCCTGAGCACCGATTTCTTTTGAAACAAACTCGAAAACAGTTCTTGTGTAATAGTCAAGACCACGAACAATCTGTGGATTAACTGTATATTCAATATTCATAGCATCAAGATATTTCTTAACACTTTCAAAATGCTCTTTGCAATCGACACAAAGGAATTCAATAACAGTAGGTGCATTTTCTGCAATACCACTACAAACAGGACTCTTGCAGTCAAGAATTCTCATTGGGTTTCTGTCAAGACGACCTAAACAAGTTTCACAAAGGTCACCTTTATATTGTTCAAAATACTCTTTAAGAGCCTTGTGATAATGCTTTCTGCATTCAGGACAACCGATTGAGTTGATTTCAAGAGCAAGATTGTTAATTCCAAGATAGTTAAACACTTCATTTGCAAGTGAAATAACCTCTGCATCAGCACTTGGAGCACCTGCACCAAAACATTCAACACCGAATTGGTGGAATTCACGAAGACGACCGGCCTGAGGCTTTTCGTATCTGTAACAAGATGTGAGATAATAAATTTTCTGTGGAAGTCCTTCGTTGAAAAGTCCGTGTTCAAGAAATGCTCTTACTGCACCTGCTGTACCTTCAGGACGAAGAGTAATTGAACGACCGCCCTTGTCTTCAAAAGTGTACATTTCTTTCTGAACAACGTCAGTAGTTTCACCAACTCCACGCTGAAAAAGTTCTGTGTGTTCAAAAACGGGAGTTCTCATTTCATGAAAACCAAAGTTTTCTGCAGTTTCTCTTACTGCTGATTCCACATATTGAATTTTGTAGCTTTCTTTAGGGAGAGTATCCTGAGTTCCCTTAATAGCATTAGTAATTAAAGCCATAAAAAATCTTCCTTAATATATGTTTTGCCCCCTCGTAATATGAGGAGGCATTATTACTTATTATTTTGGATTGACAATATCTCGCCAATCAAGGTCGCCACGCTCAAGTGCATGAATAAGAGCCTCAGCAGTTGCAATATTTGTTGCAACAGGAACATTGTGAACATCACAAAGACGAAGTAATGTGTTGTCCTTTGGTTCATGAGGTTTTGGGTTAAGAGGGTCACGGAACATAAGGAGCAAGTCGATTTCGTTACAAGCAATTCTTGAACTGATTTGCTGGTCACCACCCTGAGAGCCACTAAGGAACTGTGTAATTTTAAGTCCTGTTGCTTCAGACACCATTTTGCCTGTTGTTCCTGTCGCACAAAGATTATGACGGGAAAGAATACCGCAATAAGCGATACAGAATTGTGTCATAAGTTCTTTTTTTGAGTCGTGTGCCATAAGTGCTATGTTCATACTTAAACCCCTTCTTTCATAATATTTCCCCAATTTATATCAAACGATATAAAATAATTTGCCGATTACAAACTATCATAACAAAAAATCATTGATTTTTCAATATTTTTTTACAAATTTAGTGGTATTTCTTTTCCCATAATTCTTCCAGCAATATTGCCAAAGGAAATTTTGACCTTACTGCGTGGTGAAATCTCTTTATCTGTGACCGAAGTATGTGTCAGACGCTTGTCCTCAGGCACAATTCCAAGCAGTTTAAGGTATGTAATATCCATAACTTCGTCTATGTTTAAAAGCTTCCCTGATTTAACTGCTCGCGAGTCAAAACGGTTAATTACAAGATACATATTTTCATCAATGATTCCTGCTTCTGAAAGCTTTGTACCTGCAACACAGGCGCTTCTTGCACTTACATTATCAGGTGTTGCCACAAGGATACAGAAATTAGCACATTGAGCATAAATCAGCGGTAAATCACCAATTCCTGCAGGACTGTCAATGATAATGTAATCATAATATTCAGAATAATGTGAAATCAGTTCATTAAAGTTTTCAGTTGATAAGTTTTCCGGTGAATCAAGCGGTGCAGGTAAAAGCTGAAGATTGTCGTCATAAAAGAGTCGTGCTTTTTCGCTGTCACAACGGTCTTCCATAACATCAGACCAATCATAAAGCACCATAGAGTCAACACCTAAAAGTAAATCAAGGCTACGCAAGGTGATGTCACCGTCAATAAGAAGAACCTTTTTACCCATACCCGAAAGAGCAAGAGCAGTATTCACACAAAATGTTGATTTTCCTACTCCGCCTTTTCCCGATAAAACTGTATAAATCTGTGCCATAAACTCGCCTCGTTTGATTGGAATATTAAAAATATTCTAACACAAAACCATAACTTTTAAAAGGTTATTTTAAAAATTTGTCAGGATATTACACAAAACAATTTTATTAGTGAAAATATGAAGAAAAAACTCTGTATTTTCGGACTGTATGTGTCAAAAAATTTGATTGGACAAGCATATAATGGTGGTGTTTCACAAAATCTAACACATCAAACAGAACACAGAAAGGTAGGTGATATAAGTGACAAATCGTGAATTCGGAACAGAGCTTTCAAGTGAAAGAATACAGCTTTCAGAAATGGGTAAATCGGCTGTGATGCAGATGTTTTATTTTGGTCTTGCGTTTTTATCGGCTTCTGCGTCTTCACAACAGTATTTTTCACCGTTGGGTATTGCATTTGTCTGCGGAGTTCACCGACAGCATACTTTATTTTCCTGCTTCGGTGCTATGGCAGGGTACATAATTTCCAATGACTATGTCAATGCATTCAGATATGTTATGGCATTGATTCTTGTGTATGTTTTAAAGGTATATACCAATACTTTTCCGAAGCTTCGAAGAAAAAATTCTGTTTCATCGTTTATATCGCTTTTCGCAACTATTTCAACGGGAATTGTGGTGACAATCACAGAGCCTTTTGGTGAAGAAATTGTTTTTCTTCGTGTTGCAGAAGCAATTATAGCCTTTGCAGGAGCATATTTCTTTTCCGTAAGTGTTCGGACACTTGAAAAATTAAAAGAAAATGAAAGGCTTACATCAAAAGAAATTGTTGCTTTGATGGTTTCGTTGTTATCACTTATCTTATGTACATCAGAGCTTTCAGTATTTAATATTTCCCTTTCGGGAATAGCCTGTTCATATGTTGTAATGCTTTCTGCATATCTGTTCAAGGAGTCAGGTGGTGCGGTAATCGGTACAGGTGCTTCCTTGGGCTTTACAATGACAGGTAACAGCAGTCCCATAGTATTCTGTTATGCAGGTGCAGGACTGTTTTCAGGACTTTTTTCATATTCAGGCCGAGTGCTTTGTGCCTGTGCGTATATTTTCTGTTACGGTGCATTGTACATCTTCTTGGGTGACGATTATAAAAACATAGGCCCATTGATTGAAACAGCATTGGCATCGGTGCTTTTTGTTGCAACACCGAGAAAACTGCTTTTCAGAATAAAAATGAAAATGTCCTTTTTGTCATTTTCAGGTGACGGCAGAGAGTTTAGAAATATGATAATTTCGCGGATAAAATCAGCAAGAGATGCTGTTGAGGATATGTCAGAAACGGTTATGCGGGTTTCTGCTGTTTTGCGTGAAAAGTCATTACCTGACACAACTGCTGTGTATCTTCGCGTAAGAGACAGTGTTTGCGAAAAATGTGCAAGCTATAACAAGTGCTGGAGAAATATGCTTCCTGCGACTTTAGGGGAGTTTGACGAAATTCTTGAAGAAATCCGCAGAACAGGAAGCATAACACCGTCCTGTTCGCCAATGTCATTACAAAGCAGATGCATAAGAATAATGTCCCTTTGTGACAACTTCAATAAAAATTATGTTTTATATTCGGCACGAATGGGTGCAGAAGGGAGAATCAACGAAATGCGAAAAATTACCACAGACCAGTTTGATACGGTAGGTGAGATGCTTGATGATTTGCTGACAGGCTTTGAGCAGGAGACAAAGCCACTCGGAAATAAATCCGTAGCACTAAAAAACAGCCTTGAGGATATAGGTGTTCACGCTTTTGTGAATTGCTATGAAGATAAAAATATGAATATGGTAATCAGTGTGAGTGTTGATTCCCAAAATGATGTATCACCGAGTGAAATTCGTGACTGTATAAAAATGTCAACGGAAAAGGACTTTCCGTTACCTGCAATTATTACAGGTGAAAAGGAAAAAATGCTTCTTTTCTGGGAAAAAACACCACTTATGGCAGAATGCTTTTATCATCAGATTTCAAGTGATATTACAGATGTCTGTGGTGATTGCTTTGATTCCTTTTTTGACGGCAAAGGTAACTTTATCGCAATTCTCAGCGATGGTATGGGCAAAGGTGAAAAGGCGGCCATTGACGGTGCTATGGCATCAACGCTCTTTTCACGACTGATTATTTCAGGCTTTTCATTTCCCTGTGCGTTACGACTGGTCAATTCTGCTATGCTTGTGAAAAGTCACGAAGAATCACTTGCGACACTTGATATTTTAAAGGTTAATCTTTATAACGGAAAATCTGTTATTTACAAAGCAGGTGCTACCGTTTCACTTCTTTATCGTAACGGAAAGGTCAGTGAAATCAAAAAATCGGCTATGCCAATAGGAATTCTTCGTCAGGCAGAATTTGCCACAATAAACGGTGGACTTCGCAACGGTGATGTGCTTGTTATGATGTCCGACGGTGCAGTTGACAGCGGTATTGAAGATATTAAAAGATATATTACGGAAAACGGTTTTTCCTATGATTTGGCTGAAAAGCTTTGTGCTGTTGCAAAGGCAAAAAATATGAGCCACAGTGACGATATCACCGTGGCTGTCATAAAAATTAAGTTGAATAATGAGGATTAGAGCTCTACCCACATAGCAGGACGAACTGAACGCTTTTCAACCGAAACAGGTGTTCCGAGCTGAAGAATAAAACCGTCAACCTTTACAAAAGACGCGTTGTAGAGGGTTGAACCAGGTGAACGAAGCCACCAACGACAGCTTCGGGTAAGACCTTCAAGTTGTGAACCCTGTGACTCAGCGTACTTTGTAGCAATACAAACTCTTTCAACGGTAGATGGTAAATATGCCTTAGCCTCGTCGATTGAAAGAAGGAAGATTTTATCCTTTGTATCGTTACCACCGTCAGTATTATAGTCAGCATTATCCCTGTTTTCAAGAGTAGTTGTGTTGATTTTTGCTCTTTCAGACGCTGTGAAAGCAGTATTGTAAAAATCATTGTTGAGCCAACTGCGGATGTCACTTGTTTCCCAAGTTACCTTTTCAGGCTTTGAGTGATAATGACGACAATCAAGAGCGTAACGGCTTACAACAAACATTTTACCGTTCTGGTCTTTTTCAAGAACTTTCCATTCAATTTCTTCCTGACCGTTTGCGGTTTTGTTATCCTGCTCGTAGGTGCCGAAGGTGATAATGTCACCAACCTGTGCAACCTCAGGATGCTCTTTTAAAAGAGTTTCTGCCTGTGATTTACTGTCCTTGAACATTTTCAAGGATTTGAAGGTAAGATATGCTTCTTCGTAATTCTGTTCTTCAACATTTTTGACTGCGTTGCTGTATTTTACCGATGGGATAATCACAGTAACAGTAAGCGTACCCAAAGCAACCACAAGGATAAATGCGACGAAAACCTTTAAGAAGCTTTTTCGTCTTTCCTTTGATTTCTTTGACTTTTCAATTCGGTTTTTTTCGGCAAGTCGTTCTCTTTCCAGTCGCTGTGCCTCAGCCTTAACGCGGTTTTCTTCGGCACGAACCTTTGCTTCCTCTGCTCTGGCTCTCGCTTCTTCGCGTTTTCTTTCGTTTTCAAGACGACTTGCGTCATCCTGTGCTGTTTTATTTGAATTAACATTAACAGGAGAAGTGGTTTTACTTGTTGTGTTGCTTTGCGGAAGTGCCTTTTTTGTACCACAGTACTCGCAAACGGCATATTGACCGTTTTCTTCTACTATGAGTGTACCTCCGCACATTTCACATTTTAAAACTGACATTATATTACCTCAATTATTTAAGTGCTTTGCATTTGTTGTTTCTGTTGTCAAGGAGAACGAGCAATTCCTGTGCCTGATTTTCCATAGCAACAGCGTCACCGCTCTTGACAGCAGTTTCAAAGATTCTGAATTCGTAACCGATTCTGCCTTCGATTTCACTAAGGTTTTCGTTACTCATCGGGTCAGAATAACGAACTGCTTCATAAACCTTTTTAACCAAATCCTTTGATTCGGGAGTATTTGCTCTTGCCATAAGATTCTGTGCATCGACTGTCAAAGTTTTAATAAAGAAAGTCTGTTCCTTGATTTTCTTATCAATAGATTCGACAATGTCACCTGCAGTTTTTGCTTTGATTGTAGCAATCGCAACAAAAGCGAGAACGATTACACTGACAATTACTGCAATCCATGTTTCGGCAGTTGGAATTGCCATAAAGAATGAACCTGCAACAGCACTTACAACAAGACCGATTACGCTGACGCGAAGTAACGGAATGTTGTAGAAAAGCTTTGTGATATTGTCGTCTTTAAGTCCTATGTATGCACAAGCGAGCTGACCAACAAAGCCAACCATAACAAGTGCATAGCCAATCCAGAATGTGTCTGTAAATTTTGATTCGCCATTGATATCAGAAGGAGAAACAAACACAATCACATTGAAAACAACTGCTAAAATAGCCCAGACAACTGCATATAATTTAAAGTTTTTACTGATTTTCATTTTATTGTCCTCCTAAATTAAAGCTTTTCACCGCATTGCGGACAGAAGTTACCGTTTGCTACTTCAACACCGCATTTTGGACAAGTATTTACGAATTTGTAGCCACATTCAAGGCAGAATTTACCTTTTTGAACGCTCTTTTTACATTGCGGACAAACTACAAGGTTTGATTCTTCAACCTTTTCACCGCATTGAAGACAGAATTTTGAATTTTGCGGAAGACTTGCACCGCATTTAGCACATTTTGGGTTTGCAGTTGCGTTTACAACATCTCCCATCATGCCACCGACCATACCGCCGACAGCACCGCCGACACCTGCCATTGTGCCTAGTCCGACACCCATATTGGTGAATTCGCCGACTGCCTCATTCTGTGCAACTTGTTCAGCAACATCAAATCCGCGTTCCTGACTGTATGTATAGCCTTCCTGTGCACGCTTTGTAGCCTGTGCCTTTGAGTCAATAACAAGCTTCTGTGCTTCTGTTTCTGCATCTATGATTTCTCTTTGCTGACGAAGCTTTGCCTCTGCAATATCAGCATATTGACGGAAATGAAGCTCCTTGAACTGTTCATACTGCTTTTCACCGTCAGGCTTAACGATTGTTGTTACAAAGAATTTTTCGAGAGCAACACCATAATCTGCAAAGTCATTGATAAGAAGATTTTTAATAGCATCCGAGAACATTGCAAGATTTTCGTCAATCTCAAAAATATTGATGCTGTTTGCCTTCATTGTCTGTGCAATATATGTCTTTACCCGTGTCATAAGGAATGAACGGAAGAACATAACAAGCTTTGACTGTGTAAGGTAGCTTTCTGTTCCGACGAGTTTAAGAAGAAGCTTTCTTGAATCTTCTGCACGAAGACTCATTTCACCGCTTGCACCGATGGAAATAGGAAATTTGTATGTAGGCTCAATGTACTGAACCTTTGAGTCGGTACCCCATTTAATTGCCATCTGCTCAACCTTGTTGATAAAGTAAACCTCACAATGGAAAGGTGTTTCGTCACCTGTTGTGCGATTTAATGCCTTACTAAGTTCAGGAATATTCTGTGTTTCAAGTGTGTATCGACCTGCTGGGAAAAGGTCAAGTGCCTGACCGTTGAGAAAGAAAATTGCTTCCTGATTTTCGTGAACAATCAACTGTGTAAGACTGTTAAAGTCTTCAATAGGGTGCTTCCATATAAAAGTGGTATTGTCACCCTCGTATTTGATAATGTCAGCAATCTGTGCCATATTATATCCTCCTTTTAAAAGGGAAAATTTAATCTATTTATACAATTATAATACTATAAAAAATTTATGTCAACAAAGTATTATGAGTTTTGTGTATTGAAAAATGTTTGAAAAAGTGTTATTATTTTTTCAACTAATGTGAAAGGGGAATAACCTTTATGGCAAAAAAACAAAAAACACCTAAAGAGGTTAACAATCATCCTAACAGGATTGGCTTTAAGGATATAGCAGGTTATACTATTGCCGAATCCGGTAATATGTTTAATCTTACATACATTACAAGCTACCTTAAAATCTTTATGACTGACGTTATTGGTATTGCACCAAAGCTTGTTGGTTATATGTTTATTATCACTCGTCTTTGGGACGTGGTCAACGACCCACTCTGGGGAGCTGTCGTTTCAAAAAGAAAGGCAGGTAAAGACGGTAAGTATCGTCAGTATTTGCGTCTTGTTGCAGTACCTCTTGGTATCTCAACAGTAATTTGCTTTATTCCGTTTAATGACCCGAATTCAATTTTCTATAATCAGACATTAGCAGAAAAACCAATGCTTTTGTTCGTCCTTGCAATTATATTGTACTTGGTATATTGTACAATGTACACAGCAATGAACATTCCATTCGGTTCATTGGCATCTGTTATTACTGATGACCCTAAAGGCAGAACAATTCTTTCAACTGCTCGTTCAGTAGGTAGTGGTATTGGTGGTGCTGTTGTTCTTCTTATTGCTCCAATGGTTATTTATGTTGGTAGTGGCAGAATTGACGAACAGACAGGACTTGAAATTGAAGTTGCTGACGGTAGCAGAATGTTTATGTATGCTCTTTTAATGGGTATATTCTCAATCGTTACTTACCTTGTCGGCCATAGAATGGTTAAAGAAAGAGTTCCTGCAGTTGAAGATGAAAATGTTGACTTAAAGGGCGTTTATAAAGGTCTTTTCAAGTCAAGACCATTTGTGTTGCTCACATTGTCAGGTGTTCTTATCAGCGGTCAGCTTCAATTTGGTTCGTTTAATACATATCTTTATAAGAACTACTTTACAAATACAGGTCTCAGCATTATCGGTACAATCTGCAATTATCTTCCGATGGTAATATTAATTTTATTCACACCAAAGCTTTCTGCAAAATACGGTAAAAAAGAGCTTTGCGGAAGAATGTCAATTATTTCTGCAATAACATCTGTATTCCTTTTTGTTACTGCAAATAATCAGGACTTCATTATGTGGATAAACCCAACACAAGGCATTTATCCTGCATGGCTTTATATGCTTTGCTTACTCCTTATCGGTTTCGGCTATACATTCGTAAGCCTTACTTGCTGGGCAGTTGTTATGGACGTTATTGACTATCAGGAATACAAGACTGGTATCCGTAACGAAAGTGCAGTTTATTCAGCATACACATTTGGTCGTCAGTTAGGTCAGGCGATTGCTGACGCAGGCGGACTTTTCCTTCTTCAATGGGCAAAATATGACAGCCTTACAGCAGGTAACGGATTTATCGCAGAAAACGGTACAAGTAACAAGATTATGTTTATCTGTACAATAATTCCTGCAATTGTTTATACAAGTGTATGGCTTATTTTCAGATTCGGTTATCCGCTTACAAAAGAAAAGATGGAACCGATTTATAAGAGCCTTCGTGAAAAACACGCGGCAGAAGCACAGGCTCAGGCTGAATAAGTTTAATACAACAATCAAAGCACCTCATATGGGGTGCTTTATTAATGCATAATGCTGAATGCAAAATGCAGAATTAAAGAACAGCGACGCGAATTAATAAAACCAATTTGGTATTTTGTAGGGACGCTTCACGAAGCGTCCGTTCTAAAGTGTACTGAAAACTTTATTCGGGCGATTCATGAATCGCCCCTACATAGTATTTGGTTCTATATAAATAATCCCCATAAATTCTGATTTGTCAAAATTTTAACAGTTGCAAAAGCGGAATATGTTTAGTATAATTAACCTAACAAAATTTTTCAGGAAAGAGTGATATGAAAATGGGAAAAAATGAAATCAGACCTTTTGGCTGGCGAGACAAATTAGGCTATGCAATGGGTGATATGGGTTGTGGCTTTTCATTCCAGCTTGTTTCAACCTTTATGCAACTTTTCTATTTGCAGTACATAGGTATCAAAGCAACGGACTATGCAGTAATTATTCTTATTTCCAAAATCTTTGATGCGGTTAACGATGTTCTTATCGGTAACCTTGTTGATACAAAAAGACTTGGCAAAAAGAGTAAATATATGCCTTGGATTATCGCAGGTGGCTTAATTCTTGTTATCTTTAATGTAATGTTGTTTGCACCTGTGACATCATTCCCTTATGCGGCTAAATATGCTTGGTGTCTTATTGCTTATTGCCTGTGGTCAATTGCTTACACAATGGTAAATGTTCCTTACGGTTCATTACATAGTGTTATTACAAGTGACCCGCAGGAAAGAGTTTCTCTTTCAACATTCCGTAGCGTCGGTGCTGCATTACCGGCAATCGTAATTATGATTATCCTTCCCGGTATCGTTTACAATAAGGTTAAAAATCCTGTAACAGGTATTGAAGAAGAAATCCTTAAAGGAGAAACACTTCTTCCTGTTGCTCTTGTAATGTCAGTTGTTGCTTTTGCAACTCTCTGGGGAACAACAAAGCTTGTTAAGGAAAGAGTTCAGCGTGAGGATGACGGCAAGAATACAACAGGTATAACAGCTTTCTTCTCTGCATTCAAATCATTCTTTACAAACAGAGCTATGGTTGGTGCTACAATTGCATCAGTTGCTTCAGTTGCACTTTTCAATTCAACAATGGCTCTCAACAATATGGTTTTCCAGTATTTCTTCCAGGATACAGGCAAGGTTGGTATTGCAATGATTGGCTCATATGCACCAATGATTGTATTTATGGCACTTTTAGGAAAGCTTACAGCTAAATTCGGTAAGAAGAGCGTTATTGTAACTTGCATGCTTATCGGTGCAATTTCAGGTGTTATTTCTCTCTTTGTACCGATGTCACCTGATTCAACAGGTATGCTCCTTTACATCGTTTGCCTTATGGGGCTTAATGTCGGTAATGCTGTGTTCCAGATTTCAGTTTGGGCAATCGTTGCTGACTGTATTGAAGTAAGCTACAGAAAGACAGGTAAGAGTGAAGAAGGCTCACTTTATGCTCTTTACTCATTCTTCCGTAAGCTTGCTCAGGGTATCGGTCAGGCAGTTGTTTCATTGGGACTTGTTGCTATCGGATTTGTTGAAGGAGAAAACGCAGTTCAGCCTGAAGGCTTTGGTGATAAGGTTAAGTCACTTTATTTCATCGTTCTTGCAGCAGGCTCACTTATTGCTTTTCTTTCAATGGCATTTGTCTATAATATCGGTAAAAAAGAAGAAGCGGAGCTTGCAGCAGGTGCAAATACTGCAAAAGCAGAATAAATTAAAATTACTTATTAAAACACCCTTGGGAAACATTTCTCAAGGGTGTTTTTTACACTCTGTTAAAAATTAGGTAATCATTTCCAAATAATTGTGGTATAATATCTTTACAAATATATTTAAGGAAGATTGAAATGAGTTTTTCACAACGGTTAAGAGAGATGCTGCAAAGAGCGAGTCTTAAAATGCAACAGTTTATGGCAGGACGATATGGTACTGACCAATTCACCTTGTTTTTAATAATATTTTCAATGGTGTTTACATTTTTAGGTAATTTCCGACCGATACGATTTTTATATTTTATCGGTGTTGCTATAATTTTTTACGGTTTGTACAGAACATTGTCGAAAAATTACGAAGCAAGACGAAAAGAATTGAATTGGTATTTAAGATGGTCTGAAAAGCCAAAAGCAGAACTAAAACTTCTTGGTAATAAATTACGCGACAGAAACACACATAAGTATTTTAAATGTAAGGAATGTAAAACAGTTTTGCGAGTACCTAAAAACAGAGGAAAAATTGAAATCACTTGTCCGAAATGCAGAGCAAAGACCGTTAAGAAGACATAATTTGTTATAACCAATTTTCAAAAACAGTCCACTAAAACGGACTGTTTTTATTTATTTCTGTTGAGTAAACACGAAAAAGGTGATATGATACTTTCTGTACAGAACAAATGTTCGGTACAGAAAGGAGGCAGATATGACTTTGGAACAGTTAGGTAAGGAATATTTAAGACAGGCAGAAGATATAAAGGAGATGATAAGGAGTTGTTCTGCCCTTAAAAAGGGAACTTGTGGCATAGAATTATATGAAATCAACAGCAGACTGACAATGCTTCGCGAAATGGAGCGGGACACAAGACTTTTAGGCCATACTCTTGTGGGATATTACGACAAAAATTCCAATAAAAAGGCATATCGTTCTCACAGATTGAATTGACAAATATTATTTTATAGGTATAATTATATTTATAAATGACAATGAGGTGATATGCGTGAAAAAACTATTAAGCTGTGTTTTAGTTGTTTTCATTTTACTTATAAATGTTGTGCCTTGCTATGCTGCTAACCCCACATTATCGGTTGGTGTAAGTGATTATTATGTTGACAAATATGAAACAATAACGGTAAACATCAAACTTTCTGCAGATTCCGGGCTTGGAAGCTTTTCATTTACTGTCAATTTCAATCCTGATGAGTTTGAGTATGTTCCTGAATCGGGAAAGACGGGCGGACTTTTTAGTGTTGAAGAAACATTTACTCCTTCAAATTCGGGAAAGCTTACATTTAGTGGAACATCGGCTGAAGGTGTTACCGCCGGCGGAACAGTTCTTTCGTTTAAATTAAAATCAAAACTTCACGGTGGCATAATATCATTAGGTGTTTCTAATGCTGTTGATATTGAAGGTAATGGTGTTACTGTAACAAAATCAAGTGTTAGGCTTAACTGTGGTCACGGTCATACAAATTGGGTTGTTACACAAGAGCCTACTTGTATGATTTATGGTAAGGAAGAACTTAATTGTTCATGTGGATACAAAGAAACACGAGAAATTGAACCGAATGACAATCATTCGTTTGAAGAAGCAAAGGTTACACAAGAACCCACTTGTACAAAAACCGGCATTAAAGTAGGAAAATGTACTGCATGCGGATTGTCCGGTGCACAGTCTGTTATCCCTGCGTTAGGTCACGATTATTCCGATTGGGAGGTTACAAAAGAACCTACTGCCGAAACAATGGGTATCAGAGAAAGAGTTTGTAAGACCTGTGGCGATAAGGAAGCACAGATGGTTGCTCCGACAGGTGATGATGAGCCTACAAGTGAGGACGAATCAACAGAACCATCAACAGAACAGCCAAAAGACCCTGTAACAGAGCCAAGCACAAACAACTTTTATGAAATCGAAACAGAGCCTACAACAGAACCGGATAACATTTTCGGTGACAAATTAATCGGTAGCGACATAGCCTTTATTACAATTATTGTTTTGGCAGTCATTATGGTTGGCGTTATTATCGCATATCTTATTCTTCTTCGTAAAAAGAAGTAATTGAATAATAAAGTTCAAAAACCTTGCAGGAATTGATTCTGCAAGGTTTTTTCTGTGCAATTCTATTGAAAACGGTATTTTTATATGTTAAGATTAAAATGTTATAAAAAGTGTATAAGGGGATTTATTATGCCAAAGTTTACTGAAAAAATTGTTGTTGCTGCAATGAAATTAGGAATGAAGATTGCAGGTGCAGATGTTTCACAGGAGGAATCATTGGAAGCACTTGGTGAAGTAACTGTCACAGACGGTATGCCTGAGGTTTTGCGTGAAGCAGCAGGCGAAACTGCAGTTCTTCTTGAAAATAACGGTGTTTTGCCATTCGAAAAGGGTACAAAGGTATCAGTTTTCGGCAGAGGACAAATTGACTGGTTTTTTACAGGCTACGGTTCTGGTGGTGATGTTAAGAAACCATACGGTGTAAACCTTGTTGAGGGACTTAAAAACTGTGAAGATTTGGTTCTTAACACAAAACTTGCTGATGTATATGAAAAATGGTGTAAAGAAAATCCTATTGACCACGGTGTTTGGGGTCATTGGCCACGCTTTTATCCTGAAATGCCACTTACTGCTGAAATGGTGAAGGACGCAAAGGCAGAAAGTGAAAAAGCTGTTTTCGTGATTGGCCGTTCATCAGGTGAGGACAGAGAAAATGCACTTGAAAAAGGGAGCTATTACATAACTGACGACGAAAGAAGGGCACTTCACAGAATTTGCGAGCAGTTTGACGATGTTACAATTCTCCTTAATATCGGTTCTGTTGTTGATATGAGCTGGCTTCGTGAATTCGGTAGTAAAATTGGTGCTGTTATGATTGTTTGGCAAGGTGGTATGGAAAGCGGTAACGCTGTTGCTGACTTGCTTTGCGGTAAGGTTAATCCTTGCGGTCGTCTTACTGACACTATCGCAAGAAATTACGAGGATTACCCATCATCTGCTAATTTCGGTAAGCTTGAATATAACTACTACGAAGAAGATATTTATGTAGGCTATCGTTATTTTGAAACATTTAATAAGGATGCAGTTGCTTATCCTTTTGGTTACGGTCTTTCATATACTGATTTTGACATTGTGTTTGACGGTGCAGAACAGAATGAAGAAAATGTGACAGTAAAATGTACTGTTAAAAATACAGGTGAACTTGCAGGTAAAGAGGTTGTTCAGGTTTATGTTTCAAAGCCTTGCGGAAGACTCGGAAACCCTGCAAAAGAGCTTGTTGCATTCGGCAAAACAAAGGTGTTAGCACCTGATGAGAGTGAAACTCTTGAAATCAAAGTACCTATTGAAAGATTTTGGTCATATGACGATAACGGTGCAAGCGGTTTTGCATTCGCTTATGTTATGGAAAAGGGCGAATATGCTCTTTGCGTAGGTAACAATGTCCGCAATGCAGAAAAGGTATGGAGCTATTATCAGGACGAAACAAAGGAGATGCTTAAACTCAAGCAGGTTTCAGCACCACAGATTTCATTCAACAGATTTGTTAATACTGAAAACGGACTTGAAAAACGAGCAGTAAGAACCCGTTCCTATGACTTGAAACAGGTTATTCTTGAAAATATCGGTGAAGATGTTCAATATACAGGCGACAAGGGATACAAGCTTGCCGATGTTGAAAATGGTACTGTTTCAATGGAAGACTTTGTTGCACAGTTAAGCCTTGAAGAACTTGAAGCAATTTCTCGTGGTGACTATAAAATGGACTCACCTTTAGGTGCAAAGGGTAACGCAGGTGCTATGGGTGGTGTTCTCGAAAGCCTTCGTAATAAAGGTATTCCACCAATGATTACAACTGACGGTCCTTCAGGTATCCGACTTCTTTCATACTGCTCATTGATTCCTAACGGTACAGCTCTTGCAAGCACATTCAACACAGAACTTGTAGAAAAGGTTTATGCGAAAATCAGCGAAGAATTAAGAGCAAAGGGTAGTGACATTCTTTTAGCACCTGGTATGAATATTCACCGTAGCCACCTTTGTGGTCGAAACTTTGAGTATTATTCAGAAGACCCTGTTGTGACAGGTCTTATGGGTGCTGCTGCAGTAAAGGGTATTCAGACCTGTGGTGGTAGTGCTTGTCCGAAGCATTATGCTTGTAACAATCAGGAAGTAAACCGTACAAAGAACGATTCACGAGTTTCTGAAAGAGCTTTGCGTGAAATTTATCTTAAAGGTTTTGAAATCTGCGTAAAAACTGCAAAGCCAAATACAATTATGACATCATATAACAAGATTAACGGTGTATGGGGTCATTACAATTACGAGCTTTGCGAAAGAGTTCTTCGTGAAGAATGGGGCTTCGACGGTGTTGTTATGACAGACTGGTGGATGCGTCCGTCAAAGAGTCAGGAATTCCCACAGATGCGTGACCAGGCATACAGAGTACGAGCAGGTGTAAATGTCCTTATGCCCGGTGGTGACAGAGTGACCAACGGAAAACCTGATGGTACACTTCTTAAAACTTACGGTAAAAAAGACGGAATTACTCTTTATGAAATGCAAAGAAATGCAACCTTCGTACTTAAACTTTGTATGAAGAAATACAAATAATATCACATTGTAAATTTTTAATGAACATTCTGTCGAATGTGTTGACGAGTGTTTTAAATTGTGGTTTAATTTGTATCAGTTGTTAAATGAGGAGCGTAGTAAAATGAAAAAAGCGTTATGTTTGATTTTATCGGTGATTATTGCGTTAAGCACAATTTCTGTAATTGCTTTTGCCGATAGTGTACCTGAAATATCCATCAAAACGGATAAACAGACGGTTCGTAAAAGTGAAAGGGTAACCGTTTCTGTCAATGTGTCAAAAAACTCAAATATCTGTGCAGCCACAATTGAGTTTAATTATGACACAGACAAATTTAGCATTGAATCTGCAACGGTAAACGATAATCTCGGAACAGGTTTTGTAAATGATAGTGCAGGTAACGGAAAAGTAAGATATGTTATGGCTGATACAACTGTGATTACAGCAGGAGCATCACTTTTTACTGTTGAATTAAAGGTTAAAAAGCCAAACGGTAAGGTATCTCTTGATATTCAGGAAGTTTGGGTTGACAGTAACGGTAAGGCAATTGATGTCACATCACAGGTAAAGGCAAAATACAGCTCATTACCTGAAACTGTTCTTACTTGTCGTCATGACATTAAGGAAGAAATTGTAAGTCAGGCAACTTGTACACATGACGGTTCTAAAATTCAGAAATGCACAATTAAAAACTGTGGTTGGGAATCAGAACCCATTGTAATTAAGGCAACGGGTCATAACCTTAAAACCGTAACAACACAGCCAACTTGTGATAAGGACGGTAAAGAGTATAAGGAATGTGCAACCTGTGGCTTCAAAACTGACGAAACAGTAATCAAGGCAAAGGGTCACAGCACAAAGCTTGTAACTGTTGAGCCAACCTGCACAAAAGACGGTGAAACATATCTCCAATGTGAAATTTGCGGTTGGAAAGGTGAATCAGTTGTTCTCAAAGCAGGTCACAAAGCAGGTAACTGGGAAACTGTTAAGGAAGCAACTGAAACAGAAACAGGAAAACAGGTTAAAAAATGTACTGTTTGTGGTGAAGTAGTTGACGAAAAGGAAATCCCTGCTGTTACTCCTGAACGAATCAAAGGTGATGTCAACGGTGACGGTAAGCTTACTGCAACAGATGCAAGAATGATTCTTCGTCATGTCGCTCGTATCGAAACACTTATATTGTCACAAATGGCATACGCAGATGTTAACGGTGACTATAAAATCACAGCAACAGATGCTCGTCGAATTTTGCGTATTGTGGCAGGACTTGAAGCATAAAATAGTCAAAAAATGAATAATTAGTTTATTGACATATTTTATACCTTGTGATATAATCAAGCTAACAATTTGTACATTTTTGCACAAATTCAAGTAAATGTGTACAAAATTGCAGTTGCATTAAGCAACAAATAAAAAATATTTTGGGCGAACGCCCTAAAAAGGAAGGTAATTCATTATGAAAAAATTTGCAAGCGTTCTTTTAGCAGTTCTTGTAGTTTTCAGCATGTTCTCATTCGTAGTTTCTGCTGCAGGTGCAAGCCTTACTGTAAAAGCAAGCAAGACAGCTGACATCAAAGCTGGTGACAAAGTTACAGTTACAGTAGCTATTTCAGAAGGCTCAGGTCTTGGCGTTCTTACAGCTGACCTCGTTTATGATGCAGATGCATTCAAGGTAACAGATATGGCAGCATCTTCAGATGCAGTTTCAGGTGCAGTTGTTAACGGCAACTATGCAGCAGGTAAAGCAAGATATACAGTTGCTACAGACAAAACAATCGAAAAAGCTGGCACATTGTTCACAGTTGAACTTGAAGCTCTCAAGGCTACTGACAGTGAAGTTAAGGTTGTTGTTGACGAAGCTTGTGACAACGATTACAATACAGTAAACGTTTCTGCAGGTAAAGTTGCACTTAAGGGTTATGTTGAAACTCCAACAGAAAAACCAACAGAAAAGCCAACAGAAAAGCCAACAGAAAAGCCATCTGAAACTCCTACAGAACCAACAGACCCATCAGAACATGAATGTGAATACAGCAAATACACTGAAACAAAGGCTGCTACATGTAAAGAAGCTGGTGTTAAGGAAGCATCATGTAAAATCTGTGGCAACAAGATTACAGAAGCTATCCCTGCAACAGGCAAATGTACAGCAGGTAAATGGGAAGTAGTTAAGGCTGCTACAACAACAGCTGAAGGCGAAAAAGTTCAGAAGTGTAAGGACTGTGGTGAAGTTCTTCAAAGAGCAAAGATTGCTAAGCTTTCTTCAGACCCAATCACAAACCCAGCAATTCCTAACACAGACGCTCAGGCATAATTAAATAAAAAATAATTTTTAACGGAGTCTTCGGACTCCGTTTTTTTAATCGTGAATTCGTAATGCGTAATGCGGAATTGATATATGAGTCGGTTTGATAAATTGGAGTTTGTAGGGATGTTTAAGGTTTAGTGTCATTCTGAGGAACGAAGTGACGAAGAATCTCTGTCCTATTTTAACAGACCCTTCGTTTCACTCAGGGTGACTGATGAAATGCGAGAGATTCTTCGCTACGCTCA
>JAZNZX010000061.1:0-18781 GCA_045595185.1 Candidatus Fimenecus sp. | reverse complement strand
CATTCTGAGCGTAGCGAAGAATCTCTCTAACAGTAACACATCAACCAACAGAGATTCTTCGTCGTTTCACTCCTCAGAATGACCTATTATTTTTAAAATCGCAACGCAGTTCCGACACTTTGCACTTTGCGTTTTGCATTTCTCCGATAAACTCCAATATAAAATTATTACCAAATTTTTAATTTTTAAAATTCTCTTGTTTATCTTGTAAAAATAATGTATAATGAGAAAAAGTTTATACGGAGGTTTGTTTATGAGTAAAAAGATTTTAGCAGTACTTCTTGCTTTGATTATAGTTTTGTTCAGCTTTGCATCCTGTAAAAATGAAGTGGAGGAGCCATATATCGTGGATGACGAGGGTCAGACACAGAAAGTTGAAAAAGACGATGAAGGAAAATTCTTTGTAACAGATGAAGACGGCAACAAAACATATGTTGAAGATGATGAGGTTATTGTCGATAAGGAAGACAAGGAGCTTCAGGATTTCGTAGCGAATGCAGAGAAAAATTCCGATAAGATTTTTGATAATGCCGATAAAGACGATAAACTCCAAATGAGCGATGAGCTTGTTACTGATAAGGTAGTTGTCGTTGACCCTGATAAGGGCGAGTCAGATGCAATGACCCGTCTTGACAATTACAAAAAAGTAATCGGCACAAATAAATTCACTATCGAAGCAACCGTTAAGGAAGTCGGTGGCGACAATATGGAATATCCTTTCCTTTATATAAGAAACGGAAACGGTGCATACATCGAAACTGCTGTTCCTTTTGAAGCAGGTAAGGTTGTTAAGGCAAACATGATTATCGTGGACGGTGTCACATATTGCGAAATACCATCTCTTAAATGCTACATGACAGTTGATGATATGAGTATTGAGGATTTGGCAGACGGCACATTTGATGAAAACTCAATTAGTTTATATAAATTTGTTGAATCAGGCACTGTAACACTTAACGGTAAAAAATATACATGTGATGTTTTTAGTGCGGATACAGATACAATTAAGTATTATTACGATTCAAAAGATAATCTTGTAAGAATTGAAAAAATTGGTAAGCGTGAATCTGTAATTACAGAAATCAAGTCAATGAAAAACACTGCTGACCAGTCAAAAATCAAAAAACCAAAGGGAATTGACATAACTGCCCTTGTTGAATGATGTTTATTAAAGGTAATCTGATTTTTCAGGTTACCTTTTTTGTTGCTCATTTTATTGACTTTAATTGCTAGATGTAATAAAATATACAGAATAGGTAAATTATGTTATTTTGTGTCAGATTAACTGCATTTGGGGTGATAATTTGATTTTAAGTTTAAGAGATTTTCAATTGGAAGAATTGAGAATGCTGAAGGCTGTTGCGGAAAAACTTAACAATGCGGGAATACAGTTCTATCTGATTGGTGGCAGTTGTATCGGTGCATTAAGGCATCAGGGCTTTATTCCTTGGGACGATGATGTGGATATTGCTGTTATGCGAAAGGACTTTCAGAAAGCTGAAAAAGTATTATCTGAGCTGGATTGCAATATGATGTATGACAGCGTGGAAAATCAGGTTATTCCCGATGCACCTATCGGTCATGTGTATTCGCTGAACTATGAGCCGATGGACCAGTCACCAAGGATTGATGTTTTTGCAATTGACAATGTGCCCGATTCACCTTTATCAGAAAAAATTCAGAAGCTTTTCTCAATGATTTATCATGTATGCGTTTTACGAAGACCTGCCGAAAACAGGGGAAAGCTCAAAAAAATATTCACATACATAATATGTAAATTTTTCCCTAAATTCCTTTTGGACTTTTTACAGAAATTCTCATATAAAATTGTAACAAGATGGCAGGATAAGACGACAAAGTATGTAAGTAACATTTACGGTGTAAGCGGGGACAAGGAAAAAGTTCCTGCATCATTTTACGGTACTGCAAGATATGTTACCTTTGAAGATGTTCTGATGCCTATACCCGAAAAAGCAGAAGAATATAATACGCAGATTTACGGTAACTTTATGGAATATCCGCCTGAAGAGGAAAGAGTACCATCTCATTTTGGCAAATTGAACGGAGGAAATAAAAATGGATAGATTGATTCTTGAAGACGAATTATCAGAAATAACCGGTTTTTATAAAACATTAACAGGTACATATATGCATCCACCAAAGTTTGTGGGTATCAGCAAAAAAGGCAGATTTCTTTACGAAAATGCTGTTGTGGTAAGTGATATGAACCCATTGGGTAACCTTACTTTCCCTGCAATGATTCAGATTAAGAATAAGGGCTTTTTTTCATCAGTAAAGGGCTATTCTGTATATGACGGAATTTTAAAATTTGCCGATTTTGAATATGAACCTGATGTTCTTTCTCATGTTGAAAGCATTGATTCAGCACCTGCTGTCAATAAGTGTGCATTCACTCTTTGCATTGACTGTGAAAAGGTTGAATCAAAAGAAGCATGGATTGACGCTATCAAAAAGGTTGTAGAATACGCAAATCAGGGCAAGGACAACAAATGCACAGTTCTTGCAATCCTTCCTGAATACCCACAGATTCCTGACAAGGAAATCGACAGTCTTTCAGAGCGTGAATTCAGTTACTTTATGGAAAAGTGCATTGAAAATCCGACTGATGCTCAGAAGTTCTATGTTGAGATTGAAAAACTCTGTCGTGAAATCGTAAACAACGGTTTTGAAAATCTTAACCTTATTCGTGTTGACAACCTTTTCGGACCTGATTCAAACCAAATCAGAACTTTTGATATTGAGGCTTGCATAAAAGAAGCATTTTCAACAGGTGTAATGAATATTACAACAGCCGATTATGAAAACGTAATTTCCTGTTCATATATAAGAGATGCGATTTGTTTCGGTATCCAGACATTGTACTGTGGTCGTAAGGGACAGGTATATAACTTCTGTTCTCATCTTACAACTATTGCAAATATTAAGAATACAATCAGAAATAATTTCAAAGAACAGCTTTCTCTTAATGCTCAGTCAGGAAGCGTTGAAAAGGTTAACTACCGTTGCCTTAATACATTGAAATTCTTCCAGGCTGGTTGGAAAAAGGGTAAGCATCTTCCACTTGCTGACGCACTTTACAGAACTGTTTGCAACATAACAGGTGAAAAGGATAACAACAAAAATAATATCGCAATTTATTCAGGTAAACTGACTCGTATCAAGGACCTTGAGCTTATGATGCTTAAGGATATTGACGATATCTGTAATGCAAACGACATTAAGTATTTCCTTTGTGGCGGTACAATGCTTGGTGCCGTTCGTTACGGTCACAGTATCCCTTGGGATGATGACCTTGATATCGGTATGCTTCGTAAGGATTTCGATAAATTCCGTAAGGCAGCACTTGAACAGAATAAGGATATATACAATTATTCAAGCTATTGGAATAAGAGTGGTAGCCATTATATCGTTGATAAAATCCGTCTTAACGGTACATATTTCTCAACAAGATATTCTTCAGTTCACGAATATCCTGACGGATTGTTTATTGATGTTCTCGTTTATGACCAGACAAGTAATAACAAGTTAATCGGTAAGCTTCACAGCTATACTGTTCATATGCTCTCAAAGATTATTGAGGTAAGATGGTATAACAGACCAAGAAGAAATCCTAATTTCAGAAAAGAAATGGTTCTTCTTCCGTTTATCAGAATTATTCCTCTTAATGTATGGCACAGCCTTTATGAGTTCACATTGACTCTCTTTAAGAATAAGAAAAATGCAAAATATGTAATTGACAGTACAGGTAAGTTACAGAAGAAAGGTCCATTCTCAATCGAAGGTCTTGAGGATGTTCAGCGAGTTGACTTCGACGGTGGCTTTAAAGCACCAATCCCAGAGGATTACACAAATTACCTTACATTCGACTATGGCCCTGGTTATCTTCCTGAACCACCGCTTACAAAGAGAGCAGCACCACATAACTTTGCTCGTATTGACCTTGGTGAATATGTTTTCGAAACAAGAGAAAAGCCTGAGTTCAGAGATGTGAATGTACACGGTGAACTGTTCGAGAAGGAGTTATAATATTATGAAATATCGTGCACTTGTAACTGCCGAAATGATAAATCCCATGCTTAACCGATTCAAGGATAAAATTGACTTTGAGTTTGACGGATATTGTATCGACCATCAGGTTATGCCTCGTAACGAACTCATTGAACGAGTAGGGGATTATGACATTCTTATTTGTGAATACGACACAATTGACAAGGAAGTTCTTGATAATGCAAAGAACCTTAAACTCATTATCTGTTGTCGTGGTGGTGTAAAGTCAGTTATTGACCTTGATGAGGCAAAGAAAAAGGGTATTATTATCTGTAACAACGGTGGCAGAAACGCAAACGCAGTTTCTGACCTTGCAATGGGATATATTCTCGATTTGACAAGAAATATAACACTCACAAACAACCTTATTTTCAATCGTGTTATTACAACTGATGTTAAATCAAAGCCTGATGAATATAAGGATACAGTATGGGGACTTGATAACGATTCACCGTTTATCCGTTTCAGAGGGACAAGCATCAATTATATGACCTTAGGACTTGTGGGTTGTGGTTTTGCAGGTCAGCTTGTTGCTAAAAAAGCAGAAGCATTCGGTATGAAGGTTATAGCCTCTGACCCATATATTGACCCTGCAAAAGTTCCTGATTCAGTTGAACTTGTTGAATTTGACGAGCTTTTAAGTCGTGCCGATGTAATAAGCCTTCATTGTATCGTTTCACCACAGACAAAAAATATGTTCAATAAAGAAACATTTGCAAAAATGAAAAAGGGTTCATATTTCATCAATACTGCTCGTGGTGAGCTTGTTGTTGAGGATGATTTGATTGAAGCACTCAATTCTGACCATCTTGCAGGTGCAGCAATTGATGTTACGGTTAAAGAACCAATTTCATCTGATTGTCCGTTGCTTGATGCAAAGAATCTCATCATTACACCTCATATCGCAGGTTCAGCTTATGATGTTCAGGTTTGCGGAACACAGATGGTTTGTGATACTCTTGAAGATTGGCTTCAGAATATCAAACCAAGAAATTGCGTTGTATATAAATAATTAAGGAAAAGGGTAGAAGGATATGTCATCAATAGGAATTATTTTAGCAGGCGGTATCGGTTCTCGTTTCGGTGCCGACAGACCTAAACAGTATTGCAAAATTTTCGATAAAGAAATGATTTGGTATTCAATTGATGCCTTTCGACAGGCAAAAAGCATTGACGATTTTATTGTGGTAGTTGATGCTAACGAAATGCAAAGCGGTCGTCTTGCAAAGGATTACGGTGTAACACTTGTACAGGGTGGTAGCACAAGAAACGAATCGTTCAAAAATGCACTCGATTATATCAACAAGACTTTTCCCGATTGTGAAAAGATTATTGAAAACAATGCTGCTTGTCCGATGATTACACCTGAGCTTATCGACGAGTTTATGGGACTTCTTGACGAGTATGACTATGTAAATACTGCATACAAAATCACAGATGCCTTGGGTTCTTATAAGGACAGAATCGCAAACCGTGAAGATTTCTATCTTATCCAGGCACCTGATGCATACCGTTTCCCGCTTCTTTATAAGCATTTTGATAAGGATTCAGAGCTTTGTCATCCTGCCCACCAGTTACCGCTTTCAGCAACAGAATACCGTTATTTCGATTACAATGACAATTATAAGGTTACATATCCAGATGACATCAAAATCGTGGAAATGATGATGACCCGCAGAAAAGAAAATAAATAAAATCACCATTTCGTAGGGGACGACGACCTCGGCGTCCCGTTGATTAGAAAGAGAGATATGTATAATGAGAAAAATCAGTTCAGTTATTGCGATTGTTCTTGCAATTTCATTGTTGTTTTTGACAGCGTGTCAAAATGATAAAGCAGAAAAACCATCAGAAAACAATGATAATACAACAACAGAAAACAGCTCCATTGATGCTGGTGAAATGCCAAGTGAAGAAGGCACTTCTAATGATGAACCTGATTCAACTGAACAGGTGTCTGATGAAACAAAGGAAGAAGCTACTCAAAAAGAAGATGTTACAAACAAAAAAGAAGAAACATCTTCAAACAAGCAGAACGGTAATTCTTCACCAAATAAGAAACCAAATTCATCTTCTGGCAGTTCAAGCGGTATGATAAATGTTGAAAAACCGGCAATTTCCGAACAAATGATATGCCCGCATGTGGAGATTGCTCCTGCTACATGTTCAGAGCCAAAAACCTGCAAAAGCTGTAAGAAAACATTTGGCGATGCACTCGGTCACATTATCGACGGAACAAAATGCACTCGTTGTAATGCAACTGTATCAGGTATGAAACAGCCTACAGCGATTCATCTGGATTTTGCTGACCTTGGCAGTATTGATATTGATGTTGGCAGCAGATACAGAATGACATATTCTTTTGAGCCTGGGGGTACATATACAACCTCGTTGGTATGGAAAAGCTCCAACCCTTCTGTGGCAACCGTTGACTCAAGCGGACTTGTAACAGGAATATCAAGCGGAACAACTACCATAACAGTTACGCTTTCAAACGGTAAAAGTGATACATTACAAGTAATGGTTCATTAAGAAGTTGAGTAACACAAGTATGGACGGTTCACGAACTACCCATAACCATTAAATTAATTTGATAATTTTGTAGGGGACGATGCCCAAATCGTCCCAGAGTAATTAGCAACAATCAAGGAATTAAGTTCCAATCAAGGAACCGTCCCCTGATTGTATAAAAACAAGGCAATATGGAGATTATAAAATGAACTATTTGTTTAATACAGTACCAATTAGTTTGTATTCAATTTTTGTTATTCTCGTTGGTTTTGTCTTTATATATGGCATTATAGACATGAAAAAGAAAAAACCGGGACATCCGTTTACAAATGCATTGTATTTTTTATTGGTTTTAGGCTTATATACGATTCCGTATAAAATGATACAAGCCTATTCTCAAAACTCGTTATTACTTAATATGTCAAGTTATATCCTGTGGATTCTGGTAGTAGCTACCGTGTTTGCGTTTGTATATTTTGCGTATATGGCATATAAATGTGGTTATTTGGATGAAAAAAGTAAACAGTTATTGAGATACACTCTTTTGCCGTGCTTTATAATGTTAGTAATATGTACAATAATTATTTGCATATGTCTTTTTATGAAATCTAACGCATAAGAGTTGATATTCTAAATAGTTTACACATTTTACTTAAAACTATAAAACAAAATACAAAAAACTATTGACAAGCCTTGACTCGTGTGATACAATACCAAGTACCTCGGGAAAGAGGCTTATTTTTTGTGCCTATTTTTTCAGTGAGGAAGGCTTATTCGTCTGCTGATTTTTCAGGCGAAGTATTAACGGAGGTGCCGAACAATGAGAGTAAAAATCACATTAGCTTGCACAGAGTGCAAACAGCGCAATTACAACACAAAGAAAAACAAGAAGAACACTCCCGACAGAATTGAGATGAACAAGTATTGCAGATTCTGCAAGAAACACACTCTCCACAGGGAAACAAAGTAATCCGGAGGTAAGTGAAATGTCTGAAAAGAAAGAAAAAATCACTACTGAGGCAACAAAGAAGGACAAGAACAATGCTCCTGCTAAGAAAAAGTCAGTTGACTTTAAAGCAATAGGTGCGAAGGTTAAAAAGTTCTTCAAGGATTTCAAGGGTGAGTGGAAGAAGGTTACATGGCCTTCAAAGAAGACTGTTCTTAATCATTCATTGGTTGTTATCGTAGTTGTTGCAGTAGTAGGTGTTATCCTTTTTGCAATGGATACAGGACTTTCATCAATCATTGACGGTCTTGTTAGTCTTGCTAACAAACAGGATGCTGCTGATGCTGCAAAGAAGACTGCAGAGATGCTTAGCTTGTTCTTTGTGAAATAATCGAAGGGAGATTCGAAGATAATGGCTGAAATCTCCAGATGGTTTGTAATTCATACTTATTCAGGGTATGAGAACAAAGTAGCAACAAACATCGAAAAGGTTGTTAATAACCGTAAAATGCAGGATTTAATTCTTGAGGTCAATATCCCTGTTGAAACTGTTGTTGCAACTGTTAAAAAACAGATTACAACAGTTAAGGTTGATAAGGACGGTAACAGCAAGAATGTAACAAGCTTCAAGCTTGCAGCAAAGGAAAAGAATGTTACAATCCTCAGTAAAGACATTGACAGCTATGGTGTTGGTACTATGGTTGTGGGAAAGGCTGACGGTTCAACAGTAACTCTTCGTGTTACAGGTGTGTCTCAGGAGCCAAATGGCGAAGAACTTACAACTGTAAGCTATGAAAGAGAAGAAGAACACAAGGTTTTCCCTGGATATGTAATGGTTAAAACTGCAGTTTTTGAAAATCCTGAAACAGGCGAGTACGAAATGACAGATGACACATGGTATGTTATCCGTAATACTCGTGGTGTAACAGGCTTCGTTGGTCCGGAAAGTAAACCAATCCCACTTTCAGAAAAAGAAGTTTATGAAATGGGCGTTGAAAAGAAGATTACTAAGCTGGACTACACCGTTGGCGATATGGTTACAATTATCGACGGTGCATTCGAGGGAATTATCGGTACAGTTCGCGAACTTGATGTGGATAACAACGCAGTATGCGTTGAAATTTCACTCTTTGGCAGAGCAACACCGGTTGACCTTGAGCTCGACCAGGTTGAAAAGGTCGAAGAAGAATAATTTTTTAATTTGGTAATTAGCGTAAAATACGCTTTTTATGACGCTTTTTGTCAAAGCGTCGTGGGAGGAGCAGAAGAGCTGTCTGTTCCGCCATACCACGAATTTTGGAGGTGCTAAAAATGGCTCAGAAAGTAGTAGGCTTTATTAAGCTTCAGATTCCTGCCGGAAAAGCAACACCGGCACCACCTGTTGGTCCAGCTCTTGGTCAGCACGGTGTAAACATTATGGCGTTCACAAAAGAATTCAATGAACGTACAAAGAATGATATGGGTCTCATTATCCCTGTTGTTATCACAGTTTATGCAGACCGTACATTCACATTCGTAACAAAAACTCCACCTGCAGCTGTTCTTATCAAGAAGGCTTGCGGAATTGAGAGTGGTTCTGGCGTTCCTAACAGAACAAAGGTTGCAAAAATCACTAAAGAACAGATTAGAAAAATCGCTGAACAGAAAATGCCTGACCTTAATGCTGCAACAATCGAAACTGCAATGAGTATGATTGCCGGTACAGCACGTAGCATGGGCGTTACTGTTGAAGACTGATTCTCCTTGTGGGAGGAAAAAATCAGAGTCCGATTAACCACTTTAATGGAGGAATTTTGAATTATGAAACACGGAAAGAAATATGTTGAGAGTGCAAAGCTCATCGACAAAGCAAAACTTTATGATACTGCAGAAGCTCTTGATATTACAGTAAAGGGTGCAACTGCAAAATTTGATGAAACAGTAGAACTTCATGTTCGTCTTGGTGTTGACTCTCGTCACGCTGACCAGCAGGTTAGAGGCGCTGTAGTTCTTCCAAACGGTACAGGTAAGAATGTAAGAGTAGCAGTTTTCGCTAAGGGCGACAAGGTTGACGCAGCTCTTGCAGCAGGTGCAGAATTCGTTGGTGCTGAAGACCTTATGGAAAAAATCCAGGGTGGCTTCATGGACTTCGACGTATGTATCGCAAGCCCTGATATGATGGGTGTTGTTGGTCGTCTTGGTAAGGTTCTCGGTCCTCGTGGTCTTATGCCAAGCCCAAAAGCAGGTACAGTTACACCTGACGTTGCTAAGGCTGTTACAGAAGCTAAGGCAGGTAAGATTGAATACCGTCTTGATAAGACAAACATTATTCACTGTCCAATCGGTAAGGTTTCTTTTGGTCCTGAAAAGCTCAAGGAAAACCTTGATACACTTATGGATGCTATCGTTAAGGCTAAGCCGGCTGCTGCAAAGGGTCAGTACATTAAGTCTGTTGCAGTTGCTTCAACAATGGGCCCTGGCGTTAAGATTAATCCAAACAAGTTCACAGCAGCTCCTGTTGCTGAATAATTGAACATACTAAAATAATACTTGACAAACCCAATAGGGTATGTTAGTATAATAAAGCTTGCCAAAGACAGTAGGTGCATTTTGCGTAAAGGTTATGACCGCCTACCGAGGATATCAGCATTTAATTAAAATGTTTCTATGCCTTTTCTGTCTTTGCAGAAGAGGCATTTTTTCTCCTTGCAAGCGGATTTATAAAAATAAAATAGGAGGTGAATCGTTTGCCAAGCGAGAAGGTTTTAGAATTAAAGAAACAGCAGGTGGCTGCTCTTAAAGAAAGAATTGATGCTTCAATCGCAGGTGTTGTTGTAGATTACAAGGGCATCACAGTTGAAGATGATACAAAACTTCGTAAAGAGCTCCGTGAAGCAGGTGTTGAATACACAGTTGTAAAGAACACAATTCTCGGTCGTGCCATCGACGGAACAAGCCTTGCTGATATGGGTAGTGCACTTGAAGGTACTACTGCTATCGCTACAAGTAAGGATGACTATGTTGCAGCTGCAAGAATTCTTGGAAAGTATGCTGATAAGAGCAACACATTCAACCTTAAGACTGGTTACCTTGATGGTGAAGTTATCAGTCTTGAAAAACTTGATGCTCTTGCAAAGCTTCCTTCAAGAGAAGTATTGCTTGCTACAGTTCTCAGTGCGTTCAACGCACCTATCGCATCTTTTGCTCGTGCAGTACAGGCTATTGTTGACAAGGATGGCGAAGCAGCACCAGTTGCTGAATAATTAAAAAAACAATCTATAAAAAATATTTAGTTTAAAATTTGGAGGTAAATTACCATGGCATCAGAAAAAGTTATGGCAATCGTTGAAGAACTTAAGGTTCTTACAGTTCTTGAGCTTTCAGAGCTCGTTAAAGCAGTAGAAGAGGAATTTGGTGTATCAGCAGCAGCTGCAGTAGCAGTAGCAGCTCCGGTAGCAGGTGCAGCAGCAGCTGAAGAAAAGACAGAATTTGACGTTGAACTTACAGAAGTTGGCGCAGAAAAGATTAAGGTTATCAAGGCTGTTCGTGAAGTTACAGGTCTTGGCCTTGCTGAAGCAAAAGCTGTTGTTGACGGTGCACCAAAAGTACTTAAAGAAGCTGCTTCTAAGGAAGATGCAGAAAGCATCAAAGCTAAGCTTGAAGAAGTTGGCGCAAAAGTTACTCTTAAATAATTTAAGAAAAACTGATTTAATCCCATTTCCTTGTGAAGTGGGATTTTTTTATTCAGTTTTAATAAACACAATGTCAATATTTGTTTATTGTGTACAAAAGCAATCAACACATTTTGTTCAACATTTATTTTGATTTGTGTTGAATAATTTAATTTGTTATGGTAAGATAAAGAAAAAAATAAGGAGGTGCGCGTAATGGGTCTCGATTTATCAGCTCTTTTTGAAGGTTTTGACATCGTTGGTCTTCTTACAGGTCTTGTTCAGCTAGTAATGGACCTCATCGGCGGTCTCATTGGCTAATACCTTTGAAAAGGTGTGCTTGGCACACCTTTTTTTACTAAATTGTTAATATTGTTCATTTAATATTGAAAAATGGATATAATTGTGATATAATTACATTACTTTATTTTAGGAGGTGCAATTAATGGATTTTGCAGGTATTCTTGAAATGCTTACAGGTATGTTGGAAGGCGTAGATGTAATGGCACTTATTAACAGTGTTTTAGGTCTTATCGGCGAACTTGCAGGTGGCCTTCTCAAGTAATTCATTTTTTAAATGTATGAAAAAGGGTGTGTATGTCACACCTTTTTTTATGAGGTGATATATATGAAAAAATTTCTTGTTCTCATAATGGTGCTTCTTGCTATGATTTTTGCCTTTGTCGGTTGTTCCGACAACAAGAATGACGAAGAAGACACCGAAACAACATCTGACATCTGGGGCGATGACGAGTGGTGGGTAACTGAACCATCATCAGATAACACTGATAACAGTGCTCAGGATAATCAGAATCAGCAAAATAATGATTTTACTGATGACAACAACACAAACAACGATTTTACAAATAATCAGCAGAACAATAATGTTGTAACACCTGACAACGGAAATAACAACAATAGCAATCAGGGTAACGCGAATAACAACAATAATACAGGCAACAGTAACAACAGTTCAGGTAATAGCGGTTCATCTTCAGGCAACGGTCTTATCAGTGATGAGGATATGTCGAAGCTTGAGGAGTCAAATGCAGAGGTTTATTTCTCCGATAACCCTAATAATAAATATATTGTTCAGGTTGTAAATAAATACGGTGTCGATTCATCAAATCTTATTGCACTTGTAAAGGTAAATGCAACATTCCCAAGTGCTATGGTTCTTGAATTTTCGGGAAAACGCGATGCCAACGGTGAACTTGATATGTCATATTCAGAGCTGAAATATGTTTATAACATTGACGAAAGCAAGGGTACACTTGTAAAAGCAAGTAAAAACGGTGTCGGTAACGATGGTGTATCCTTTATTGAAAGCAAAATTCTTTTTGCTTTAATGGAAGAATATTTCTGTCCTGAATTACCAAATCTTAAGGCAAACAAAAGATACGATTAATATACATAAACAGTAGATAATACTTGGTGTTATCTACTGTTTTTTTATTGCATTAGTAATTAATATATGGTAAAATTTACTTGAATTTATATTAAATGGGGCGATTTCATTGTCAAAGTATTCAGAACGCGCAGTTGAATTATTTCTTGAGGGAAAAAACTGTTCACAGGCAGTATTTGCGGCATTTGCACCTGATTTAGGTGTTCCTGAGGAAACAGCACTTGCCATTTCCGTAGGTCTTGGCGGTGGTGTAGGCAGATTGCGAGAGGTCTGCGGTGCAGTAAGCGGCAGTGCAATGGTCGTGGGGCTTAAATATCCGCAGTATGATAAAACAGAAGTATATGAAAAAGTGAGAATGATTACGGAAGAATTCCAAAAAACCAACTGTTCTATCGTCTGCAAAGAGCTTTTAGGACTTACAGCACCTGAAAAATCAAGTGTGCCTGAGGCTCGTACAGCAGAATACTATAAAAAGCGTCCTTGCGTAAAAATCGTAGAAGATGCTGCAAAGGCAACAGAAAAAATACTTTTTGATTTAGGAGAATAATCAGAATGAGTGCTTATGCTTATATTGAAGAGAATCAGGTTATAATCGGTAACGATTATATTGAACGCAGATTTTCAACAAAGGATAATCGTCTTGTAACAACAGAGATAATAAATAAGCGTGTTGATGGTGAAAAGAGCCTGAAATTCAAGAATTATTCTGCTGAATTTATAGTTGCATTCAAAGTGGGCAAATTGCTTGGCTCATCAACTGAATTTTTGTCATCGAATAACCTTACCATAGAAAATGTGAACATCTTCAAGCGACGCGTGGAGTTTGTTTTCAAACGCTGTTTATATAACGGAGCAAAAATAACCTTTATTGAAACTATCGAAATAAATGACGAGGACCATTTTATGAGAAAATATATCGAAATGGTTGTTGCTCCTGAGGAGCAGGATTTACTTACAATTGATTATATCGACTGTGAGCATATTCTCCTTGATTCTGTTGAACAACAATGGACAATCGGTGAAATTGAACCTGCATATTTGAAAAGCTATCATAGTGCATTGGGACAGCCTGTATATGTTAACGGTCTGTTTCTCGGTTCGGAATTCCCGATGACAGAAAATAATATTGAAGATGAAATGCTTTACATAAGATATTTCAGTGGAAAAAGATATGATATGCTGAGTCTCAGTTGTGGCCATACATTTAAAACCTGGAATACAGTAGTTGGTGCGGCGAGAAGCCTTGACCATCAGGTAATCCGTGAAGATTTCCTTTCATACATTCGTCAGATTTCAAGAAAAATCGGACCTCGTTTTCAGTATAACTCATGGTACGACCATATGCACGATATTACAAATGAAAATATCATAGGTTCATTCAAGGAAATTGAAGAAAATCTTTCAAAAACTATGGTTCCGCCACTTGATTCCTATGTTGTTGATGACGGATTTGTGGATTGGGATGCCGATTTCTGGGAGTTTAACTCAAAATTCCCTGAAGAATTGTACCCTGCAGCATCAATTGCGAAAAAGTTCTCGTCACAATTTGGTCTTTGGAATGGCCCAAGAGGTGGCTATCACAATAAAACACCAATATTCGGAAGACGAATGGAAAAGGCTGGTAAGGGTGGCTACAATCGTGCTGCTGCCGATGTGTGCGTTTCATCTTTAGAATATATAAAGAATATAACCGAATATTACCTTGATTGCGATAAAAAGTATGACATAAATTATTGGAAACTTGACGGATTTTTATTGAGAGCTTGTCCTTCCAAAAAACATGGACATATGACGGGTGGATACAATCAGATGTATCAATACACAGAAATGTGGGAAAATTGGATTAACATTTTCAAATGCCTTCGTATTAACCGCGAGAGTGTTGGTAAAAATCTGTGGATTAACCAGACCAGCTACTGTAATGCGAGTCCTTGGTTTTTACAATGGTCTGATAGTTTATGGCTTCAGAATAGTGGAGATATAGGTTTTACCGATAAAACTGATTACGATGAAAAGCTTAGCGACCGTGATGTTGATAGAGTTCTTACATATCGTGATGGAAGATATTACGATTTTAGTATGATAAGGGAATATCAATTTCCATATGAATTTATTTATAATCATGACCCGATTTACGGCAATACTGCAAATGTCAAAATGACTGATGAAGAATTCCGTAAATATATACTTATGATGACAACTCGTGGAAATGCCTTCTGGGAACTTTATTATTCATATAATATGTTCAACGAAGCAAAGTGGCGTATAAATGCCGATGCATTACGATTTGTTCGAAATAATTATGACATTCTTAAAAAGTCACAGTTTATCGGTGGTTCGCCTACAAATGGCGAAGTTTATGGTTACTCTGCATGGCTTGATGGTGCAGGTATTGTATCCTTGCGAAACCCATCAAATAAGCAACAATCATTTACAATAAAACTGGACCGTTTGATTGGTGTACCTGAAAATGCCGAAAATCTTAAAAGGGCATTTATCTATCCATATGAAAAGCCGATGGACGAAAAAACTTATAACTACGGTGATAAAATCACAGTTGATTTAGCACCTTGCGAAGTCCTTATAATGAAATTTTCATCTCGCGAAGAAACTGTGGCATCTCTTGTCTATGGTCGATTTAATGCATCAAATGAAATTCTTCTTCATTTTGATGACAGAATTTATACAGATATAAGTAACATATCTTGTGACCATAAAATCGACTCAATAAAATTGCTTGATGATTACAGTACTCTTAAAATTATTCTTCGAAGTCCTACCGATAGCGTATTTATCTCAATGACGGTTAAAAACGCTTTTGGCAAAACAAAGGACATTGAATATAGCGGTAAATTCTATCCTGATTTTGACTGTGGAAATGAAATTCCGGGATTAAGGGACGTTACAATGCAGTTTGCTGTCAATAATGTTGAAAACGGTACTCTCATTTCAATTGAAGACATTTTCAATGTCAGCATCAGCGAGGGATACGGTGCAATCCGATTCGGTAATAAAGCAAGTCGTGGTGATATTCCTGTTAAATCAGGTGACAAACTTACTGTTGTGTTTGAGCCGAATTCACTTGCGAAGCTTTATGTAAACGGTGAACTCAGCAGTTCAGCATACTGTAAAGACCTTGATTACGGTAACAGACTTTATAAGCTCAATGTTAATAGCAATGTTTCTGATTTGAGTGTAATAACAAAAGCATTGTCATTTAAAGAAATAGGGGAATGAAGATATGGAACTTAATAAAGAGCTTTTAGCTAAAACCGACAGTCAACCTGATAAAGAAAATGTCATTTTTTCAAACAATGTAAAAGTGACGGTTTTAACACAGGGTATGATTCGTGTTGAATATTCAACTGACGGAAAATTTACGGATTTACCGTCGCAGAGTGTTTGGTACAGAAATTTCGGTAAGGTAGATTTTACTTATGAAACAAAGGTCGATATTCTGACAATTAAAACATCATATGCAGAGTTTTATGTTAATTGCCATACAGGTGCGTTCAAATATGCTGTTCTTGACGGTAAAAAGCTTTCATATCATTCTGCCAACAACCTTAAAGGTACAACAAGAACTCTTGACCAGACTTACGGACCGAAAGAGCTTGATGACGGTATAATCTCAACCGACGGTGTTTCAATATACGACGACAGCAAAACCCTTTTGTTAAATGAAGATGGTATGCTTTCGTCTCGTGAAAAAGACACAAAGGATTATTATGTATTTGTATATGGCAAGGATTATGTTTCAGGCATAAACGATTTCTATAAAATCACAGGTATGCCACCGCTTGTGCCAAGATATGTGCTTGGTAACTGGTGGAGCCGTTACAGAGCCTATACACAAAAGGAATATCTTGACCTGATGAATGAGTTTGCTCATCGTGATATTCCGTTGACAGTAGCAACTGTCGATATGGACTGGCATTGGGTTGACCTTAAAAAGCAGTTCAATAAAAAGTATAAATCAAGCAATATTTTAAGCAGTGGCTGGACGGGTTATAGCTGGAATACAGAGTTGTTCCCTGATTATAAAGGCTTCCTTCAAACACTTCAGGATATGGGACTTAAGGTTACTCTTAACCTTCATCCTGCTGACGGTGTCCGTGCGTTTGAAGATATGTATGAACAGATGGCAGATGCAATGGGTGTTGATAAGTCAAAGGAACAATCAGTTGAATTTGATTTGACTGACAAGAAATTCATCAATGCATATTTCGATATTCTTCATCATCCGTACGAAAATGAAGGTGTTGACTTCTGGTGGATTGACTGGCAACAGGGTACAAAAAGCAAAAAAGCAGGTCTTGACCCATTGTGGCTTCTCAATCATTACCATTATCTCGATACTGACCGCGAGGACAGACGACCGATGATTCTTTCCCGTTATGCGGGAATCGGCTCACATCGTTATCCACTTGGTTTCTCCGGTGATACTGCAATCAATTGGAGTGTTCTTAATTTCCAACCATATTTTACTGCAAATGCAGCAAACTGTGGTTATACCTGGTGGAGTCACGACATCGGTGGCCATATGTTTGGTGAACACGATGACGAGCTTTATATCCGTTGGTTACAGATGGCAGTATTTTTGCCTGTTTTAAGACTTCACTCAACAAATCTTGATATTCTCGGCAAAGAGCCTTGGAATTTCTCATGGGAAGCAGAAACTCTCGGTACAGAATTCTTGCGTCTTCGTCATAAGATGATTCCATACATCTACTCAATGAACTATCGTACATATAAAGATGGCAGAGCACTTTGTGAGCCATTGTACTATACTCATCCTGAAGAAAAGGTTGCTTTTGAATACGGTAATGAGTATTATTTCGGTTCAGAATTATTGGTTTGCCCTGTAACAACAAAGCTTGATGCAAAAACAAAAACTGCAGCAACAAAAATGTGGTTACCTGAAGGCAGATGGACTAATATTTTTGACGGTAAAATATATAAAGGTGGTCAGGAGGTTGTTATCAACAGCCCAATCAATACTATCCCTGCACTTGCAAAGGAAGGTGCAATTATTCCTATGTCTGCCGACAAAGGAAATGGCTGGGGCTGTCCTGAACATCTTGAAATTCATATTTATCGCGGTACAAACACAGTCGATTTTTACGAAGACGACGGTGAAAGCGGTAAATATAAGAACGGTGAATACTCGATTACTAAAATGTCTGTGAAAGAAGAAGGGGATAAGCTCACATTTACAATCAACGGTGGCAAATCTCTTGATTTCATTCCAACACAGAGAAAATATACTCTTGAATTTAAGGATGTAGAGTCATTTAACGAAGTATCTGTAATGGTTAACGGACTTTATACACCTGTAAATGCAAGCAAAAACTATTTCACACTTAACAATGTTAATGTGGCTGATGAAATCGTTATAATTCTCACAGGTGTTGTGGCAAAGAAAAATAAGCCTGTGAAAGAGCGTGCATTGGATTGTCTGATTCACCTTAACGGTAACAATATGAAAAAAGTCCTTACAAGCACAAGACTCAAAAACTGTAAAGATGAAAAAGATTATAAGGCACTCATCAGACTCACAAAAGCAAAATCATTAAGAATGTGTCTTGACGAAGCAGTTTTCGCATTAGAATAATCTTATTCTCGGCTCCCCTGAAAGGGGAGCTGTTTTTTTATGTGCAAATTATAATTTATTGAGAAAAACTAAAAAAACATATTTTTGCTTCCTCTAACAAGGGAACTGTCTGCGAAACAGACTGAGGGAGAGATAGTGCCTAACATTTCAGATAATAAAAATAGATAATATTTAATAGATAATATTCGCAGGGGTCGCGTCCGCGACGACCCGCCATTTTATATATAATAGCGTCATTTTAGTAGCGTTTGTCAAATTGCACATAAAATCACAATGACATTATACTTTTTTATTGATTAAAAACACCAATTTCGATACACGCGGAATAGTTTACAAAAAGGTGCAAAAAAACTAAAAAAAGTTGTTGACATTTGTCGCACGTTTTGATATTATATACGAGCGCCAAGAACAGAGGGCGAAACAAACTGAGTTCGGAAGCGTACAACTGAACCTTGAAAATTAAACAACGACGAGATAAAAAAGGAACCCTGTAGATTCTTTGAGGGTATGAAAGTACTCGACAGAAGATACAAGAAACAGTAATTCTTTTGGATAACAAAAGAGTTAAGAAACGCTAAGCGTTT
>JAZNZX010000060.1:0-8534 GCA_045595185.1 Candidatus Fimenecus sp. | reverse complement strand
GAGATTGGTGAAATCTGTTATCACGAAAATAAAGTAAAAATGTTTCGTGATGTTTATGGTGATGTTGAAATTGACGAGTTTTATACCGATTCAATGAGTGATAAACCAATGATGGATATATCAAAAACAGTTTTTCTTGTTGATGGTGAAAAACTTATTAAAATCAAGAAAGACGGAGTTTATCTTAACGAAAAATTTGAATAACAATTATTTGAATTATAATTAAATAGTGAGTAGGTTGGGCAGTTGCGCAAATTTTTAATTTGTGAGGAAAGTCCGAGCATCATACAGCAGGGTAACGGCTAACGGCCGCCGAGGGTGACCTTAGGGAAAGTGCATAGAGAATAACCGCCGTTCATACGGCAAGGGTGGAAAGGTGAGGTAAGAGCTCACCAGCGTTGCAGAGATGTAACGGCTGAGCAAACCCTACCCGATGCAACATCGACCGGAGTTGTCAGCTGGGCAAATACTCCGAATGATGGCTTCAGGTATGTGGCAACACATATCGCAGATAGATAATTGCCTTAAACGACAGAACTCGGCTTACAGATTTACTCATTTTTATAACAGGGTACAAAGGTGCTCTGTTATTTTTTGTTTTAAAACGACATTTTTGTTATATTGTATTGTGTAAGATATAATATTTTTTATTGACAAATATTTATAAGATTTATAAAATATAAGTATGAAAGGATGGTTATTTATGAAAAAATTATTATCTTTAATTGTAGTTGTTGCAATGGTGTTATCGTTTTCAGCAGTTTCAGCATCGGCTTGTGAATTGCCAGATAATGATATGCAGGCACGACCTGTAAACAAAACAGATTTTGTAACCAATTATCCATATGTCTTTGTTCATGGTATGGGTGGCTGGGGACCATCAAATCAGTTTTACAAATTATCACCATATTGGGGAGGAGGACTTTCTCTTTCTGATAATGATTTTGTTGAAATGTTTAATGAACAGGGTATTGAGGCATATGCAGCAGAGGTTGGCCCTTTGAACAGTGCTTGGGACAGAGCATGTGAACTTTATGCACAACTTACAGGAACTGTTGTTGACTATGGCGAAGCACATTCTAAAGCACATAATCACGATAGATACGGTTTTTCATACGAAGGTGTTCCTTTAATGGGTGAAGAATGGAATCCTGAAGATAAAATCAATCTCGTTGGACATTCATTCGGTGGCGAAACAATAAGACTTTTCACATCTCTTATGGCATTTGGCAGTGAAGAAGAAATTGCTGTTTCAGGTGATGATGTAAGCCCACTTTTTAAAGGTGGTCACGATAGCATTCACGCATGTATAACACTTTCAAGTCCACATAATGGTACACAGGTTGCGAACATTCTTTATGACCCCGGTTATCCGCTTTATGGTGTTGTATTTCTTTATAATGTAATCGGCTCAACACTTGGTAATAATTTCCTTGTTTTCTCACTTCAAATGAGTCATTTCGGACTTACTCCTGCTCAAGGTGAGCATCGCACAAACATAAATATGCAAAGCGTAACTGATTACTATTACGCAGAAGATAATTGTTATTATGATTTAACAATAAGAGGTGCAAGAGAACTGAATGAAAAAATTAAACTTGCACCAAATACATACTATTATTCTTACAGTACATCAGCAACAAATCAAGTATGTGAAAATGGGCCTCATATCATAAATAAAACAGTTACACCTATCTTTTATATTTCATCAGGTATGATGTTATTGTCACATGGTAAAACGTATGATGGTGTTACAATTGAAGGCAATTGGGCTGCTCATGATGGTATAGTCCCACTTGCAAGTGCATTGTATCCCGAATGTGATGCTGAAACAGCAAAAAGCTATGAAGAAAGTATAGAAAACGGTGAAACCATCGAGCCGGGAAGATGGTATTATATGGAAACACTTGAGGGTACTGACCACTTTGATTTTTGTGGCACAAAAGATTATCCGACTTCGGCTGATGATTTTTATTTCTCAATGGCAGAGATGGTAAACAGCAGATAATATTTTAAAGGACTGTCGTTGGCAGTCCTTTTTAACATAAAATTATTATGACCATATAATGAGTTGAGGTGATTTTATGCTCGACTCTGTTATATGGTCCGTTTTTGTGGTACTTATACTCTTTGGAACGGTTGCAATTTGTTACCTGATTATGTTAAAATTATTATTACCCAAAGCAGATGATTCTTATTATGTTATTCTTCCTTGTAATAATAATTCAAAAGATGTCCGAAAAAAGGCATATGGAATGAGAATTAAACTGAATTTCATAAACGATGACATTAATAGTAAAATTGTTGTTCTTGATAATGGTATGAACAATGATGAAAAGGAAGATTTGCTTAATATCTGTAAAGAATGTAATGGTATATATTATGTGAAAAATGAGTATTTGAAGGATTTTTTAGATGGAAGAATTTGAATCAAAAATAAAATTAAAAGGCACAGTAACTGATATAACCTTTCGAAACGATATGAATGGTTATACGGTTTTTCAGGTTGATACAGGTGAAGAAGAGCTTACTGTTGTAGGTATAACACCTGATTTGAAAATGGGTGACAAGGTTGAGCTTGTAGGTGACTATACATATCATTCTGTTTACGGAAGACAGTTTAAAGCTGACTTCTGTAATGCTCTTTTGCCTGAAACCGTTGAAGATTTGTATCATTACCTTGCAAGCGGTGTCATAAAAGGAATTCGTGAATCAACTGCATTGAAAATTATTGATAGATTTGGTGAAATGACCTTTGATATTCTTGAAAATGAACCTGAAAGACTTGCGGAAATTAAAGGCATTTCCCTTGAAAAAGCTAAAAAAATCGGAAAAGAGTACAGAAGACAATCTTCAACAAGAACACTTATTATAAATCTTTCAAAGTATGGTCTCAACACAAATGAATGTCTTGTAGCCTTTGATAAATTAGGTGCTAATGCTGTTGAAATTATTGAAAATAACCCATATATTCTTTGTGATGGTGAAAAGAGAATTTCCTTTGAACGAGTGGAACAGATAGCAGATATGCTACCTAAAAAGCCTGAGTCAAAATACAGAATTGAAGCAGGAATTTTATATGTTATCAGACACAATTATAATAATGGTCATACCTGTCTTCCTCTTGAAAAAATATTTGCACCGTCAGGTCAGCTTTTAAACGAAACAAGAGAAAATATCGAAATTGCAATAGATAATCTCATCACAACAAAAAGATTAGTTGTTGAGAAGATTGATAAAAAAGATTTTGTCTTTTTACCTGAAAGCTATATTGCTGAAAAGAGTATTGCAAGCAGATTAAAGGTTTTACTGAAATTTCCACCTGAAAATCCTATTGATGTGGCATCTCATATTTCAAAAATAGAAAAAAAACATAACATTGAATATGCCGAGCTTCAAAAAGAAGCGATTATTACTGCTGTCAATAAGGGTATTCTTATTTTAACAGGTGGTCCTGGTACAGGTAAAACAACAACACTTAACGGAATTATCAATATGTTTGAAAAGGATTTTCTTGATATTTCTCTTTGTGCGCCGACAGGTCGTGCAGCACAGAGAATGACAGAAACAACGGGACGTAGTGCAACCACTATTCATCGACTTTTAGAGGTTGAATGGGGCGAAGGAGATAAGCCTGTTTTCAAACGAAATCTTCGTAATCCGCTTGACTGTCAGGCACTTATAATCGACGAAATGTCAATGGTTGATATTTTTCTTTTTTCAAGCTTACTTGATGCACTACCCTTTGGTTGCAGACTCATTATGGTAGGGGACAGCGACCAGTTACCGTCAGTAAGTCCGGGTAATGTGCTTAAAGACTTAATTGACAGTGGTCTTTTACCGGTTGTACAATTAAAAGAAATTTTCCGTCAGTCAATGGAAAGTAATATTGTAAAGAATGCACATGCAATCGTAAACGGTGAACATATTGAAACCGATAACAAAACTGGCGATTTCTATATGATGCAAAGAGGTTTTCCTCTTGATGCAGTTCGTACAATTAAGGAGCTGTCAACAACAAGACTTACTAATGCATACGGATTTGACCCTACTACACAGATTCAGGTGCTTTGTCCGTCAAAAAAAGGTGATACAGGTACTGTTAATCTTAACAATGTGTTACAGGAATCACTTAACCCATCATCACCTGATAAAAAAGAGTATAATACAGGCTATCGTCTTTTTCGTGAAGGTGATAAGGTTATGCAGACACGCAATAACTATAATATTCATTGGGAATCAGAGGATGGTGATGGTGACGGAATTTTCAATGGTGATATAGGCTTTATTGAAACAATTGATATGCGTCACGATGCAGTAATTATTGACTTTTCAGGTAAACGCGCTACATATTCAAAAGAACAACTACAGGAAATCGAACTTGCATATGCCATAACTGTGCATAAGAGTCAGGGTAGTGAGTTCGATGCAGTTATTATGCCTGTAATTTCAGTCAACAGCCGATTGTGTTACAGAAATCTATTATATACTGCTGTTACGCGAGCAAAGAAGCTGATGATTCTTGTGGGAACAACAGGCTGTCTTAACAGTATGATTGAAAATAATAAAACACAGTTGCGATATTCTTCACTTAAACATTTTATGCTTGACAATTGATTTGTCAGGTGTATAATAGTGTCAAGCCAAGTTAATATAGTTATGGGTGCTGACGGTAAAGTCGGCTGAGATTGAGGTTAATCCACTTCTGACCATTGAACCTGATACGGATAATGCCGGCGTAGGAAATTTTCATTCAGCCTTGCGGTTTATTCCTTGGCTGAATTTTTTTATTTGGAGGTAAAAGAGAATGAAAAAGAAAAATCTATATTGGTTGGTAGAAAGTGCAGTTATGTTAGCACTTGCAATTGTATTGGAAATGGTTTCAAAATCAGTTATTCCAAAGATGGCATTTGGCGGACAAATCACTATTGTCAGTATGTTGCCAATTGTCCTTGTCGGTTGGAAATACGGAATCGGTAAAGGGTTAATTACAGGTTTTGTTTACTCGTTAGCTGAAATGGTGATAGGTGTTGCAGACGGTACTATTACTGCAGCTTTCTTACCACCTGAACAAGATGGACTTGGAATTGATAAGGCAATCTTAATGTTGTTTTTAGATTACGTTTTAGCTTATACTGTAATTGGTTTAGGTTCAATGTATAAAAAAGCAATTAAAAATGATAGTATGTCGTTATCTATTGGTGCATTTACTGTATTGTCATTCCGTTATATTTCACATATTCTATCAGGCTACATTCTTTACGGTGCATGGGCTGAATGGTTCTTTACACAGGAGGGCTTCTACTCATGGGGACAGACAATAATGAATACATATACAGGAAATGCACTGTCACTTGTATATTCAATAATTTATAACGGTTTTTATATGATTCCTGAAATCATAATCACAACTGTTGTTGCAGTAATTATCGGTAAAATTCCACAAATTACAAAGATTAGAAAATAATACAAAAGACTCCCTTGATTAGTTTCAAGGGAGTTTAATCTTTTATTCAAAATTTCTGTCAAAGCTTCTGTATTGAATTGCTTCAGTAATATGTTTTGTGTCGATTACTTCTGAATGGTCAAGGTCAGCAATTGTTCTTGCAATTCTTAAAACCTTGTCATAAGCTCTTGCAGAAAGTGAAAGTCTTTCAAATGCAGTTTTTAAAATCAATAAAGCATTGTTGGTTAATTTACAGAACTTTCTTGTAGCTGACGCATCCATTTTTGCGTTGCAGGTAATTTTTGTTCCTACAAATCGTTTGTGCTGAATTTGTCTTGCAATCTCAACACGCTTTTTTATTTCAGCAGAGCTTTCAGCCTTGCTTGTTCCCGAAAGATTTTCAAAATCAACAGGTGGAACATTTATATGAATATCAAGTCTGTCAATAAGCGGACCACTGACTCTGTTAAGGTATCTTTGTGCTGCACCATGAGTACAGGTGCATGGTCTTGTAGGGTGTCCGTAATAACCGCAAGGGCAAGGGTTCATAGCACAAATCATCATAACAGAACAAGGATATTGAAATTTAGCAGCAGCTCTTGAAATACTTATAACACCGTCTTCTATAGGCTGACGAAGAACTTCAAGAGTATTTCTTGTAAACTCAGGTAACTCATCAAGAAACAGAACACCGTTATGTGCAAGTGAAACTTCACCGGGTCTTGGTATTGCGCCGCCGCCTGAAAGTCCGGCAGGGGATACAGTATGATGCGGTGAACGAAACGGTCTTGAACGAATAAGCGAGATTCCCCTTGGTAAGGCACCTGCAATAGAATAGATGTTTGTTGTTTCAATTGATTCATCAAAAGTCATATCAGGCAAAATTGAAGGCATTCGTTTTGCAAGCATACTCTTACCTGAACCCGGAGGTCCAACCATAAGCACATTATGACCGCCTGCAGCAGCGATTTCCAATGCTCGTTTAACCTCTTCCTGTCCTCTTACATCAGCAAAATCAGGGATGTTAACAGGATTGTAATATTCTTTGTATTCATCACTTGTAACAGGTAAAATGCTTTCAATACCTGTAAGATGCTTTAGTAGTTGGAAAACACTTTTGACGGGATATACTTCAATTCCGTTTACAACAGCACCTTCACTTGAGTTTTCATATGGAATAAAGATTTTTTTAATCCCGTTCCTTTTAGCACAAAGAACCATAGGAAGAACGCCGTTGACTTTTCGAAGCTCGCCATCAAGAGCAAGCTCACCGATAAAGGCCATTTCATCCGTAACACCTTTTAACTGCTCATTTGCACAAAGTAATGAAATGAGAATCGGAAGGTCATAAATAGGGCCTTCTTTTTTTATGTCTGCAGGAGCAAGGTTTACCGTGATTCTGCTGACGGGATATTGTAAATTTGCATTTTTAATTGCTGAACGGACTCTTTCTCTACTTTCAGACACAGCAGTATCAGGAAGACCGACAATATCAAATCGTGGCAAACCACCTGATATGTCAGCCTCAACAATTACTTTATATGCTTCCATTCCAAAAAGACCAAGACTGATTATTCTTGAAAACAAAATATCACATCCTCTTAATGTAGTAATTATACAATAATAGACATAATATTTTCAATATTAAAATTCAAATCATATTTACTTTTGACAAAAAATAGGATAAAATATAAAATAGATAAATTTTTGGAGGTAGTATAATGAACGATATAAATAAACTCTATGATTTATGGCTTTCATCTGCTGTGGCAGATAAAGATTTAATTCCTGAACTTGAAGGTATTAAAGGTGATAAGGAAGCAATTCTCGACCGATTTTATAAAAATCTTGAGTTCGGTACTGCCGGACTTCGCGGAGTTATCGGTGCAGGTACTAACAGAATGAATGTTTATACTGTTAATCAGGCAACACAGGGATTGGCAGATTATCTTAACGAATCATTTGAAAATCCAACTGTTGCAATTGCTTATGATTCAAGAATAAAATCAAAGGAATTTGCAGAGAGTGCAGCAGGAGTTCTTGCGGCAAACGGAATTAAGGTTTATATTTACCCTGAGCTTGTTCCGACACCAATGCTTTCTTTTGCAGTCAGAAGACTTAATTGTTCATCAGGTATTATTATAACTGCAAGTCATAATCCTTCAAAATACAATGGTTTTAAATGTTACGACCCTAATGGCTATCAGATGACGGATGAGGCTGCTGAAAAAACATATAATTATATTCAGAATATCGATATGTTCTCAGGTGTAAAGACAATGGATTTTGAAGATGCACTTGCTGAGGATATGGTTGATTTTATTGAAGACTGGCTTTATGACGAATTTTATGAAAGTGTTCTTTCTTGCCGAGTGAACGTTGATGCAACAAAGAAATCAGGACTTAAAATTATTTATACACCACTTAACGGCGCAGGTAATAAGCCTGTTCGCAAGATACTTAAAAAGGCAGGAATTAAGGATGTAACAGTTGTTAAGGAACAGGAAAAGCCTGATGGCAATTTCCCGACTTGTCCTTATCCTAATCCTGAAATCCGTCAGGCATTTGAATGTGCGATTGAAACTGCAAAGGGTACAGATGCCGACTTGTTACTTGCAACTGACCCTGACTGTGACCGTGTAGGTATCGCAGTTAACACAGGTAAGGGCATGAAGCTCTTTACAGGTAACCAGGTTGGCGCACTCCTTGTTGATTACGTAATCAAGATGAACAAGGATAAAATCAATGATAAATCCACTGTTATAAAGACTATTGTAACAAGTGAGCTTGGCGCACAGATTGCTAAGCTTAACGGCTGCAAGATTATTGAGGTTCTTACAGGCTTTAAGTTCATCGGTGATAAGATGAACCACTTTGATAAGTATGGTGATGGTGAATTTGTAATCGGCTATGAGGAAAGCTATGGATACCTTGTAGGCAACCACGCAAGAGATAAAGATGCAGTAGTTGCATCAATGCTCATTTGTGAAATGGCTTCCTACTATAAAAATCAAGGCAAGACCTTAGTAGACGTAATGGAAGAAATCTACAGTACATACGGCTATTTCCTTGATAAGCTTGATTCTTA
>JAZNZX010000059.1:0-111853 GCA_045595185.1 Candidatus Fimenecus sp. | reverse complement strand
TGACTGACAGGAATAAACATTCATTCCGTCTGTTTCACCTGATGACCATTGATTATCCTGTGCAGACCAGTTTATTGAATCAACATTGTCAGCAGTTTCTTGATTTAACTGATTAATTTCAAACTCAGTTTCACAATAGGGACATTTCAGTTTTTGTACACCTGCGCCAAACTGTACTCCACCGCCACAACAAGGACATTTTTGTTCAGCAATTGTTGGCACTGTCAATCATATCCTTTATCATAAGTTTCATCATTCATAGTAATCTGATTTTGAGGTTTATAGACCATTCCGTCTTTATCACGGACAATCATCACATTTTTCACGTAATATATTACTCCGATTAAAATGATTACAAGAATAATAATTATTGCGATTATAGTTTTATTTTTCATTAATTATCCTCGTGGTGTACCACAAGCCATACAGAATCTGCCACCCTCATTTGTAGCGTTACAAGCAGGACAAACCCAAGCCTGAGATACAGGTGCTTGCGGTTGAACAGGCTGACCATAAGCCGGTTGCTGATTATAACCGTTGTTCATAGGCTGGCTAAAGACATTGTTCATAGGCTGGTTATAACCGTTGTTCATAGGCTGATTGTAACCGTTGTTCATAGGTTGGTTATAACCATTATTCATAGGTTGGTTGTAACCGTTATTCATTGGCTGATTATAACCATTATTCATAGGTTGGTTGTAACCATTATTCATTCCTGCATTACCGTTTTGTGTGAGGTTATTTATAACCTGCTGTGCAGTCTGCTGATAGCGGTTATATTCCATTGTGCCCATACCCTCAACACGAGAACCGTTGAGTTTAACCTCAATTTCGTCAAAATATGGATTGTTAACTTTGATTTCAAGAATAAAATCATAATAGAAATTATATCTTGGTGGGTTATAACTTACTTCTTCACCGTCTTTGCCCTGAGTATAGATTTCGTCTTTATCTTCATCAATTCTAAGGTTACAACTCATAACACTTGAAAGCGGAATAACATCGGGGTTTTCGTCACTCCAGCTTCCGGGATTACGACGTGAAACAACAAAGCTCTGTTTCATCGGGTCGATGTAGATTTTATCGTCTTCACCAAAGGTGAACATTGGTGTAAAGCCGGAAAGAATCTGTTTATTCTGCTCTCTGTATGCAAGTTGATTTTTAATTTCTGCAACAGTCGAGCTTCTTCTTTCGCTGAAGAAAGGTGAAAGCTTTTTTGCACAATCCTTACACATATTTCCGTCCTCAAGCTTTCTGTTGCCTAAAAGGCCTATTTTTTCACCACAAATATCGCAGTATTTTTTATCAAAAAGTCCCATTATCTTTTCCTCCTAATATTATTTAGCATCGTTTACATCAAAAATGTCGCCACATTCAGGGCAGAATTTTGGCGGGTTATGTGGGTCAGCAGGTTTCCAACCACATTTATCGCATTGATAAAGAGGTGCACCCGCAGGCTTCTGACTGCCACAATTCTGACAGAATTTACCTTTGTTTACTGCACCGCATGAACAAGTCCAACCATCATCCGCAGGTTTTGGCGAGCCACATTCAGGGCAGAATTTTCCGCTTACTGTTGCACCACAACTACATTTCCAACCATCCTGTGCAGGTTTTGGTTCAGGCTTCTTTGCTCCGCAATTAGGGCAGAAATTACCTGATACCGTATTTCCGCAGGCACAAGTCCAACCGTTTGCAGGCGCAGGCTGTTGTGCTGCTTGTTGCTGTCCCATTGCAAAGAGATTCTGTGCATTCATTCCACCGCCTGCATTCATTGCCATACCCATTCCCATAAAGCCTGTCATAGCACCTGCTTCGTTCTTTGCAGCATCCTGCATAGCCTGAGCCTGAGCACCAACGAGAGTTGCAGCGGCCATTGTAGGGTCACGCATAACAGCATTTCTTTGAAGCTGTTTAATCATATCTTCGTCTTCTTTAGGTGCTGTGATTGAATTGATTGCAACAGACACAACTGAAAGTCCGCGAAGATTTACCCATTTTTCAGTAAGAACATCGTTCATTGCGTCTGAAAGCTCCATTGTGTGACCGGGTAATGCACTGTAACGGATACCCATATCTGAAATCTTTGCAAACGCAGGCTGTAAAGCACTTAAGAATTCTGACTTTAACTGACCGTCAATTTCTTCTCTTGTATATTCTCTTTCAACATTACCACAGACATTTGTATAGAATAAAATCGGGTCGCTGATTTTATAAGAATATGTACCATTACAACGAACTGAAATATCAATATCCAATCCAATATTTCTGTCAACTACTCTGAATGGCACAGGATTTGGAGTACCAAACATATTACCAACAAGCTCTTTTGTGTTGAAATAATATACTCTCTGGTCTTTTCCTGTGTCACCACCGTAAGCAAATCGTTTGCCGATTGTTTTGAAAGATTCTTTTATGCTGTCACCGAGCTTACCTGAAAAAATACTTGGTTCAGTTGATGAATCATAAGTGAATTCACCGGGCTCTGCACAGATTTCAACAATCTTGCCCTGTTCAACAATAATCATACATTGACCGTCTGCAACAGCAATACCTGAACCGTTTGAAATAATGTTATCGCTACCCTTTGTGTTTGAAGAACGACCTCCGACACGCTTGGAGCCTTTAACCACCATTACATCTTTATCGATTGAATCACAATAGAAAAACTCTTTCCATTGGTCGGCAAGAACGCCACCAACTGCTCCTATACCTGCTTTAATAAGTCCCATATTTATTTCTCCCTTCGATTAATCATTTATTTTTCAGCACAGTCTTTACAACAGAGGCCTCCTTGAAGGTCAACTCCATAAACCGTGCAATCCTCACAGACCATATTTCCGCAAATTTCACATCTGTTAAGCTCAAGTCGTGCTTCATTATTTGCACGCTCATATGCTTTTCCGTGGTCACTTGCATAGATAATGGCTCTTGCTTCCCGTTCATCATTACTCAGAAATTTTTTATTTTTGAAACCTGAAACAAATTCATGTACATCCGTTTTGATAGGCTTACCACAGCAATCACAGTAAAACTCAAACTCAAACTGTTTGATTGTTGACTTGTCAGCAAACCTTTTTGTTACAGCTTTCAGCATCATAAAACCTCCTTTATCATAAGTATTACAATGTAATTTTATATCTTTAACAACTGTAAAATAAGTAGCCCTAAAGGGTACTTTCTCAAAATGAGGGCTACCTTTAGGGCTACCATGTCAAAAAGTATAAACACAATTTATACAACCTGCACAAACTTGACTATATTACAGAATTTGACACAAAATTCAAATTATGCTATATTATGATATATAAATATCTGGAGTTTTATGATGAAAATAAATATAAATAATTTATCATTTTCTGAGCAAGTAAAAACTGTCCGTGTTCTTTTACAGTTGACACAAACTGAACTTGCACAGCAAATCGGAATATCCTATGCTACCGTTAGTCGTTGGGAAAGAGAAAACAGAACACCTCACCTTGCCATGGTTGGAAAGTTTTATTCTTTCTGTATGAGAAACGAAATAGAGCTTGATATGACAAAAAAGGAGGAATAAGATGACTGCACTTTACGGTATTGTTTTTGCTATTTCTCTTTTGATGATTGTTGCCTATTTTCTTGTTGACCACAAACGGGATATCTGGCTTTTGCTTTTATTTATCTGCGTCGCTGTTTGTGATGGAGGATATTTTCTTCTTTCCGTTTCCAAAACTCTTGAAGCGGCACTTTGGGCAAACAGAATAGCATATTTAGGAAATGTTTTTTTACCATTTTCCATTCTTATGATGATTATGAATCTTTCAAGATTTTGTTATCCTAAATATATTCCAAAAATATTGATTGCAATAAACACAGTAATGCTGTTTATTGTTTCAAGTGGTGGATTTTTACCAATATACTATAAGAATGCAACCTTGGAAACCATCAATGGAATGTCTGTTTTGGTGAAAGAATACGGACCACTTCATAACCTTTATAAGCTTTTCTTATTTGGCTACTTTTTCGCTATGGTATGCATAATCGCATACACAGCAATTAAGAAAACTGTTGTTTCCGTTAAGCACTCTGCATTCTTGGCATTTGTTGTTATTGGCAATATTGCAATTTGGCTTGTTGAGAATATGATAAATGCAGGATTTGAGTTTATGTCAATTTCATATATCGTCACAGAAGGTCTTATCTTATTCCTATATGGAATTTTGCAGGATTACGGACTTGCCGATACACAAAAAATTTCAGATAATTCTGTAAGCAGTCCTGTACACACAGAAGAAACTCCTGATAATTCCAACACCATCAAATCCTTTAACGAAAATCAGATAGATAACATATTCACAAATTGGAAAGTTCTTGAAGCACTGTCTCAAAGAGAAAAAGAGGTTTTACGATTTATCCTTGAAAATAAAAAACGCAAGGATATTGCACAAGAGCTTTTTGTAACTGAAAGCACAATAAAAAAACACACATCAGGGATATTCAAGAAGCTTGAAATATCAAGTCGAACAGAGCTTTTTGAAAAAGCTAAGGAATACAGTAAATAAATTAAGCGTTGCATTTGGGAATGTTACTTCTCTCTTGCAACGCTTTTTTATTGCTTATTTACTTGATAACTGAGAAAATCTCTCTAACCTATCGTTAAATTACTTATAATCGTTAAACAGTTGAATATAGCTACAACGGATAAATTTATATCTAATACATACTATCACAATTATTAAACATCTTATACCTTTTCAGACTTGACAGCAAGTTCTTCAAAAACAAGTTTAATAGCCTCATTCGCTATTGTTTTAAAATCAAATTTATCAACAAACTCAATTGCCCGTTGTATTTTTTCTTCTTTAAATCTATAAATCAGCATCATCATTTCAATGCATCGCTTTGACTTGATTTGAGCAGTAAAATACACATCACAGGGAACACTGATATATCCTCTCATAATTCCTGAAGAGGCAATTTCTATTTCATAATAATCCTTGGGTTCAAGTTCGGGTAATTGGGATGATAAAATGTGTTGCATTTCTTTAGTGAGTCGAAGACGTATAGCTTCACTGACCTTTGGCAACGAATATGCATTAAGATAGAGATTTCGCATATCTTCACTTGTTTCTGCCATATAAAGTTGCAAACAAACATATACCACATATTGTAGCATTTCATCATCTGTATATTTTTTTGAATAAGAGTTTGCCAAGCCGAAAACTCCATCTAAAAAGTAGTTGAGCAATGCACAAAGAATATCCTCTTTTGTCTTCATTTCATAAAAGATAGTATTGGTAGGTACACCTGCAAGTTTTGAAATATCTCTGACCGTGGTATTCTCATATCCTTTTTCAATAAACAATTGTGTTGCCGCCATAAGGACCTTTTTTCTTATTTCTGCAGTTCGTTCTGCATTTCTTATGTTCGCCATAAAAGATTCTCCTATCAGAATTGTTATTTGAATTTTATCACACTCTTTATACAGGGTCAAGTTTTCCCATATGAAGGCGCAATACACAAGGTGAGGTCCATAAGACCCCACCTTATGTGTTTTATATCGGATTAATAATTATAGTGAAGCGTTGAACCAAAGATAACACGGAAGATACCACCGATTTTTGAAAGTAAGCCTGCATTAGAATACATTTCAATGCTATCCGATGCAAGAACATTTCCATCAGCATCATAAAGTGTTGCAACAAATGTTGTATAACCCTTATTTTTAGAAATAATCTTTAGTGATTTTCCGTCATTAACTTCTTCTATTTTGAAGTTGTTATTATCTGCTGTCCATACTACTTTTGCATCATCAGGAAGCTTATCACTAACTAATACATGAAGAATAATTGAATCCTGACATCTTATTTTTGTTCGTGATGGTTCACGAATAACAAAGTTGTCTTCCGGCGAAAACTCAGTAACAACAATACCATCGGAGCTTATATAAGTTATGTTACCTGTAAGGTCAGTTACCTTAACATAAACCACATACTGATTACCTTTTTCAAGATAGAATTTCTCTGTATATTTTGTCCAACTATCAAGCTCTTTAACATCATCAATGTCAAGTGCTGAATTAGAAACATAATAATATACTCCGTCAATTCCACTACCGGCATCAGTAGCAGTTACAGTTGCTTCCTGAGTTTCATAATAGAACAATCCAAATGTGATAGTGTTAAGGAATTCTCTCCAGCTATTATCATTTATTGTAATTTCTGCTTCAGGAGGAGTAATATCAGCAACACCTGTAATTTCAACATTCTTGTTGTTGTGAATATCAGTTATTGTATAAACACCGTCAACAGCTTCAATAACCATACCATTTGATGTTACTACTAATTCATCCGCATTATAACCGTCTTTGATTTCAATTGTAAAGCTGAAGCTCGAGCCATATTCAACGGTAGTTGAATTATCAGTCTTAATTTCATACCCATCAGGATTTTCAGGAAGAGTAATTGTGAGGAATTCAGAAGTAAGATTTCTGTTACCACCAAGAACTGCTGCCACCTGTTGTCTATCAAGCTGAACTGTGAGAACACCATTGACATCAACAGATGTGTTCAATGTGTTTCCGCTGATTATTGCAACACCGTTTACAGTATATGTATCCCATTCAGCCTGACCGCCGATAACGCTGTTTGCAGGAACAGGAATACTCTTTTCGCCACATACAAAACGAAGTTCCAATTCACCTGTTTTACCTGCAGGAATAACTTTATCTGTATAATCAGTACCGTCAATATAAATTGCCAAGCGTGTATCAGGGTTGCCTAAAACAAGACCGTTATTAAGTTTAAGGGTCTTTTCCTTTGATGTGTTACCAATCGAATCCTTAGCATAGAGTGAAATCTTGTGTTCAAGAACATCAGTATTCATAGAAACATCAACAGAGAAACTACCGTCTGCATCTGCAGTTACAGCTTTATACTCTTCACCGTCAACAAGAATTACAACAGTTGCACCTGCATCACTCATACCGCTGATAGTTGTGATGTCCTCAAAGAATCCACCATCTGCAGGAGAAGAAATCATAAGCTTCGGAGCTGTTGCATCAACACGGAAACGATAATATTCGGTTACTCCGTCACCGTTTGCATTTTCACCATAAACCTTAAGTGTGTGTTCACCCTCATCAAGTGTTGAAAGGGTAATCGTACCTTTCTTGTCCGCTGACCAAGTACCTGTTGCAACATCAGAATCAAGAGTCCATTTACCTGAAACAGCCATATCAGATGTTATGTCAATAACTACATTGTTAACTCCTACAACATCAATTGTATCTGTCTGTCCGCTTGCATCTGCAAGTTTCTTTGCACCCTGAGCCGAAATTGTGATAGAAGCCTTTTTAGCTTCTGTCATTGTAACTGCACTACTGATAACTTCATCAGAAATATAGCAGTTTCCGTCATCACCCTCAACATAACCGCTGAGTCCTACGCAATACTTCTTGCCCGCTTTAAGAGAAACTGTCTTTTTATTTTCTGTTACATCATCTCTGCCTTGTGCGTCGTAATGAGAAACGAAATTACCGTCTTTATCGGTGTAGTAAACATTTTCGTAACTACCACCAAGAGATATTACACCGTTTTCAGCTTCTGTGTTCATTGAAGCAAACTCTGTTTCCACAAGTCCGTCAACTGTCTGTTCATAAACAGTTGCAATAAATCCGTCATAATTACCGGGATTTGCAACAAAAACATCAACTGTATAATCGCCACCAAGCTTTGCACTACCAATAGATGGTTTTGCAGGCTGATTAGGATTTACATAAACGAATTTATTAGTTGCAGAAACAGTACTGTGAAGTGAATTTTCCGCACTTGATGCCACAGCAACAATCTCATAAGTACCACTGCGAAGAGTTGACGGAAGTTCAAATGTTGCTGTACCCCATTCAGTTGTGTTTGCAACAAAATCTGTTTCGTAAAGAGGAGTATATTCATCATCTTCAGAAACTGCATAAATGCTTAAGGAATCATAGTTTTCAATCTGGTCACCATACCATGTAGCAGTCATACCATCTGTCTGGCTGTATGAATAATCAAGAGAATCCATACTTGCCATATCAAGTACTTCATAGATTGAAGCATAGGCATCAACACTTGTCTTAAGTGTCCAGTCATAATCATATGCCCATTTTTCTGTAAATGAAATTGTAACATTTCCTTCTTTTGTTTCTTCATTATAGTAGAATTGTGCGTTCTTGTCTGTCTGACTGTTTACATCAATTGAACTATCAAGCCATTTAAGAGGATAGCTTATTGTTTTTCCATCACCGTCAACGGCTGTGATTTTCATTCCGTTCTTACCGTATTTATCGCCCTTTGCAAGTCTTTCAGCTTCTTCACGGCTATCTGCCGAGAATGAAACTGTAAGTGCTAAATCCTGATATGCTTTGTAATCACCAAGATAAAGCTTATTAGTCATACGGTCACTTGTGCTAACAATCTTTATTTCATCTGAGCGTACCTCTTCGTCAGGGTCTGTTGATGCTGCAAGAGCCATATTAGCACCATAACTCATATAGAGAATTCGTCCGTTAGATTCTGCAACAGGAATGTTAGCAAACGCTATTGGAATTGTAGGTTCAGGAGTATCATAAGGTCCAAATCCTACATCCACATCGCCACCCCAGTAATATGTCAGACCTAAATCAAGACCAATGAAAGTGAATGCACCCCAGAGTCTTTCAGCATCAAGTCCTAATGAAATGCTTCCAATTTCGATTGTTCCCACAAACGGAATATAAGGAAGTTGAAGAACCGCTTTAATAAATGCCTCCCAGAAGGTACTGTTATTTCGAAGGTCTTCCTGAGCAGCAATATAACCACTACCAACAATCATATCAAGAATATTGACATCAATATCAGCACCGAATTTAAATGAAGGATACCAATATGTAGAAAGTCCCACGTGGTCAATAAGATTCAGTCTTTTCACACCAAACCCTATATCATCAAGGGATATATCAAATCCTCTGAGACTTGCTGACAGGTTTGCATCTGCCTGGAAAACAAAGAACAAGCTGAAGCTTCCGTACAGTAACAAAGCCAATGGCGGAAGAGTTGAATAACTGAACATTGTATCGTAAATGTTATCCATACCACCGCCGAGTCCCTTAACCCAAAGGACACCTACGCCGTCAACATTAACGCCTGTATGACCACCGTCAACAGCAACAAAGAATTTGTTCGGAACAGGTACTCCGTTATATGATTTAAGTTCAAGTGATGCTCGCATTTCAAGGTAAACAAAATTCGCTGCTCCCGAAACACCTACTGCCCACATTTTATTTCTCGGCATAATACTGAGATTAAGAGAACCTTTTATTTCAGGAAGACCCATAGCATAGTCAGGGATTCCAACATCAACGGACATATTAAAGCCTACAAATCCGCCTGCTCCAAAGAGAATATCCTTTACATAAAGATTTAAAGAACCTTTCTGTGCAATTTCCCATTTTTCCTGGTCAGCCTTATAGTTATCTTGTGCTTCACGAAGCTGATGAGGAAGATAATTACTCTTTGCAAAATTCAACTGCACAGCTTCAAGAGGAGATGTTTTTGCACGACCAAAGTCAAAGTTTGAAGGAATAAGGAAATCCGGGGCAAGCTTTGCACCAAAAGATATAACTCTTTCCTTTGGTGTATCAGCAGTTATCTGTGATACGTCTTCAAGTGCAATCTGTCCGAATTCACAGTATCTGAATTCAAAAATCACACCTGCAATTGTCTGACCAACACTTGCTGCACCCGGCCACAAGAGAGTTACAACATTTTTCTTGTTGGTTGTGTTTGCCACGTCAGTTGCACGATTTCCCTCAAAATGATATTGTGCAAGTACACATTCTTCACCATTTTCAATAGCAGTAATCGCACAAACACCATCCCAGATTTTGCTTCTTGCTGAACTTGTATAAAGCCTACCATCAATATCTGTTTCAATGCTTTGGTTGTTCTGACCTGCATTGACTGCTCTGACAGTAACATAACCATCTTCAACATCAATGCAATTATTGATTGTTATAGTACTTGTTATTGTACCGTCAACCTCTTCAATAGCCTTAGCTGTTGCTTCAACAACATTACCGTTTTTATCTCGTTTCACACCAAAACTGCCTCTGAATTCAAGAAGAACAAGGTTGTTGGCATCTTTCATGTTTTTCTTATAATCGTTTTCATCTGAATACAAGCCTATCTTGTATTCATCACCGTATCTCTCAGTTCTTTCAACTGTGAGAATACCGTAAACAGGTGAAAAATATGTGTAATCATTTGTAACCACAAACTGAAGAAGTGTTGAGGTTATATCTTCTTTACCTGCATCATGCCAGTCAAAAGTAACCTGATATGTGCCTGTAAGCATTTCTTCCTCAAGATTAAGAGTTATTGTTTCTGCACCAGGATTAACAATAACATTCTTTGCAGGAATACTGTATGAAGCACCGCTGTCGACTGCATTAAGTACTACTGTATATGCAGAAGTGTCTTCAAGCATTGAGAAGTTAAGTCCTGTAATGAACAAGCTACGAAAACCTTCATAATAGATAATCTGTGGGTCCATACTATTGAAAATCACATTTTCTCCAAGTTCGCCCGGACAGAAAACCATAAATTCACGACTGCCTAAAAGCTTGTCTTCAGTAATTGTTTCGTTTTCACCTGCATCATAACAAAGAATCTCAAATTTTCTGTACTCACTGCCAACTCTTGGTGCAAAATTATAGAATAATTCAAGTGAAATTTCTTCGCCTGAGAGAACATCTGTGAATGTTTTTGTTACTGTGTCAGCTTCTGACATTTTCTGATTTGTGTACCAGTCAGAATACGGAGTATTGCCAAGCTTTGTGTTAACAACAACCGTCATATCATCAAGTGTTTCACCAGAAATGTTCTCAATAAGCATTTTAATCACAGCATCACCCGGTCTGCCGTTTTCAACCTGTGATAAATATGCATCATTTGTTTCGTTCATTTCCATACTGACAGGAACTACAGGAAGGTTAATTGCAACATCTTCTTCGTCACCTACATTGGCATTTGAGAAAATACCATAATAGGTTGAAATTGTTGATGCTGTATCTTCTGTGAGAGCACCCATATCAAAATAGAGAGCATAAGCACTGTCAGCTGTACGATACTGTGCATTATATGGTGTAGTGAAATCAAGTGTTGTATCAGGTGCAAAATCGAATACACTACTTGCCAGGTTGTTCCAATGTCCGAAAGCTACTTGATACGGAGCAAGTGTTTTTCCGTCAATAGTTGTATTTACTGTATAAGCGTTGATTGACGGAGACATTGTATCATCGATTGCAAAAAGTGTTGTGTCATATGCCATATTGTTTTTGTTGTTCATCAACACTTCGCTTCTTACAGTTGTATATTCTCCAAGGGAATTTGAAAGCTGATAGAAAGCGTAATCCTGTTTTCCTAACGCTGTATCAAGCAAAATTCTTACCTTGACATTTGAAACATTATCTTTTGATGAAGTCACGGAATAGCTTATCTGTGACATACCGTGCTGAGTTGATGTTTCGTCAAGTAAAGAAATTCTCTGTTCAATCGTAAGGTCTTTTACAGTCCATATTGCAACAAGGGTATTGCCTTCTTGACTTATTTCAACATTGGTACTGTCAATACCAAGAAAACCGTATTTTCCGCCAAATATATATTCTTCAACATCTCCGTTATCTCTTGTAATACGAAAAGATGTGAAAGATGTGTCAAAATTTTCGGCAGGATAAAGCAGATTTTTATCATCATCTGCTTTATTAAGTTTATCACCGTCACGAGTGGAGATAAGGAAACCACCGTTTTCGCCTGACAAAGTGACTGCGAGGTTTTCATCTGCCATTTCGAGAATATTGTCTTCATCTGCAGCAAATCCTGCTAAAGGAATTGTACTGATAGTGATAACAACGGTTAAAATAACCGCTAAAATTTTTCTGAAGTTTTTCATAAATTTATCACCTCGCTGCAAATTATTCCACATACAACACAAAGCGAATAATATCTCTGCCCTGAGTTGTAAGAAGGAATGTGTAGTAGCCTGATTCGTTCAGACTAACCTGATATGTTTTATTTGTTTCTTGTGAATAGCCGTTTGTAAGAGATGTAGCGCCTGTTTTAAGGTTACCTGCTGTCTTTCTGCCCTGCTCCCATTCAAGCTTATATGGTTCACCTGTAAACTCAACGGTAATATCCTGATTACCTTTTTCTACAATAATTGTTGACTCTCTTTCAACAATTTCTCCATTTACCTTAATGCGAGCCTCATTTCCGTCATAGAAACGAATCCAGCCTTCGCGTGAAGTTGTGTTACCTGCTTCATCAGTAACCTTATATATTACTGAATTCTTGCCAACAGTGCGTACATATTCAAAATCGTAAATCAACTTGTTTGAAGCAGTTCGATTATCGGAAGCTGCCACATTTTCACGAAGAAGTGCATCAATTTCCTCATCGCTCAAATCAATGGATGCTGAAATTATACCTTTATCAATAATGAGTGTAGGTGGCATATAATCAGCAAGAGGAATCTTTGCAAACTGAGCAATTGCTGAGTTACCGTATGCATCAACTGCATAAACAGTCGGATAAAGACCGGCTGAATCAGCCTCAACAGTAAGCATTACCCATTCGTTTGCAGGAGCATTAACCTGTGTTGCATTACTTACCTTTACTGTTGAATCACGATTGACTCTCACATAGAAAGCATCTCCAACCTTAATGTCGTATTCTTCCGGCTCGTCAATTACAGTAATCATTCCGTTTGTTCCCTTGATACCGATTGTAAGACTGAGATTTTCAGTTATAAGTTCAGAGAAATCCACAGTCATTCTGACCATATTTCCTGCAGTGTCAAAAATGTTATATGTCTTTGCCCCTGCTTCGGTTACTGTTCGTGAAATAGTCTTTCCGCTTATGCTTACTCCGCCAAGTGTAATTATTTCATTTGCAGCAAATGTAACGACTGCACTTCTATGATTCTCGCTGTACTCAACACTTGCATCAACCACAGGTGGTTCTTTATCAATTGTGCTGATAACAGGAAGTTCAATGACAGTTTGTTTCTTATTCACGGCCGCTGTTACCTTGAGATAAAGTTTTGAAGATGTGTTATCTGCGAAAGTAACAGTTACACGGTCCTCAAGATTTGAAATTGATACTCCGTAAGGAGCAGAAATTTCTTCTCCGTTTTCATTTACGACAATAACACTACTTAAATCCTTGTCGAAATCGAGCTGAACAGTGATATTCTTGTTTGTAAACTGTTCACCGTTTACATCGTAATTTCCGGACCATTTTTCACTTTCAACATAAGGAACTGTTGCATCAATGGCCTTAATAGTTGTTGTAATTTCACCTGTGTAGGTAATTGAATTATAGTTGTATGAATAATAAGCAACTACCTCTGTATCCTTTGCAAAGCTGTATGAAAGGTACGGACAACCATAGAATACAGAATCTTTATCATCCTCATATACTGCAACAGGCTCAACATTTGTTATTGCAAAATTTGTTAAGCCTTCAAGCACAGGAGGAATAAGATAAAGTCTTACTGCGTCACCTGACTTTGTGAGAACCTGTGCATATTCAGGTACAGGTGCACCTTCACCAAGACTCTGAATATCAAACAGAATACTGTTCACATTGTTTTCTGAGTCAACCACGTGAAGTGTAAATGTCACATTCTTTGTCACAACAAGTGACCTGCCCATAAGACTTACACCATCAATTGTTTCACTTCTTCCATCATCATATTTAGGAACATCGCCATAAATATCTGTTGTAATGAACAGCTTTGTTGCGTTCTCGTCGGCAACATCAATTGTGAAAGCATATTTTTCTGCCCAGCCAAGTGACTTTATAAACTCGTCCATATCAGTAAGTGCATTTGCTGATAATTCATTGAGATAAATCAACGAATCTTCAGGACGACCTTCATCAACTGACTTATAATAATTCGTGGATGCATTTGTTTTATTGTTATAAGTTACGAAAGCAGCAACCGCCACATCAGGTTTGTAATTATCTTTCTTTGTCGTAGGAAGTTCAGGAACAGTAATTTCCGTAGGAACTTCAACAGTAAAGTCAGGACCAACCATACCGTATTCATTCACATAGCCTGAGAAAGTATATGAAGTTTCTCCTCCTGAAACGAAAGTATATTGTACACTTCTACCTGTATCAGGATCAATAAGTGTGCTTCCGTTTTCATCGGCAAGAATAACAGTTATTTCGTGGTCAACAGAACCGATTTCTTCTGCCGCATTTGAATCATAAATCCAGACTGCCTTCGGAACGATAGGAGTTGTATTTATGTTTGTAATTTCAACAGGATAATTTGCATCACCATATGTAACATCGAATGTTGCGTTTTCTTTCAAAACAATTTTAAGCTCTGCTGTTGAATTGCCTGTTACGACAGTTCCTTCAGGAAGTGTAGCCTCATCAACAGAAGAAACACCGTCAGTACAGCTTACTGTAACTGTTACAGGGTTACATGTAAGAGCTGTTTCTGAAATTTCTATTGAAGGATTTGCACTGAAGCCTGTAATATCTAATGTCTGAGTATAATACATTCCGTATTTATCAGAAAATTCAATCTCATATTCACCATTGTTGTATGCCGGGAATGTAGGTGTGAGTGAATATTCCTCTGCTGGAACTGTAGTAATATCAACATATGTGTTTGCTGTAAGAGGAACATTACCGAATGTTGGTAAATTCGCTGTATCCTGTGCAATTACAGGTTTAGTATTCGGAGCAGTAATCGTTGTTTTGTACTCATAGGTTGTTCGTTCACCATTTTCATTTTCCCAGTTGTAGAAAACAATATTTACTGTATGTTCAACATCTTCACCCTCTGCAACTGCTGAATCGTAAGGCATTACAAGAGTGATGTCATCATATACTCCACTATATTCGTCAGGAATTCTCTCATATCCCACAACACCACCTGTTATTGCTGAATCAAAATCATTTCTGCTGTCAGTAGGGTCAGCCCAGATAGTTACAGGTGCATAATCATCAATCTGTACAGTAAAATATTCAACTGTTTCTGCAAATGAGTAACCATATGACCATCCGTTCGAACCTTCATACGCATAGTCGGAATAGGTCATATTGCGGATTTTATGAACAATTCCGTCTTCTGTACCGTAATCGTATGTTTCAAGGAACCAATTGCCTATACCATACGGATATTTATTTTCTGCATTGTTTTTATATTCACCATTTTGGTCGTCGTGTTCATTTGTAAGAATAGGATAGATAACTCGTGCATTACCTGAGCTGTCAACAACACAAATAGCCTCTTTGAGTTGTGAATACTGTTGTACTGCTGCAGATTTTCCTAAATAACCGTTTGAATTATTAAGCGGAATTGAGTTAATATCCTCTACCTCTGTGTATGTAGCACTTGAATAGCCAAAATAAGCCTGATAAATCTTTACACCCGGGTCATCGTAGGACATAGACTCAAGATAAGCCTCAACTGAAGAAGCATAACCCTTAACAATTTCATTTCCGTCGCTGTCATAAGATTTTTCGTATGCCATGTCACTGAAGTTAAAACCGAATTCTGCTTCAGGAGCTTCAGTGTCAACATTAACCTTAATCTGACGAACAGAAGATGTTTCACCGTTTGTCATAATTATCTGATAACATACAGTATTCTCGCCTGCTGTAAGTTTCAATCCGTCTGCAACATTTGCAGCAGCAAGCTCTTCAGCCGTCGGAAGAGAATCATATGAAAGATTTACGGTTACATCTGTACAGAAGGTATCTGCACTTTCTTCTCTGAAACCATAAGAAATGAACGCTGATGATACATCACCTGAACTTGCAGCATTCCATATTCTTATACCCATCGGATAACCGACTCTTTCACCAAAATATGTTTCGTATGCCTTATCTTCGTCAAGATTTACATAGAATCTGAAGGTTGTATCTCCGTCATCTGAAAGAGCATTTGTTGAACCTGAAAGATAAATCGGATTATCACCAATCTTTACAAGTTCTCTGTTATCTACATAAGTTTCTGTAATATAACCGTCTCCTGTATCTACCATAGTAGTATATTCATCACGTTTAGCTGCACCAACAGTTACATAATTAAGGAATTCTCCTTCAGGTGCTTCCTGAGTAACGGAAACGCCTCCTCCTTTGGAGTCAATGCTTGCTACCGGAGTGTAAGACGGAAGACCAAAACTTGTAGGAGCAACTGCCGCATCAAGCATAATCGGGTCAAGCAGGAAAGTCTGCTTTCCGCCTGCTTTCTGCTCAACATAAACCTGAAGTGCATAAAGTCCGCTGTCGTAATGATTTCCCTTAATTGCAAAGGTCTGTTCTTCACCCTTGTTCAGTGCAACTCTGTCAGAAACCTCAATAACATCACCGTTGTCGTCTGTCAACGGATTACCGTTACTGTCAAGCTTTATGAGAACTGCATAAGAGTTATCACAATTGACATCTTTACTTTTCCAAACAGGCATAAGAACATTTTTAAGACTATAGTGGTATCTTACGCCATCCATTGAGATGTCAAATTTATAATAAGTGTATTTTTCACCTTCGTAATTCTTTTCTAACGCTGTCTGAACCTCGTTAAGATTGTTTCTTACGGTAACGTTTGAAATATTGTGAACGCCGTCATTCTTAGGAGCATAACACACTGTAAATGCTTCACTTTCATGATATGTCGCATCATTTGTATCATCGTAATATGCGCCATTAACAGGTGTAAGGTCGTTCATACTTGCAGCAAACTGAACTGTCATATTACCATAACGAGTCCAATCAGGACTTTCCTCAACAGGTTCATCCCAGTACAAACCACTACCCATCTGAACTCTGTACCAGGTTCCCTCGCCGAAGAGATTTGTTCCGTCCTCAGTGTAGCTGTCAAAAATACGAACATAAGTTTTATTTACGGCCATAGAATTTTCAACATCCTGAACGGTAATGACTGCTCTTGTATAGCGGGTTCCTTCAATAAGTCCCGAATATTCAGGTTCATAAACTTTGACATTAATTGAACCGTCAGGAACTGTCGGGTCACCAACTATTTCATAGTTTGCATTTACTCTGTTCAAGTCAAGAACATATACACTTGTTGCTTCTGTTTCCTTGTTAGCTGTTATGCAGTCAGCTTTTGCATCTGTTACTCTCACATAAAGTGTTTCTGTAACAGTACCGCTACCTGCAATATCATTTAGTGCTGTAACCTCAACTTTGTCCTCAAGACCTCTGTACTCATTGTAAGTATAGAGGTTTTCCCAAGTACCGTTTTCGCCCCATTTGCAATCTATTGCAAGAATACCGTTAACGTCTTCTGCAGTAATATAACCAATTACTCTTTGACTGCTTGTTTCATCACTATTTGGTGTTAATACACCTAACGCCTGAGTAATTGCAACTGTTGGTGCTACGTCGTCAATATCAAGCTTGTTGAACTCAATGTTTGTTTCATTTTCGTTTTCAACTGCATCTTTAAGTCTGAAATTGATTTCAATACCCTTGTCATTGTCAATTTCAACACCTTCAGTTTCGTTGAGGAAAACATGCATAAAGTATGTTCCGTCATTTGCAAGTTTAAGTGCTGACACCTGATTTTCACCTACGCTGGCATCTGTAAAAACAACATCATCAGTAAGTGTCATTGAATCAGTAAAAGCATATTTAAAAGGCAATTCAGTATCCCCGTTGTAACCTTTAACAGAAAGGAATCCGTTAGGCTCATCACCTGTTCTTTCAATACCTGCAAAAAGCTTTCCGTCACCGTTTACGCCGTCAGAAACATTAAGTTCTGCAATAATATGTATCTCACCTGTTTCAGAATCGACCTGTTTTACTGATTGCACTACCTCAACAGACGGACCTTCAATGTCAAGATATGTCTGCTTGCTTATTGCAGTACCTTCCTCAACAAAATCAACTGTTCCGTTTTCTGCAAGATGGTTGTCCGATGAGTCAGTTGCATTCTGTGCATTGATAAGTCTTACAGGCTTAATCTGATTTCCTGAAACTGTCATACCCTCTGAAATTACAAAAGGAGCAAAGTCAAGTCTTGTTACGCAATCACTGTTAACAGACTCTCTGTGAGTATTATCTACTTTGACAAGACTTGTTGTAACAGGATTTCCGTTCTTATCATTTATACTCCACTCAAGCTTAAGATTACTGCTTACTGTTTCAGTTTTTAACTGTTCGCTGATAATAACATCAGCATCAACAGTATCACCAATTCTTGAAATAAGCTGTGCTGCATCCTCAATTTCAACTGTTCCGTTTTCATCAGGTTCAACATCAGCAAGATTACTACCGCTCATTTCAATTCTTGTTACAAAAGGACCTGAAGCATCAATGTAAAGCCCTTTTGCTGCAATATTCTTATTGTATGGCAATGCTAGTGTATTACCTGCAAGGTCAACAACAGGGTCTTCAACAAACCTTGCCATATTTATTGAATATTCATCAAATCTTTCAAGTAAGTAACTTCCATCAACAGATGCATCTGTAACAGAAACAATAATATAGTTCGCTCCGTATGTTGTACCTGTTGCAGTTTCATACTCTTTTCTTGTTATCTTAAGCCAATCCTCGTCTGTAATTCTGAATCCGATTTTACCTTCTTCATTATCAAGTGCAACAGCGTATGCGATTACATCAACCTTATCGTATATCTCACGCATACCAGCATTATCAAGTGTAAGTTTGATTCTTACATTTGCTAAATCATCAAGAGAAATCTCATGATTAGTCGGACGAAGCATTTCCCCTGCATCAAGCCAGATAACCGGTTGATTGTCGTACTCAGGGTCATTGTCGGTAACGCTGTATGTCCAGCCCTTGTCACCCGGCTTATATCTGTCACCGAGAGCTGCATAGATACCGCTGATTATTGTCCATTGGTCACCACTGAGCATAACATATTTTCTGGTTGACCAAATTGACTCAAAATCTTTATAAGCATTGCCATCATATTTTGTTCCGACATATTTCATCTCAAGCATATCGCTTTGAATAACCGATGTTTTGAGTTCATAGCTTATGCTGAAATTTCTTTTACTTTCCTCAATTCCAACAGAACTCATAGGCCATGATGAGTGTCTGTAACCTTCAAATTTAACCTTATGAAGGCCTCCTAATGAGCCGCTATATCGGTCAAGCTCATAAAAGCCACCATTAGTGCTGTAAAAAACACACTCATACGATCTGTCAAAGACAGAATAAATTGAGTTATTAGAATAATTCATATCCTCAATATTCATTACCTTATATCCTGCTTCGCCGACCTCCGGCCACGGGAGATATGAATCAGCCTTTACAAAAAAGACCGCCGCAGGAGCAACAACACCAAGAATAATTGCAGCACTTAAAACAACTGCCGTTATCTTCTTTCCGTGTCTGTTTTCTTTAATTTTTTGGACGAGTTTCTTAATTTTTTCCAATTATGACACCTCCATATAAATTGCTTACACAATTATAATGTTTTTTCCTCAAGATATTTCAGCATGTCTTCGATAACTTGTTTAGCAAATGACTCAAAATCGAACTGCAAAACAAAATCATTAGCCTCATTGATTTTTTCATCTGATACACGATAAAGAAGAAGCGTTGTTTCAATAAATCGTCTTACCTTTCTGTCCATTGTGAAATACATATCACAAGGAGTTGTCATGAAACTTCTCATTATTCCACCGGAAGCGATTTCAAGTTCAAAAAAGTCCTTTGTCTCCAAAGTAGGAAGTTGTTCCTTGAAAATTTCTTCAAGTTTTCCCGTTATTTTCTGTTGAATTAAAGTCATTGTATTTGGCATTGAATATGCTGCGGCATACAAATCACGAATGTATTCGTTCGATTCAGCCATATGCAGTTGCAAAGTGGTTTCTGCAGCATAAAACAAAATCTTATCATCCGTTTTATTCTTTAAAAATTCTTCAGTCGCCCTAAACTGTCCTTCCAAAACATATTCAACAAGTTCACACAGTATATTCTCCTTGGTTTTGAAAAGATTAATCAGTGAACCGATATTAATCTTTGCTGTAGATGAAATCTCTTTAAGTGAGGTTTCAGTATAACCTTTTTCAAGGAAAAGTTTAGCAGCAACATAAAGCACTTTGTTTTTCATTTCTTCGTGCCTTTGTGCTTGTGTTTTTACCGCCATATATTCACCTTCTCTTTTTAACTTTAAATTGCATTTTATATTGCGTTTTATAACGCGTTATAATTCTTGATATAATTTTATTGTTTTAAATGCTATTTGTCAATAGTTTTTTTGTTATTTTTTAACATATTTTATATATAGATTTTTATCTTCTCTACTTCATTTCTATAAAAATCATATTATCTGACAGTATGGTCAATATAGTAATTAGTTTTTTACAGCCTGATGAAGAGAATCTGTTTATCGATATGAAAAAAGCAGGTTATTACACAATTTCTTCGGCTCGCGGGTGCTTGATGGCAGGTCAGTACAAAAAATATCATCAGAAAAATATTGATAAATATCTTATGGTAAATGGCATTAAAGCACCTGTAACTGTGGTTAAGGCTCAAAGAGGCGAAAAAGGTAGTGATACATACAATTCCTTTTTGGATGGTATAATCCCTGAAAATAAAAATGTTAGGGAAATCAAAAATACTGATGATTTAATTGTCGATTCAGCAATAAAGAGCATCAAAAAACGACCAAACGATAAACCTTTCTTTATGTTTGTGGGACTTAATTTCCCTCATCCCCCATATCAGATTGAGCAGAAATATTACGAATTGATTGACGAGGGCAGATTACAAGAAAGAATCCCAACCATCAAAGATACAGACGGAAAACCACTAATGGGAACAGGTCTTCGTGATGCATTAGGTGTTGCTGACTACACAGAAGAACGCTTTAATGAAATCCGTCGTGTTTACCTTGCAATGTGTGCCAAAGTGGATGACCAGCTTGGTCGAATTATTGATACTCTTAAAAACGAGGGAATTTATGACGATACTGCGATTATTGTCATATCTGACCACGGTGACTATACAACCGACTATGGTCTGGTTGAAAAATGTCAGAACTGTTTTCCTGATTGTCTTGTAAATGTACCATTTATTATTAAGCCTGCGAAGAATATTCAGGCAGATAAGGGTATAAACAGTAATCTCACAGAGCTTACTGACCTTTGTGCAACAGTTTATGTACTGAATGAAGGCGAGAGTGTGAATCGTATTGATGATGAGCAGTATAAAGATATAATCGCGAAAATGCAAGAAGAAATCTTAATGTGGTATATGAAAACCTGTGATAGTGTTCCCACAAAATTTGATGACCGTTTCACCAATGAGTTTTTAGAGAACAACATCGCATCTGCGGGCGTACCTTTATTTGTTGCAAAAGCAGTAACAGGCGCGATTTCGCTTACAGGCAAAACTCCGTCACAGTTCATCGACTGGATTAGAACAAAATTGAAAATATAAAATTAAGCGTTGCATTTGGGGTTTTGTTGTCCCTCTTGCAACGCTTTGTTTCTTATTAGGTTTTTTAATTCTATATCATCAGTCAAAAGACAGTTCTACATTTGACCGGTTTCCGGCTGCGTCAACAGCAGTAATCGTATACACATCACCGGAAATGCCAGCAGGGTCCGTCACTGTAAGAGGATAGTCCCACTTATAATTTTCTACTCGTGTTAAAAATTCACCGTTTTTGCAAATACGATAATAAGCAACACCGAAGTTGTCGCCAGAAGCCTCCCAACTTATTGTCACACCATTTTCATCGGAAGTAATTGTTGCGTTTGCAGGCTTAGTAGGGCACTCTGTTTCAAGTACATAGCCATTCAAGACATAATCACGATATGTTTCCATATACATATCCTTTACAACATTTGGTGAGTAATAGTGTGAGTAAGAGAATGTAATAATATTCTCACAATAGCGTGAAGCCACATCCAGTTGCATGATAAATCTGTCAAGCGTTACAGGGACAGACTCGATATTCTCAGTTTCAGGTCTAAGAATTGTGCCACCAAGAGCACTCGGGCCTATTGCAATATCAAAATTCTCACAATTTCCCCACAGTTTTATGTCTGCATCAGCTCTTTTTACTGCTGAAGAATATATTTCCCAAATTTTGATAAGGTCATCTTCTTCAATCCAATCAGCCCCGACTGCATCCTGAGGTGCAACAATATCACCATCTCTGAAATCTACCTTCTCAAAGAAAGTGAGCCATTGAGAATATGTGGCAACATCACCCAAATCAAGATAATGGGCAGTATATGGACTTATCATCATTGGAAGAGCAGGGTCAACCTCAGTTGCTCTGTTAAGAACGGTATTAAAGCCCTTAGCCATCTTATTCATAAGTGGTCCACAGTTTATCTGATTGTTGATTTCAAGAGTAAAATACCAACCATAGAAATTCTCAGGGCTGACAGAATAGTAACCGTCATAAATATCTTCAAGCATATCAGCAGTAATCCTGCAGACTGACTTGTATTCTCCAGTAAAATTGCCCAGTAACCAAAAGGAATCAAACATTGTAAGACCAACAAAAACCTTGATATCCGTACCCTTGCAGGCTTCAAGAGCGGACTTGACAACATCACCACCAAAAGCAGCATCGTCAAAGGCCGGAATTGTACTGTTATAATAAACAGTCCAATTTCCGTCTGCATCCATATTTGCAATATCCTGAAGAACAAGATATTCAACGCCATCTCTCTGCATACAATCAATCTCTGATGCCCATCGTTCATCATCCCAACTGCTACTCATCCACGATTGAAGAAATGTACCACTAAATTCAGGTGCACATTTTCGTCCAGGCAACTGCGTATCACCAAAAGGTGACGCAAATGTAATAAACGCCATCAATGCAACAAAGAAATTCTTAATAAAACTGAACATAAGAACACTCCTTATTTCAATAAAATAACTTTATGGCCACATTATACCACATCACACATAAATTTTCCACATAAAAGCACAAACGTTGCATTTGGGAATTTGTTGTCCCTCTTGCAACGCTTTTTGTGTATATTTAGTGATTATTTAAAAGCATTCTCTAACTTATCGTTAAATTACTGATAATCGTTATTTGCTGAATTATTACTTTTCCTATAATTCAATATGAGATTTCCGTTTTTTGTTTCAAATTTTGTAAGTTCGAAATTGCTCATGTTACCGTTCATAAACAAGGTTTTCCGTCTTTGTCATAAGCACACACAATAAACACAGGCATAGGATAAGCCCAAGTTTTAACTCCGAAATCTTTACGCATAATAACTCCTCCATTTATCCGATTATTATATTATTAAATGTGTAATAATCATTTAACACGTTTTTCTGCTTCGAGTTGTGTTATCCTTGCTGTTTCTTCGCTGAAACGACAGACATATTCAGGTACGCCTCCAAAATCACCTGTTTCAGTATAGCAAACTGCTGCACAAACATTACAAAAATGACGGTATTTGCATGTTGTACACTTTATTGGCAACCTGATTGATTCCGTGTATTCCTTAACCTTTTGCCACGCACCTGCAAAACCTAATGTTTTAATATCAAAGGACTTGTCGATTATGCCACAAAGTGACATTTCACCGTTTTTGTTAACCCAGCAACTTGTTTTTCCTGCTCTGCAACGAATTTTTCCGGGTTCAACCTCCTCGACACATTCTTTTTCAAACATGTCAACTCCGTTTTTCATACCATGAGCACGATTTATAAAGTCTTCAGGTGTATATTGCAGAAGCGACCAACCGACACGACATTTAGCTGCCAAAACAGGGTCAAGACGATAGTCATTTTCACCTATTCCTTTTCCCGACCTTAACTGCGGATACATATAAGGTGTTGTTTTGACATGAAGATTCAAACGATTTGCAATCTTGAAAATGCCTTCCATATCCTCATAATTGCCTTTTGTGAGACTGCAATTAAGTCGCACCTCAATGCCCATTGAACGCATATGCTGAATATTTTCAATTACTGTTGAAAAGCCTCTTACCCCTGTAACTTTTTCATAAGTATCGTCATTTGAGCCATAAAGCGTAACATTAAGTCTTGAAGGAGGATTTTCCTTGAACAATTCGGCAATTTTGCCCTTCAAAAGATAACCGTTTGTATTTATTGAAATAATAAGTCCAAGTTTTTTAAGTTCCGTATAAATATATGGAAAATCCTCTCTGATAAGAGGTTCACCACCTGTTATAAGCAGAAAAATCATTCCTTCTTCTACTGCTTTTTTGCCTGTTTCTATCCACCATTCTGCAGGTAATTCATCTTTTTTCTGATTACATTCAGGTGAATGAATATAACACATTTTGCAATTGAAATTACATCTTGATGTTATTTCAAAGGTTCCTGAAACGGGTACTCCCTTTTCTTTTCCCTTCTGATGCAGATACATAGAAATTACAGGTTCAGCCGATGTTGTATTGTTTGAAGTTGTTCCATGATTCATAACCGTTATGTCACCCTAATTCATCTTTTAAAAAGTTTACTGCACTTTCATCCTTAAGACAGGAATACGCATACACAGGCAGTTTTTCAGCCATTTCACCTGCAAGTGAAGAAATTTGAGCCACTGATTCCTTTGTACTGTTATATGTGAATTTTCCCACAATTTTCATAAAAGCCTCCATCGAGGATAACTTTTTAATTTCATTGCAATTTCCTATCGAAAGGCAAACCAATGCTTTTATAGGAAGTTTTTTGTTTTGGCATATTTTTGATGTTCCGCAAAAAGGTATTCCGTCTGCATAAAATGTCCCCTTTTCACAGTAAACTGCAGCACGGTCACCGTTTATTATTTCAGCATCCTTATATTTTTTCCAAAGAGATGCCTGTGTAGATTTCCCAACTTGCTTGTCCCCGACAAAAAGGATTGCCTTACCATCATACTCAATAAAAGAACAATGGATAATTCCTATGTCCTTTTCCAACAATATTGCAGGTAAATCAATACTTTCAAAAATTGTTATTTCACGCAATTCATCAGGATAATCAATATACAATTCAGAATTATTAACCTTACAGGCGAAATCCACATACTTACGGAGTTTGCTGTTGAAATATGCAGTATAAGTTTTCACATCACCATCATAATAAATCTTCTTACGATTTGAGGAAAATATGAGTTCGCCATCTTTTGCAGGCAGATTATCCGTACGGATTATGCGAACCTTGTAATCGGCATTCGCATAGTCAGACAAGAATTTTGCAAACTCTGCTTCAGGCTGAATTTGTTCTTCACTCTGCAATTCAACAGAAGTTCCGCAGAAAATATACTTACGGCTTTGCATAATCTACAAAAAGCACCTCACTGTTTTCTTTCATAAAATGAGAGGCAGGTATCTGCTTGAATTCACCTGATTTAAGCTGACCTGCATTTGAACGAAATGTTATACCACCAAAATAGTCACCGTCGGCATCAACTCTCTTAAAATAAACATATACATCCGATGAAACATCGTCATTTGAGATGTTTTTAATGTTAATAACCTTATCAAGAGGTGTAATTTGGAACTTATCTGTGGCAAGAGAAAGTTTGTTTTCAAAGAAAACCTTATTTTCTTCTCTTATTTCAAGAATTTTTTCATCTTCCGATATAGTTTGTGCACCTTTTTCAAGGACAGTTACTGCTTTTTGTGAAGGAAGCGTTGTAATTTCAAAGAAATACTCATTTTGGTCAGTCACAACATATATTCTTACAAGCTGAATATCCTTTTGCGATTTATTTAAAACTTTTAACGCAAAGACTTCGTTTTTATTACTGAAGCCTCCGTCTTCAGGGAATTCACCGCTATAAAGAAATGCCTTTGTAATTTCAATATCTGAATTCAGCATCATTGGAAATTCCTTATTACGGAAAACAACTGTTCCGTTGTTTTCACCGTTATCATCGGTTTTATCTGTACAGCCGCCCACAAACAAGAGAATCAGAACGAGAAGTATCGGCAAAACCTTTTTTATGTTTTTCATAGTATCTTTGTCACCCTAAATAAATCGTAAAGCCGAGCCGCCGATATGGCGACTCGACCTACTTTAAAATTATGATTCAAAAACGTTTAAGTCTGCCATTGGAACATGGTAACATACAGTATCCTGCATACCTGGTGTATATGCTACACAACCGGTATCCTCCTGGAAAATTGTTAATCCGGGCTGTCCTGGAATCTGTACAGGACAAGCAAGTTCACCTTGAGTTGCATAAATATTACAACCGGCAGAGATTGAAGTTGATAAATTCAATTCAAAAAACGCAATATTAGGTTTTACATATTTTTTCATCCGAAAACACCTCCGAAAAAGTCAAGAATTTTCTTAATGAAATTAATTATAATATCAAAGATGCTTTCTGTTGTATCTGCATCCGGCTCGTCAGGAGTATCAACATCATCTGCAGGAGCCTGTTCAACAACGATTGTTTCTGTCTTTACAACTTCATCAACAAGACCGTTCTCATCATAGAAGAGAATCACATAATCAGATTCACCTGATTGTTGTACAACAAATGTGTAAGTCCAAATCTTATTACCATTTTCGTCAATTACACAATCTGTGATTTCAATTCCGTCAATTGTAACCACTTCAATATCAGCAGGAGTTGTTACTGTAAGTGTTGCTTCCTTACCTACTGTAAATGAATCATCAGACCAATCAACAGAAATGTTTTCTCTATAGTAGTTTTTAAGCTCGTTATCCATTACTTCCTGAACAGCAGTTGTTGCCATTCTGCCTGTTGAACGATTTACATTGAATACAACAGGAGTGCCACCATCTGAAATATCAGTTGTATGAGTCATCTTGAATGATGTAAGAGAAATAACTGAATCAGAAGTATTAACAATTACAATTGGATAAGTTGTCTGGTCAACTGTCTTTTCAACATCATTTTCAGTAATTGTAACCTGTTGCCATGCAAAGAGGTCTGAATCCAAGCGATGGAACTGTTCATGAGCACCGCTGATTTCAATTTCAGTTGGGTTATCTGTATTGTTAGTGTTCATAACAGCAACACTTGCCGTATTGCCTGAAACAACCTTCATACCAAGCTGAAGACCTGCTAATACCTGTGCATCATCTGTACTTACATTAAATGCGATAGCCTGATTCTTGCCAAGGTAAACTTCGTTGTTAGGACCTTGTTCGTTATATGTTGTAATACCTGTTCCATCAAAGCTGTTGCTTGCATTACCGTCGATAAAGAGTGCACCTGTATAATCCTGACTGATACCTACAATTTCATCATTGTAGTAGTCTTCAGCAGAAATAATAATATCTCTGATTTCTTTGTAAACAGGAGCATATTCACCATCAGCTAAATATGCATCCTTAACAACGTCAGATACGTCTTCACCTGAAGCTGTAGGGTTGAAAATTCTTACTGAGTCAACATAGAGACTGTAAGCATTTGTTGAATCTTCAGCACCATCAACATAGTTAGGGTCAAATGCACGAGAGTATAAAGGCTTGATTACAACATCATATGAGCCAGGAGCAAGGTCACGGTAGCTGATTACAGGTACCTGATATACACTGTCTGTGCTTTCTGTATCAGGAAGAAGTGAACCTTCATCATCAACAGTATAACCATAATATGTACTTACAAGGAAGTTCTTAGCAATAGTTTTAGTACCTGCTTTGTAGATTGTTACGAGAACAGCACCTGTCTGACTGTTTGTAACGCTGAAGAAGTCGAAACCTGTACCACTGAATGTGAACTTTGCAACAGGTTCTTTACCATAAGAAGCATTATCAACAGTAGTTACCTTTGCACTACCCATTGAGAATGTGTAGCTGTCATCATAAGCTGAATCGTTACCGTAAGGATTATTTGCATCATTTTCCTGGAATCTGCCTGTAATGGTTGTTCCTACATCTTCCCATTTATAACCGTCACCATCAACGAATGTCATAAATGATTCTTCGTAGTAGATGCTTGTAGCAGGAATTACTGTAACTGTTGTGTAGTAATACATACCATCATCAGCCTTGTATTCATAGTAGAATACAACTTCCTTGCCCATTGCTGTACCTGAAGGAGTATAAACGATTGTATCACCGTCGATATATGCTGTACCGTTAGAAAGAGCAAGACCGCTTGTTACACCGTCAGTAAGCTGACTTGTTGTATATGCGTTAGCACCAATCTGAGCACCGTCAGCAAGTTCTGTACCAATAGCTGTTATGCTACCTGCACCTAAATTCTGGTCGTTAAGGCAAACATTGATTCTAACCGGTAAGCTGTAATCAATAACTACTGAATCTTCATAAGCAAAAGGAGGATTCATTTCCCATTCAGAATGGAGATAGATAATTGGTGTCTGATATGTAACTTTGGTTGTATCTGTTACCTGATTACCGTTTTCGTCATACCAGCCCTTGAATGTGTAACCAAACTTAGTCGGAACAGGAAGCTCACCGAATGTTGAGTTATATTTCACATCCTTTGATGAGAACGGAACATCCACATCTGATTCACGAGTTCCTACCTCATAAACTCTGATGTCACTGAATGTTACAGAGTTTGAAGAACCGTTTGCATCAAGACGGATAACAGCCTTTGTTGCACCTGCAGGAGCTGTAAATGTTCTTGTTGCATTACCTGAACCATTTGATGAGAAACGATTTGTACTGTCGTTGAAGTCAATACCTAAACCATCTGTTGTATCGTTGTGGAAGAAGATATAAACATCCCAGTTATCGCCTTCAAAATCAATATCAACATAATACTGCTTGCCTGCAGTTACAGGGAAATACGGAGATGTTGATGTTCCTTCACCTGCACCTGCATTTGATGTAAGAGTAAAGGCGTTTTCTGTAACATTGCTGATTGTAGCATTGTTAGCGCTTGCTGTATTCCAATCGTTGAAATCAAGGATTGTATCAAAGAGTACAAGAACATCTTCAACTGTCCATACTGCAGTAAGAGTTACATTACCGTACATATCTGCAGGAACCTGACCAGACTGATATACTGTACCAACTGTCCAGTTACCGTCTGTTGATGTTACCTTCCAGCCTGCGAAGATGTAATCACCACGAGTAGGTGTTACAAGAGTAGCAGGATTTTCAATATTATATGTTGCAGTTCCTGTTGAAACTGAACCACCGTTTGCGTCATAAGTAATTGTATAGTTATTAACATTCCATGTTGAGTAAACTGACTTATGAGCTGTTGCAAGGTCTGCAGCTGTTGCAGCAGTACCGTCCTCATAAACCCAACCTGTAAATGTATAACCTGTTCTTACAGGAGTAATGAGTGTTCCGTATGTATCATACTCTGCATAAACAGTTTCTGTCTTGCTGTACTGTGCATCTGCATAATACTTTTCAGCTTCAATAAGTCTGATATTTGAGAATGTAGATGTATCAACTACATTATTTGCATTACCGAAACGGAAGCCGATTCTGTCAACATTTGCATTAGTTGTGAAACGGAGAACAACATGACCGTTACTGTGAACATAAGATGCAAAATGAGGAGATGATGTAATAGTTGATGCGTTACCACCATTTATCTGTGATGTCTGGTTTGTTGAAGCAACCTGATTACCGTTTGCATCATAGAAGAAGAGAAGTACCTGAGAGCCTGCAGTAGTTGTCAAATCATATTCAAATACATACTCTGTTGATGGTTTTACATCAATATTATAGTAATCTGATGTGTTGCCTTCTTTAGCATAGATGTCAGTTTTTTCTGCGTTGTCACTTACAACTGTAAGTGTACCTGCATTGTAGCTGATTGAAGCATTAGAAGTAACGTTCATTGTCATACTGCCGAGCTTCTGTGAGAACTCATAAGCACTGAAAAGGTTATCATACTTCAATGCATAATAAGGATTTACAAGAGCATCCTTAGCATCTTCAAGCTCTTTCTGTGCCTGGTCGATTTCTTCCTGACTTGCAGAAGGGTCACCAAGAACTGTTGCTGCTTCTTCAAGTTCTTTTTCGAACTTTACGTATGAATCATCGTTATAATTTTCTTCAGGAAGAGTGTAACCGTCAGTAACAGCATCACGAAGTGCACTCTTATCAGTTACAGAAAGAAGAACTGATGTACCTGCTGTTGCATAGTTACTACCAAGAACAACAACAGCCTGCTGAACTGCTCTACCCTGAACTATTGCGTGAATGTACTGTCCGTCAAGACCATCTGAAACTGCATATGAAGGAACTACTGTTTCTCTATAAGGAATAACACCACCGTTGTTACTATAGAGCTCATTGTATGAAGTATAAGTAGTCCAACCACTTGGTGCTTCACCACGGTCTGTAGCTGTATATGCTTCAGCAGTACCTAATGTATAATAAGTTGCATAACTGTCGAGGGAGTCTTCTTCATTACTACCGACTCTCAATGCATCATAACCGATTTTAAGGTTAGGAATCTGATTTGTATTTGTATAACGGGATTTATCAATTGCAAGCAAGCCAAGGTAACTGTGTGAACGAGAGTCGTCAGCACCATTAGTTGCTGTCTGCTGAACATAATAGCCTGAACTATCGGTTGCTACGTTGATTAAGTCATCAGCTGTTGCACCTGTACTAACACCTGTAAGAACACTCACATCAGGATAAGCCAATGGGTCATACTTAAAGTAACCTGAATTTGAATAATCACCATAGAATGAACCAAGAGGAGCTGTACGAGAATGGTCAATGCCATTAGCACCTGTAATCCAAGATGAAACTTCGTTCATATCAGTTGAAGTCTGGCGAGCTTCTGCAACTGCACCGACTGTAGTCATTGGTGCATACATTACTGTATAAGCATTGTATGTCTTTGTAGTACCGTCTTCATACTCTACTGTGATTTCCCACTTAGCAGTTGCTGTTTCGCCCGGTTTAAGGCCGGTTGAAGCAAAGCGTAAGCTGAAAACATTATCCTGAATATCGTTACCTTCAGAACCAATGCTGTACCAAGTACCTTCGTTATTACCTGTACCGTCAGCATTACCGAGAATAATATCGTCAGAAGGATTTGTTGCGTTTGTTACTGAAATCTTGTACTGTACAGCATCACCTGAGTTGATACCGAAGTACATTCCGTCTGTAGCATTTGCTACAGTTGTAACATTATAATAATCTGATGAATCAAGAATATTGTTTACATAATACTGACCGAGTGTTGTTGTGCTGTCAGGAGATGAAGCAGGAGTCATATAAACTGTTTCAGGAACAGCAACTTTTGTTTCATCGTATTTTGCTGCAGTTTCTTCGTCAACCTCGCGTCTGAAGTCCTCACGGATTTGTTCCTGAGTACCTGTTGTAATATAATATGCGTAAGTATATTCTCTATAGCTTTCAAGCTCCATTGTGTTGATAGGAGCAATATATGATGTTGGATTTTCTGTTGCAGGGTCAAGTGTATCTGCGTGTCTTAATGCTGTTTCCTGAGGCACGAGAGTTGTCTGATTTTCCTGATATTTAGACATAAATGAACCGGCAACGAAATCAGTTACATCAGCTGTGTAGATACCGATACCAAAGTCTTCATTAGTAGTACCACCCATGAAGGCTGCCCAGTTTTCGTTACAATTATAGTGAGGGTCAACAGCTTCTAAACCGTTTGCAATAAGCATCTGGTTATATTCTGGAGATGCACCCCAGAAATCAAGGTCTGATTCCCATGTTGCTGTGTTTGATGTATCCCATGCTTCACCACCTGAATAATAAACGAAGTTATTAAGAGGCTCAACGCAATAGAATGCAGGGAATTCCTGAGTTGTTGTAGCAGATGGATAACCTGAATAGTCAACATAACGACAATATGTCTTGATAATACCGTCTTCGAAAACATACCAGCTTTCCATATATGCCCATGGATTGTAGCTGTCTTCGTAGATAAGTTCCTTATCAAGGCTGTCATCAGGCTGGATTGCGTTATATGCCGCACCTGCTTCGTCAGACCATTTTGCCCATTCAAGAGGACGAGTCTTAACATAAATTTCTGTATCAGTAATTCTGTAGTCAACAACCTTAGCTGCTTCGCCAAGAATGTTACCACCCTGAATTGGGTTGTAGTTCCATTCTACACCGTTGTAGTTACCGAGTACATAAGGCTCTTCACGAGTACCATAATATGACTGCTGAACATAACGGCCCTTATCGAATGTGTTAATAAGGTTAACTTCTGTGCTTGTTGAAGTAGCACCTGCCGGTAACTGGTCTTTATAGTTAACCTTTGTAATACCGTCTGAATAAGTAGCTGACATAACAGGGTTTGTCTGATTCAAATCCTGAAGGTAAGCAAGAACGCCACCCCAAGCAAGGTTAATACCTGCCTTGAATCTGTCGTTTTCGTAATATGCCATTGTATCAGTAGGAGGAATAACATAAACTGTTTCTACTGAATACAATTCAAATGTGCCGAATTCCTTGTTAAGGCTTTCAAATCCGATTGACTGAATATCAGCATATGTTACACCTGTAAGGAAATCATCAACATAAGAAGCGAAACTACCGTTTGTCGCAGGCTCAAGGAAGAATTCCTCATAAGTTCCGTCAGCCATTGTGATTGTGCCCTTAACATATGCGTCAGAATAATATGTAATTTCGTAACGGTTGAAGTTTTCAGGAGCTGTATAATTAATTGTATATACATTGTTTGCTACCTGAGCTACAACTTCAGTATCGTTAACAGGAATTGTCTTTTCATTGAAAAGGCTTACATCAACATTAAATGTTACAGTCTTGCCACCGTATGAAACAGTAATAGGCTGTGTACCTGATGAAGTAAGAACTGTAGGTGAACAAATATAACCTGAAGAAATGTCAAATGTTGAAGTATTACCGGCATCATCAGTAACAGTTCCTGTGAGAACAAGACCTGTTGTGTTTAATTTTTCACCAAGAGTATATGTAGTCTTAACAGGAGGAGTTTTTATTTCAAGCTTATCTACTGCTATCTGATAATAAGGATATACAGTATAGCTCTTGTATGAAATTTCTGTATCAGCAGTAATTGCTTCACCTAAACCGTTTTCACCTGTGAACCAACCTGCAAAATACATACCTGAAGGAACATTTGCAGGAGTAGGAAGCTCACCGTAAGTACCTGCACCCTCTGTGTAAGTCAAACGATGAGGGTCCATTGCATAGTCAGTAATTGTAGTTTCATAAACACCGATTTTGCTTACAGTAGATGTCCAGCTCTGATTATTATGAGTAATGCTGAATACAACTGAAACATATTCAGTATCTGCAGTAGTGGTAAATGTAGAACTACTCTCTCCGTAATGAGTAGCACCATCAAGGGCAATATAGTCAATAAACGCACCTGATGCATCATTTCTTACGATATAAGGTACAAAATTTCCTATTGTACTGTCGTTAGAAAGAGTGTAGAAAAGAGTGTATGTTGTATTAGGCTCTACATCAATTGCATCATAACCACTGTTCGATGAGAATGAGAAATCAGTAAAGAGCATACCTGACGTCTGAGAAGCAGTATTTGTTGTGAAATAAATACTTTCGTCAGTCAGATTAGTTGTGATAGTACCATCATCATATGCATAAGCTGATGCCAAGTTGCTTGATGAACTTCCTGCCCATGATGCAAAATTAAAGAGGTTATCACTTGAATAATTTGTATCAATCTTACTGATTATAATATCACTTACAGTAGCATAAACAGATGAAGCAGTTTCATTGATAGTGAATCTGACCTGAATATAAGCGATGTCACTACCGGTTTCAAATGTAAATGAATTTGCACCTTTTGCAGTAGTCTGACCTGTAGCCATATTAACAAAATTGCCATCGCCATCAAACATAAATACAAAAGGAGTGAATACGCTTACCGTACCCTCAAGGTTATAAGCGAACTTATAGGTAGTGTCCGGCTTAACATCTGCCATATAATAACTGAAGTTATTGTATGCAGCATCGCCTGTGCTCATTGAGAAGCATGTATAAACTTCACCCTGTGTTGTATCTGTTTTTGTAAGGGTAAAGCTACCTGCGTCCACATCAGTCTCCAATGTGCCCGGAGCTGTTCCCTGCACAGTAGTTGACAATGTGTTGTTTGCCCATTCCTCAAAAACAAAGAGGTTATTGAAGGCAAGTTCAACAGTGTCGCCTGTTGCTGCTGATGTGTACATTATTCCAAAAGTCGGAACAATCATTGCAATTACCAACAGCATGGCAATCAATTTCTTGAATGTTTTATTCTTCATATTTCTTCCTCCAAGTCGAGTAAAAATTTACCCATTCTTATACGTATATCATTCTATCACTTTGTGTCAAAAAATGCAAGAAATTTTACTGTACACTTTCGCCGAAAATGTCCCATTATTTTCATTAAACATTAACAATACACGTTTATTGTTATTTCTGCACTTGATAAAATAGTAGATTTTTTTTTAAAATACTGTATAATCTTTTTGGGTGATTAAAATGACAACACAAGAATACTTAAATCTTATTGACCAAGTTAATGAAAAAGGAAAATTCAAGGCTGACTGGCAATCCCTTGCTCATCACAAGGTTCCCGAATGGTATATGCACGACAAATTAGGTGTTTTTATCCATTGGGGCATATATTCTGTACCTGCTTTTGGCAGTGAATGGTACTCAAGAAGTATGTATGACAAAAATGTGCGTGAATTTGAGCATCACAGAAAAACATATGGTGAACACAAGGATTTTGGCTATAAGGACTTTATTCCTATGTTCAAGGCTGAAAAATTTGATGCTTCACAATGGATTTCGCTCTTTAAAAAGGCAGGCATTAAATATGTTATGCCTGTTTGTGAGCATCACGATGGTTTTGCAATGTACGAAACAGAGTTTAATCGTTGGAACGCAAAGGAAATGGGTCCTTGTCGAGATATTGTAGGCGAATTAAAGGCTGAATGTGAAAAACAGGGACTTACTCTTTGCGGTTCAACTCATCGTGCTGAACACTATTTCTTTATGAACCTTGGTCGCACTTTCGAGAGCGATGTAAACGACGATAATTATCGCGATTTTTATGGCCCTGCTGTTTTCTGTAAAGAATGGGATTCACATCATCTTGCTGAAACAACCGAAAATACTCATACAATCGGTGCAAGTAAAGAATGGCTTGAAGATTGGCTTGTTCGTACCTGTGAATTGGTTGACAAGTATCAACCGTCAGTTCTTTACTTTGACTGGTGGATTCATAATCACAGCTTTAAGCCTTATCTTAAAAAGCTCGCTGCATACTATTATAATCGTGCAGAAGAATGGGGCAAGGAAGTAACTATTAACTATAAGCACGAGGCATTTCCACCAACTGTTGCGACCTTTGATGTTGAAAGAGGTGCTTTGACCGGCATTTCCCCTCTTTATTGGCAGACTGATACTGCAATAGGCAAATGCTCTTGGGGATACAGAAAAGACAATGAATACAAGAGTGCAAGGCAGGTTATTTGTGACCTTGTTGACATTGTTTCAAAGAACGGTAATCTGCTTATCAATGTTGGCCCTAAGCCTGACGGTACTATTACCGACGAAGAAACTGAAGTTCTTCTTACCATGGGTAAATGGCTCGAAACAAATGGTGAAGGAATTTATGGTACAACCTTCTGGAAGCAGTTTGGCGAAGGTAAAGTCAATGCGAAAGACGGATTTTTCCAGGATGGTGATGAAAAGAAATTCACAAACAAGGATTTCAGATTCACATATAAAAACGGTTATCTTTATGTTTTCCAGATGCGACCTTCCAAAACTGTTAAAATCAAGACACTCAAACTTCATAACCCACACGATTACTTGATTGAAAGTGTTAAACTGTTAGGTAGTGACGAAAAAATTCAGTTCACAAGAGATGAAAAGTGTCTTACAATTAAGGTGAAAGGTAATTTTGAAAACGACCTTCCAATCTGTTTTAAAATGGCAATCGGATAAAAATAAGCGTTGCAGAGATTTTTAGTTTCTGCAACGCTTTTTTGTTATAAACCAGCTTTAATTCTTATACAGAGTTTTATGCCTTCTTTATCAGATTAAGTTTAGCATTAAGGTCTAAAAGCTCTTCCTTGTTCATCTTAAGACCTGTCATACCCAGCATACCGATAAGTCGAAGAATTGTGAATCCACCCATCATCTGCATAATACCTTCGTTCATTTCAAAGCCACCTTCACCTGCACTCTGTTTTGCAGCAGCAGCAATCGGGCCCATAATCTGACCGAAAAGTGCCTGTCCTTCCGGCACCATAAGAAGGTCACTCATTTTTGAATTAAGAGAAAGATAACCGTCAACTTCTGTTACATCAAACCAATTGAGAACCGCACCTTTTTCCTTGAGTCTGTAATCTTCATTGAATGTATCAACCTTAAGAATAAGTGATTCATCCACGCATTCTCCTGCAACAGCCTTAAGCCTTGTAACATTCTTGTTAGGTACATTGAAATAGAAGAAATGATTTTCGCTTGTCTGTTTTTCAAAAAGGTCACCGTTTACATAAAGTGTTACTTCAGGCTGGTTTGAATAAACTGTAACTTTTGTAACTTCTTCAACTCTGTCAACATAGCGTTTGCCACAGATATGAACAAATGGGTCGTCAGAAAGCCAAGCTTTGTAGGCATAGAATGAGTCTTTCTTGTATTTACGGTCAAATGTCATAAGACCCTTATGGTTTTGTCCGTTTTCGCCACCTTCTGCACGAGCATCAGCACCGAAGTCAAACATATTCCAAACATGAGTTGCCCAGATGTATTTTCTTGAGAATAACTGTTTAATAAGTTCTTCATGATAATATGCCTGATATTCTTCAGTATAGTCACCTTGTTGTGGATTTGATGTATGCCAGTTAAGCGCTTCACATCCGTATTCACTCATACCGACAGGGATATTAGGGAATTTAGCGTGGAAATTATCGAACCAAGGTCCGTTCATTAATGTATCGCCACCATACCAACCGAAATAGTGGTTATGTGAAACAACATCAGGAATCTGAATATATGGGTCATCAAGACTACACATTGAAACAACTGCGATAGTTGTAGGTCTTGTTTTGTCCATTTCGTGACAAAGGTCATTGAGAATCTTATGATTTTCAATAAGGTCATCGTCAGAACCATTCATCGAAATCTCGTTTGAAAGTCCCCAAACCACGATTGACGGATGATTATAATTCTGAACAATAAGCTCTTTCATCTGTGAAATTGTGTTTTCACGACCTGTTGGCATATGTTTTGAAATATATGGAATTTCTGCCCATACAACCATACCATACTCGTCACAAAGGTCATAGAAATACTGGTCGTGCTGATAGTGAGCAAGACGAATTGTATTTGCACCCATTTCATAGATGTATTCCATATCTTCCTTATGGTGTTCAGGATGAAGTGCATTACCAAAGCCCCATCTGTCCTGATGACGAGAAACGCCACGAAGCGGATATTCTTCGCCATTGAGAATAAAGCCTCTTTCAGGGTCAATCTCAAATGTGCGACAACCGAAACGAGTTGAAACCTTGTCAATTATCTTGTCACCATCAAGAAGTTCGATTTCTGCTGTATAAAGATATGGATTTTTTCTACCATTCCAAAGCACAACATTCTTAATTTCAATAGTTTCAACGTCCTCATCAGTTTTAAAAGTGGTTATAACATCACCATTTTTATCCTTGATAATGTAATTAATCATCTGACCTTCTTTTTTATTTGTGACAAATGACTCAAATGTAACCTGTGCATCTGAACCAACAACTTTAGGTGTGATTGCAATACCTCTGCCACCATAATAATCAAGTTCAAAATGACTTTCATTAACTGCAATAATGTTTACATTTCTGTAAAGACCGCCATAGAATGTAAAGTCAGCCATTTGCGGATAAACAGTTTCGTTAGCAGAGTTGTCAACAGTAATTGCAAGCTTGTTGCCCCTTGCAAGTTCTTCAGTAATATCAACACGCCAAGTGCTGTAACCACCGTCGTGACTTGCTAATTTGTTACCGTTCATATATACAGTAGCTGATGAGTTTGCACCGTTAATTTCAAGATAGTATTTATCTGCTGTTGGAATTTCTTCCATATCAATTTCTTTATAATAACAGCAAGTGCCACGATAATAGTCATTACCTCCGTCCTGACCGTCAATAGCATTCCAACAATGAGGAATATTTACAAAATCCCAATCAGCAGGAACTGTTGCAGGAACTTCACTTACGCCCTTACGAAACGACCATTTACGGTTTAAGCTGATAATTTTTCTCATAATTTTACTCCTTATTTCTTTAATTTAAAACAAAGGCAAGAGTTATAAAACCCCCGCCCTACCATAGTTTATTTAATTGTACAAATTTCTTCTTTCAGGACTCATTTTTCTTCTCTTGAGTGTCTTTCAGCAAGGTCTGCCTGCATTTGAGCAAGTGTTTTCTTGTCAAGGTTGTAAACAAGACCAAGACCAATGAATTGGAAGATACCTGCAACAAGATAAAGAACAGCAACAAGCATACGAATATCACAAGCTACTTCCCAGCTAAGCAAGTTAACATCAATAGCTGTGAAATTACCGTTTGCGTCAGGAGCACTGTTATTTACATAACCCATAGTACCCATAATTGCAACAGCAACAGCCGGACCTACACCCTGAGCAAGTTTTCTGAAGAATGAGTGAAGTGAATAAACTGTACCTTCTTCACGACTGCCTGTTTTCCATTCATTATAGTCAATAGCATCACCCATCATAGCCCATGAAACTGTTGAATAAATACCAAGACCCAAAGCACAGATAAGCTGACCAAAAATATAAATAATTAAGTCAAGTTTTGTGTTTTCTTCTGTAACAGGAATAATTCCGAGTGGTGCAAGTAAGAGAACTGCAGCACCAACGATATAGCAGATTGAACCGATAGCTGAAAGCTCTTTCTTACCATACTTTTTAACCATCTTACGAGCAAGAGGTGTAAAAAGTACGATAGGAATCATTGCAAACATTGAAACAAGACCTGAAATCTTTGTGTTATCAAAGTAAATCTGGAATGTAACATTAACGGCTGTTGTAGCACCCTGCATACCGATAAACATACCCATAGCAGCAAGAGTAGCACCAACTGCAGGACGGTTTTTCACGAAGTTACCCATAGCCTTGAAAACATTGAATTTAGGCTGGTTTTCATTACACTGTACTTCTGTATCAACACGAATTTCTGTGTTTTTAATTGTAAACCGGAAGCAGAAGAAACCAATAACACCCATAATAAGTGCCAAAATAAACACTCGATTTCCGTTAAGTGATTCGTCTTCATTATAAATAATGAATGGGAAAACTACCATTGGCACCATATTACCGAGCATACCACCGATTGAACGCCAAGCAGAAAGAGAAGCTCGGTCAGCATCATCAGATGAAATAAGTGATAAAAGTGAACCATAAGGAACGTTTGCTACTGTGTAGAATGCATCCCAAATCACATAACCACCGATGAAAATTGCAATTTTTGCAGCAAGTGGAGCTCCTGTTGCAGGAATAAAGCAACAAGCACCACCAACAATAAGACCGATTGAACCAACCAATATGTACTGCAAGAACTTATTTCTCTTGTACTTATGTTTGTCAGCGTCAATGATTGAACCGATAAGTGGGTCATTAATTGCGTCCCATACCTGAACTACGATTAACAGAAGTGAATACCAAGCACTAAGACCCATAACCTGTGTCCAGAAAAGTGCCATTGTACCCTTGAGTGCAAAGGACATATTACAGCCCAAATCACCCATCATATATGCCACCGAGTCACGCATACCAAACTTACGGTAACCGTTAGCATCGAGTTTTTTCTCTTTTGCCATTTTATTTTCCCCCTAATAAAAATGTAATAATAACATTTAAGTACATACATACCCAATCTTGTTATAGACTTATTTTACATTATCTATAAATTTTTCGTTAGTAAACTTTTTGCTTTTTTGCGTATTATTTTTGTTTATTGCTTGATTTTTGCCAAAATTTGTACGATAATATATAAAAAATTGTAAATAACTTACACAAAGGTGAAAACATGATTTACGAAAAAGAACTCGAGTTTTTCCGTAAAATTCTTAATAATTACAGAATACATTCCTGTATTATTTCTACAGATGACAAATCCTATCGTGAGGCTGACCGTGGTCTTCGTGACTTTTTGGGTATGGAAGAAGAATACAACCAGCTTTTCTGTACATCACACGGAAGTATTACTGAAAATATGATTTGTAAAATAACTGATATCTTTTTCTGTAACTATATCTTTATTCTGTTACCTGATGCTGAACCTGTTTCTACATTTATTGCAGGGCCTTTTATCGATGTTAATCTTAATCAGAATTCACTTATGGAAATAATAAAAAAGAATAATATTCCTGAACACATATTTTCTCAGTTGCAAAAATATTACTCAAGTGTGCCTGTTTATACGGACCATGATGTTGTCCTGTCACTTTTCAATGCCTTTGGCGAAATTCTTTGGGGAAGCACAGATAATTTCACATATAAAACAATCAATATGACCTACAACAATCAGTCGTTTCCAAAGGTTGTAAAGAATCTTGACAATAAGACAGACGATGCACTTCTTGCTATGCAGATGCTTGAACAAAGATATGATGGTGAAAAAAAACTGCTTCAGGCAGTAAGTCAAGGTATGACACACCAGGCGGAACAGATTCTTTTAAAATCCTCTGCAATTATGCTTGAAATGAGAGTCAGCGACCCTGTTCGAAATATAAAAAATTACAGCATTATTGTCAATACGCTTCTTCGCAAGGCTGCTGAACAAGGTGGCGTGCATCCGTTGTATATTGACGGTGTTTCGTCTGACTTTGCAAAGCGAATCGAAAGAATTCGTTCTGTTGAAGAAGGCATAAATATGCATCACGAAATGATTGACAGATACTGTCATCTTGTAAAAAAACATTCAATGAAAAACTATTCACCACTTGTGCAAAAAGTAATTGCTCTTGTGGATTTTGACATCACAACAGATTTAAGTCTTAGTCGTCAAGCAGAGATGCTTAATGTAAACGCAAGTTATCTCTCAACTCTTTTCAAAAAAGAAATGAACATTACTCTTACCGAATATGTTGCAAAAAAACGAGTTGAGCAAGCTGTATTTTTACTCACATCAACAAATCAACAGATACAAACAGTCGCACAGAATTGTGGAATTTATGATGTGAATTACTTTACTAAACTTTTCAAAAAGCACACGGGAAAAACACCAAAAGAATACCGTGAAAACAAAATCAGTTTTTAACTTGTGAAATCTGTAATAATTAAGCGTTGCATTTTGGGTTTTGTCGTCCCTTATGCAACGCTTTTTTTATTTTCTTCTTTTGAATGTGAATGCAAATACAAGTCCCAAGGCGAGAACCAATACACTTACGCCAATCATAATCAAAGATGATGTATCCACCATACTTTGTGGTTGGTTTTGTGACTGACCCGTACTTGGGCGAGAACTGTTTTCGGGTCTTTGCATTTGTCCGTCAAAATCACCTTGTGGAAATCCATTTCCCCTATTAAACTCGTTTCCACTATTTTCTTGGGTATTTGCAAGTGAAGTAAAGGAAATAGAGCCACCATTCTGCATGTTCATATCGGGTATTTGTGGCATATTACCGTTACCTTGTCCTGAAAAGTCAAATTGAGGCATACTGTCAGAGGTCGGTTCTGTCACCGTTTCAGTAGTCTGTTCTTCCTTTTTGTCTGTATCATCATTTGTTTCTTTATCCGGTTTGCTTTCAGAACTGCTACCTGGTCTGCCCATTCCACCACCCATTGAGCCCATATCACTTGTTTTAATATAACTTGCGTCGATAAGTGTATCTTTTTCTTGAGTTGCTGATGTTGAACCGATTGTACCGTCAAGCTGACCGCTGACACTTTCGCTACGCAGAAGACAGAACTGCTTTAATGTTTCTGTACCTTTCAAAAACTCATCATAAGTGCAGAATCTTGTCGGGTCCTTTTCAACATAAGGTGAAATCATTTCAATTACGCTATCAATCATTTCTTCAAAATAGCCGTTATCAAAATATTCTGCAATAAACTCATTAAAATATTGATGATACGATTCAGTATATTCTTCATTACTGAAAATCCAATCAATCATTGGTCTGTCACCTGAACCGCTTACTGATAACGGTGTATCAATAGGGTCGTTGACAGAGCTTGTTGCATCACCTGATGACATAAAGCTACCGAAAGCAAGGTTATAGTCCCAAGGAATCATCTGCATCTGACCGTCTTTTTCGTAAAGATAGTAGTTGTGAATCATTGAACCTGTATAACTGTCGGCATTCACCACAAAGTTATGGACAACAAAATATTTTATTACTGCTTCCATATCAACTGTGTTTTCCAGATTTTCACCGTTGCTCAAGTTCTTAAGTGATTCAATAAGACGAGTCTTATCTGCCTTTGTAATATCAGTTTTTGCACTGTCAAAAATATTGGAATAACTGCTGATATTGTCGTCAATATATTGAAGCTTCACATCTGACGAGCCCATTCCGAAACCACCGAAACCACCAGGCATATTTTCTTTCATCTGTGCAAAGTCAAATGAAGCATTTTCATCACCTGTCGGAGGTGTCATACCATCAGGCATCTGTGAAAAATCAAATGAGTCACCGTTTGGCATTTGTGGCATATTTTCACCATTCGGAGGTGTCATACCCTCAGGTATTTGTGAAAAGTCAAATGAACCATTACTACCGTTACTCTTATTACTACTGCTGTTATCACTACTATCAGACTCTGAACTGTTTAAAAAGTCATCCATATTGAAGTCGCCACCGTTACCGCGACCACCGCCCATGCTTAAGCTGTCAGGCTTATACAGTTCACCGTAATCTTTTCCGTAGTTTCGCTGTAAAAATGATTCTTCAACACCTTCAACTGCAAGATAAAGACCCCAATCTTCACCGTTTACCGTGATATACACAAAACTGCAAAGCGGAGAAGCAACGCCCATATCATTCATCATCTGATATGTGAGATAGTCCTTCATATATGTGTTATCCTGAATAATATTGTTAAGACAAAGCTTATCAAGTCCGTGATAGGTGTTTGTACTGTCATAATGGTCAAACTCGATTTTATAGCTGTAACGGTCGTTGGTTACTAAACTGAGTGAAGTATTACCCTTGCCACGAATTGCCACATTCTTAAATGCTTCATTGTCAATGACAACGGTGCAATCGTAATATTCTTCACTTTTGCAATTGTCAGTAAATTCTTCCCAGTCGTCCATAACAATATCAATGGTATGAACCTTTGATGTGTCAAAAAGAGTGGTTTCGTATTCCATTACGGAAGATGCCTTCTGAATACCGAGTTTTTCACCATTTATAAAAAGCACGGTGATAATCAGCGTAAGAGCAAGAACAACACAGCAAATTTTATCAAAATGTTTATGTGTTGACATATTTTCACCTTAACCCATATATTCGCCGTTATAGCTTACAAGCACTGCACTTTTTACTCCTTTAAGATTTGCAATCATATTGATGAAATCTGTGTTGTCGTCCTTAAGTCTTACATCAACATTGAGCTCAACAAAGCCTTTTTGTGCTGATTTACTCTTAATTACATATTTCTGCACATTGTCACCGAGAAATCTCTTTACATTCTCTTCACTTTCGTGTCCGTCGCACTGTACAACAACGATATACGGATTACAATGAGTCTTTTTGTTTACGAAAACAAGAAGAATTACACCGATAATTACGCTACCGATTACTGCAAGTGGAATCATACCCGCAGCAAGAACGATACCTACTGCAATTGACCAGAATAAGAATGCAATATCAAGCGGTTCTTTGATTGCTGTACGGAAACGAACAATAGAAAGAGCACCGACCATACCGAGCGAAAGCACTACATTGGATGTAACTGCAAGAATAACTACTGTTGAAATCATTGTAAGAGCTACAAGTGTTGTACCAAAGCTTGATGAGTACATTACACCTTGATATGTCTTTTTATACACAAGGAAAATAAACATACCGATACCGAAAGCCAATACAAGAGCGATTGCCATATCGAGAATACTTACACTTGTAATATTCTCAAGAAAACTTGATTTAAAAATGTCGTTGAATGTCATAATAAAAACTCCTTAAGATTTATTTATCCGTATATTCTACATACGGCATATTTTGAAAAAGATTCTGTGCGACAGCTTGGAAGCTGTACAACATCACGGATAATATCAGGAAGATATTCATCCCATTTGACCTCAAGAATGATTTGGTCACCTGTTGGCACCATAAGACAGTCAGGATTAAGAAAATCCGTACAGTTCATACCTGTTCTTATGTCATAATCAAGAGTAACACGGACATTACCTGCAGGAAAAACAAATGGTTCTCTTACATAATCCACAATGGTTTTAGGTCGCAGTCCCTGACCCATCATTTTGCTGTAAAGCTCCTGAACAAGTTTGTTGTCACTTTTTATCATCCAGTCCAAATCACCGTCAACGATTGATTGTGCCATTTCCTTTGTGAGAACTGCACTTTCTTTAAGGCACAACCCGTTGATTTTACTTTTCTTTTCAAGGTGAATAAGTGATGTGTCGTGATTGTAATAACGAATACGGAATTTTTCACGGATGTTTACACCGTTTATTTTTTCCATCAATGCTTTATCCGATAAATTATCAAAGTACAGACTTCTTATGAGATATTTCCCGTCAACCGTATGCTGGTCTCGTTTTGCGACAGCAGACAACCGCTGACGAAGCATCAGCATATCACTATAATTTATCCGGTGTTTATATTCGTGTCGATATTTCACAATGTGACTCCTTTCTTTAAAATGTAATAAAAAAGCCTCCTGTAAGCTATTGTTGCCAATTTTACAGGAGGAATATTGAAGTTTTATTGAAGACACAAAAAGTTCATTTTTTGTTTTCAAGTCGGAAACATAACACGAAATTCCACAAATCCGTTATAACAAAGAACATCTATTTTTCCGTTATGTGAGGTCACAATTGCCTTTGCAATTGCAAGACCGAGTCCATAGTGCTTATCATCACCGTTACGGACTGTATCAGCACGATAAAATCGTTCAAACAACTGTTCACGCTGTTCCTGTGGAATTTCTTCACCTTTATTTATAACAGAAAGTTTAATGTGGTCATTTTCCTTGTTCATATTGAGATATACATTTCCGCCACTTTCACTGTGACGAATTGAATTATCAAGAAGAATCGAAACAAGCTGTTTTAATTGGGATGTATTTCCCTCAATGGTGACTCCGTTTTCAATGTTGCAACACAACTGAAGTCCTTTTTCAAAGGCAACACTTTCAAAAGGCAGTTCTTCACCGCATACAAGACGACTGAAATCGATAGTTTCCATCTGCATCTGAACATTTTCCGTTCTTGCAAGCTCAAGCAGTTGTCCTACAAGTATTCCCATACGCTCATTTTCGTACAGAATGTTCTGAAGCCATTGATTCTCACCAATTTCACGAGACAACATTTCTGCATTTGCGTTAACAACAGAAACCGGTGTTTTAAGCTCATGACCTGCATCGGAAATAAACTGTTTTTGCTTTTTATAGCTTTCTTCAAGCGGTTCAACAATTTTTCTTGCAAGGAAACGAGACAAAAAGAAGAACGCAACAAGAGCAAGTCCACCAAAAATAAGAGTGTATCTGAATAACGTTATGGCATTTTCATTCATCACCGTATTATCCATAAATGTGACAAGAACATAACCACCTTTGTCGCAACTGTAATACCAAAGGTTGTCCTCTTTTCCCATTTCACGATTGGAATTTACAATTTTTTCTGCCAACTGTACCAGTTCATTATCAGAATGAAGCTTTGTCTGACTGTTTTTTATTTCAAGTGTTTTGCCATTGTATGAAAGAGCAACCGTATAGAATGTTGACAGCTGAAACATTGGGGACTCATTGAATTTCGGTTCAAAATCACCGTTCGGCACAGGAGGTCTTTGCGGAATATCCGTAATTGATTGAGAAATTGTGTACATCTGAGCGTGTGCCTTTAAAAGATTTTCGTTACGCTTTGACATTTCATAATAGCTTGATGCGTAAATGACACCAAGAGTACCAACCCACAATATAACAAGGACAGACATAATGGAAACAACAATTTTTCGTCTTGACTCTTTAAACATCGTCACACCTCAATTCATATCCAACGCCACGCACAGCTTTGATTTCTGTCCTCGACTCAACAAAACTGAGTTTTCTTCGTGTAAATGAAATATATACTTCCACATTATTGTATTCAGCTTCACTTTCAAAGCCCCATATTTTCATTGCAAGCTGTTCGCGAGTCAAAATCTGTGACGAATTTATAATAAGATACTCTAAAATTTTAAATTCCTTTTCACTTAGTCGAACGCTTTGTCCGTTAGTATTACAGTACAATGTAATTGTGTTTGTATCAAGAGCAATATCACCGTATGTGAGCATTCCGTCAGCAGTATTCTGAATTCGTCTGCCTAAAGCACGGAGACGAGCCAGAAGCTCTTTGGTCATAAATGGCTTTGTAAGATAATCATCAGCACCACTGTCAAGTCCCATAATTTTATCATCGAGTTCAGCCTTTGCTGTAAGCATTAAAATGAGTGTTGTTACACCTTTAAATCTTGCTTTTTTTGTAATCTCGTAACCATTTAAACCGGGAAGCATAACATCAAGAATAGCTATGTCATAAATATTACTTTCAATGGCTGCCAGACCATCTACACCATTAGCATAGTGGTCAACATCATATTTTTCAAGACGAAGAATTTCGCACAAGGCTTGTGCCATTCGTTTTTCATCTTCAACAAGCAAAATTCTCATATGTACACCTCCGACTATGCTATTATACCACAAAATATTGAAAAACTATTGAAAATTTTTCAGGCATAAAACTCTTTTATTTATAAAAATCCACCGAGGATTTTAGGGTCCCCGGTGGTAAATTGTTATGTGTTAGTTATTAAAATTATCCTTTTCCGTAATGAAGTTCGCCACATTCGCAAACTTTATTAAGTCCAAAGATTCTGTTAAAGAAGTTTGTGATTTTCCAGAAGAAGCCTTTGATACCGCCTTTATGACAATTATGGTCACATTCTACTGACGGGTCGAGAAGTTCATCACATCCGTCACAATATGCGTCATCATCTGAATCATCGTGAGCATGAGGACCTTCAAATACATCTGACATTTCTGTTGTGTCGTCTGCGAAAGTTACTTCACAAGCATAGAGACCTTCTTCTATCGGAGCATAAACGCTGTCTGTTTCACCGTTTATTGGTGTGTATTCGTATCCACTCATATATGCTTTAACATATACTGTAGCACCGTCTTCTTCCTGATAAGTATAGAATGTGTAATCTCCGTCCCATTCAGCAGTAAGTTCATAAGATGTTGCATCCGTTGAGTCAACCCATACACCTTCATATGCATCATAATCCCACAAGCCTACACCAGAATAGTAATCACCTGTAAGTTCAACCGTTATTGTGTCACCTTCTTCAAGTGAAACCATAAAGAAGTCCTGTCCGTCAAAGTTTTCTCCATAAGGAACACCTGACCAGCCTGTTTCTGCATTATAAGAGGAGGTCCCCCAATCATAAGTTACAGTATCAGCATTTTCGTCTGTAATTTCTACTGTACTGTCAACTACTGAATACCATTGATATGTTGCGTCTGTATCGTCATTGAGTCCAACATAAGGTTCATCGGTTGTTGGCTGATGAGTAATTGCATAAGTGTATTCGAGAACGTCTGATGTTAAAACAGTGCCATCTTCAAGTATTACCTTACATGCATATTTTTCGCCGATTTCAGGATTCTCGAGAGTAGCATCTGTTTCACCATTGATTGCTGTGTATTCGTATCCATCCATATATGCCTTAACTGTTGTTTCACGAGTTATACCATAAGCATATAATTCAAAATATCCGTCCCAAGGAGCAGTAAGCTCTATTGTTCCATCGGTATCGGTACCATCATTTACATAAAAACCATCATCTCTGTCATAATCCCAGATACCGATTTCATCATTGATTTCTTCACCAAAATCAACTAAAATTACATCGCCTTCTTCAAGCTCGATACCAAAGAAACTTGCACCGTAGTCGTCCCAGAAATCACCTGACCAGCCTGTTTCTTCATCATATACAGTAGGTTCACCATAATATGAACAAGAATCAGCATTTTCATCTGTTATTTCTACTAAATCGCTTTCAACTGAATACCACTGATAGTCTGCATCAACATCCCAGCTAAGTTCAACATAAGGCTCGCCTGCTGTTGGCTGATGTGAAATATCCACATGTTTTTCAATAGTATAATCGTATTCAACATCACCATCATAACAGCTTAATTCTATGTAATATGTCTCGCCTGCTTCTGCTTCAAAGATACAGTAGAAGTTATATGAACCGTTATGGTCATCATCGTCTTCAACATAATTACCATCGCCGTCATAAACATCAACATAAGGGTCGATATTTTCATCATCGCCACCATTGTCAGAAATAATTACATATTCACCTGATTCTGCAGGTGTAAATTTAACAACGACTGCTTCATCTGCTTTTGGAATATAAACTGTGTTTGTTTCGTCAAGTTTTGCTTCTGTTATAGGAACTTCTGCTTTACATTCATCACAGATTTCGTCAAAGTTATCATCAACATGAATACAAGCTTCACCACAATTACCGCAAACACCGTTGTTCCAATCGTGACCAAGTGCTTCTGCTGTTTCTACTGTTTCACGACTTGCTTCTTCGCCACAAACTGTACAATAAGTTACTACATCCTTACTGCCTGCTGTTGTACAATCAGGAGAAACAATGTTTTCTTCAACTGCTTCACCGGATGTATGACCAAGTGCTTCTGCTGTTTCTACTGTTTCACGACTTGTTTCTTCGCCACATACTGTACAATAAGTTACAACATCCTTGCTACCTGCTGTTGTACAATCAGGAGCAACAACATTTTCTTCAACTGCTTCGCCGGGTGTATGTTCATCAACTGCAGGAATTACTTCACCTGTTAAATATGCTTCGCAGTCGTCACAGTAATAACCTGCTGTATAACCGTCAGCACAAGTAGGAGCTACCTGAGCTTTATAAGCATCATCTGAAAGGAAATGGAGTGTTTTGCTGTTAAGGTCTGCGTTTTCTTCATTGATTGAAATTTCATCCCAAGTTTCCTGTGTGCCTTTATAATGAACTACTGAAAGACTGCCGGTATATCGTAAGATATCGTTAGCTATTGTTTCAGCACCTGAACCGATAATCAATGTTTCAAGTTCGGTTGCAGCCCAGAATGCGGCATAATTAATTGCTTTTACTGAATCAGAAATAACAATAGTTTTAATAGAAGATTGAGCAAAACAGCCACTTGAAATTTCTGTAATACCGTTTCCAACTATTATTGTGTCAATCATAGAACCATCAAAAGTATAGTTGCCAAGAGTCGTTACTGTATCAGGTATTGTTAATGATTCGAGTGATATATTGGATGAAAATGCATACATTTCAATTGTTGTAACAGAAGCAGGAATTGTGTATTCAGCACCTGATTTATTTGCAGGATATGCCACAAGAGTCTTTTCATCCTCTGTAAAAACTACACCATCTATACTCTTATAGCTTTCATTATCATCGTGAACATTGAATTCTTTAAGGGAAGTACATCCCGCGAAAGCATAACAATGAAAATCTGAAACTGTTGAAGGAACGGATGCTGTCTTAAGGTTTGTTGCATAACAGACAAACATACGCGGAAGATTTGTAATGCCCTCTTCAACAACAACTGATGTTATTGATTCGTTATATTCTTTCCAAGGTGGTGTGTCGTCTTCAATTACGATTTCACCTGTACCGCTGATAGTAAGAGTGCCGAAGCAGTCGATAATCCAGGTAATACCCTCACCGGCTGTACCCTTCATATTGCTTTCAACAACATATTTGCCGTCTTTTTCAGCTTCAGAATAGCCGTCAGCAACATATTCAGCAACGCTCTTGCTGAATGTACCGCCGTAGATTTTTACATCAGGAATTGTGTCATAATAAGATATGATTACATCATCTTCACCACAGGTATATGAACCGCCAATGATTACTGTTGCGCCCGAATGTGCATAAACACAGCTACTGTATTTACCTGTTGCTGTTGCATTTTCAAGAACGAGCTTACCACCGGCATTAGTAATTAACGCAGCAGATATTCCTGTAACAGTAACATCCTTAAGTGTAAGCGAACCTTCATGTATTATCGGAACAACTTTGTTGAAGGTTCCACCATACATAGTAAGGTCCCCTGCTTGAACTGATATTTCCCAACATGCATCACCAATTTCGTATCCATCCATATCAATAACAGTTGTTACATCATTGTCATGATAAACAGAATCAGTAAGAACAATGTTATTGCCAAGGATGTATTCGCCACCGGTTTCGAGAGCAGTCTGAAGACTTGCTTCATCCGTAATAACGGTTGACGGGTCATCCGTCGCAAGTACCATAGGAATAGTTGAAACAACCATAAAGATTGCAAGAACTATTGCCAACGCTTTTTTCATTGTTTTTTTCATAATAAAATCCTCCTTTAAGGGTAAAATTTGACTTGTTTATTATTTTAATTTTAATAAAACAACAGAATTAAGTATGTTTGATAAATTATAATTTATCGGGATAGTTATTTACGCGTAGTGGTTGGCTTCCACGCCTGCATCCGCTCCCTCCTTGAGGGAGCTGTCGAACGCAGTGAGACTGAGGGAGTTACTCCCCCAGTCACTCGCAAAGCTCGTGACAGCCCCCTCAAAGATGGGGCGGAATAATGTTTTGCTCATCCCCGACAAACTCCAATTTAATGTATATATCATGTGGGTGTTGATTATATATAAATATTTATGATAGAGTTCTGCACTCTTAATTGAAAAGTTCATTAAACGCTTGTTCGTTTACCTGTTCAATATATTCTTTAAATTCGTCAAAAATTCGACTGCCGATTTTTTTGTAATCCATTGAAAGGACTTTTTCGATTTTTTTCTCTCTGACCTCTTTCGGCACCTGATAAATATTCAGGATTGTGTCAAGAGCCCTTGCAATTCTTACATCAAGTGCAGCTGATGTTTTGGTTGTCATAAGAGTTGCATATTCAATTCCCGAAACAAGAGCCTCTGCCTCAACAAACTGCTCATCTGTCCAATCTTTGCAATATTCTGAAAAAACGGTTTTTGATCTGTCAGCATCATTCTTGCGAATTATTTCAAGAGTCGTCGGATTAGTATAAGCAGAAATGAACAAATCCTTTGCCGCTTCATTCTCTTCTGCTGCCGATGACATTGACATAAGCTCGAGACATACTGCAAGGACAAGGCTTATTCCGTCGTCAGCCTCCTCTTTCATAAGCTTCCATTGGAAATCACATAGCATTTCAATAAGTACTGCTAAAAGATGCTCCTTTGACGGAAAATAAAAGGTCAGATTTCCTAACGAAATATCCAGTTCGTGACAAATAGCTCTTGCCGACGTGCTTGAAAATCCGTTTTCAAGAAACAAATGAAGTGCTGTCTGAATTATTTCTAATTTCGTTGTATTAATGCGTCGTTTCGCCATAAGTCACCTCCGAAATACAATCCTCTAATTCCCTTGTACGCGTACTATTGTAGTACGCGTACAGTATTTTGTCAATATGTTAATTGTTATAAATTTAACGATGCTTTATAGTGAAATATTTACAAAAAAATTTAAGCGTTGCAGCTGGACTTTTGTTGTCCCCTTTGCAACACTTAATTTTTCATATTATTTTTCTTGTTCCTTCTTTGTCAAATCATAAATACTTTTACTCATCTGACAAACATATTCAGGAATCCTGTCAAAATATCCTGTTTCCGTATAAATCATTGCCGCACAAGCGTGACAAACATTTGAATACTTACAGCTTGTACATTTTTTTGGCAAACGAATTTCTTTTACTTCTGCAACCAACTGTTTCCACGCATTTTCAAAGCCATTTTCAAAAACATTTATCTTGATTTTAGGCAACATTCCACAAGGTTGCATAAAACCTTCACTTGTTATCCAATATGCTGCTCGTCCTGCACGACAAGAAACTCTGTCACATTTTTCATCATTGGATTCTTCAAGAATTTGTTTTGCTCTTACTGAAAAATCACCGTTACGAAAACGATATTTTTCACAATTAACTGTACATTGTGCAGCTTCAAGAGGTGTCAATCTGCCCGTATTTTCAGCAAAAGCTTTATCCAAACGCACCTGAGGATACGCGTAAGCCGTTGTACTTAACGGAACATCAAGCATTTCGGCAATTTCAATTATTTTCTTGTACTGATGACTGTTACTCTTTGTAAAAATCGTGTTAAGCTTAACTGAAATTCCAATTTCCTTAAGCATTTTTATGTTTTCCATTACCTGCGAGAACACCTTCGTTTTACAAAGCTTTTCATAAGTTTCATCATCGGCACCGTAAAGAGAAAAATTCACTCTTGCTGGCGGATATTTTTTAAATAAATCAATGTGTTTGTGTATCAGACTTCCGTTAGTGTTAATTGACAACATAAAGCCCATTTTCTTAAGTTCTGTATATAAATATGGGAAATCATCACGAATCAATGGTTCGCCACCTGTAAGCAACAGGAAAAGAGTACCTGAATCCCTTGCATCCTTGGCAAGATTTAACCATTGTTCTGTTGAAATTTTGTCTTTGCTATGACATTCATCATGAACATAGCACATTTCACAACGGAAATTGCATCGCGAAGTTAATTCAAATGTACCCGAAAGAGGAATTCCCTTTTCGACAGCTTTTGAGTGGAGATATGTTGATAATTTTGGTTCTACACTCATATTCCCAACTCCTTTTTCAGACATTCAACTGCAGTTTTGTCAGGAAGACAATCAAACCTGTACACCGTAACAGTGCTACATAGCTTTTCTAACACATCCATTGTTCTTTGTGAAGATGCGTTTGTTATTCCCGAACGATAATTGCCCTGTAACAATGCTACAAAGGCTTCTCTTGAGTTCATTTTTATGATTTTGTTTTCTTTTGCCTGCCCCAAACAGACAACCGCCCATAAAGGTGCTGAAATATTTTCGCAAATATCCGACGAACCTGAAAACGGAAGTCCGCCAGCAAAAATTACATCGTCTTTCAAGCTTACAAGTGCCTTATCTCCGTTAACAATTAGGGCATCTGCATATTCTTTCCACAAATCTGCCTGAGTTGACTTGCCTGTACCACAAGGTGCAGTAAAAAGAATCATTTTTCCGTTTTTTAATATTGCTGAAGCGTGTAAAACAACACCATTATACTTTGCAATAATTTCTTCAAATCCTAAAAGATTAAAAATTATTCCGTTCCAAAGCTTTCCACGATATTCATCAAGCACCTGAACAAGATGTTTTTCACCGTCAAAAATGCGGCAGGCATAGTAACCTTCTTTACCATGATTCCTATACCAGCACGTACTCTTATTATTTTCTGTTACAAAACTGATTTCATTATCAGTAGTCACATTTTCAGGCAAATCAGGTAACTCTGTCACATATTCAAATGTAACAGTACAATCAGGTTCTTCTTCGCTTAAAAAGTTGACAAATGGCTCTGTATCAGCAATTTCATCAGGAGTCAAAATCTGAATAACAGTATCAAAAAATTTGTATTTCTTACTCTGCATAGGTCACAAATAAAATTCGACTTGAGTCCTTTAAATAATGTTGTGTCTTAACCTGTGATTTTTCGCCTTTTTTAAGGCCATCAACATACGCTCTGTATGTCACACCATCGTCATAAACTCCGTCAGTAACATTTTTATAATAAATATATATTTTGCCTTCAATGTCTTTATCGGAAATATTTTTAATTGAAATAAATCCGTCAACACCGTCAATTTCAAAAACATCAGGATAACAAGTAAGATTATCCTCAAAAACTACCTTATCTTCAATTTTCCAGCCGTAATAAACAGTTTCTTCATCAAAAACATAACCGTTATTACAACGAAGAGTGGCACTTGCACCTTTTGTCAATGTGGAAATTGGAAATTCTGCTCTGCCATCTTCTGTCACAACACTTAAAAGGGCATATTGAATGTCTTCGTCAGAAACATTTCTTACAAAAACGCTGAGAACACCATCTCTTTCACCAATGCTGATGATTTTAAGGAAATTATCAACAGTAACACCAATTTGAGAGTCCTCTGACTTTTTTTCCTCAAAGCCGGACACCTGTTCAACATCAACTTCTTCAGTTGCAACAGTAATTCTGTCCATCGGTTCTTCTTTATTGACATTATCATCCTCTTTGTTACAAGCACAAAGTCCCACAACAATTAAAAGGCTCAAAAAAGTTACAATAATTTTTTTATAAAGCTTCATAATCTAATCCCAAAAGTAACGGAGTTCACCATCGCTATGACGAACTCCGTTATATTTTATTTATGATGAGAATACATTCCAGTTTGCTACAGGAACGTCGTAGCAAATACTACCGTTTACCGGTACAGTATCACAAGGTGATGCAACATCATCTACAAAGAGTATAAATCCTGAGTCCGGGTCAGTTACCGGACAAACATACTGTGCAGACTGTGTACCTAACAATGCACAGCTTGCAGCAATGCTTGTTGAAAGTTGGAATGATTCATATGCAATTTGTGGTTTTACATAAGTTTTTTTCATTATCCTATATCCTCCCTTCAAATTTAAGCCATGCCAAAAATCTTCTTAAAGAAGTTTTTAATTGCTCTAATGATTTTCTGAATCCAAGTGAGTTCTTCCTGAGGCTCTTCAGTAGTATCGTTTGTACCTTCGTCATCGTCAGGAATTACATCTTCACCTGTATCGCCATTATCAATTGTTTCGTCTGAATCAGTAGTATCGTTAGCACCCATCATTGAGTAAGCATCAGTAACAGTTGTTCTTCTTGCCATGAATGACATTACAGCAGGTGTTTCAGGTAATGCTGTTTCGTAGTGTCCGTGCTGATCAACGCCTGTAAATGTCCACTTCATACTTGTAAGAGAAAGAATACTGTCATCATCTGCTGTGTTCTGAATTACAACTGTACCTGTTCTGTAATATACAGTACCGTCAATTACGACCTCTGACCATGTAAGCTTACCATCAGTTGGAAGTAAGTTGTTTACGATGTAATTCATTTCAGTAGCAGTCTTGAGTGTTAATGGGTCTTTAGTATTTTCCTGACCATTGTAAGTAATCTTAACAACAGGGTTACCCTTAACTGACTTCATACCAAGCTGAACTTCATCAGGAACTGCAGTAGCCCAGATTTCAAATGCAACAGCCTGACCCTTTGCAAGGTAAAGCTCGTTATTAGGACCTGCGAGTTTATATTTTTCAAGGTCGTTATCAAGTGCTGCGATACCGTCGATAAATACAACACCCTGAGTTGATGAATCCTTAGAAAGAGAATCTGCACCAATAAGCATATCCTTGATTGAAAGGTAGTTTGGATATGATTCATTGTCCTGCTTATATTCAGTAAGAATTGATGAATCTATTCCGTCATCCTTACCTGCCATATCATAAATACGGATAGCGTCGAAATAAAGGTCAAACTGTCCTTCACCTGTATGGTCGAACATTGCTGTGTACATTGCTGTAAGAACAACTGTGTATGTACCATAGTTAAGACCTGTCTTCTTAATTACAGGAATCTGATAAAGACCTTCAACATCACCTGCTGTTACCCAGCCATAAGCGTAAGCATAAGCATAAGCGATATTTTCAGTTTCAGTTTCTGTAAGGTTACCGTCTGCATCATAATATGTTGGTGTATCTGTGTAGCCATAACCTGAAACATCAAAATATGAAGGCTCGCGAACAACAATTGTTTCACCTAAATCGTTAGTTGAGTAGTATGTTACTTCTCTTGTTAATGCTTCGTTGTCAGCACTCTTGTAAAGAACATTATCTGTTTCAGTAAGAGTTGCTTTACCACTTGCATCTGCATAAAGCTGACCGTAAGCATAACCATAGTATGTATCAACTACACTTCTCTTGCCAACTCGTGTACCATTCTCATCGAAGATTTCCATGTAGAATGTACCTGTTGTGTTATCAGTCATACTGATAACATCAAAACCTGTACCTGTGAATGTAAATTCAACAGTCGGATTAGTACCACCGTTCTTAGCGTTGTTTGCAGCACTTACTGTTACCTTCTGTGCTGAGAAACCACTGTACTGTGTATAATCCTTTGTATCATTTTCGTCTGTGCCTGCATAAGCATCGTCATAGCCATATGGATTTGTTGAACTGTCACCAACAAAGTCAGCAGACTGTTTTGCATCTGCAAAAGCAGTTGCATCACCTTCTGTTATCCAAGTACCGTGACCTGAACTGTCAGTAGTTGTACCATCAGTAAAGCTGATGTCATCGCCAAAGTTATCTTCAAAGTAAACTGAAGATGCAGGGATAAATGTTACCTTTTCATACTCATAGTAAACTGTGCCTTCAGCATAAGTCGGGTCATCAGTAACCTTAGAGCATACATAGAAGTAATCTTCGCCAGTCATTCTTATTGTCTTTGGTGTATAAGATACGATAGCGTTATCTCTGTATTCAGTATCGTCAACTCTTGTGACAGTACAATCACCGTACTTCATATTAGGAACAGTTAGTATGTCACCTGATGCAGCAAATGTATCATAAAGGTTATCAACCTCGTCAAAGCTGACAATGTCGTTAACAGGTGTGTTACCTTCAACGATACCAAGGAGCATTGTCTTAGTACCTGCATCAATACCATCCTGTGAAAGGAAGTTGTCATCTGTAATGCTGAAATCTTCAACAGGAAGACCGCTGTCAAGAACGATTGTCTGGTCGTACATACGAACGTGTTCAGAAGTTTCCTGAAGGTTAAAGCTCATTTCACAGTTTGAGTCTGTTGAACCACGCTCGATAAAGTAGAAGCTGAATGTATGATAGTCACCGTCTGTACGAACTTCATTAAGCTTATCAAGAGCAGCAAGCTCGTCACCGTTACATACATCTGCCTTATTAGGGTCGTCGTATGCATAAACTGTAGCGTTTTCAGTTGTGTTTTCAACAACAGTATCAAGCTCTGAGTCAACGTCCATAGCATACTGATATGTAAGAGTTGCATCTGTGAAGTTAATCGCTGCTGTTCGAGCACCGTGAAGACCACCGTTATCAAGAACGAGAACATCGTCGATGTAAACAAGAACGTCATCGTCACCTGAGAATTCGAATACTACGTCTTCGCCGTCAGCATAAGTACCTGAAAGTGGAATATAGAATTCCATATTGTAGTTAAATGCGTAGTGATAAATCGCATTTTCACCTGTATATGTTGTTTTGCCCTGCTGGTAGTTGAATGGGAAGAAACCATTACCTGTACCCTTACTGTTAAGGTTAATTGACCAATCATCAACAGGAGTCAAAACTGCAGATGCTGTGTTGTTATCGTCATCAAAGCTTGCCTGGAACACATATTCATTACTTGAGCTGTCGTAAACATATGTGTTGATACCGTATTCGTTAGTAGTTGTAAGAAGTGGGAATGAAAGGTCCCAATATTTCTTTGAATAACCTTCACTATCATCAACACCGTTAGCATAAACATCTTCCTTAACGAACATATCGTTGAGGTGAACACTAATGTTGTTAAGTGCAGGAAGAGTTCGAGTTACCTCTGCACCGCCTCCGGTATATGTGAGTTCAAGACCATCTTTTGTATTGAATGCTTCTCTGTTTGAATTATCAATAGCATTGCCATATGGAAGAGTTGCATAGTCAGCATGGTCAACCGGTTGTCCGTCAACACGCAATGCGCTGAAAAGACCCTGAACTGAAGCACCTTCTTCAGTTGATTCAGCAGCACCCTGAGTATTTGACTTACACCATACATTCCATCTTGTCTTCTGGAAGTCTGAAACATCTGACTGACCTGTTACAGGAGCACCTGTGAATGAAAGAGAATAAATCTGTGCATACATTGCAACTGCTGCATCAATAGCAGTATCTCTTTCGCCATCTTCCCAAGAAATTGCTGTACCGTCATCTGTATAATCTACAACTTCTTCGATTTGTGCCATAAGGTCGTCGTCAGCTCTGATTATTTCTTCCATTGATGCATATGTCTGTGTATTGAATAATGCACCACCGTCATTATATGGTGTGTCACCATCAGGAACATAACCATATTTCCAAAGTGTTGTCGGAATATACTTCATTTCAACTACAAGACCTGCAATTGCATTTGTTATTGCAAGAGTTGCTGCGTCAATATCAGTTGTTGAAGCACTGTCATCTTCAAGAATAGCATAACCGTCTTCAAGAGCTGTAAAGAGTGTGTTGTATGTTGAAGCTGAATATGTACCCGGAGCATACTGGATACCTTCTACAAGAGCATTGTAAAGAGCAAGTTTTTCAGCAGGAACATCCATACTACCTGTAGAATTTTCGTTCTTGTAGAGAGTCATTATCTGGTTTGAACCAGCACTTGTATGTGACCCTCCCCAAGAACAGAACATGTCGTTTGCATCCTGGAAGTTATCGAAATTAGCACTATTATTATAGATAACTACTCTGTTATCATCAGTACCGTAAACATAAACAGACTCTGCAGTATCACTTAATGTAACTTCATATTCAGAATCCATTGTGACATACTTACCTTCGCTGTTTGTGATATAGTACTCATTTGTTGTACCATCAACAAGAGTGAATGTATAAGCATTTGTTCTGAGTGCTGTAATTACATTGTCTGTTGGAGTTTCAGCAACTCTTACAAAGCCGTAAACATCTCTACCTAAACTGCTATGATAATTTGTCTTTGTTTCTCCACCTACAATATAGTTGCTATTGTAAATTACATATTCGCCATTTTCAACAGGAGCAGCAAGTTCAGTTGATGCTGTCGGTAACCACATTGTAACACCATTTGCTGACGTTGTAACAGTTTCAACCTTATAGAATGTGATTGCTGTACCCGGATTCCACTCACTGATAACGCTTGATGAGTTACCGTAGTAGTTAAGCTGATATGTGTTTGTTGAGTCACCGATAACTGCTGTACTGCCGTTGCTTGTAATTGTAAGCTTTGTAGCTGTAGTTGATGTTGTTACATTACCATCAGTAATAACAATATAATAGTTAGTGCCGTTTTCTGTATAGTAAATGTAATAATATCCGTCATCTGTCGGTTCAATAATCCATGTATTATTTTCGTCAGCTGTAAACGGAGCTGTTGTATTTGATGGAGTAAGACCGCCTGACTTTAATGTATGTGTAGCCGCACCATAAGTGTAAGCACCCTGGTCGTCAGAACCTGTGATAATATATTCGCCGTCAAGACTGCTTGTATTTGTCACCTGTGTAACAGTTGTAGTTGATGTTGCGCCACCTGTTACGGTTTCTTCATTAACTTTGTATACATAAATTGATGTACCTGAAGACCAAGTAGCAACGTGCTGTGCACAATTTTCGTTACCGCAGAAGTCAACATAATATCCGTTTGAAGCACCAATAGTTATTGTTGAGCCTGAAGCTGCAACAGTAAGTTCTTGTGGAGATGTACTGATAGTAATTGTACTTGATGAAAGAGTCATATACTGCTTTACACCACTATCATCGAAATAGTAAATGTAATATGCTTCGCCTGACTGCTTTTCAAAGTACCACATTACATTGTCAGTTGTAGTTGGTACTGCAGTTGCACTGGTTCCGTCGGTCTGTAAACCGCCTGAAGAATGTGCAGTATGCGTAATTGCACCTGTTGAAACATTGCCCCAGCCTGCACCTTTAAGAATATACCAACCGTCCTCAAGTGAAGCAAGTTCAGTTGAATCTGTAACCTGTCCTTCAATTGTATATGTAGTTGTTGTAGTTGAACTACCATCGTCTGATTCATCTACATAGTAAAGCTTGAGGTTTGTTGCTGTTGAGTACCAATATACCTGCTGACTTGTACCACCGCTATAGTTAAGGTAAGTTGAACCGAAACCGATTGTCACATTACCACTTGTATCTGTTGTTACAGAAAGAGCATATGGTGCTGTTGATACATAAACCTGGTTATTACTGATTGTAAGGTACTGTTTTGTACCGTCAGCTTTTTCATAGTAAATATAGTATGTACCGTTTGAAATCTTCTGGAAATACCAAGCATCTGCTGTACTTGCAGGGATACCTGTTGAACCGTCAGAAACAAAACCACCTGATAAATGAGCAGTATGTGTCAATGCACCTGTTGAAACATCACCCTGGTCGTCAGTACCTGTGATGATATACCAACCGTCAGCAATATCCATATTTGTTACTGTTGTACCGTCAGGATATGCTGAATAAAGTGTGTAATCTGCTTCAAGAGAGTTGTCACCACCACCAAGAATATTGTTCTTGAGAATTTCGTACTCGTCATAAAGTGTTGCTTCATATTTAAGGTCGTCCGGCTGGTCGATGATTTCTTCAAATTCGTCGATAAGCTCGTCGTCTGCTTCAGCATTAACTTCGATTGTTGCACCTTCAACAGAAACATCACTTGTTGCAGTAAGCTCAACATCACCAACTTCTTCAGTTGTACGAAGAATTGCAAGTGCTTTACCGTTGAACATCTGAATTGTTGCTGTTGTATCTGATGTAAGAGCAGAAGCCTGCTGGAATTTCTGTGTTGTTACAGGGTCACCGTTGTCAACACCAATGATTACTGCTTCGTTACCCTCTAATACAAGATTGAGAGTACCGTTGTATGTTGAATCGAAGTTACCGTTTGCATCAACTGCTGTATATTCTATATAAGCATAGCTGTCACCGTCAGCAGTAAAGCCGTCGTATGTCCAAGCTTTTGCTGTAATCTTTGTTGCAGTTGTGTTAGAAACTGACTTTGTACCTACTGCATCTGTAATTTCAGCACCTGACTCATCATAAGCCTTAACTGAAATTGTGTTGTATGCTGAATATTTCACATGGAACTGTGAATAGAAGTCTTTACCATCGCCCGAATAGAACTCTGTTGTATTTACATTTGAAGTATCTACAGCTGTTTCTGTCCAAGTCTGATATTTATGACCTGCACCAGTTGTAGTTGTGTTTGATGTAGCTCTTGCAATAACATCTCCATCACCAAGAAGTTCAATCTTTGCAGCATTACTGTAAACTGCTACATCAACATAGCCACTGCTATCAACATAAAGTTCACTTGAATCCCATGTACCAGGAACAATATGTGCTGTTGTTGAATGTTCGTTCCACATACTTCTGTAAAGATAGTATGTATCTTTTCCGAAACCTGCAGTATCAATGATACCGAAGTATGAAGTACTTGGATATCCTGCTGTTGATACACCATAAGGTGCATTGTATGGTGTAGGCTCACCGATATAGTCGAAACCTGTCCATACATATTCACCTGAGTTCCAGTCGTAAATAATTGTATTGTACCAAGCTGCTGCAGCCACCTGGCCCCATGATACCTTACCTGTATCATAAGCGTTGATGTCGTAATTAGAGTCAGCAGCATTTGTCATTGTAAGAACTGAATGATAGTAAGGAGTACTGTAATGACCACGAGTTGAAATTGCAGAAGCAGTTTCTGTACTTACATATGGCTTTGATGAACGGCTGTCACTTGTGCCTGTCATAAGGCTAATCCAGTCAGCAGTATTATAGTTACCACCGATAACGTCCATAAATCCGTCAACAGCTGCTTTAGCACTGTCTCCAGGGCCATTGTTACCCTGACAAATTGGTCTTGTAGGGTCAAGCTCATCAATTATTGTCTGCATATTCTGTGCGATTGTTGTGAAATCACCTGTTGACGCACCTTCATTAAGCTCGTTACCAACATCCCAAATTACAACTGCAGGGTCGTTACGGTCACGCTTAACTGTCTGTGTAACAACAAACTCGTACCACATCTGGTCAGCCTCTGCATTGAGGATTTTATTTGTTGTTGTGTCGATTACTTCATCAAAATATACGCTGAAGTCATTTGTGTTTGAGTTCTTTGCAGTATCCCAACCGTCAAAGAATTCATCCATAACGAGCATACCAAGTTCGTTACAAATATCCATAAATACGTCAGATGGTGAACCATGAGAAGTACGGATTGTATTACAACCCATATCCTTAAGGATAGCTACCTGACGATAAATTGCGTCATAAGCCTGTGAAGCACCAAGAGCACCTTGGTCATGGTGCATACAAACGCCTTCGAGTTTTACATTTGTGCCATTAAGGGAAAAACCTTCGTCAGCGTCCCATTCGAACCAACGATAACCGAAATCTGTATCGTAAGTATCAACTACTGTACCACTCTTAAGAACCTGAACACGAAGAGTATAAAGATTTGGTGTACCTAAATCCCAAGAATTCCAAAGCAGAGGATTAGACATAGTAGGAGTAAGTTCTACTACTGTTGCATCATGACCACTCATAACACCACCTGCAACAACCTCTGTTGACACAGCAGCACTAACAGCATTACCAGATGCATCAAGAATCTGTGCTGTAACCGTTACTGTTTCGTCATAGTTTGTGTTAGCAAGTGTAATTTCTGCATTAACAGTACCGTCTGTACCATTTGAACTTTCAAGGTTAGGTGTTGTTACATATGTACCGTAAAGGTCAACGTGAACAGGGTCAACAATTGTCATTGTAACATCACGATAAATACCTGAACCTGAATACCAACGGCTTGATGGAAGCTGGTTTTCAACCTTTACTGCAACAATATTTGCAGTTGTACCGTTACATACAAGGTATTCACTGATTTCAAATGTAAAGCTATTGTAACCATAGTGGTTTTCACCAATAAGCTCACCATTTACATATACATATGTATCCTTGTATGAACCATCAAAGTTAAGATACACAGCCTGGTCACGAGCATCAGTTGACATTATAAATGTCTTTCTGTACCATCCTGTACCACCAGGCAAGTTACCACTTTCACCTTCAATATTATCTCCACTAAAGAAATCCTGTGAAATACTGAAGTCATGTGGCAACTCAACTGTTTCCCAAGCTGAATCGTCATAAGCCTTTGCATAAGCACCTGATTCGTCGCCAAGATTAAACTTCCAATTATTATTGAAGTCCAATTCAAGACGATCCTCAAAAAGCTCACTTGTTGCTGCACTTGCCTTGAATAAATCAGCAGGCATCACTGCAAATACTGAAAGCACCATAATTGCTGACAATAAAATTGCAGTCGCCTTTTGCAAGCGTCTTTTCATTGTTTTTTTCATAAACATTCTCCCCTTATTGGCTATATGCTGGTCACATATAGCGAGATTTGTTCAATATTAAAAAATAATTATACAGATATATTATACCACTTAAAAATTATAAGTCAAGCCTTAATTTTTTAGCAATATCTTTTTCATCCAACCATTTACCTAAACATTTTTATTGAAAGTCTATAATATGTATTGTATAATTATTCCATAAAGTTATAAGTGGGTAAATTTATGAGAAAATATTGGATTGATACAATGCTTACAAGTCTTGCAAATGATGTTTTGCAAAAGGCTGTTCAAAAATTTTTTCATAAGGGCAAAATGTTATCCGTGACCACACAATAGATTAAAAATCAAAAGGAGATTGGTTTTATGGCATACTTTAGTTTCGTTGACAAGGTAAAATATGAGGGTAAAGAAAGCAAAAATCTGTTTGCTTTTAAATTTTATGACCCTGACAAGATAGTTTCAGGTAAAAAGATGAGTGAGCATCTTCCGTTTGCTATGGCTTGGTGGCATAACCTTTGTGCAGGTGGTACTGATATGTTTGGCAGAGATACTGCAGACAAGTCATTCAATACAGAAAAAGCCACAATGGAACATGCAAAAGCAAAGGTTGATGCAGGCTTTGAGTTTATGGAAAAGCTGGGAATCAAATATTTCTGTTTCCATGATGTTGATATTGTTCCTGAGGCTGATGACATTAAGGAAACTAATCGCAGACTTGATGAAATTTCTGACTATATCCTCGAAAAGATGCAAGGTACTGACATCAAGTGCCTTTGGGGAACTGCAAATATGTTCTCAAATCCTCGTTTTATGAATGGTGCAGGTAGCACAAACTCTGCTGATGTATATTGCTTTGCTGCAGCACAGATAAAAAAGGCTCTTGATATTACAGTAAAGCTCGGTGGTAGGGGCTATGTTTTCTGGGGTGGTCGTGAAGGCTACGAAACACTTCTTAACACAGATGTTAAGTTTGAACAGGAAAATATCGCAAGACTTATGAAAATGGCTGTTGAGTATGGTCGTTCAATCGGCTTTACAGGTGACTTCTATATTGAACCTAAACCAAAAGAACCAATGAAGCATCAGTATGACTTTGACGTTGCAACTGCAATCGGTTTTTTGCGCCAATATGGACTTGATAAAGATTTCAAAATGAATATTGAGGCTAACCACGCAACACTTGCAGGACATACATTCCAGCACGAATTAAGAATTTCTGCAATTAATGGTATGCTGGGTTCAATCGATGCTAATCAGGGTGACTACCTTTTGGGTTGGGACACAGACGAATTCCCGTTTGATGTTTATGAAGCTACAATGTGTATGTATGAGGTGCTCAAAGCAGGTGGACTTACAGGTGGATTTAACTTTGATGCGAAAAATCGCAGACCAAGTAACACACTTGAAGATATGTTCCACGCATATATTCTTGGTATGGACACATTCGCTCTTGGTCTTATGAAGGCTGCCCAAATCATTGAAGACGGCAGAATTGACGAATTTGTAAAGAATAAATACGCTTCATTCAATAGTGAAATCGGCGAAAAAATCACAAGTGGTACTGCAACACTCCAAGAACTTTCTGCTTATGCTGAAAATATGGGTAGCGTAACCGACGTTCAGAGTGGCAGACAGGAATATCTTGAAAGTATTATTAACCAAATTATGTTCTAAGGTGTTTTTATGAAATATTTTGTAGGTATTGATTTAGGTACTTCTTCAGTTAAAGTATTGCTTTTAAATGGTCGTAGTGAAATAATTTCGTCAGTTACAAGGGACTATCCCCTTTCATTCCCACACAATGGTTGGAGCGAACAAAATCCTGAAGATTGGTATAATCAGACAATCGTAGCATTAAAAGAATTACTCCAAAACATTGATAAAGAAAAAGTCTGCTCATTCTCATTTTCAGGACAGATGCATGGTCTTGTAATGCTTGATGAAAACGACAGCATTATCCGTCCTGCAATTTTGTGGAACGATTCAAGAAGTCAGGCACAAACAGACAAGCTTAATGAAAACAAGGATTTTCTTCTTGATACAACAGGAAATATTGCCTTTGCAGGTTTTACCTTGCCAAAGCTCTTATGGGTTAAGGAAAATGAACCTGAAAATTTTGCTAAAATTTGCAAGGTAATGTTGCCTAAAGACTTTCTTGCATATCGTCTTTCAGGTGAGTTTTGCACAGATGTTTCCGACGCATCAGGCACTCTATATTTTGATGTTAAAAACAGATGTTGGTCAAATGAAATTCTTAATAAATACGATATAAACGAAATTTGGTTACCAAAGGTCCTTGAAAGCTATGAATGTTCAGGAATTCTTAAAGAAGAATTGCGAAATGAACTTGGACTTGGTTGTGTGAAAATCATAATCGGTGCCGGTGACAATGCTGCGGCTGCAATTGGTACGGGTACTGTGAAAGACGGTTGCTGTAATATTTCTCTTGGTACAAGTGGTACAATTTTCACAGTAAGCGACTCATACAACTGCGACAGAGTCAATGCAATTCACTCATTCTGCTCTGCAAGTGGAAATTATCACTATATGGCTTGTATGCTTTCGGCTGCTGTCTGTTGTAATTGGTGGATTGAGAAAATTCTCGGTGATAGTTATGATTCTGTAAATTCACAAGAAGATAAATTAGGTGAAAATGATATTTTATTTTTGCCATATCTTATTGGCGAGCGTTCACCACTAAATGACACAGAAATTCGTGGTATGTTCTATGGTCTTGGCCTTTCAACAAGCAAGGAAGAAATGAGTCTTGCCATTCTTGAGGGCGTTGCCTTTGCACTTAAAGACAACATTGAGATTATTAAAAAGCTTGGTGTAGAAATAGATAATTCAACCATTTGTGGTGGTGGCACAAGAAACAAATTATGGCTTAAGATTATTGCAAATGTATTAAACATTGAACTTAAAATCCCTAAAAATCAAGACAGTGCAGCACTTGGTGCAAGTCTTCTTGCTGCAAAAGGCGTTCTTTCAGATGAAGAATATTCCATTCTTGAAAACTCTGTATATGAGATAGTTGAAACTATTGCACCTGAAAATAAACTTGCAGAAAAATATCAAGAAAAATTTATAAAATGGAAAAAACTTTATCCTGCACTTAAAGGAATATAAATATGAAAAAGAAATATAAAATTACGCTGTCAGTTTTAATTTCAATAATTCTCGTTATTGTTCTTGGAATTACAAACATTGTGCCATATTTTGCTGTTATTCCTGATATGGTCAAGGTTGGAATTGACTACATTTCTCTTGACAAATATAAGGACGCAATAGGTCAGAAGGATTTGGTTGACGAAATAAATAATACTAAAAACAGTATTTCACATCCTTTCATTTTAGCTGACCAATCTGCATTTGAACAAGTTCGTCAAGAAAACAAAAATAACAGTTTTTGCGACTACACAAGAGCTTTGCACAAATCTGCACTTGATACTGCGAACGGACTTCTTGATACACAAACTTATCCTGTTATGAAATATGAGCTTGATGAAGAAGACAGTATTCTGCCTATTTCAAGAGAGGTAATTAACAGAATAGTTGTTTTAGGCTACGCGTGGCAGATTACAGGTGATGAAAAGTATGCACAGCGTGGTTGGGCAGAGCTTGAAAATGTGTGTAATTATAACGATTGGTGTACTTCTCATTTCCTTGCTACTGCAGAAATGGCATTTGCTGTATCAATTGGCTATGACTGGTTTTACGACTATTTAAGTGATGAACAAAAAGATTTGTTATCAAAAACCACTTGGGAATATGCCATTTTACCTGCTCTTAACGACAATCATTGGTTTACTTGGTCAAAAAATAATTGGAACAGTATATGTTATAGTGGTATCGGTATTTCCTGTATGGCTTTTGCCGATTATGATGTTGAAAAATCTGCTGAATTTCTCAGTATGTGCTACGAAAATATGCCAATAGCATTTGAAAATTTTACTCCTGACGGTGTTTATGCCGAAGGACCAGGATATTGTCAATCGGGTATGAATTCTATTGTGCATTTTATTGCAACATCAAGAAACTATTTCGGTACTGACTTTGGAGTGTCTGAAATTGACGGTTTTCGTCAGTTGGGCTATTTTCCTGTTTACATAACAACACCTACGGGAATGTTCAATTTTGGTGACAACAAGGCTGAAAAATGCTATACACCTGTTCTTCATTGGTATGCAAAAGAATATAACGCACCTTTGCTTTCTGCACATCAAATGACCGATTTCCCCGAAACATATACGGTGAATACATCTGATTCGGTTGAGCGTAACGGTAGTGGTAAGGAAGATGCCTTGTCCTGCCTTTGGTTCAATCGTGAATATGACAATGCTGATTTCGGTAGTGAGCCATTAAACATACAACTAAAGTCTGATGTTGGTCAATCACTTGTTTTAATGAGAAGTGAATATCTTAATGAAAATGCAACTTTTGCAGGTATTAAAGGTGGATACAATTTCACAAATCACGGTGACCTTGATATCGGCACATTCGTATTTGACAGTATGGGTGAACGCTGGGCTGAAGAATTAGGTCCCGGCAGTTACGATGCACCGAATTATTTTCTTAATACACCTGCAGGTGGTCGTTGGAAAAATTATTGTAAGCGTGCTGAAGGTCAGAACACACTTGTTATAAACCCAAATGCTACTCTTGATGACCAATATGTGTTGGCTCAATGCGACTTCACATTCTTTGAGTCAACGGCAGATGGTGGTAAATCTGTGCTCGATATGACTGATGCTTATCGTATGAACGGTGCAACAAGTGTAGAGCGAGGCTTTGAGCTTTACAACAACAGCACATCACTTGAAATTACAGATAATATAAACTGTCTTGTGAAAAGTGATATTTATTGGTTTATGCACACAAAGGCAGACATTGAGATAAGTAATGATGGCAAATCAGCAATTCTTACTATCAATGGTAAGCAAATGAAGGCATCACTTTTAGCAGATGGTGAATTTTCAGTAATGGATGCTGTTTCACTAAAAGGCAAATATGAATATGACGCTGATTATTCCCCAATACGTAAGCTTACTGTTCACCTTACAAATATGAAGTCAGCAACTATAATTGTTACATTAGAACCCGTGATACAAGAAAACACCGTATGGATTTCTCTTTCCATACGGTATTTTTATGCTTTAATATGAAATATGATTTCTGTTACATTATCCTTTAACTCAAAATCAAGACAGTAAACTTTTATTGCATTCGTGTCATATTCATGTGGTAAATGATAGTTTTCATTGATTTTAAGTTTTGTTTTTTCTTGTTCAAAAAACACCTTCGTATCACCAAGAATGACCATATTATCTTTGATTTCAGGTTTTCTTAATGTTACAAATCGTTCTATAACGGAAACAGGGGTTTCTGTTTGAAAATTATCTGTAAGAATTACACCTTTTTCTTCAAACTCAACTGTCCTTATGAATGAAATCAGGCTTTTTTCTGTGTATGCCTTTGTAACATCAACAACTGCCTTGTTGTTATCATAGTTAAATGTTGCAAAATATGCTTTTCCGTTACTCTGCCCTTTATCATTTATAATGGGCACATTATGACTTAATGAGGAATTACTGAAAATAGAATACCTGTTTTCATTGAAATAATCTTTTGTGTATCGTCCTGCACCTAAATCACAAAGAGCTTGACCGTTCTTGTCAGAAAATATGAATGAACCTAAATCATTGTGATTATGCGGTTCATCATTGTTGCCCCCTTTTAATGCAAAAGAATAATTATCCTTATTTATAATCAACTGATTTTCAAAATAATGATTTTTAAGTTCCGTTTGGTCCTGTTTTTTATTTTCATCCACCCATAACAAGGTGCGATAAAAACAAGGCCATTTTGTATTTCCGCCCCAGACAGACATATAACTTTCAGGTAACAAATGCACTTTATCAGGCATTTTATTCGCGAGATAATGTTGAAGTGCCAAGTCCCCTTTTACATTTACATCTGCATCGGAAAAACTGACGGATGTATTGCCTTTTATGAAAATCTTTTCTATAAATCCTGCAATATTCTGGACTTTTTCGTCTTTTAAAAGGTCTGTTTCTCCATTTGTAAATTTATAAAGCAAATCTGCGAAATACACATATGAAGAAAAACCATAAAGCCAATATGACGCACCCTCAAAGCACATTCCATCTTGTGGAAATCCGTCAATATAGCATTTTAAAGTTCTTAATATTCTGTTCTTTTGCTTTTCAAATTCTTCTGGGAAAAGATATATAAGTGTTCCACCTATAAAACCACCACAGACAGATGCCCAGTTCATATTGCAGTTTTCCCACCAAAATTTTTGATTTATATAGTTATTTACAAGTCTTTTTTCGATTTCAACTTTAACCCTGTCTTTTGTTTCTTTTAAAAGCTTGTCGGCTAATACTGTAATAATTTCTGCAAGTGAAAATGCTGTTTCTGCCACAAACAAATCAACAACTTTATTGTCATTTTCTTTTATTCCGTCAGTATGAGCAGGTAATGCCCAACAATATTCATTGCAAATTGCAAGAATCATTTTTTCAAGTTGCGAAATATATGAATTATCTGTCAACGCAAGAAAAGCGCAAGAGGATAAATAATCCCTGCGCCTGAAATATAACTTTTCAAAATCTTGTCGGTTGCCTGTTTTATAATACTTATCTCGTTCACCTTTTGGAAAATCCTTTAGGTCATCAACTGAACTTGTACTATAAAGAGCTTTCACCTGTTCTTTTAAAGAAATCATAGTTCTTACCACTTTGAAAGAAAATCAAATGATTTTTCTCCGTTTACAGAATGTTTACCGTTAAAAATATCTATGTGAAGATTATTTTCAGCACCCATAAGAGCATAAACTCTTTTTATGCTTTCATGGGCTTTTTTACTTGCATTTATAGGGAAAATTTTATCCTTTGTCCCTGACTCAATAAGCAATTCTCTTGGTGCTAAAGAACTGGCAAAGTCATAAATTTCACCAACATTTATAATGTCGGGAATGTAATTGTCGGGACAATGCCAACGAGCAAAAATACTGTCACGAAATGTATTGACATATCCGCTTATAACAACCTTTTTAAATGCATCGTCAAGGACAGATGCATAAAGTGCGGTAAGTCCTCCACCTGAAATGCCCATACAGGAAATCTTGTTATTATTGACAAAGCTGTTTTCTGCCAACAGCTTTGCACAAACTATGGCCTCATACACACGCATTGTGGCTGTTGTAAGTCCGTAAGGCAACAAATGGTGAGACAACTCATCACAGGAGCTTATATAAAAAGGCTTGATTAAATCCTTATTAAGTCTTGCCTCGCCAAAACCGATTAGCTCAGGTGCAATTACAACACAACCTCTTTTTACAAGCTCTGCTGCAAAATTTTTCTGATAATTGTCAACATAAGAAAAGAGTTTTTTATTACCCTTTTTACTGATATTCAGAATGTGCCTTACACCGTATCCGTGACCACAAAGTGCCACAACACCAGGTGCATTCTTGTGGATATTTTTAGGTGTCAGCAAAAAGTATGCCATATTAAGTCCTTCACAGATTTCAACGGAATATTTTTGTAGCTTATAGTCCTTGTATTCAAGTGTTTTACCTGTTGGCACACCTTCAAATGTTGTGTTTTTATGTGGAATTTTGTCAATGTTGAAAAGTGCTTTTGCCTGAGTCTTTATATTCTCACAAACTGACACGGCATCTTCTTTTGTATTAACTTTTTCAAAAGGACTTGAATATGTATTCTCGTAAAGAGAACTCATAAATTTGTCAGGAGAATATGGACTCGTTTTCATTTTTGCACCTCTTAAAATTCCAAATTACCTATTGATTTAATATTCCTGCTACTGTTACCTGCAAATACCGTGTAATTCTTATCAAGTATCCAATCTTTGTTTTCAGGATTATAAAATTTAATATCGTCAAGTAAAACAGCAATTTCAACGGAAGCTGTCGAACCTGCATCAACACCAACACGCTTATAGCCTTTAAGCAATTTTACAGGACGGTCAACATCAGTATTGTTACTTGATACATATATCTGAACAACTTCTTCACCATAGCATTTACCTGTATTTGTAACATCCATTGTGATTGTTACAGCATCTTCGCCTTGTGCTACTTTTGAGTTATTCAATTCGAAATCAGTATATGAAAGACCGAAACCAAACGGATATTCAGGCTCAATGTTCTTTTTATCAAGCAATGTGTAACCGTGATAGTAATCGTAGTCAATTTCCTTTTGTTCACTACCAATATGCAAGAATGACGGATAATCTTCTTCACGCTTTGCAACAGAAAATGGCAATTTGCCACCGGGATTTGTGTCACCGCTGAGAATGTCTGCCAATGCGTTACCACCTTCAAGTCCGCTATAGAATGAAAACAGAATCGCATCTGCAAGGTCGTGCCAATCGTTAATTACATAAGCACTACCACCCATTATATTCACAATGAGTTTTTTGCCTTGCTGTGCCAAAGCCTTAATAAGAGCAACATCCTCAGGCGGAATTCTTAAATCAGCACGGTCACCACCTGAACCCTTGGGTTTTTTCTTGATATTGCCAAGATTTACAAGATATTCACCCTCTTGTAACCAGTCACTACCGACACAAGCTACAATATATTCACAATCCTTTACAGCTTCAATGGCTTTTTGAGTATCACAACCATTATAAACCGACACATTATCCTTGCCAAAGCAGAACTTAATACCCTCATAAGCTGTTACTGCATATGGACTGAAAACATTACTGCTTCCGTGGTCACCAACATTGACTTTATTTGCATATCTGCCTACAACAGCAATCTTTTTGCCTCTTGAAATCGGCAATACATTATCTTTGTTTTTAAGAAGAACTGTACCTTTTTTCGCAACCTTACGAGCAAGGTCTGTATGTTCCTTTGACATAATAACTGATTTTGGTTGTTCCTTGTGTTTTGGTAAGGTCACAATAAGTGCAGTAAGCACACGCTGAACAGCTGTATTTATATGTTCTTCTGTGATTTCACCTTTTTTGAGTGCGTTGTTTAAAAATGCATAACGGAAAACATATGGCATTTCAACATCCATACCTGCTTTAAGACTTCGTGGACCGTCATATATTCCATACAAGAAGTCAGAAAGTGAAAAACCTTCAAAGCCCCACATATCCCTTAAAATATCAACAAGCAACTCTTTGCTTTCGCAACAGTATGTACCGTTCACCTTGTTGTAAGCACCCATTATGGACATAGCACCTGCATCGACACATTTTTTGAAATGAGGAAGATATACTTCATGAAGTGTTCTGTCATCAACTTTTGCATCAACCGAAAAACGCAAATCTTCAACACTGTTAAGTGCATAGTGTTTAGGACAAGCGATAATTCCGTTATCCTGCATAGCACGAGTTAAGGCTTCGCCCATTTTACCGAGAAGATACGGGTCTTCACCGTAAGTTTCCTGAGCACGACCCCACATAGGGTTACGAAGAAGATTTATACAAACACCTGCAAAAAGGTTTGCACCCAAGGCACTTGCCTCTTTTGCAAAAACTTCACCAACCTCATATTCAAGGTCCTGGTCAAATGTAGCACCACGAAGCATTGACACAGGAAAACAAGTACATTTTCCCATTACAATTCCTCTTGGTCCGTCTGTGAAAAGCACAGGTGGAATACCGAGTCTTTCACAACCACCTGCAGGGTATGCTTCACCGTTATAATATCTCCCTTTTGTAAGAGTGTTTTTTACGGTTACACCCATAGCGTGTCCCTGTAAAATACGAATTTTTTCTTTTACAGTCATTTCACTTGTGAGGTTCTTTGCTAACTCTTTTGCCTTTTCCATTGTAGGCTCTGCCTTATAAAGTTCAAGTGCTTTATTGAAATTCATATTTATTCCTCCACTACGCCATTGTACTGAGCATTTCTTTTGTTACTTCGTACAGTGTTTCTCTGCCATTAAGATAATTGTCAAATTGTTCAATCATATAATATGCCATTCTTTGTGTTTCCTTGCCCATACTACCTGCAATATGAGGTGTAATTATAGCATTAGGACACCAGAAAAGAGGATTAATATACGGAACATACTCTTTTTTCAAAACATCAAGCACAGCCGTTCTTGAAGGATGTAAAATCAGACTTTTTGCCAATGCCCATTCATCCACTTGTGCCCCTCTGCCAGTATTGATAAACACAGAATACTTTTTCATATACCTAAAATATTTTCCGTTGAAAACATTATTGAGTTCCTTTTTATTAGCAAGATGATTACTGATAACATCACATTCCTTGAAAATTTCTTCAAGTGAAACAAGCTTAACATTAAGCGAGTCTGCTTTTTCTTTGCTTACAAAAGGGTCGTACACCAAAACTTCCACATCCAAGGTTTTAAGTCTTTCGGCAACCATTGTGCCTATTGCCCCAAGTCCCACAAGTCCGATTTTAGTTTCAAAATTACCCGATGTACTGTTTGCGTATTTTACGGCAGACGGAAATGCAATTCTGAATCGTTTTGAGGCTTGATAAAAGCCTTTTGTTGCAAGTACAATCTGCGAAAATGTGTATTCGGCAACGGGAACTGCGTTTGCTGCGAAGGCACTGAACACCCTTACACCACAGTTAAGAAAAGGTTGTGCAAAATCCTGAACTGAACCTGCACTGTAAAAAAGCACCTTTAAATTCGGCAGATACTCTTTTATTTCATCTTCCGAAAAATGCGGCATTCCCCAAGTGGAAAAAGCAATTTCGCAATCCCTTAAAAACTCTTTATTGTGTTTAACATCACTTTTACTCATAAGCGGTGACAACTGACCGTATTTGCCCAGTTGTGTAAGCACCTTATCTGTATAAACTCTTGAAAAGTTATACCTACTATTTCCTATCAATGCGATTTTCATAAAATCACCTTTAATAACATTTTAATTTCTTTATATCCTCATGGAATGATTTTTCGCTTGAATTCTGTGTAAACTCAAGAATAACAATTCCTTTAAACTCCTTTGAAATCATCTTTTTAAGAAGCGTATCAAGGTAGTTTTTATCTTTTTTACGGAACATCTGCTCACGCTTTAAATCGGAATATGAAACATGCATATTGAGAATGTATTCAAAGGTTCTGTCAATTCTGTCAAGGTCATATTCCATACGGAAATATCTTGATTGAAAATATGTACGAAAATTTTCCCTGTTCAAATCTTTTATGAACCTTAAAATAGCATCTGTGTTGTTATTAAAAGTATTGTCGTGACATTCAGGTGAAACTGTGATTTCATATTCCTTTGCTGTGTCGCAGATACTCATACAATCGTAAAGAATATTTTTATATTCTTCATCACTTGTCTTTTCACTATCCTTTTTACCAAGCCACACGCGAATTGACTCGGCCCCCATTATTTTTGCATTTTCACAAAGCAATTTCCACTCATCACAGTTGTTACTTCCCACAGAATAGTAGCTTCCGTATGAGCTGATTTTAATTCCAGCTTCATCACAAAGTTTTCTGGCTTTTTGTGCATCATTCTGTGTTTTTATGTGAACATCAGAACCCCATTCAATGTATTCAACCTGTTCATTTTTGCAGATTTCCACAAATTCCTCAATGGTCTTATTTCTGAATGTAACACTCGTAACACCAATTTTCAATTTACCCATAATCAATCAAATGTCCTTTAAATATTGTTCAAACGGTCTGTTTACTTCCGGTACAGGCTTAACCTTTTTAAAGGTTACATTTCCACCATCTGTGATTGTAAGATAGTCACGGTATTTAAGGTCTTCCTTTATAACCTCACCATCTTTTATAAAAACTGCACCACCACGACTACCTGTTATTTCCATTTCAGTAATTATTGTTTCAAGTAGTGATTTTGCACTTAAAAGCATATCGTAATCGTAAAAATATTGACTTAAATTTTTGCTCTTTAACGACAGATTTTTAAGAATGGTGTTTATTTCTTCTAACAACACTTTACATTCAGTTTTATCTCGAAGAAAACCTGCACAACTACTCATTTTTTTACTGATATGTGAGTAATCAACCGTTTCGTCACAACTGAATTTTTTCGCTAATTCTTCATATTTTCTTTCATATTCCAAAAGTGCATCTTCAAAATCGTACTCTGCACCTTTGTTACAAATGTGTTTCGCACAAAGAAGTGAGCTTACCTGAGTGTCATTAAGTGCAGTGCCACCGGGACGAGCAAGTCCGAATGTGCCTGCACATTCACCGATTGCATAAAGATTTTTTGCATCTGTTTCGTAATTATTGTCAGTATTTACACCACCGTTATTATGCTGTGCACAAACTGCAATCTGAAGATATTCTGTATATAAATCAATATTTTGTCTTGCATAGACATCAATGGCTTTACTGTTAAGTTTTGCAAGTCTTTCAATTGGCGTATCCCCAGTTGCACCGTTAGAAACAAGATAATCCCTTGCTTCATCACAAAGCATATCAAGGTCAAAACCACTTGGATTTTTCGTGAAATCAAGATAGACCTTTCTACCCTTTTCAGTTTCATTATATACAGCAATATCAACCTTTGAGGACTCCTCAATTCTGTTATAGCAAAATGGCCATTGATACCCTTTAAGGAAAACATAATCCACCGGATTATCAAAGTAATCGTTAAGAAACTCCCGTTCAACTCCATTTTCATCAATGCTTACAAATCGTGGAACAACCTGCATAAAGCTACCTGATACATTCCAACGAAAATCTACCGATGCCATTCCATATTGCCATTGAGTGAAATTGCACATTTTCACGCCTGCATTGAGCATAACACCTGTCATACCGTGTTGTGATTTGGGATAAACGGAATCAGAATAAATACAAGCAGGTGCACCTGTGGCACAAATCACATTTTTACAACCGTAAATTTCAAACTTATCAGTTTCAGTATTAAGCGCAACAACACCCACTGCCTGATTGTTGTGAACAATAATTTCAACGACCTGTCTGTTGTCCAACAAAGTTGTTTTATTATTATTTAATACTCTGTCTTCAAGCTTTTCCGTCATTACCTTTGATGTAAGAGGACCTATTGATGTTGCTCTTACAGTATCATCGTGGTCAGTTTTGTATCCGGGATAACCACCAAACTCATCTGTCGGAAAATTAACACCATATTCACAAAGTCGTAAAAAGCAACGGACACTATTTACTGCCTGAAGATACATCTTTTCACCGTCAGTACATCCTGCTTTGCATATATCATTTGCCATTTTATATGGACTGTCAGGTGTTTTTCCGTCCAAGGACATTTTATAGTATGTCTGCTTGTCACTACCTGTATTTCTCGATGTACCGCTGAGTCGATTTTCAGTAATTATTGCAATATTCTCTTTTTTTCCTTTATAAAGCCAATCGGCAACGCTAAAAGCCGCAGCACCACTGCCGATTATTATTGCATCATATACTTTTTTCATAAGCTTCTCACACTGAATCCACCGTCACAGTCAATTACTGTGCCTGTGCAGAAATCGAAATTGCCCTTTGCAATACTGAGAACACATTTGCCAATATCTTCAGGTGTCCCCATTCTTCTGATTGGTGTAATACCGTCTTCAATCAATTTTTCGTATTTTTCTTTTACCTTTGATGTCATATCAGTTTCGATGATTCCCGGTCTTACTTCAAGCACACTTACACCATATTCTGCTAATCGTGTGGCAAAAAGCTTTGTAATCATTGAAATTCCTGCTTTTGAAATGCAGTATTCACCTCTGTTTACACTTGCTGTGTATGCTGACATTGAGGATATATTAACAATTCTTGACTTTTCGTTTTTCGTAAGTAACGGAACAAATTTCTGTGTCACGAAAAAAGTGCCTTTAAGATTTATATCCGTTACATAATCAAAGTCTTCACTTGTGATTTCAAGAATATCTTTTCGTTCCTTTGGTGCAACACCTGCATTATTTACAAGCAAATCAATTTGACCGAATTTAATTTCTGTAAACCTTACAAGATTTTCTATATCCTTTTCACTTGAAATATCACAAGGTAAAAAGTTTACTTTTTCTCCATATTGAGCTTTAAGTTCTGCAAGTTCCAAACTTTCTTTTCTTGCTGTAAGAACAATTGAAAAATCTTCCTTTAAAAGCTCTTTTGCAATACCAAGACCAATACCTCTTGTACCACCTGTAATTACTGCAACCATATTTTCACCTCATAATTATTTCTTAAGAACAAATTTATTGTAATATGGCATATAAACCTTACTATCCCTGATTGGACAACCCGCAACAGTACCGTTTCGCATAAGTTCAGTACATTTGCTGCATTTAAGACAAACCTTGTTCTTCTCTAATTTACCATATTTAAGATAATCCTTATAAAATTCGGGATAAGCAAATGTCATTCTTCCAAAGCCTGCAAAATCACATGCGTTTTCGTTTATAAGTTTTTCTGCATATTCCATAGCATTTTCACCGGGATATGTAAGCCCCGAAGATACGATTTTTACATTCTTAAAACTGTCTTTCAGTTCTTTTGTTATATCATAAATTCGTTTAAGTCCTGTATTTCCATCTTCAGGAGCATTCATACAAGGACGATTGATATGAGGAATAAGATAAGGGTTACCAAGAGTAACATCAATAATTTCCATACCTTTTTCCACAAGTTTTTCAATTATAATTTTTGTTTCCGTCAAATCTATGTTGTTGTTTTTATCAACACCAAAGCCATACGGATAAGGGAAACAATCACAGGCATTAAGTCGTGTTGTGACAAACATTTTATTATCTATATTGCTTTTTACTGCATCAATACACTCAAAATAAAGTCTTGTACGATTTTCAAAGTTTCCGCCATAAGTACCCTCTCTGTCATAGGCACTTAAAAACTCATCAAAAAGATAACCGTGACAGCATTTCACATCAATACCGTCAAAACCTGCATCTAAAGCTAATTTTGCAGCATTTCCGTATTTAACTGAAACGGATTTACAGTAATCATCCGTAGCAATTACATAAGGCTGATTTTCCTTGCCTTTTTCCCAAAGCTCATTACGATATGCAACTATTGGTTCAGGTATACCGTTTGGCTTACTGAAACGACCACTATGAGTCAGTTGCACAATAATCAAAGGTTCAAATTCGTTTTTTTCAAGGGATACCTTTTTCATTTCTACCACAAGTGATTTGAAGCTATCCACAGTTTTTTCATTTATGTAAAGCTGACGAGGATTTGCTCTGCCTTCACTTGATACTGCAGTTGCCTCAAACCAGATAATCCCTGCACCACTTTCGGCAAATCGAAGGTATCGACGACGAGTAAGCTCATCAATTCCACCATCAAAAGTTCCGTCACAACCTTCCATAGGCTGAAAAACTATTCTGTTGGGTACAATTCTGTTATGAATTTTTATTGAAGCATTGAGAACTGTTTCCATTTCCTGCATATTTCCCCTTATATCTCGTTATAAAGTCATTATATCAAACCATTTCTCTTATCGCAACAATAATGTGCAATTATAATACTTTATATTCGAATATTCTATTATTTAAATATCAAGCATCACATTGGGTTTGCTATTTTAAAAATTTTTGTTGACTTTTCTTTTTCAGAGGAATATAATTGATAAAAATTCAGTTTTGAAGGTAATAAATATGAACTTAGCTCTCTCAAGTGCAAGTAAATATTTCTTTAGCTTTAGCGCAGCTTTTTATTTTAGCTACGCTTATTTTGCTTTGGAAAAGTTACTTGTGAGAGCATAAGAATTTGAAAATTACCTGAATTTTTCAGATAGCGTTTTTAAGGCCTCACTTGTAACACAGCAAGTGAGGTTTTCTTTTTGAAAGGACTGTAAGGTATGTCAGATAAGCTTGATAAGGCAAGAGAGATTATAAATAGGGTCGATTCTCAGATGGCAGAATTGTTTGTTGAACGAATGAAAGCCGCTGAGATGGTTTATGAACACAAAAAAGAATTCGGTCTTCCGATTTTTGATGCCAAAAGAGAAGAATTGGTTATCGAACAGAATTCTGCATTAATAGAAGATAGTGTAATTAAAAACTATTATATTGAATACATTAAAAATCTTATGTCAATTTCCCGTTCATATCAATATCGCTTGCAAAATGGACTTAAAGTAGCATATAGTGGCGTAGAAGGTGCATTTGCGCATATTGCTGCAGGAAGAATTTTTCCTGACAGCCAAAGAACCTCTTACAGAGATTTTAAATCTGCATATAAGGCAGTTGTTAACGGCGATGCAGATGTGGCAGTTCTTCCGATTGAAAACAGTTATGCAGGTGAAGTTGGACAAACCATCGACCTTATCTTTTCAGGCAACCTTTTCATAAACGGTATTTACGAGCTTGAAATTCATCAGAATTTGCTGGGTGTCCCCGATGCAACTGTTGATGACATTAAAAAAGTAACAAGTCATCCGCAGGCACTTAGTCAATGTCACGATTATATCAAGTTTCGTGGTTTTGATACTGAAGAAGCAAATAACACTGCAATTGCTGCAAAAACTGTTGCCGATAAAAACGATAAAACTCTCGGTGCAATTGCAAGTGCTGAAACTGCTGAAATTTATGGGCTTGAAATCCTTGAGGCAAACATAAATAAAAGCGGTGAAAACACAACTCGTTTTGCAGTTCTTTCAAAAGTCAAGGCTGACTCATCATCACTTTCAAATTCAGTATTGATGTTTACGGTTAAGAATGAAGCAGGTTCTCTTGCAAACGCAATAAGCATTATCGGAAAATACGGATATAATATGACAGCTCTTCGAAGCAGACCGCTGAAAAAACATTCGTGGCAGTATTATTTCTATATCGAAATTGACGGTACAACCGATAATGAAGAAGGTCAGAAAATGATTGCAGACTTAAACGAGGTTTGTGACAAGCTTAAAATTGCAGGAACCTTCGCACCACATAGCGAAATATAGAGGTTATAACAATGATAGTAAATGTAAACAAAAAAATACTGATAGTCGGTCTTGGACTTTTAGGCGGTAGCTATGCGAAAGTTTTAAAACGATTTGGCTTTCACATAAGTGCAATTACAAAGGAGCAAAGCTCCATTGACTATGCGTTAAAGGAAAAACTGATTGATGAAGGCTCAACGGAGCTTGACAAAAGAATGATTGGCGAAGCAGATATTGTGATCTTCGCATTGTATCCACATATTTTTATAGAATGGATTGAACAAAATCAGAGTCTTCTTAAAAGCGGTGCACTCATAACTGATGTAACAGGTGTAAAATGCAGTATAGTATATAAAGTACAGGAAATGCTTCGTCCTGATGTTGAGTTTATTGCAGCTCATCCGATGGCAGGACGAGAGGTTTCCGGTGTTGAAAACAGCACAGATAAAATGTTTGCAGGAGCAAATTATATTGTTACTCCAACCGACAAAAATACGCCTGAAGCAATCAACACTTGTATGGAGCTTGGAAGATTACTTGGATTTTCAAATGTTACCACTCTTTCACCTGAAGAGCACGACGAAATGATAGGTTTTCTTTCACAGTTAACTCACTGTATCGCCATAACTCTTATGACCTGTAACGATAAAGAGAATATGGAAAAGTTTACGGGTGACTCGTTCCGTGACCTTACACGAATTGCCCGAATAAACGACCTTATGTGGAGCGAGCTTTTTATAGAGAATAAATCGGCTCTTCTTGAACAGATGAACCTGTTTATAAACAAATTTAACGAACTTAAAACAATGCTTGAAACAGACGATGTTGACTCAATGAGAAAAATGATGCGTCACTCAACCGAACGCAGAGCATTGTTTGACAAAGAATAATTATTTTGGAGGAAACAAAAATGAATATGAATTTCAAAAGAAAATTACCGATTCCAATGGAAATCAAGGCTCAGTATCCTTTGACACCTGAACTTGAAACTATAAAAATTAACCGCGATAAGGAAATTAAGGATGTTTTTGAAAGTAAAAGCGATAAATTTATTTTAATTATAGGCCCTTGCTCTGCCGATAACGATGACAGCGTAATCGACTACATATCAAGACTGAGAACTGTTCAGGATAAGGTTTCTGACAAAATTCTTATTATTCCAAGAATTTATACCAACAAGCCTCGTACAACAGGTGACGGATACAAGGGTATGCTCCATCAGCCTGACCCGCATAAAGGCGAGGATATGTTAAAAGGTGTTGTTGCAATCAGAAATCTTCACATCAGAGCAATGACTGAAACAGGCTTTACCTGTGCCGACGAAATGCTTTATCCTGAAAATTACAGATACCTTAACGACGTTCTTTCTTATGTTGCAATCGGTGCAAGGTCTGTTGAAAATCAACAGCATCGTCTTACAGCAAGCGGTTTTGACATTCCTGTAGGTATGAAAAACCCTACAGGTGGTGACATTTCTGTAATGATGAATTCAATTACAGCCGCACAACATTCTCACACATTCATTTACCGAGGCTGGGAGGTTGAAAGTCAGGGTAACCCACTTGCTCATGCAATTTTGAGAGGTTATGTAAATAAGCACGGTCAATCAATGCCTAACTATCATTATGAAGACCTTATTCACCTTGCAGAAACCTATGAAAAATCAGGACTTTTAAATCCTGCAGTAATTATTGATACAAACCACGCTAACTCAGGCAAGAAATGGATGGAACAACCAAGAATTGCAAAGGAAATTCTTCATAGCTGTCGTCATTCTGCCGATGTTAAAAAGCTCGTAAAGGGACTTATGATAGAAAGCTATATTGAAGACGGTGCACAAAAGCCTGAAGATTGTGTTTACGGTAAATCAATTACTGACCCTTGCCTTGGTTGGGAAAAGACTGAAAAGCTTATTTATGATTTAGCTGATACACTTTAATAAAAGCCATAAACTATAACAAAAAATTAAGCGTTGCATTTGGGGTTCCCCTTTTGCAACGCTTTTTTTACATATGAATATTAGATTTCTTATCCGAGTGCCACCATGCTGAAAACAAGTGCGAACAAAGCAACTGTTTCGCAAAGACCAACAACTGTGATGTACTGTGAGAAGCCTTTTCCTGTTTCTGCTAATGCGTCTGCACCTGCAGCACCTGCTTTACCCTGGAATACCGCTGAGAAAGCCATCGCAAGACCTGAGGCAATACCAAGACCAATTAAGAATGCAGGGTCAGCATCTGAGCCCTTCATCTGCTGCATCAAAAGGAAGCCGTAGATTGTCTGTGTAAGAGGTGCACCTGCAAAAACTGTAAGAATAAATGGTGCTGCCTTATTGTTCATATAGCATTTTTTCCAAGCACCAATTGATGCCTGACCTGCAATACCGATACCGATTGCAGAGCCTATTGCGGCAATACCCATTGCCAAAGATGTTCCTAATAATCCGAAGTTCATAATCATTCTCCTTCATAAATTTAATCAATTTGTTCTTTAAACGGTTTGAATTTATGTCCGCTCCAGGACATATCAAGATGCGATGAAAATTCCAATGTATTAAGTCTTATACCGTGAACGATAACTGAAAGAACATTCAGTATCATGTTAAGTCCGTGACCGAATACAAGAAGAATTATCGCAACAATCATAAATAAGAAGTTTCCAAGTAACGGTCCTGCCAATTCGTTTACAGTAGCTGCAATAGCTGCGCCTGCAAGACCGACAGCCCAAAGGCGTATATAGGAAACTATATCGGAAAATACATTAACTACACCAAGCAAGACAGAAACTATATTTGTAAGACTTGCAAGAACAGATTTTATAATATTTCCCTCATAATTTGAGAATACAAAGCTTAAAAGGAAGCCTATTCCTATAAGTGCAATTGCAACCGTACCCACAGGAATGCCACTTATTACAAGTGAAAATGTGAATACAAGCGGATTTACAACAAGGCTCAATACCAAATAGTAAATTCCGAAAAGCTGTAATATTGAACCGATGTCACCAAGTATTTTAAGTGAACGCCTGTTTCTTATTGCACCTTTTATATGTGCAATTGTCAACTGAACAAGTGCCAATGAGAAACAGAATATCTGTAAATTCTGTGCTGTGGTAAGTCCCACATCACCTTCCGTCCAGAACGGATACCATATTCTGTCTGCATACACATTTGAAATTACAGGAATTGACAATTTCTGCAACCACTGTGGTATCTGCTCGGCAGAAAGTCCGAACCAAGTACAAGTAAGAGTTCCCCACAATACGGTTGACAATCCGAAAAGTCCTATAAGCAAGAAGGTCGGTGAAACCTCTTTCTTTGTAACAAGGGCTTTTATAATCGGTACGGCAACCACGCCACAGATGAATAATCCATATCCACCGTCACCGAAGATAATACCAAAGAAAACAAGAATGAATGCTAAAAACCAACCTGAGATGTCATACTCAAAGTATCCGGGAACTGCTCCCAAAAAGTCAGTCAACGGATAAATAAGACTTACAAACTTATTGTTTTTAAGCTTGGTAGGAACATCATCCTCTTCCGTTGGGTCTTCAACAAGAAGTCCCCAAGAGTTAGATTTTGCAACTGTTTGTAATTCCGTAATATTATCTGCTTCGATATAGCCTTTGAAATATGCTACGGTAAGATTTTTGTCCTTGTCTGACAGGCTTTCATTTTCCATACCCGTTGCAAAAACCTCAAATTCAATTTCCTTTTCACAGGCTTTGATTGCATTTTTAAGAGCTGTTGTGTAGACTTCGTAAGAAAGAAGCTTTTCGTCAATTGTCTTGATTTTTTCATTGATATCAAGAATTTTTTTCTTCATATCTTCCGTTGACATCTGTGGTAATTCCAACTTATAACTGTCAAGTGATGAAATAAGCTCGTCTTCACCGTCAATTCCCGATTTAATCAATAAGCATTTTACGGAATTTTTATTGTCACCAAGTCTTACGGTTTTTATATTTTCACCCAAAGATTCGTATTCTTTTTTAGGTATTTCATAAACAGAAATATCAACACCTTTAGCGAGCAACTCCATAATACTGTCGGGTTCAACATTTCCCCAACTTTTAAGTCGTTCAAGCTCCGAGTTGAGAGAAATCAGTTCTGCCTGATAATTCTTTTTTTCTTCAGAATGAGTCTCAACTTCCTTTGCAATACTCAATGCATCGGCAGGTGATAAATCCTTCTTTTCTACATTCTTTTTACTTCCCACAAGGAAAACTGAATTTTCAAGCAAGGAAATTTGTTCCCTAAGTTCTGTGAGTCTGTCACCTGAACCTTCGGTTATTTCAATGTGAATCATTCCCAGCTTTCGAAGTTTTTTAAGCGTTTCTGTTTTTTTGTCCCCCATAATTATGAGAGAAACTTTTTTCATAGGAACAATCATAATGCATAAACCTCACTTTCGGAAGCTTCAGCATTACGCTGTGCAATTTTTCGTTTTGATATTTTAGAACGAACTACGGCACTTACCTGTTGGTCTGCCATATATATTGAAATCTTTTTAATATTATTTTGTGTTTCAGGGATTTTTACCTTTTCAAACAAATTGACTCTTTGAGATGTTGCTAAAAGCTCTGCACCTAAAAGTCGCACTTGTTCATCTAACACTTCTGCCTCCAAATCAAGTGACATTGCTTTTTCCATATGATTTGCAGCAATATCAACCCACAAAGGTGTTTCGTACAAATCGTAATCACTTCTTGAAAAGTCAGCTCCCTCATAGGTAGGAATCGTAACACCTGCAATATTTCCTTTTCCTTTACGGATATTGCTAACGGTGATTATTCCTTCAGGGAAAACATCCTTTTCGCTGAAAACAGCAATCCAATCCTTAAAGCCTTTTTCAAGGTTCTCTTTTTCACTTCTTACTGCTTTTGCTTTAGCTTCAATAGTACGGATTTCTGCTTGAAGTTGTTGTTTTTTAAGTGTCAGAGTCGGCAAATATCTCTGGTACATTTTGAGTGCATCCTTTTGTACCTTTAACTCGTTTTTTGTTAATTTGAGTTTTGCCAAGACTACTTTCCCCCTTATCCAACTGGCCAGAATTCATCAGTAAGGTCTGATTTAATTCCGGTTTCGTCTTTTTGGAAACATTCGGATAAAATTTCCCAACCTAAATCAAGTGACTGTTCAAGAGATAAGTTGACAGATAAATCCATCATTTTGCTTTCAAAAAGTTTACCGTATTTAAGGAGTTTCTCGTCCCATTTATTCATAGAAAAGCCCATATTTTTCTTTTCGAGTGTTTCCTTATATGAAGAATACAAACGAATCATAGCATCCATAAGTGCTCGATGGTCTTTTCTTGTTTTTCCGTTAACATTCTGCTTAAGTCGTGAAAGTGAACCGAATGGCTCAATACGACCACCCTTAAGGTAATACTGACCTTCTGTGATATAACCTGTATTATCAGGCACAGGATGAGTAACGTCATCACCTGGCATTGTTGTAACTGCAAGAACAGTAACCGAACCTGAATCATCAAAGTCAACAGCCTTTTCATAACGAGCAGCCAACTGAGAATAAAGGTCACCCGGATAACCACGATTAGAAGGAACTTGTTCCTGAGTAATTGCGATTTCTTTCATAGCATCGGCAAAGTTTGTCATATCAGTAAGCAATACCAATACATCCTTATTCTGCAAAGCAAACTGCTCAGCAACAGCCAAAACCATATCAGGAATCATCATACATTCAACAGTAGGGTCAGATGCAGTATGAATAAACATAACAGTTTTGCTGAGTGCTCCACCTTGAGACAATTCTTCCTTGAAATAAAGGAAATCGTCATATTTAAGTCCCATACCACCAAGGACAATAACATCTGCTTCTGCCTGCATAGCAATACGAGCAAGAAGCTGATTGTATGGTTCACCTGAAATTGAGAAAATAGGTAATTTCTGTGAAACAACCAATGTGTTGAACATATCTATCATAGGGATATTTGTTCTCATCATTCGGTTGGCAAGAATTCGTTTTGTAGGGTTTACTGACGGGCCACCAACAGGCTTCATATTCTCTGTAAGTGCAGGACCTTTATCCCTTGGCTCACCTGAACCGTTGAAAATACGACCTAACAAGTCTTCGCTAAATGAAACTCGCATTTCACGACCTAAAAAGCGTACCTCGTCACCTGTTGAAACACCCTGACCACCTGCAAAAACCTGAAGTGAAACAATATCGCCTTCGATTTTATTAACCTGTGCAAGTGATTTACCAAAACGAGTGTTAATTTGTGCCAATTCTTTGTACTGAACATTATTTGCTCTTACTGTGATAACGTTACCGGTGATTGATTCAATTCGATTAAAAACTTTATTCATTCTCACTCACCGTCCTTTAATAATCGTTCAGCTTCTGCACTGATTTTACCGTTCTTTTCTTTATACAATGTGTCGATTTCTTCTTCAACCTTCTTAAAATCGTCACTTAAGAATTCTTTATAGTTCCAGTCGATGAATTTCTGTCGTAAACGGTTAAGGAAGCTACGGGCATCGTCTTTATTATCTATTTCGTATTCACTACCTAAAACACAGACAAGCTTGTCTGTAACATATCTCTGACGTGCTGTTCCGCAGTTTGCATCTGTCAAATCAAATGAGTTCTGCTGAAGATAAACTGCGTCAAGCATTTCTGCTTTAAGATAAACAATATAGTCGGAAATACTTGTACCCTCTTCACCGACAACTTTCATCATAGAGCCGATTTCGTTTCCGTGATAAAGAATTTTTTTGCAATAATCGGACTTTTTACCGTCAATTACAGTTCTGTACTTTGACCATGAAATAAGCGGGTCAATAGCAGGATATTTTCTTGCATCGGAACGCTCACGAGAAAGACCATGGAAAGCACCAATAACCTTAAGTGTTGCTTGTGTAACAGGTTCTTCAAAGTTACCACCTGCAGGTGAAACAGTACCACCGATTGTAACAGAACCTGTACTTCCGTCAGGCAAACGAACATAACCTGCTCGTTCATAGAATGCTGCAATATATGATTCAAGGTATGCTGGGAATGCTTCTTCACCAGGAATTTCTTCAAGTCGTCCTGACATTTCTCTTAAAGCCTGAGCCCAACGAGATGTTGAGTCAGCAAGGAGAAGAACATTAAGTCCCATTTGACGATAATACTCGGCAAGGGTTACTGATGTATAAACTGATGCTTCACGAGATGCAACAGGCATTGATGAAGTGTTACAGATAATAATTGTTCTTTCCATAAGTGAACGACCTGTTTTAGGGTCTGTAAGCTCAGGGAATTCAGTAAGTGTTTCAACAACCTCACCTGCACGTTCACCGCAAGCAGCAATTATAACAATATCCACATCAGCATATTTTGATGTTGTATGCTGTAACACAGTTTTACCTGCACCGAAAGGACCCGGAGTACAGTATGTTCCACCCTTTGCAACAGGGAAGAACGAGTCAATCAGACGCACCTTTGTTTCCATTGTTTCAATAGGTGCTAATCTTTCGCTGTAACATTTTACTGCGCGTTTTACAGGCCACTTAAAGGACATGGAAACAGGAATTTCGCGGCCTCTTTCATCTGTAAGGACTGCAACAGTATCCTTAACTGTATATTCGCCTTTTTCTACGATTGATTTTAATGTGTATCTTCCGAGAAGATAGAAAGGCACAAAAATCTTATGGGTAAACGGTCCTTCAGGAACTGTACCGATATATTCACCTGCACGTAAAGTGTCACCAACCTTAGCAGTAGGTGTGAATTCCCATTTTTTCTCGGAATTAAGGCTTTCGGCATAAATGCCACGCTCTAAAAACCAACCTGCTTGTTCGGCCAATACAGGAAGTGGATTCTGAAGTCCGTCATAAACCTGACCGAGCAAACCCGGACCTAAATCAGCCGACAACATATCGCCTGTGAATTCTACAATATCCCCACATTTGATACCGTCAGTCATTTCATAAACCTGAATTTGTGCGATATTACCTCTTATACGAATAACCTCACTTTTAAGTGATGTGTCACCAACTTTAACAAAGCAAATTTCATTCATAGAAACGTTGCCGTCAAACTGAACTGACACAAGGTTACCGTTTATACTTACAACCTTACCTGTGTTCACGGTCATTGTATAACCTCCAACTTGTCCCCATTCATAATGGAGTCGTAAATATTTCTGTATGCGATTTCACCTGCGTTTGTATCAAACTTTCTGATGCGTGAAATCAATTTTAATTTAAGTCCGTAATAGTAAATAAATTCCTCTGAAAAATTATCCATGGGTCTGAGTGTTTCTAAAAACTCAAGACGATAGGCATTAAGGAATTTTTCGGCTTCAATAGGACTTTCTATATCTATTGCAGTGTTTGCAATTTTTATAAGCTCATTGGATAACGGAATATTTCCGATTTCAAATGGCTTTTTCATTTTTTCTGCCCGTACCTTTGCAAGAGCAAGACGCAGATTTCGTTCACCATTGTTCCAGCTTTCGATTACAAAAGAGCTTGATTTTTCATATTCCCTTGACGGTAAAAGTGTGATTTTACTTAATTCGTTCCGGATTTTTTTGCCTGAAATTTCATTGCACAACTGAAAAAATCGTTCTTCCGTAATAGGCAACATCATATTTTCACTGATTCCGTCCAAGGACGGTAACTGTGATATCAAATAGTATTCCGACATAATTATTCCGCCTCTTTCAGGAGTTTAACGACCTTCGGGCTGAGATAATTTGACATCATATCCACAACTGCCTCGGCAGAATAGTCGTAATATGCACTACCGTTATTAACAGCAATACGGAATCCACCGTCAAAATTATCGTTAGCTTTAAGAGTTACACCCTTGAGCATTTTGTCCTTAACAGCAGAAAGTACGGTTTCTTCAAGTGCTTTCAAGTCCTCATCATTCAGGATTACGGTAACATCCTCTGCATCAGGCTTATTTGCCCAGCTTTCAACAACATTTGTAACAATTTTTGCTAATGAATCAGGTGAATATACCGTATTTACAGTTTCACCAACAATAGCATTCATTTCTCTTGCAACGCTTTCTCTGAAAGAAATAAGGAGATTTCTGCCTGCCTGACGGATAGCATCGTCACTTGACTTTACCATTCTTTCGTTTTCAGTCTTTGCATCGTTGAGAATTTTTTCAGCCTGAGCCTTTGCAGCAGCAATTATCTTATCAGCTTCTGCCTTTGCAGATTCGACAATGTTTTTTGCCTCAGTTTCCGCAACCTCAACACCATCTTTTTTAATCTGGTCAATAAGTTCCTGTAATTGTATTTCCATAATATATCCCCTTTTCAGTATTCTCTGCAATTATTGTAATGTATATGTTTGTATTTTGCCCAATAAACAAAAACGGAACCAAAATCCTCTGCAGTCAGCTGGTTCCATTTAGTGCATTATTATTACATTTTATTATAACACATCGTATTTTTTTGTCAAGAATTTTAAATAAGTAAAAATTCCGTCCACTTTCGTGAACAGAATTTTTTGGAGCTTGTGACGGGACTCGAACCTGCGACCTGCTCATTACGAATGAGCTGCACTACCAACTGTGCTACACAAGCATATATTAATTAAATAGTAGAAGTACAACACGAATGAGCTGCACTCCCCTCAGAAATATAGTCGCTCTGCTCAATCCTTCGCATAGCTCCTTATTTCTTCACCTCATTTTGCTCGTGCTATTCGTCCACCGGACGGCACTCGCAACTTCGCCCAACTGTGCTACACAAGCATATATCAAATATAAGAAATATTATATTCCAACAAATAAATTTTTTCAAGTATTTTAATGCAAAACATAATAAAGTGTGTTACAATGATAACAGTAATCCGAAAGGAGCAAATGAAAATGAATAAGGTTGCATTTGTCACAGGCGGAGCAAAGGGTATCGGCTCTGCTATCGTTAAAAGACTTATAAAAGACGGATATAAGGTCGCATTCACATATAACAGTTCAGAAGAAAAGGCTACTGCACTTGTAAATGAGCTTGGTGAAGATTGCAAAGCATATAAGCTTGATATTACCGACAGTAATGCTGTAAATTCTGTTGTTGAAGATGTTGAAAAGACCTTTGGCGAAATTTATGTTCTTGTGAACAATGCAGGTGTTGCTGAACAAGCACTTTTTACTGATATTACTGACGAAATGTGGCACAAAATGATTGAAACAAATCTTTCAGGTGCGTTTTATTGCAGTCGTGCCGTCCTTAAATATATGATTAACAGAAAATCAGGAAAAATCATCAACATTTCATCCATCTGGGGCGAAACTGGTGGTTCTTGTGAAGTGCATTATTCCGCATCAAAGTCAGGACTTATAGGCATGACAAAAGCTCTTGCAAAGGAAGTGGGCCTTTCAGGAATTACCGTTAATTCCGTGTCACCTGGCGTTATTTTAACGGATATGACGAGTCATTTTGATGAAGACACAATGAACTCGCTTAAAGAAGAAACACCACTTAACAGAATCGGCACTTCTGAAGATGTGGCAGGTACAGTTTCGTTTTTAGCATCAAAGGATGCTGACTTTATCACAGGACAAAACATTTCCGTAAACGGTGGAATGAATATATAATGCAAATCAAAGATTTGCAGCGATATAAATCACATTGAATTTATTCAATATATCGCAAAGGACATTTTTGTTTATAAATCAAATTGGGGTTTATCGAACACATTTCGTAGGGGTCGGCGTCCTCGACGACCCGTTTTCAGTTAACAGATACACTTGGTTAGGGCTGTCGAGGACGCCAGCCCCTACGAGGTTACATCACCATATAAAAGACACCGACAAATCATACTTTCAAATGCAAAAACAGAGCCTTGAAAAGGGCTCTGTTTTGTTGTTGTGTATTAAGTTCTCAATAATGTGCTTCACCACATTGGCAATATTTGTTTATGCCGAAAAGTTTGTTGAAGAAACGAGTAATTTTCCAGAATAAACCATTTTTATGACATCTGTGGTCACATTCTACTGATGGGTCGAGAAGTTCATTGTCCGTATCACAGTATCCGTCACCGTCATTGTCTGCGTGGCCAAGCATTTCAAATGTTTCAGTTTCACGACTAATTTCTTCTTTACATTCTGAACAATATACCACTTTATCAACACTACCATTTGATGTGCAGGTTGGTGCAACATAGTTTTCTTCAACTGTGTTTGCAGGAGCATGACCTAATACATCAACATAATTATCAACATAACTATCACCACATTCACAAGTGTATGTTGTGTAACCTTGCTCTGTACAAGTAGGAACTGTTACAACATCATTATAATCGTGACCGTTTGCAGGAATGATTTCTTGTTCCGTGAGTGTTTCATCACAAATCGAACACCTTGTACCCTCTGTAAGACCTGTTTCAGTACAAGTTGATGCTACTGCAGGGATTGTTTCTTCTGTATGACCAAGAGCATCAACATAATCATCAATATAACTATCACCACATTCGCATGTGTAAGTTGTGTAACCTTTTTCAGTACATGTTGGAGCTGTTACAGATGGTTTATAATCATGACTTGTTGCATTTACATAATTGTCAACATAACTATCACCACAAGAGCAAGTATAAGTTGTATAGCCTTGTTCCGTACAAGTTGGGGCTGTTATTACAGATTTATAATTATGGGTATCGATTTTTTCAATTACTTTAGTATATCTATCACCACAATTACAAATATATGTCATAACACCTGTTGATGTGTGAGTTGCAGGAGTTGTGGTTACCGGTGTGTATTTATGGCCTTTTGCAGGAACTGTTTCCTGTTCTTTTATTGTTTCACCACACTCTGAACATTTTGTACCGGCTGTAAGCCCTGTTTCTGTACATGTTGGTGCTACTGCTGGAATTTTTTCTTCCGTATGACCTAACGCATCAACAGACGCTTCAAAAACATCACCACATTCACAAACACTATATATGTATCCTGGCTCTGTACAAGTTGGCAGAATAACTGTTTCGTCTTCATACCAATGACCTTTTGCATCTACAATATTGAAATAGAATATAAAGTCACAATTTAAGCATTGTACATATCTGTATCCGCCTTCTGTACATGTTGCTTCTTTTACTTCAGACTCTGCAAAATTATATTCGTGACCGTTTGCAGAAGTATAATCATCCTTAAACTTATCACCACAAGCACATATATATATTGTATAACCTTGTTCAGTACAGGTTGGAGATGTTACAAATGGTTCGTGATTATGACCTGTTGCAGAAATAACCTTTTGCTGAACTAAAATTTCACCACACTCAGAGCATTTATAACCATCTGTAAGACCCGTCTCAGTACATGTCGGTGCATAGCCCTTAATTACTTCTACAACATGACCTGCAACAGTTGCTACAAATTTAAGATTATACTTTTCTGCGTATTCTTCTGCGTAGCTACCTTCTATACCATAAATCGTAGGATATGTATTATCTTGTTCATAGGCTTCATAAAAAGCTGTCGGGCTGATTGATGTTACACTTTCAGGGATATATACTTTCTCAAGAATTTTTGTTCCAAGGAAAGCACCGTCTTTAATTGTTGATGTTGTTTCCGGAAGTGTAATCTCTGTTACTCGGTGATTATCACAAAACGCGTATTTACCGATTGTTTCTGTACCGTCAGGAACATAGTAAGGTTCTGTTCTTGCACCCGGATAAGCTAATAATTCCTTACCATCTTTACTGTATAAAACACCATCAATAGTTGAATAGTATTCACTGTCTTTATGCACTTCAAATTCCTTGAAAAATCCTGAAGATGTTGCAGAAAACACCACTTCACATTCTTCATCAATTACTTCAGCTTTTGAAAGATTAGCTTTTTGCAGGAAAAAACCATAAGTAGGGTCATAAAGAATTGTTTTTACAGTATCAGGATAAGTAACAGATATTACAGATTCAGCAAAACTGTCCTGATAATCGACAGTACCCATAATACATCTGCCGTCTGCTGTTGTAACCTCATATCCGTCAATTTCTGACGGAATCACAATATTTTTTGTTTCTCTGTAATTATAATGTTCAAAATTTGCTGTTCCGTCTTCGTTAAGTGTGTATTCGTATTCCTTTGTTGGTCGGTCTTCTATACGAAAACTGTATCCTTCAGTTGTTTCAGCAAATGTTTCGGCATAAGTTCCTTCATATCCGCAAATTGACTTTAAGGTGTAGTCCACATAATCATCAGGGAAAGAGAGTTCGTGCAAACTTGTTACATTTTCAGGAACAAATACACCATTTAATCTTTCACAACCCCAAAAAGCATATTTTTCAATTGTTTTTACACCACTACCGATATAAACATCTGTCAACCAATTACAATTTGTAACAGCATAGGATGGTATTGTCTCAATTCCGTTACCAAAATGTATGTATGAAAGCTCATCACTAATAGAAATTGCGTGTTCTTCTATTACAGTAACACTATCAGGTATGTATAACATATCTAAAGTCCAAGGTTGTAAAAACGCTCTTTCTGCAATAGTTTTTACACCGTCAGGAATTGCATAGTGAGGACCATATTTCCAATCTGTCGGGAAACGAAGAATTGTTGACATATCTTTCGTGAATACTACACCATCAATCGAGCAGATATATGGATTATCTTCGGAAACAATAAACTCTTGAAGTTCATTCATATTACTAAAGTTTCCAGGTTCAAAATCCGAAACACCTGCACCAAGTGTAATAGAATAAAGACCGTTGTTTCCGTTGAATGCATCGCCGATTTTTTCAACAGAGTCCGGCACAACAACCCTTCTTACATTTGTATATGCCGTAATATGGTCAGCTAATTCAATGACTTTATATCCATCAACCTCCGACGGAAATACAATCGTCTTATCTTCAGTCAGGCTTATTCCTTTACAACTGTTAAGTTGGCAAGTTTTTTCGTCTTCTGAAATAACAGTATAGTCATATGTTGTTGCATTTTCTTCAGCACTTGCTGTGATTGGGATAATGGATACCACCATCAGAATTGCGAGGATAATTGCCATGATTTTGTTTGCTTTTTTCATAATAATTCCTCCCTGTTTTTATTATAATATATATACTCCCTCCAATTTAATAATACACATTTTAGATGTATATGTCAATACACATTTTAGGTGTACTATAAAATTATTATGGTGATAAAATATGTATTATAAACGAATTCGAGAACTGCGCGAAGACAACGATATTCTTCAAAAAGATGTGGCAAAACTCCTTAACACAACCCAACAGCATTACAGTCGTATTGAAAACGGTTCAACTGAAATAACTGCTGACCGAGTTATTGCTCTTGCAAAATTTTATAATGTTACGGCAGACTATATTCTCGGTTTGTCTGACCAGAAAAAACGGTAATTCTTCCGTTTTTTCTTTTTTTATGTGTTTCTATTAAAATTATATGACAGTTTGTCATAATTGTCAATAGAAAATATGACATAATGTCATTAAGGTGATATTATGACAAACAATCTAAAGAAACTTCGCATACAGGCAGGATTAACTCAAATCTCGTTACAAATGAAAACAGGCATTGAACAAGCTTTACTTTCAAAATTTGAAAACGGTGACAGAATTCCACCTACTGAAACACTAATTCTTTTGGCAGATTTTTATAATGTAAGTATGGACTACATTATGGGTAGAACAGACAATCCTGAAATAAACAGATAATCCCATCCTAACTTTAACATAGGATGGGATATTTTTATTTTATATTCCAAAATAATTTTTTGCGTTATTGAATGAAATGTCCTCAACAACTTTTGAAAGGAACTCTGTATCGTTCGGATATTTGCCTTCTTCTACCAAATCACCGATGATTTCACAGAGAATTCTTCTGAAATATTCGTGACGAGGATATGAAAGGAAGCTACGGGAGTCAGTAACCATACCGACAAATTTACCGAGAACACCTAAATTCGCAAGTGTTTTCATCTGTTCTCTCATACCGTCATAGTTATCATTGAACCACCAAGCAGAACCGAACTGAATCTTTGACTGTGCTTCGCTACTCTGGAAATTACCGAGCATTGTGCCAAGAACATAATTGTCCTTTGGATTAAGTGTAAAGAGAATTGTCTTTGGTAATTTGCCTTTCGAGTCAAGAGAATCAAGGTAACGAGAAAGACCGTATGCAAGCTGATGGTCGTGAACAGAATCAAAGCCTGTGTCAGCACCGATTGACTTGAACATTCTTGCGTTGTTATTTCTCATTGCACCGAAATGAAGCTCCATAGCCCAGCCGAGTTCAGCATATTTCTCGCCGAAGAACTGTAAAAGTGCTGTTCTGTATTGGTCAAGCTCTTTTTGAGTAAACTTTTCACCGTTAAGTGCTTTTGTGAATATTGCTTCTAATTCTTCACTTGTTGCAGGTTCAAACGGACAGTATTCAAGTGCGTGGTCACTTGCACGACAACCCATTTCATCAAAAAATGCAATTCGTTTCTCCAGTGCTGTAAGCAAATCTGCAAAGGACTTGATTTCCATTTCAGCAGCCTTTTCCATAGCTGCAATCCACTCTTTGAACGCAGGAGTATCAATAAGAAATGACTTGTCAGGACGAAATGCAGGAATAACCTTACATTTGAAGCTCTTGTCTTCTGCCAATAATTTGTGGTATTCAAGGGTATCGGCAGCATCGTCAGTTGTACATACACAAGCAACATTTGACTTTTCGATAAGTGAACGTGGAGTAAATCCACCTGCTTTAATCTGTTCGTTACATTTTTCCCAAATCATATCGGCAGTTTTAGGACTTAACGGCTCGTAAATGCCGAAATATCTCTGTAATTCAAGATGTGTCCAATGATAAAGCGGATTACCGATACAATATGGCAGGCTTTCTGCCCATTTCATAAACTTTTCATAATCAGATGCGTCACCTGTGATATATTTTTCATCAACACCACAGCCACGCATTGCACGCCATTTATAGTGGTCACCACCAAGCCAGACCTTTGTGATGTTTTCAAATGGCTTGTCCTCATAAATTACCTTTGGTGAAAGATGACAATGCCAGTCAAAAATCGGTGTATCCTTTCCGCCGTTTTCAAAAATCACTTTCGCAGTTTCGGTTGAAAGTAAAAAATCTTTATCCATAAATGCTTTCATAAAATCACCTTTAAAATTAAGATTATAAATTATTGTATCATATAAAAAGAAAAAATAACAGTATTTTTTATTGTTTTAATTCTACTCTTGTGATAAAATACTTTTATTAAATTCTACGAGGTAATGTTTTGAAAATCGGTAATGTTGAAATTAACGGAAAAGCTGTTTTAGCACCAATGGCAGGTGTTGCTGACCGTGCTTTTCGTGAATTGTGCGTCAGCTACGGTGCTGCATATGTTGTCAGCGAAATGATAAGCTCAAAAGGCGTTTCAATGGGTGACAGAAAATCAAAGGATTTGATGTTTTTGTCCGACGAAGAACGCCCTGCTGCTGTGCAGATTTTCGGTAACGACCCTAAAATTATGGCAGAAAGCATTGAGTCCGTTATGAAGGTTAATCCACAGATTATTGATATAAATATGGGATGTCCTGCACCGAAAATTATAGCCAATGGTGGTGGCGCAAGTCTTGCGAAAAATCCACAGCTTGCAGAACAGATAATCAAAGAGGTTGTAAAAGCTTCGCCTGTTCCTGTAACAGTAAAAATCCGTGCAGGTTGGGACGAAAACTCAATAAATGCAGTTGAAATGGCACAAAGGGCAGAAAGTGCAGGTGCTTCGGCAATCACTATTCACGGAAGAACAAAAAAACAGATGTATGCTCCGCCTGTTGACAGAAATATTATTGCCGAGGTTAAAAAGTCAGTTTCTCTTCCTGTAATCGGCAATGGCGATATTGTTGACGGACTAACTGCTGCAAGCATGATTGAAGAAACGAACTGTGACTTAATTATGGTTGGTCGCGGTGCTCTGGGTTGTCCTTGGGTATTCTCACAAATCAATGCATATCTTGACCACGAAAGAATTATTCCTGACCCGCCTGTAACCGAAAAAATGAGGGTTATGATAAATCATATTCAGAAAATCTGCGAGTACAAGGGTGACTTTATCGGTATGCGTGAAGCGAGAAAGCACGCAGGATGGTACACAAAGGGTCTTCACGGTGGCGCAAGATACCGTCAGGCATTGTGCAGTATCGAAAGCATAGAGCAATTACAGGAAATCGCATACAGAATTTGTGTTGAGAATCAGTAAACATATAAAAAATTACTCCCTATAAACTAATGTAGGGAGTTTTCATTTTGCGCTTTGCGTTTTGTATTTTGAACTTATTTTGCAAATGTTCCTTTCCAGTCACTTGGTGGTGCATCATAAAGTACACCGTCAAGGATAATGTCAAGAATTTTTGCTATACCTTCTGAACCTTTTATAGGCTTGATGATTTTCTTTACACGCTTATTGAACAATGCCCACATAACAAGATATTCAGGTGTGTAAGGATTATATGGCTCGTCACCTGCAAACACATTTGTAACAACCTCAATAAGAAAGTCCTTTACATTTCTATTTTTTACGGAATCTGCAACATATTTGCTTATGCCAAACATTTTTCCAAGAGTTTCAAATGTTGCTTTCTGCAAGAATTTACCGAATGGCACAAGCACATTTTCAAGTTTATACACCATTTCCGGTGTCATACTGAAGGATGTTGAAAGCTCAGCAAGCTTTGGAATATCATAAGCCATTGAGTCAAAGATTGCATTAAGGAATTGTTGGAAATTTGCCTTTGTGTATTCGTCAATGGTCATTCCCTTTAAATCCCAATCGAAACTGTCAATCTTTACACTATCAACAATTACCTCCGTATCGGTCATAACAACCTTTCGCATAGCATTGGGATAGCCTACTGCCGAACAGGTGTTGATGTCATAAAAATCGTTACCCTTTGCTGTTGTCATTTTCGCAATGTTCATCATATGAGTATGACCTGTGAAAACGAATTTGACACCGTTATCAGCAAGAAATTCTGATGTTTTTTCAAAGTCACCGAGCATATCTCGTCTGCTGAAAAGCGGATAAATAGGACTTGGGGGCAAAACAGGATGATGAGTTACTGCAAAAATGTAATCATCATTAGCCTTTGCATCATCAATCTGCTCTTTTATCCATTCAAGGCAATCGTCATAATAACCACAGAAGAACTCATCACCATCGTCATTAAGGCAGAGTAATCTGTAACCATCCTGAAGCTGTACGCAATATGAATGGCTTGGTTTATGTACTGAAATCGCCTCTGAAAGACCGAAATCGTGATAGATTTCTAAAAGTTCATCTCGTTCTGTTCGTGTTGCTGTTAAAAGTTCGTCACCGACGCATTTTTCAGCCTTGCCTGTACCGTTACCGTTTTCCATATAGTAATCGTGAGTACCTGTTGTAACATAAACCTTTTTACCTGCATCCTTGAGTCGTTGAAGCTTAGGAATAAGGTCATTGTGACTTTCTTTTGCGCCGTTACAAGTTACATCACCTGTAATAAGCACAATATTCGTTTCCGTGTCTTCAATGATTTTATCGAAATATGCGTCAATCATTGCACCTGTTTCTACAAGACATTTCTGGTCAGAAAGACAAATCTTTTCAAAAGCCTTTCCCTCTGTTCCTAATTCAAGTGCATAGTGATGCAAGTCTGTTATCTGGTAGAATTTCAAGTTAGCCATAATCAATTACCTGACGCTCTCTTTTCAATAATATAATCGTGAACCTTATCTGCAAGTTCACCAAACACTTTGAACTTTTTACGGAATACGATAAGTGATGCCAGGAAGAAAAGCATTGGAACGCCAAAGCAGATAAAACCGATACCTGTCTTTGTTGAATCATTTAAAACCTTAACAGTTGTAATCTGTTCGTTATAATTCATAAGTCCAAGACCACCGAAAAGTACGATTGTCTGCATTGTATATGCCATTTTCTGTAAAAAGCCTTTCATTGAGAAAGTGATGCTTTCACTTCTTGTACCATTTTTGTATTCACCGTAGTCAACAATGTCTGCAAGGAAAATTGTCTGTGATACAAACATTGAAGAAACACCAACGGATGCGAGAATGTAACAAACATCCATAATCACAACATTGAGTTTCAAAATTGGTCCTGTTATGAGCATAAGGCCATAACCTGCGATTGCAGTTACAAGTGAAATTGTGTATGTAGTTCGCTTTGTAAACCACTTTGAAAGAACAGGCACAACAAGAAGACCAAGAACAGAGCCTACTGTACCGATTGTCTGGAAAAGTGACTGTAATTGTGAATTGCCCAATGAGTCTGTGAAGTAATAAACCGCAGTTGAGCTTGTAAGATACCAACCTGCATTTGAAAGCATCGCAAATACGATAAACACAACTAACTGGTCATTACTCCTGATAACTTCAAAAATCTGTTTAAGGCTGAATTTCTTCTTTTCACCGTAAACAACATTCTTTTCTTTTGTAACAAGAATACAAACCGTTGCAAAAAACACAAGTGCCACACCGCAGATACCTGCCCAACGGGAAAAGCCTGTTGCACTGTATCCCTTTTCATCTGTCATACCACTTGAAAGCATAGGACAGATAATCGGAGTTAAAATTGAGATAATACCCTGACCGATACCTGAAAATGAACGGGCAACGGTTGCCACAAGGTTTCTTTCTTTTTCTTCACTTGTAAATGATGGTACCATTGACCAATACGGAATATCAGCCATTGTATTTGTCATACCCCAAAGCACATACATAATACCTATGTAAATATAAAGCGGAAGACCACTCATTCCAAATGATGTGAACAAAAGGAAAAGCACAACCGCGTTACAGATAGCACCAATTAAAATCCAAGGGCGGTATTTACCGAATTTTGTTCGTGTATTGTCAACGATTGTTCCCATCATAGGGTCGTTGATTCCATCCCAGATTCGAGCAAGTGGTGTAATAAGAAGCAAAAAGCCTTCTTCCAATCCAAGAACACTTGAAAGATAATATGAAAGGTATGAATAGAACATACCATAACTCAAATCAAGGCCAATAGCACCAATACCATAGCCCAATGCTGTTTTAAAAATAGAATTAGTTTTCTTTGCCATAGCCCATTCTCACCTCATCAATTTTTGCCTTCAATTCATTTTCCACATCAGAAAACTCTCTTGAATAGTCACCTTGTTTTTCCTGATATTTTGAAAGTGCAAGACTAAAAACACCTACTGTTGCAGTAACAAAAGGTATTACTTTTGCAATTTTTATTGCTGTTTTTACAGCTTCTTTTGTGTCCATTATTTTTCCTGCCTTTCGTCATATTCCTTAAGATATTTTTTTGCAAGAACTGCATCAGACGCATAGTTTTCTGACACAAGTCCTCGTTTCTGATGTGTTTCTGCACCTTTTCCGGCAAGGATGATTACTGCAGTATCCTTTACATCTTCTATCGCAGTTTTAATTGCAGTTTCACGGTCGTAAATGATTTTGTATTTACCTTTACCTCCGATATTATCAATATATCCTGCAATTTCATTACAGATGTCCTCAATTTTTTCTTCAGCAGGGTCATCCTCTGTAATATACACAAAATCAGCCATTTCTCCGCTGACCTCTGCCATACCCTTACGGCGAACAAGGGCTTTGTTACCGGGACAACCGAAAAGAATTGAAACAGGTCTGTCCTCATATTCCTTTTTCATTGAGGCAATTATTGTTTCAAAACTCAACTTGTTGTGAGCATAGTCCACAATCACAGCAATTTTCTTGTTTTTGCTCTCATATATTTCCATTCTGCCCGGTGTTTTTGATTTATAAAGTCCGTTATAAATATATTCAGGTAAAATATCCAATACATAAGCAACACCGATTGCACAAAGAGCATTATCCACATTGAAAAGACCCGGCATTGAAAGTCTGAATTCCTGTTCAAATCTGTCAGTCTTAACTGAAAATACTGTGTCCGAATTTTCCTTTCGAATATTATAGCCGTAAATGTCAGCCTGTGGATTTTTCGTACTGAATGTGACTACTTTTTTCGCATTCATTGAATATTCCACAACCCTGTCACTAAGGTCGGAATCGAGATTTATAACTGCTGTATCACATTGAGTAAAGAGCTTCATCTTTGATGTGAAGTAGTCCTCAAAATCAGGATGCTCATTTGCACTTATATGGTCAATACCTATGTTGAGATAACAGCCGATTTTAAACTGCACGCCCTCTGTTCGACCATATTTTAATGCTTGTGAAGAAACTTCCATTGTAAAAAAGTTCGTACCACTTTCTACAGCATTATGGAAATGCTTGTGAAGTTCAAATGGTTCAGGCGTTGTAAGTGTACTTTCCTTTTGAACAACACCGTCATAAATTTCAAGCGTAGATGCAATTCCACTTTCTTTTCCCTGATTATTTTCAAGGTGTTCATCAAGAATATGCTTAATAAAATAGGCTGTTGTGCTTTTGCCCTTTGTTCCTGTAATGCCGATTAAATTAAGCTTGTCCCACGCATTTTTGTAAAAGAAATTTGCTGTGGAATACAAAGCCTTACGAATATCCGACACTATGATACAAGGAACATCTGCATCATATTTCTGTGTTGAAACATAAGCAACAGCGCCTTTATTTATTGCATCATGCAAAAACTGTTCCTTAAAATGTGCTCCCTTACAGAAAAACAGCGTATTTTTCGTCACTTCCCTTGAATTATAGGAAATGTCTTCAATTAACACATTTTCGTCACAGTTGTGTTCAATCAATATGGAGTTTTTTTCAAAAAGGTCAATAAACGAATGCAATTTTTCCATTTTGTCCTCCGAAAAACCGATATATATTATATGATACCACAAGAAAAATTTATATGCAATAAAAATGAACGCAAATGCAAGCATAAATTGGAGTTTATCGGGGATGTTTAAGGTTAGTGTCATTCTGAGGAACAAAGTGACGAAGAATCTCTGTTGGTTGATGTGTTACTGTTAGAGAGATTCTTCGCTACGCTCAGAATGACCTACCAAATTAGTTATTCATCCCGATAAATTATAATTTGAACAAAACAAAGGCGAGGTTTTATAACCTCGCCAAATCGTTACAGTATTTACTTATTTATAAAAACCGTAAAGTGCAGTTGTGTCAACTGTTGTGTTATCAACATACCAGAAATCCTTGATTCTCACAACTGTTACATTTGTTTCGGCAATTGTTTTACCGTCTTCAGTTTTAACCTCAATTGTGAAATTCTTTGCTTCTGTAATATCGTCAAGAGTTACTTCGTATGTTTCAAGTGTTTTTGCATCAAGCTTTGACTTTGCATCATCAAGTGAAATCTCATTTTCACTCTTAACTGTTGTTGTGAATTTGTAGTCTTCACCGAAAACTGTCTGATAAGCACCTGTGCTTTCTTCACTCAATGTAACACCTGAATTTTCATCAACGATGAAATCAGTACCTGTAAGAGAATCACCGTATGTTTTAACATTAGCTTCAAGGGCTGTGAACATCACTTCATCTGACATATATTTATCACCGAAAAGTGCTTCACGCTTTTCAACCAATGCATTGAAATATTCTGTATAAATCTTACCGTAATCATCCCAACCGTTTGCAACAAGACTTACATAAACAGGATACATTTCATCAATCAATTTACCGTTAAGGCTACCGTCATCATTAAGTGTTTTTTCACCTTTGAACGAATCATCGTTATAGCCCTTAAGCTCATCAAGGTCACCACCGACTGTGTAGCCCTCTGCATCACGATAAATTACAGGATACATATAGTAAACACGAATAAAATCACCGTATTTATAGTTTTTGCTCGGAAGTGCAGTCTTATATGCGTTGTAACCGTCACCTGTCTGAACGATTGTATCAACATAGGTTCTTGCAACCTCTTCAGGATGGAAGCCTGTGTATTTTGCCTTGAAGGTAAGTGTTGTGATAATAAAAAGTACTGCTAAAACTGCCACAAAAACGATTATGGCATATGCTTTAAAATTAAAGGTTTTTTCTTTGTTAGCCATTATCCTTACCTCCTTTAAGCATTTTCTGCATCAGGTGCTGTTCCAGCCTGTGCACGACGCTCTGCGAGAGCTTTTGTAATCATTTCTTTCTTTTCGCCCACCATATCGTAGAAAAGAATTGGCACACCTTGAAGAATAACGAAAATTGCAGGAATGATTGTATAAATCATAAGCAATTTGTTAAGTGTTCCGTCTGTCTGCTGAGCATAAGCCACATTTGGGTCAGTTGAAACCATATATCCTGACCAAGTATAAAGAAGCCAAGGACCAAGGCCCTTTGTAAATGCAGATGCAACCTTTGAGAAAAGTCCATATCCGGCATAAGCAAGACCTTCTGAACGCTTACCTGTCTTATACTCAATTTCGTCAACGCAATCAGCAATCATAATGTTAGGTGTAACATTTGTGTTACCGTGCTGAAGACCACAGAAGAAGTTGAGAATAAGGAACGGAATAATCAGACCGTCATTAAATCCTATTCCGCGAGAAACAAGGAAAAGAATTCCCAATGAAGATGCACCATAAAGGCAGAAAAGAATAAAGGTCTGCTTTGTGCTGAACTTTTTAAGAACAAAGTTTACGAGAAGTGTACCAACTGCAGTACCGATACCCATAGGCAAAAGAAGTGCAAGCTTCAAGTCCTTTGAACCCAAAAGGAAAACTGCTATGTAAAGAGAAACGGTACCGTAAACACCACGACCGAAGCCCGTAAGCTTTGTAAGTGAAACCATAAGAAGGTTTTTATTTGTGAAAACAACCTTTACAGCATCCTTAAGGCTTACTTTTTCCTGTGTGAAAGGAACTCTTTCTTTATTGTTTGCGAAGAAAATCATTGTGAAAAGGATAAGACCCAGTGCACAAACCGCAGTTGAAATTACAAGGTCAAGACCCTGTCCTTCTGCATTCTTGAACTGCTGTTGTCCCATAACAGCCTTCATTACAAGACCAACTACAAGAATAACAACCATACCGCCTGACTGACCTACTGAACGCAAGAAAGATGCGATTGAAATAGCAGTTGAACGTTCTGACGGATTAGGTGAACAAAGAGAGCCGAAGCAGTTTGCAGGACTTTCAACAGCACAACAGAATGCTGTGTAAAGTGAATAAATTACAAACATCCATACAACTGCCAACACCTGATTGTCTGTATTTGGTGCAACGAAAACAAGCATTGAAATAAGTGCTAACGGAATAACGCCAAAGCCAACCCAAGGCTTAACCTTACCCATTTTTGTTTTTGTGTTATCTACAAGGTAACCAATTACCAATTCACAGATAGCACCAACGAAACCTGCTACAAGGAATACTGTGGAAATCATATTCGCCATAAAGTCTGAATCGAAGCCTTTACCCTTAAAAGCAAAGTCAGCGAAGAATGTAGCTGTGTAGTCAGGCATCCAACCTGTTAAAAGAGCCACACCAAAAAGACCAATACCGAAGGTTGCGATTTCCGATTTTTTCATAAACTTATTGTTTGTTTTTTCGGACACAAAAAATCCCTCCACTTTCATTTATTTACAATGTTGTATTATACTATTAAAAATTTAGTATTTCAAGAAAATATTTTCCTACCACATAAAACACAGGCACTAAAAGTGCAGGAAGAAGATTTCCGACTCTGATTTTTTTACCGAATGTAATGTTAATACCTACACAGAATATAAGTGCAGAGCCAACATATGAAAGATAACCAATCAGTTCGTCACTTATGATGTTTCCTGCAAAATGGCCAAGCAAGGTTATTGCCCCTTGATACACAAAAATAGGAATAGCAGAACAGATTGCACCGATTCCGTATGTAGATGTCATAATCACAACAATAACAAGGTCAAGAACAGCCTTTGCGGTAAGCATTGAATAATCTCCTGTGAGTCCGTCCTGAATTGAGCCTACAATCGCCATAGCACCGACGCAGATAATCAATGATGTGTTTACAAAGCCGTCAACAAATTTGTTATCCTTTTCTGCATGAAGCGTTTTTTTCAACTTTTCGCCAAGACTGTCCATTCTCTTTTCAATGTTGATAAGCTCGCCGACAAAACCGCCAAGAACAAATGAAAATATGAGAAGCATTGTACCCTGAGTCTGAATTTTTTCGTCAACAACCGTAAGCATTCCCTGTAATGTGCCTGTAATGCCGATAAAAATTGTAGATACACCGCAGGCAGCCATTAAAGTTTTTTCATATCTTTCTTTTATGCCTTTTTTGAAAAGCAGACCTATAAGTCCGCCAACGATAACTAAGGCGGTATTTATAATCGTTCCTATGCCAAACATTTAATCACTTCCAAAGAAATATCCTGTCGATTATATCACTTGAACATTATTTTTTCAATGAAATTCTTTCTTTTGTTTATTATTTCTATTGAAAAAAACGAAAATTATGATACAATACACATTATAATGGAGTAGATTGGGGTTTTATTAAATCACATTTATTCAGGTTATGAAAATTATATGAAGGAGAATTAAAATGGACTTTCTCAAAAACTTTGAAATCCTTTACGAGAACTTCTTTGCACTCGACTGGAGAATGCTCGTAATGTGGGCTATCGGCGGATTGCTTATTTACCTTGCAATCAAAAAGGAAATGGAGCCTACACTTCTTTTACCTATGGGCTTTGGTGCAATTCTTGTTAACTTACCTTTTTCAGGTGCAATTACTCAGATGGCTGAAAACGGTGAACTTGAAGTAGGTGCTCTTGATGTGCTCTTCGGTGCAGGTATTGCAAACGAATTGTTTCCGCTTATTCTTTTCATCGGTATCGGTGCAATGATTGACTTCGGTCCGCTTCTTTCAAATCCTAAGCTTATGATTTTTGGTGCTGCAGCACAGTTTGGTATTTTCTTCACACTTTGTCTCGCATCAATCTTCTTCCCAATCAACGACGCAGCTTCAATCGCTATTATCGGTGCTGCTGATGGTCCTACATCAATCGTTGTTGCTAACAAGCTTAACTCCGAATATCTTGGTGCTATTATGGTTGCTGCATATTCATATATGGCGCTTGTTCCGATTATCCAACCACCGTTTATCAAGCTTTGCACAACTAAGAAAGAACGTCTTATCCGTATGCCTTACTCACAGACAGAGGTTACAAAGCTTACAAGAATTCTCTTCCCAATTATCATTACAGTTGTTGCAGGTCTTGTTGCTCCGGCTTCTGTTTCACTTGTCGGATTCCTTATGTTCGGTAACCTTATCCGTGAATGCGGTGTTCTTAACTCACTTTCAGAAACTGCACAGAAGGTTCTTGCAAACCTTATCACAATCTTCCTTGGTATCACAATTGCTACAAAGATGCACTACGAATCATTCCTTGCTCCAAACACACTTCTTATCCTCGGTCTTGGTCTTGTTGCATTCATCTTTGACACAGTTGGCGGCGTTATGTTTGCAAAGATTCTCAACATCTTCTTACCAAAGGGCAAAAAGATTAACCCTATGATTGGTGCTGCAGGTATTTCAGCATTCCCGATGTCAGGTCGAATTGTTCACAAGATGGGACTCGCAGAAGACCCGCAGAACTTCCTTCTTATGCATTCAATCGGTGTAAACGTATCAGGTCAGATTGCATCTGTTATCGCAGGCGGTCTTATCCTCAATTTCTTTATGTAAGGAGTGGCTGAGATGTTAGAAAATATTTTTGTTACTTTAATGGCTTTTATGTTTGAGCCAATGAACTTTGTTTACAATATTAAGTATATGGTTATCGGTATGGTTTGTATTATCATTGTTATGGGTGTACTCATTCTCATCACAACTGCTCTTAACAAGCTTGTTCCGAAATTCACAAAGAAAAAAGACAAAGACAATAAATAATTAAATTCGTATAACCGTCAGGCAACTGACGGTTATTTTTTTGTATTTTATTGAAAAATAACATAATATTTGCTACAATGAAAATATATAACAAACGGAGGTGCTGTTTTGAAAAACTTTATTGAATATATTGAGGAATCCTGCAAAAACATTAAGGATTCTCACATTGCTTATAAATATAAACGAAAAATTCTTGACGAAATGACTGAAAGAGCTAACGAGGTCACTGGCGCAGGTCTTCGTGATGAAAAAGTCCTTGCCGATTTGTTGGCAGACGAATATCCTGAACTTGAAAAGAATTACTATGCTTTTGAAAAGGAAGAAAAGAAAAAGGCAAGAGCAAGTCTTTTAAGAAAGATTTTCGCCATTGGCGGTGTACTTTTCTTTATCGCTATTTTCGTTGCATACTTCTCAGTAAGCAAATCAACAGGTGCATGGAATAAAACCTGGCTTATTATCGTTGGCGGAATATTCTCAATGATAATATTCTACACAAGCTTTCTCATCAAACGACTTTGCCATTGGCACAGATTTTTGCATCCTGTCGCAAGAGCTCTTATGGCAGGATGTATTATGCTTGTTGCAATTTTCATTTTCCTTTTTGTTCTTATGATGTACAATCCGGGATTCAGTTGGATTTTTGTTATACTTGGCATTTTGGTATCATTTATTGCTGATTTGATTTTCGCCTTTAAAACTAAACAGAAATTCCGTACAGTTTCTCTTTTTGTTTATATTCCTGCAATTTTTACAATGCTTTATATTATTCTTGCAGGAATGGGAATTATTTCATGGTTTACAGGCTGGCTTTTAGTATTTGCAGGTGTTGGTGTTGACCTTATTATTTTTATGTCAATTATTGCACACAATGCGAAATATTTTATGTATAAACAGGAGGATGAAGAATAATGAAGCGTAAGTTAAATGCAGAATTATGGGATAAAATGCATTACCTTTTCCGTGATTTCAATGACCGTATGGTTCATGTTGAATTGAATTACGACTTTGTCCTTGATGTTGAAGCACTTAAAACCGTTATTATATGTGCCTTCGAAAAAGTTCCTGTATTACATTCGAAGTTTGTTGATAAAAAAGTCAGCACTCATTGGGAAGTTATGCCTTATGATATTGACGAGGTTCTTACAGTTTCCGAGCCTGAAAATTTACAGGAAGCTGTTGACGACTTTTTAACACAGTATATTCCACCTGAAAGCCACATTCAGATGAAATTTGCCGTTTTTATCAAAGATGGCAAAAGCACTCTTTGTATGATTGAAAACCATATGTGTATGGATGGTGGCGACCTTAAATATTTCCTTAAATCCTTCTGTGAAAACTACACAGAATATGTGGAAAAAGGCATAAGCCCTATTAAATACCGAACAGGGTCAAGAGCTTATACTGATGTTTATACTGGTTTCTCAAAAATGGAATCAGGTGTTGCACAACGACTCTTTAAAAACATCAACGCAAGAGATGACCACAAATTCCCCCTTACAAGCGACAGTATTCGCGATACATCCTTTATCGCAAGAAAGAAATTCAACGAAGACATTCTTTCAAAACTCAAAATAAAGGGTAAAGAGCTTGGTGCAACCATAAATGAAATGTTGCTTACTGCGTATTTTTACAGCGTTTATGAGTTAGCAGGTTTTCCACCAAGTGACCAGCTTATGATTTCAAGTGCCATTGACCTTCGCCGTCATATGGATAGTGTTGACGACAAGGGCTTTACAAATCATACTGCTTGGATGCAATGTGCAATCCCACAACGTGGTCGTGATATTTTTGAAACAGTTCAATATGTTGTAAGAAGCTCAAACAAATTTAAAAAAGACAAGTTTATGGGACTTTACGGACTGCCCCTGCTCAATTTCGGTTACAGCATACTTCCTCATGCAGCAAGTGAAGAAATCATCAAAATCGGTTATTCAAATCCATATATGGCTATGAGTAATATTGGTGTTCTTAATGGTCAGCAACTTGCCCTGTCAGGTCATGAGCCTGTTGACGCATTTATGTCAGGTGCTGTTAAATACAAGCCATTTGTACTTCTTACCGCAACAACCTATAAGAATGTGATTACACTTTCAATGTGTGTAAGAGGTAATGAAAAGGACAAGGAAATCGTAAACAAATTCTTTGACCTTATGGAAAAGAACATCAATACACTTATTAGTGAATAAAAGTTATAACGGATAGACAAAAAGTCTGTCCGTTAATTTTTATAAAAATCACAAAAACCCTATTGACAGTCATATGAACCTGTGATATAATCAAATTACCATATAAAAGGAGGTGGAGTAGATTGGAATATATACCGGGAACAACATTAACCTTTAATACTGTTGCAGCAGACAACTGTTTTTCGCTGATTGCTCCGCTGTTAACCGTTACAAAAGGTCTTACTCTTGCTCAGGTCAGGGAGTTGACAGGACTTGAAACATCCACAATTCAGAATTGGATAAAACGAGGTTGGGTAAAAAATCCCGAAGAAAAACGCTATGGCGAAGAACAGACAGTGCGCATCATTCTTATCAATATGATGCGTGGTTCAATGCAACTTGAACAGATTGCTTATTTAATGAGCTACATAAACGGTTCGGTTGAAGACCGTTCGGACGACATTTTGCCTGACAGAGAATTATTTAATATTTTGTGCAGTATAATTTACGAGTGCGAACAAAAATCGGTTTATGAAACAAACGAAATTGACGAAATCATAAAATCGCATATGGAAAAAGTAATTTTGCGTGACGATGTTTCAAGGTCAAAGCTCAGAACTGCTTTAAGAGCAATGGTACTTGCAATTCTTTCAACAAGAATGCGAGATTTGGCACAAAAAGCATTTACGGAGCTTGGGGAGGTTATGTAAAATGACAGATTTATACGTATCAATTTCACCACAAGAGGTTGCACAGCTTATCAACAAAACCATTGTCAACAATTCTATTACAGGTGAACTGATTGACGAGTATGCTACAACTGCTGAAAATGGCGCAACTGTAATTGTTCAGGTTTATGAAAAGCACTATTATCGTGCAGGCAACCGTCTTACACTTACTGTTGTAATCGACGATATTTCAGGTAAAACTCACATTCATGCCATCGGTGCTGGCGGTGGTCAGGGTCTTTTCAGATTTGACGGCGGTGCATCAGGCAGTTTTGAAGACAGCATTTACGATGCAATCTATCAATACATTATAAAATAAGGGGGAATTTATTATGCATAAGGAATACAAGATTTTAGAGGTAAAGCTTGGCGAAGCAGAAGCAAAAATGAATGATATGGCTAAACACGGCTGGGAAGTTGCAAGTACTGCTGTTTATCTCGGTGGTATGGCTCATACAAAAGCAGGAACACCTTTGCTTATCACCTTTTCCAAGGACATCAGCGAAGAATAATACTTAATTAAGGAGAATTGATATGGAGTATCTTATTTCAAATCCTTGGGTACTCTGGCTCGTAGTCGGTATTTTATTTCTGATGGTTGAACTGATGACAACAGCATTGGTATCAATTTGGTTTGTACCTGCTGCAATCATCACTTGCCTGCTATCATTTGTGGTTGACGGATTCTTATGGCAGACAGCAATATTTGTTGTTCTGAGTGCTGTATTTATGGTGATTTGCCGTAAAATATATAATAAGCACATCAAAAAGCCTGTTGACGATGTTGACCAGAATGAAAAACTAATCGGCAAAACAGCAACAGTAGCAGAAGATACAAATGGAATTACGGGACGAGTACTCGTAGGCGACATTTATTGGAAGGCTGTTTCAGAAAACAGCGAAACCTTCTCAAAGGGAGAAAAAGTAATAATCAAGGGCATCAAAGGAACAACCCTTGTAATAAACAAATTATAAAAAAGGAGAAACACTATGGAATTTTTAGCTATACCTATTATTTTAATCGCAATCGTTATCGGCATTATCGTAGCAAATGTCAGAATCGTACCACAGGCAAATGCCTTTGTTATTGAAAGACTCGGTGCATACCATACAACATGGGATACCGGTATTCATGTAAAAATCCCAATTATTGACCGAGTTGCAAAAAGAGTAAGCCTTAAGGAAGCAGTTGTGGACTTTCCGCCACAGCCTGTTATCACAAAGGATAATGTAACAATGTCAATCGACACAGTTGTTTTCTATCGTATTATCGACCCTAAGCTTTTCACATACGGTGTTGAACGCCCAATGATGGCTATTGAAAACCTTACAGCAACAACTCTTCGTAACATTATCGGTGACCTTGAGCTTGACGCAACTCTTACATCAAGAGATACTATCAACTCAAAAATTACTGAGGTTCTTGACGAAGCAACTGACGCTTGGGGTATCAAAATCAACCGCGTTGAATTAAAGAATATTATGCCACCTCGCGAAATTCAGGATTCAATGGAAAAGCAGATGAAGGCTGAACGCGAACGACGCGAAAAGATTCTTCAGGCTGAAGGTGAAAAGAAGGCAGCAATTCTTGTTGCAGAAGGTGAAAAAGAGTCTGCTATTCTTCGTGCTGACGCTATTAAGGAATCAAAAATCCGTGAAGCAGAAGGTGAAGCTGCTGCAATCCTTAAGATTCAGGAAGCAACTGCTGCAGGTATTGAAATGATTAACAAGGTAAATCCAAGTCAGGAATTTATAAGCATCAAAGCTCTTGAATCATTCGAAAAGGCTGCTGACGGCAAGGCGACAAAGATTATTATTCCATCAGAAATTCAGGGACTTGCAGGACTTGCAACTTCCCTTACAGAGCTTGCAAAGAAGGACTAAAACTTAACATCTTAACAATAAGGCGAGAGACCCTCTCTCGCCTTTACTTTTTTAACAAACAAATTATAATTTGTCGGGATGAACAACCAATTTGGTAAGTCATTCTGAGCGTAGCGAAGAATCTCTCTAACAGTAACACATCAACCAACAGAGATTCTTCGTCACTTTGTTCCTCAGAATGACACTAACCTTAAACATCCCTACAAACTCCAAT